>CALCUE010000035.1 GCA_937906945.1 uncultured Clostridia bacterium | reverse complement strand
TCAAACCCCTGCGGTTGCTCCCGCAACCGCTGTCCCCTTTCTCCAAGGGGACAAGAGTGTTGATCTAAACCGAGTGCTTTCTGATATCGACGAAGGCCGTTTAACCGGAACGAGTCCGGTCAGAAACGGCCTTCGCTTTCTGTAAAACACGGTGGCAGAAGGCGGCAAAGCCGCCGGTGCTCCCGCACCGCAAAAAGCCTTCCCCCTTGGGGGAAGGCTTTAAAAGCGGTTGACATTTTTGTGATCTTGTAGTATGATAATCTTAACTGGATAAGTCTATCCATTTGTCCTTTTTTGTAAGAGTTGTCAACGAAAGCGGGGGTCGCTTGATGAGCGAACATGAACAGATCCGAATCGTTCAAGAGACGGTTGCCGGCAAAGAGATCACCTTTGCCCACGTCATCGGCGGTCCGGCACCGATCATCTATCAAAAGCTCGGCCTTAACCCCTCCATCGACTATGGCTCCTGCGCCATCGGCATTATGAACCTGACGCCGCCGGAATCGGCGGTCATCGCTTCGGATATTGCCGTTAAAAGCGGCGACGTCTATCTCGGCTTTGCCGACCGGTTCACCGGCACGATGATCGTGACCGGCGATATCGCGGACGTCACGGCGGCTTTGACGCAGGTGGTCGATTATTTCCATGACGTAATGGGCTACGTAGTCTGCCCGGTAACGAAGAGATAACGGCGATGGAAGAGCGGATGACGAGGGAACAGTTCCTCGAGATGATCTATCAAAAAAAATATGACGAGCTGAAAGACAAGGAGCTTCGGTTGGTCAGCGTCCACGTGCCCGGAAGGGAGATCGTGTTGGCGCAGGTCATCGGCGCTTCCCAGCGGCGGGTCTATGAAAACCTCGGTCTTCATATCGGGACCCATTTCGGCGAGGATCATACAGGGGAATCCATCGGGATCCTGCACATCGTACCCAACGAGGCTACGGTGGTGGCCGCCGATATGGCAACGAAATTCGGCAACGTCGAGGTCGGTTTTCTCGACCGGTTCAGCGGCTGCGTCATTGTCCTCGGAAGCCGTTCCGACGTTTACAGCGCCCTCGAGGGCGTTTTGGATTTCTTTCGCTATAAACTGAAATTCACCGTCTGTGATATTACGGAAGTATAACCATGAAAAAAATGATCCTGATGGGACGAAGCGAAGCCGGCAAAACGACGCTGACTCAGGCGCTTAAAGGCGAGGCGCTTCATTACCACAAAACCCAATATACCAACGCCTATGACGTCATTATCGACTCGCCCGGCGAATACGCTGAAACCAAACGCTGCGGCGTTGGACTGGCGTGTTTTTCTTTTGAGGCGGATGTCATCGCTCTTTTAATGGCGGCCGATGAGCCGTTCAGCGTTTTTGAGTGCGACTGCCAATGCTGGACGAACCGTCCGATGATCGGGATCATCACCCGGATCGATTCTCCTTACGCCAACGTTGAAATGGTGCGCACCTGGATGAAGAATTCCGGGTGTGATCCGATTTTTGAGATCAGCAGCGTCACCCGTGAGGGTATTGAAAAGCTGATGGATTATCTGGCGGAAGATCCCGTCCCCATGACCTGGCAGCAGGCAAAAGCCAAACAGGAGCTGGGCCTCAACGAATGGGAAGACGGCACAAAATACGGATTAGAAGTATAAAAAGAGCCTTGCGAAAGCCGCAAGGCTCTTTTTGCGTCCGTCGGTCAGATGACGGTGCCGGTGACGGTGAGGGTCGAAGCGCCGGGCGTCGTGAGATAAGCGCCGGTGTCGGCGCCCTGCGCGAAAGTCGCGCCGGGTACGGTGATCCGTCCGGCGGTGGTGGAAAAGGCGCCGGTGGCTTCGTCATAGGTGTAATCGACGCCTTCGGTGAGCGTCGCGCCGTCCAGGGTGACCGTGATATCGCGAAGACGGGGATTGAAGGTGTCGGAGACGACGATCCCGTCGCCGGTCTCAGCCGGCGTACTGCCACGGTCCTGGATGGTAAAGGTGTAGGTGAGCGGGGCGTTTTCGGAGACGACCACCGGGTCCAGCGCCTTTGTGATGGAAAGATCCACGCCGGGATCGGCGGTGACAGCGCCTTCGGCGGCGAAAGCGGTGAAGCCGGTTCCGGTGACGTCAACGGTGTTGGTCACTGTACCGCCGGGACCCAGGGGCGCGTATTGGTTCGGGATGGCCTCGTAGAGGATGAGGGCGTTGCCGTTGGCCGGAACGGTGATCCCGGTGACGGTGAGCGGATTTTCCGCCGTGACGGTGGGCGTCGGCTGAAGGACGCCGTCGATGAAGTAGCGGACGGTGCCGGTCACGTAATCCAGCGGAACAAGGGTCTGCGCCGGTGTGCCGAAGGAATAGGCGCCGAGGTCGTCGGTGGCGGTGACGTCATTGAACGGCACCGCGCCGCTGTTGATGAGACTGATGGCGAAGGTTTGGGGTTCCCCGACACGGTAGGTGTCGGTCAAAGCGGTTTTGTTGGCCGAAAGGACCTCCTGCAGTTCGCCGGTAACAATGTTGGAATTGACGACGGTATCGCCATAGGACAGCGTCGCCTGGTTGGTGAATGTTGCCATGAATTTACCTCCCCGAAGATTTGAAAGGGACTTTCGTCCTTTCGGTCCATTTTATTTTTTTCGGCGGCATGGGGTGCCGGACAATAGAAAAACGGGAATTTGGTTTGGGGAAAAGGCGAATTTACAGAATTTTTAAAAATTTTTTATGGAAAAGTCGCAAAAAATTCTTGCAATTCAAAAGGAAACGGGGTAAAATATTTTATGTATTGTTGTTGGCCGGAGCTTAGGGCTGACAATGGAAATTTGCAGGAAGAAAAGAAAAATCCTGCAAAATCGAACGGATTGAAACCGATGAAGAAAGGACTTTTGAACCATGGAAGAAAACACCAGAAGAGTTGGTACCGTTTCCCGCGGCATTCGCTGCCCGATCATTCGTGAGGGGGACGATCTTGGCGTAATTGTTACCGAAAGCGTGTTGGAAGCGGCAAAAAGCGAAGGTTTCGCCCTTCGTGATAAAGACGTAATCTCGATTACTGAGTCCATCGTTGCCCGCGCGCAGGGCAACTATTGCACCGTTGACGACATCGCCAGCGACGTTCGCGCCAAATTCGGCGGCGAGACCGTCGGCGTCATTTTCCCGATCACTTCCCGGAACCGTTTTGCAATTTGCCTTCGCGGAATTGCAAAAGGCTGCAAGAAGGTCGTTCTGATGCTCAGCTACCCGTCCGACGAAGTCGGCAACGAGATGATCAGCCTTGATAAGATCGATGCCGCCGGCGTCAACCCCTATTCCGACGTTCTTTCTCTTGCTAAATACCGTGAGCTTTTCGGCGAGAATAAACACCAGTTCACCGGCGTGGACTACGTCGAATATTATGAGAACCTTGTTAAAGAATGCGGCGCTGAGGTCGAGATCGTTTTCGCCAACCAGGCGAAAGCCATTCTGGACTATACCGACTGCGTCCTCTGCTGCGATATCCACACCCGTGCCCGCACCAAACGGATCCTGAAAGCCGCCGGCGCCAAGATCGTTCTCGGTCTCGACGACATCATGAACGCGCCGGTCAACGGCAGTGGCTACAATGAGAAATACGGCCTTCTCGGTTCCAACAAATCCACCGAGGACCGCATCAAACTGTTCCCCCGTGACGCGCAGGGACTGGTCGAGGACATCCAGAGCCGGATCCTCGAAGCCACCGGCAAGCACGTGGAAGTTATGGTCTATGGCGACGGCGCCTTCAAAGACCCGCAGGGCAAGATCTGGGAACTGGCTGACCCGGTCGTCTCTCCGTTCTTCACCAGCGGCCTTGTCGGTACGCCCAATGAGCTCAAGCTCAAATATCTGGCCGATAACGACTTCAAAGACCTCTCCGGTGAGGAACTGAAAGCCGCCATTTCCGCCAGCATCAAAGCCAAAGAGGGCGACCTCAAAGGCAGCATGGCTTCCCAGGGCACGACGCCCCGTCAGCTGACCGACCTTATCGGTTCCCTTTGCGATCTGACTTCCGGTTCCGGCGATAAGGGCACTCCGGTCGTTCTGGTCCAGGGCTATTTCGACAACTACACCAACTGAGAAGAAAAAAGAAAAGCCCCGGCTTTGCCGGGGCTTTTTTGTGAAGAAAAAGGGATTTTTTGCGATTTTTTTGTTGAAAAACAAAAAGAAAGATGATAAGATAAAGAAAAGACGAAGTCTTAGGATTTCTTTGAAAGGGGAATTTTTAATATGGGTAAATTTGCTGTAAAAACCACCAAAACCGGTTTTCATTTTAATCTTCTGGCTGGAAACGGCGAGATCATCGGCGGCTCCGAGGTTTACACCACGAAGGAAGCCTGCATGAAAGGCATTGAAAGCGTTCGTAAAAACGCCGAAGCCGCCAACTTTGAGGACCAGACCGTTGAGGAGATCGTCGCCGCTGTCTGCCCGAAATTTGAGATGTACACGGATAAAGCCGGCGAGTTCCGTTTCCGCCTGAAAGCCCGCAACGGCGAGATTATTCTTGCCTCCGAGGGTTATAAAGCCAAAACTTCCTGCCAGAACGGTATCGAGAGCGTCCGCAAAAACGCTCCGGAAGCCGAAGTTGTTGAAGTTGAATAATTCACAATAAAAAAGCGCTCCGCAGGGAGCGTTTTTTTTATGCCTCGGTTTCGGGATTCTGTTCGGCTCCACTATCCTCGGAGGGTTCTTCCGCTTCATCCTCCGAGGCTTTCGGTCCGTTCAGGACCTCCAGATCGGCTTTAGTGGCTTCAATAACGGCACGGCTGTCCAGAATGCCCTGATACATATTCATCACTTTTTCGTCCAGCTCTTCGCCCTCGTCCAGTTTGGACAGATAGTAGGCGCCGATTTTAGCGGTGATGGTGGTGATGTTGCGCTCCTCGGCGCTGATCTTGGCATGGAGTTTGCCGCTCTCGATGGCGTTGCTGGTCTTTTCGGACGCCGTTTTGGCAAGATCGCTGAGTTTATCAAAAAAAGCCATAATTATTCGCTCCTTTGTTTTATGGGGATAGTTTTATTATAGCAGGAAAAAACGGTTTTGAAACCATTTTCGGGCAGAAAAATCGTAAAATTATTTTAAACATTTTCTTTTGGCACCTCATAGGCGGAAAGTCCGTATGCTGATTATGGAGAAATCCCATTTTTCGGTGAAGGAGAGACGACCTATGCGGGAAATTCCGCTTTGCGATATGGAAAAAGGAGAAAAAGGAACGGTCACGACGCTCCGAACAGAGGGTGATTTGCGAAAGCGGCTGCGGGATATCGGGCTTTTGGAGGGAACGACGGTGGATTGCGTGCGAAAAAGCCCGCTGGGGGATCCGAAAGCCTATCGAATTCGAGGATCGGTGGTGGCGCTTCGGAAAGAGGACGCCGTCACCGTTTGGGTGGAGGTGGAACCGTGACGCCGAAGACCGTTGTGTTCGCGGGGAACCCGAACGTTGGGAAAAGCACGATTTTTAACGCTCTGACCGGGCTTCATCAGCATACGGGAAACTGGTCGGGAAAGACGGTGGGAATGGCGGAAGGCTTTTGGCGGGTCGGACGGGAAAAGATCCGCCTTATGGATCTGCCGGGAAGCTATTCGCTGACCGCCGATTCGGCGGAGGAGGAAGTGACACGGGATACACTCTGCTTTGAAAAACCGGACGCCGCGGTGGTGGTCTGCGACGCCTGCTGCCTGGAGCGAAACCTGCTTTTCGCGCTACAGGTGGCGCAATTGGTGCCGAAAACGCTTCTGTGCGTCAATATGCTGGATGACGCGGCACGAAAGGGTATTAAGGTCGATCTGGAGGCCCTTTCCCGGGATACCGGTCTTCCGGTGGTGGGAACTTCCGCCACAAAAAAAGAGGGCTTGGAGGAACTGGCAAAGGCTATCGAGGAACTGGCGGCCGGAAAGCTCCATACGGTTTTTCTTCCAGTGCGGTACCCGAAAGCGGTTGAGCACGCCATGGACGTGCTCGGGCCTGTGATACGGAAAAAATACCGGATGACGACGATCCTTCCGGTGCTCAAAATTCTGGAAAATGAGCATGGCTTCATTTCCGGTCTGGAAAACCGGTTTGGTCCGATGAATGCCGATCCGGAACTGATGGGAGCACTTGGAAAAGCCAGACGGATCTTGAAGGAGGACGGAAAAACGACCCGAACCTTTTCGGACACGATTTCCGCCTGTCTGGCCCTTCGGGCGGAAGAACTTTGCCTTTCGGCGGTGGATAGCCGAAAAGAAAAGGCTTTTTTGCGTGATGACCGGATCGACACCGTGCTGACGGGAAAGATCTGGGGACTTCCGGTACTGTTTCTTTTGTTCCTCTTCCTTTTCTGGTTGACGGTGAAAGGCGCCAACGCGCCGAGCCAATGGCTTTCCCGAGGCTTTGAGCAGGTGGGACAATGGCTGGAAAGCGCTCTTTCGGCGGCCGGACTGCCGGATTTTTGGAAAAACCTGCTGTTGGACGGCGTATGGAAGGTGACAGGCTGGGTCGTTTCGGTGATGCTGCCGCCGATGGCGATCTTTTTTCCGCTTTTCACTCTTTTGGAGGATGTCGGCTACTTGCCGAGGGTGGCTTTTAATCTGGACCGGGGTTTCGCGGCGGCAAAAACCTGCGGGAAACAGGCGCTGACCATGTGCATGGGACTTGGCTGCGGTGCCGTTGGCGTTACCGGTGCTCGCATTATTGATTCGCCGAGAGAGAGGCTCATCGCCATTCTGACCAACAGTTTTATCCCCTGTAACGGGCGTTTTCCGGCGCTGATCGCTCTGATCACCATGTTTTTTTCGGTGGGGAAAGGGTCGGCGCTTTTGGGGGCGCTTTTGCTCTGCGGCTTTTTCGCCCTCAGCGTCGGGATGACCTTCCTTGTTTCGTGGCTTCTTTCCCACACCGTTTTGAAAGGAATACCGGCGGGGTTTACGCTGGAATTGCCGCCGTACCGGGTGCCCCGGATCGGCAAAGTGATTTTGCGCTCGGTGCTGGACCGGACGCTGGTCGTTCTGGGAAGAGCGGTTCTGGTGGCCGTTCCGGCGGGCGTTGTTCTTTGGCTCTGCGGAAACGTTACCGTAGGGGGAGAGACGATTTTGCGGCGTATCATCACCTTTTTGGAACCGGTGGGACGGGTTTTCGGGATGGACGGTACGGTGCTTTGCGGCTTTCTGTTCTCGTTCCCGGCCAACGAGATCGCCCTTCCGATCATGGCGATGGGGTATTCCGGCGGGGAGCTTTCGGCTATCGGGGATCTCGCGGCGACAGCGGCTCTTTTTAAGGCGCATGGCTTCACCCGGCTGACCGCTCTTTGCACCATGGTGTTCTTCCTTTTTCACTGGCCCTGCGCCACGACGCTTTTTACCATCCGGAAAGAAACCAAAAGTTTTTTATGGACGGCGCTTTCGGTGGCGGTGCCGCTTTTCTGCGGTCTGACCTTATGTTTTTTGATAAATCTTGTCGGAAAAATCGTGATATAATGTGAAAAAAACTTGATATTTATTTTTTAGATGATATAATAAAATGGAAAGGGTGGTTTTATATGGCTTATGTAGAAAGAAAGCGTTGGCTGCTTTTCGGCCTTCCGTTCACCTTTACCAAATACACGATCACGGAAGAACAGATCACGGTCGATACCGGTCTTTTGAACCAGGAAGAAAACGACTGTTATATGTATAAGATCCAGGATACGGTTCTTTCCACGTCGCTTTTGGGAAGGCTTTTCGGACTGGGTACCATCAGCTGCCGCACGGCGGATGTGACCCATCCCCAGCTTCTGCTGAAAAACATAAAACACGCCCGTGAGATCAAGAATTTTATTGTCGAGAATTCTGAGGAACAGCGTATGAAGCGCAGAACGATCAATACGCTTAATATCAGCGCCGAAGCAGACGCGCCTGATTTCGATGATGATTGAAAGAAAGGAAAGATATCTTATGTCCAACTTCTCTGTTGTAAAAGGCAATATCGTAAATATGAAAGTTGACGCCATCGTCAACGCGGCCAGCACCAACCTTCTCGGCGGTGACGGCGTCGATGGCGCGATCCATCGCGCGGCCGGCGCGGAGCTGATCAGCTGCTGCCGCAATATCGGCGGATGCAAAGTCGGTGACGCGGTCATCACGCCCGGCTTCAAACTGGACGCCAAATACATCATCCACACCGTCGGTCCCCTTTGGAACAACGGCCTTACCAACGAAGAAGAATTGCTTCGGCAATGCTATAAAAAATCCCTGGACCTTGCGGTAGAGTATAACTGCCGCACTGTCGCGTTCCCGTCCATTTCCACCGGTGCCTATCGCTTCCCGCTTCCGAAAGCCGCGGAGATCGCCATCAACACCATTCTGGAATATCTGGAACAGGATACCTGCATTGAGGAAGTCTATATGGTCTGCTTCGATTTCAACACCAAAGCCGCTTATGATAAAGTCATGCGCGCCCTTGGCCGTGAAGTGGAAGAGGACTATTGAGTTTTTCCTGAAAAATCCAAGTCCGGCGCTATCGCCGGACTTTTTTTACAAAAAAAGAGGTGATTTCCGTGGTTGACGTTTATCTGGTGCGCCATTGTGAGACGATGGCCAACAAAAAAGCGACGTTTGCCGGTTGGACGGATTATGATGTTTCGGAGAAGGGACAAAAGCAGTTGGACGCATTGGCCGTTCGGATGCGGGACATTTCTTTCGATAAAATTTATTCCACCCATCTTTTGCGGGCCAGAAAGACCGCCGACGCCATGAACGAAGGGTCCCACGCTCCCATCGAGATCGAGGACGCTTTCCTCGAGATTTTTATGGGCGATCTGGAGGATCATCCGGTGGCGGAAATGACCGGAGAAACACGCCGCCGGTGGTTCGAGGAAATTCAGAACTTTGCGGCGCCGAACGGCGAAAGCATGGACGACGTGGCAAAAAGGACCTGGGCCGGTCTTCGGAAAGTCGTTCGGGAGAACGAGGGAAAGACCGTTGGGATCGCCACCCATGGCGGCGCCATTCTGAACCTTTGGCAGATCCTTTCCGGGGTTCCGAGGGAAGAAATGCAAAAGGTGGAATGGAGCGGAAACACCGGGGTCTATCGGGTCCGGTTCAGCGATGAGGACCATTGGGAGATTTTGATGGAAAACGACGTTTCCCACCTGAGCGAGGAGCTTTGTTCCGAACCGGTCAGTTCGTGGCGCTGATCGGTCAATCATTCTGAAGAAAGGAGGTGCCGCCGATGGGGGACCTCAAATACATCACAGCGAGCAACATTATCCATTTGCGCCAGAAGAACGATATGACGCAGGCGCAGTTGGGCGAAAAGCTCGGCTATTCGGACAAAAGCGTTTCCAAATGGGAACGGGCCGAGGCCATTCCGGACGCCTACGTGCTCAAAAAAATGAGCGAGCTTTTCGGGGTGACGGTGGATTATCTCCTGGACGAGCATGAGGAATGGGAGCCGGTGGCGGAACAGCCGCAGCGATCCTATAGCCGCAGCGCCATTCTGTGGCTTTCGGTGGTGAGCATCTGGACGGCGGCACTTTTGATTTTTATCATTGGCTGGATCCTGGAGAAAAATCTGTGGCTGACCTTTATTTTTGCCCTTCCGGTGACGCTGGTAACGCTTCTGGTGCTGAATTCCGTCTGGAAAAAGGGAAAACGGAATTTTTATATTGTAGCGACCTTGGTGGCCAGCATTATTGTGCTCATTTATTTGAGTTTTTTTGATAAGAACTGGTGGCAGCTCTTTTTACTGCTCGTTCCGGCGGAACTGATCGTTTTCATCGCTTTTAAGATCAAAAAATCTAAATAATAGGCCATTCCACGATTCGTAGAGTCCGTTTTTCGGACTCTATTTTTTTCTGCGGGCTTGTTTTTTTGAGTTTTGTGGAGTATGCTATTTCTATAAGCCGAGCGCAGACAAGCAAAAAATTCCCGGCGCTTTTTGAGCATGCCGGTTTTCTTCGCGCAGGAAAGGAGCAACTATGATTCGTCTTTTTACCGATACTTCGGCCAACCTGCCCCATGAACTGATTGAAAAAAATCAGATCACCGTCCTTCCGTTTTCTTATACAGTAAACGGGAAAGCGGTCGATTATCCCGAAGACCGGGATTTTGACGGAAAAGCCTTTTATGAGGCGATGCGAAACGGAGACGAGATCAAAACTTCCATGGTCAACGAGGCTCTTTTCCTTAACGCTTTTGAGCCCTGCCTGCAAGCGGGGGACAGCGTCCTTTACGTCGGAATGTCCGGCGGGATCAGCGGAACGGCGGCTTGCGCGAAAACAGCGGCGCAGGAGCTTTTGGAGAAATATCCCAGTGCGGAGATCGCGACCATTGATACTTTCGCCGCCAGTTTGGGTGAAGGGATGCAGGTGCTCGACGCGGCGGCTTTGATCGAAAAGGGCAGAGCGTTTTGGGAGATCGTGGACACCATCCAGGCGGGGAAAAAGCGGATGCACCAGTTCTTTACGGTGGAGGATCTGAACTATCTTAAAAAAGGCGGTCGCCTTTCTTCGGCGGCGGCGTTTGTCGGCAACATTCTCAGTATCAAGCCGATCCTTAAAGGTAACGAGGTCGGGCAGATCGTGATGTGTGGAAAGACAAGAGGCTTCAAAAAGGCGTTGGATGCTCTGGCGGAAAAGTTTTCCGAGATGGCGACGGACAAAAGCGCCCCGGTGGGGATCGCTCACGCGGACAACGAGGAGGGACTTGCCTATCTGCTTGAAAAGCTGAAGGAACACGCCTTCACCGGGAAATTGCTTCCGGTGATGTATGAACCGGTGACCGGTTCCCACGTGGGACCGGGAACAGTGGCGCTCTTTTTCTATGGAGATTGAGGTCAGAAAAAATAAAAAAGCCAACCGAAGCGGTTGGCTTTTTTTGTTTCAGTGACAGCGTTTGCAGGTAACGTACCCCATGGCTTCCACCTCGGAAACGGTGCCGGTGTAGAACGCCTTGTTTTTGTCTTTGATATCGGAGACGGAGGAACAGGTCGGTACGTGATATTTTTTCGTGTTGGTGTTGAGAACGAAATCGAGGATCGGTTCATCCGTTTTCTCAGTGGGAGGAACTTCTTCGGCCTCCGGCTTCGCTTCGGGAACCGGTTCCGGTTCGGGTTCGGGTTCGGGTTCGGGAGCGGGTTCCGGTTCGGGAGCGGGTTCGGGTTCGGGAACCGGTTCCGGATAGGGAGCAGGTTCCGGTTCAGAGATCGGCTCCGGTTTGGTTTCCTTTTGCGTCATAGATTCTTCGGTGGGCAATTCTACCCAACGGGGCGGTTCCGGTTCAGGGAGTTCTTGAATCTTAACCTCGGAACAGGCGGAAAGAAGCAAAGCAAACAGGACAAAAACCAGAAGAAACCGGAAAAAGCGTGATTTTTCTTTCATAGGGAGACCTTCTTTTTTCTTTTATCGCGCGGTCAGCAGCATTTTGACCTCAAAAGCGGTGGCGACAAGGCTCGCGAGCGCAAAAACGAAGAGGAAAATCGGAAGCAGAACGGCGCCACCGGAAGAAACAACACTCGGTTCGGCGGCGTTATAATGAACGGTCACGGTGTCGCCGACTTTCATACTGCTGCTGTACTGGTCGAAACGGACGTCCTCATAGGAAACGCCGTCGATCTCATAGGAGACGTAAACGTCGTAGATATCAAAGTCGCTTCCTTCGCTGTCCGTTTCCGTGTGGGAAAATTCCAATTTGGAAATGGTGGCGGTGGTTTCGGAATCGTAGTGGGGCATATGAGCCAGCGAATAGACGCCGAAACCAACGCAGGCAACGAAAACAACGAACGTGAGCAGAATGGAAATCATAAGGATAACGCGGGATTTTGCGATTTGAAACATAGGAATTCCTCCGGTGAATTAGTCAGAGGGGACGAAGTCCTCTTTGGGCGGGGATTTTTTGAGATGAAGGATCATTTGGGCAACGGCCTTGTGGCAGCGGATCTCCTTAGGGAAAGGGACGATCTCCGGACGGTCATTGGCCTCGATATAGCGGCGGATGGCCTCTTGGATCTCTTCGGTCGGTCGCTGTGCCAGTTCCGTCAGAGTGATACCGCTGTCGGCGTAAAGTTTTGCCCGAAGCAACCGCACCCCCGGAAGACGGAGAAGATCGGCAAGAACCTCGTAGGATTCTGTTCCGGAGAGATCGGCGATTTCCCGTAGCTTTTTGGGATCGAAGTCATAAAGATGAAGAAACCGGGACAGAAGGCGAAGGGTCGCTTCGTCGTACCGTTCGGCTAACGCTTTCATAACGTCCTCGGTCACGTCATCCCGAAAGACGACGGAAAGAGATTGAAGGTCCCGCAAAAGGTCCTCTTTAAGGGGAAAAAGCGGCGCGTAGCGGGTCATGGTCGTTTCCGGTGAAAGGGAGGAGAGCAGGTCCTCCACATAGAAATTATCCGATTCCATGGAGATCTCCTTTCCGGAAAAATAAAAAAACGTCCTTTGCTGAAAGCAAAGGACGTTTTCTGGTGGAGACATGCGGACTCGAACCGCAGACCTCTTGCGTGTGAAGCAAGCGCTCTAACCAGCTGAGCTATGCCTCCGAAAGTATTTTCTATTATAGCACGTTTTTCTTTTCCTGTCCATATGAAACGAAAAATTTTCTCCTGATAAAAAACGGGAAGTCGTCGGACTTCCCGTTTGGCTTTATTTCTTCACGTATTGGCTGTGTTCCTCGTTGATCTCTTTGAAGACCGAAAGCATCGGTTCGATGTGCTCCCCTTTCAGATTCCGGCGAACGTAGTTATCCGTCAGCTTATAAACGGTGGGACAGAGGGAGACGACGCCGATGAGGTTCGGGACCATCATAAGGCCGTTAAAGGTATCGGAGATATCCCACGCGAGGCTCGAGGTGAGGAGGGGACCGACGAAGATGGCGGCGACGAAGATCACTTTATAGATCATGGTGGCTTTGGTGCCGAAGAGATATTCCCAGGCCTTGGTGCCATAGACGCTCCAACCGAGGACGGTGGAGAAAGCGAAAAGCAGAATGGCAAGAGCAATGAAAATATAGCCGAAGTGACCGAAGACGGTGGAAAACGCCGCGCCGACAAGCGCCGAGGCTTCGATCGGAGCGCCGGCAGCGTCGGTGGCGATGATCTGGCCGGTGGCAAGATCGACGACACCGGAGGAAAGAATGGTGAACGCCGTCAGCGAGCAGACGACGATGGTGTCGGCAAAGACCTCAAAAATGCCCCACATACCTTGCTGGACCGGTTCCTTGACGTTGGAACAGGAGTGGACCATGACGGAGGAACCGAGGCCGGCTTCGTTGGAAAAGACGCCGCGCTTGCAGCCCCAGGTGATGACGTCCTTGACAACGATTCCGGCGAAGCCGCCGGCAACGGCTTTGACGCCGAAAGCGTGGGAAAAGATGGAGACGATGACGTCACCGAGCACCGTGAAATTGGAAACGGTGATTATAAGAGCGCCGAGGATATAGGCGATGACCATGAAAGGAACGACTTTTTCGGTGACAGAAGCGATGCGCTTGATGCCGCCGACGATGACCAAAGCGGCAATGATCAGAAGAACGGAACCGATGACCCAGTTCGGGATGCCGAAAGCGGATTTCGCGTTGACGGCGATGGAGTTCATCTGAGAAAGGTTACCGATGCCGAAAGAGGCGATGACGCAAAAGACGGAGAAAAGAGCGGCCAGAACGGCGCCGACGGTTTTCATGCCCTTTTTGGAACCGAGACCGTCCCGCAGGTAGTACATGGCGCCGCCGCACCATTCACCACGCTCGTTTTTCCGGCGGTAGAAAATGCCGAGAATGTTTTCGGAATAGTTGGTCATCATGCCGAAAATGGCGGCCACCCACATCCAGAAGATCGAACCGGCACCGCCGGCGACGATGGCGGTGGCGACACCGACGATGTTACCGGTGCCTACCGTGGCGGCGAGCGCCGTGCAAAGGGACTGGAACTGGGAAATATTCTTGCTGTCGGATTTATCGTTGGCCTCTTTGGAAAAAATGCCGCCAACGGTGGCTTTGAGCCAGTGTCCGAAATGGGTGAATTGGAAGAATTTTGTTAAAACGGTGGTTAAGATTCCGGTGCCGATGAGAAGGAAAAGGCCGACTTTGACCCAGACAAACCCATTGACAACGTCATTGACTTCCGCTATTTTCTGTAAGAAATCGGACATAAGCGCACGCCTCCTTGTGGATAAATAAAAAAGGCGAAAACCCCTTTTTCGGAGATTTCGCCAGTACACAGCAAAAGACAAAGGCCAAAGCCTTTGTTTGATCAGCATCTGTCCTTTTGCCTGAGAGATTAGCCGTTTTCGGCTTTGCCCCTTCGGCATTCGCGCTTGGCGAACTTCTCCAGAGTTTCATCCGTTCACAGTCTTTATTCCGTAAGGGAACGCCTGAGAGTGTTATTCCTTCGGCAAGCGGGGGCTTTTTCCTGTGAACTTCGCCTGAAATATTTATTTTTAATGGGATAAAGTATAGCACGGCAAAGGGAAAATTGCAAGAGTTTTGGGGAATTTTTGCTTGTATAAAGGAATAAAAAGTATTAAAATAGAGAAAGAAACCCAAGGAAATGAGGCGACAGACCTTGAGGAAAGAATACGTAAAGAACGTGATCCTTGTCCTGGCAGGAAAAGAAGACGGACCATTGGCTTTTCGGGAAAGCGGGAACCGTTTGGTGGTGGATTACGTCATGGACGCCTGCCGCAAGACGAAAAGCGTGGACGCGGTGGCGCTTCTTACCGGAAAGAACGAGGCTTCACTTTTGGAAAAGCGGTTTAACGCTCCAATCGTCGTCGGCTCGCTGGCCGACGGTCTTTCCTATGTGGCGGAAAATTTTGCCTGCGAAAAGCTTGTGGTGACAAAAGCGGTCTGTCCGATGGCTTTTGGCGAAGTGTATGACCGGATCTTCCGGCTTTTGGACGAGCGGGATTTTGTTTTTACCGAGACGGACGAAAAAACGGCGACGGCGCCCTATGGCTTTCGGTTCCCGAAGCTTTGGGAGCGTTTTGACGGGGAAAAAGAGTTTTTGAAGCTTTTTTCCGAAGCGGAGACGGCTTCGCTTTCGGACTTTCCCCATCAGGGCGAGCTTTTAACGGAAAAGGAACTGGCGGATTTCGGGACCCTTTATGAGGAAACCGTCGTGAAGCCGCAGAACGAGCGGACGTTGGGGATCGTCAATTATTACCTTTCCGCCGACGGCACCGAGGGGATCGGCGAGTGGATCGGTTCGGTCCAGAGAACCATGGAAAAACTGGCCGAAACCTATGAACTGACCAGCTATTTTATCAATTCCCAGACCGAGGGCAACATCGTCTATGAGGCCTGTTCCAAAAAATTCGGCGATATCATCATCAAGTTCACGCCTTCCGACTGGCGGTTCCACAAGGAATGGGTCTATTACCACTATGCCGATCCGGGGATCATGGCACCGATGCTCGATTATGACACCGGGATGAATATGATGGTGCTCAAAATGATCAAGCCCGGTTTTCAGGTGAAATTTGATCCAAAAAACGAAGTTTTGCGAAAATTTTTCGATTTTGTCGATGCTCATCGCATTCCGGAGGCAAAAATCGAGGAAGAAAAGCCGGTGCCGACCATTATGGGCGAGTTTGACGATTACAGCAAAGCGGCCAGAAATTCCGGCTATGAGGATCGGTTCCGTTTTTCGATGGAGAAAAAGGCAAGGCTTATCTGGGAACGGTATTTTGAGCACGCCCCAAAATACTATCTGCACCGGGACCTTCATAAGAGGAACATCCTCTGTTGGGACGAAAGCGTCATCGCCATTGATCCCATGGGCGTTCTGGGGCCATGGGCTTTTGAGTTCGCCATTCCGTTCATCATTGAGCTTCGGGAGTTCCCCGATGGGCTCAACAAAGAGCTTTATGAGACGATGATGGACTATTTTTCCCGCTATGTGGACCGGGAGGAGCTTCTGGCGGCCATGTTCGTTTTCTGGATCTTTAAGCTCAACGACTATTGTTTCCAGAAAAACGACGGCTTCAAGTTGGCCGGTTGGTGCAAAAAGTGCATGGAGACCATTTATTTTGAGGGAGTGGAGGATCCGGCGGTGGATGACGCGCTGCCGCAAGGATTGACAAAAATCTGAGATGGACGTAAAAGCGATTATTTTTGATCTGGACGGCACCCTTTATGATCTGGCGGATATCGCCAAGGTATATTACGACATTGAGATCCGGTTTTTGAAAGATTATTTTCATAAAACCGAGGAAGAAGCGGCGGCGTTTTTGGCCGAAAACGGCGTGACGAGAGAGCCTTCCGAAAAGGCAAAATCCGCCACCGATCTTTTCTACCGCATCGGCGTGCCGAAAAAGGTTTGGGTGGATTTTAGGGAGAAATATTTTGACCCCAGCGGGATCCAAAAAGAAAAGGCCGTTCCGGAGACGGTTTTGCGGGAATTTTCCGACTTGGCGCCGATCTATCTGCTTTCGAGCAACACCTATCGCAATATTGAGAAAATTCTGGACAAGATCGGCCTTGTGCCGACGCTTTTTGAGCGGGTGCTCTGTTCGGATCGGTCTCCCTGCGAGGGGATCTTTTCTAAAAAAGAGGTCATGGTGTCGCTGATCGACGGGCTTTCCATCCGGCCGGACGAGCTTCTTTCCGTCGGCGACCGCTATAATACCGATATCGTTCCGGCGCTGGAATTAGGTGCCAAAGGCGTCGTGGTCAAAGGACCGACGTCGGTTCCGGTCCTTTTGGAGGACATGAAAAACGATCGGTTGGCCACCGGTGATTTTTATACGCTTTATCTATGAATTAAAGGAGGAGTGATTTCAATGAGAAAATGGCTTGCGCTTCTTTTGTCTCTCACGATCTGCCTTACGCTGGTCGCTTGCGGCAATGATACGAAGTCCGGGACAGAGGACGTACCAACCGGGAAAGAGCCGCAGGAAACGGTGGAGGACGAGGAACCGGAAACGGCTTTGGAACCGGAGAAAACACCGGAGAATTTTGAACCCGATAGGGTGGAGAGCGATGAACTCACCTGGGATTTCGATTCAAAAACCGGCACCCTTTCCATCCACGGAGAAGGCCCGATGAGAGACTACATCAACGAAGCGCCGGAATGGGAACCGTATAAGGATCAGATCCTGACGGTCACGTTGGATGACAAAATCACTTCGGTGGGTGCTTACGCCTTTTTTAACTATGGCTGTCTGAAGGAAGTCCGTCTGCCGGACAGTGTGGAAGTGATCGACTGCTCCGCCTTTGACTATGACTGGGAGCTTCGGACCATTACGATTCCTTCTTCGCTGCGGTATGTGGGGGCCAGAGCCTTTTACAATACGCTTCTCTGGGAGCCGAAAGACCTTGTTTTTCCGGAAGGTCTGGAATATATTGGGGATGATGCGTTCCATTCCGCGGTAAAAAGCGGCGGCGTTGTTTCTCTGCCGTCCACCCTGCGGTATCTGGGAGAGAGGGCTTTTACCAACTGCTATTTCCTTTCCGATTTTCTGGTGGCCGAGGGGAACGAAACGTATTGTTCGGAAAACCACGCAATCTATACAAAGGATAAAAAAGAATTGCGGATGATCGCGCCCGACGGGGAGTATGCCGGTGAATTTGTTGTTCCCGACGGGGTGGAAAAAATTTCCGCCGAATGCTTTAATGTCATTCACGGGATTCAAAAAGTGACCATTCCCGCCTCCGTGACCGAAATTCCCGAGGAAACGTTTTTCTCCACCTTTGACCTGAAGGAGATCATAGTGGACAAAGAGAATTTGAATTATAAATCGGAAGACGGTCTGCTTCTCACCAGGGACGGAAAGCTTTTGCTGGCGTGGCCGGACGGCATCGCGGGAAAGGAACTGACCGTTCCGGACGGTGTGGAAAGAATCGGCGCACATTTGTTTTACGGGCGCACGGAGGGAACGTATACGGTCGTTCTGCCGGAGGGACTGAAAGAGATCGGGACCATGAGTCTGCCTTACAGCATTGCGGAGCTGAAACTTCCCGCCAGTTTGGAAACCATTGACGATTATGTTTTTTATGACGGAATTTCCGTTAGAAAAATTTCCTATGACGGGACAAAAGAGGACTGGGAAAAAATCAGCGTCGGGAACGGCAACGACGTTTTGAAATCCCTGGATATTGTCATGAACTGATCAGCACGGAACGTAAAAAACGACCACCGGGGCGGTTCCCGGTGGTCGTTTGTATTTTCAGCCGTATCCGCAGGTGGCCAGTTTCCACGGGCCGCCATGTTTTCGCACGAGGATCCATTGCCAGTTGGTATGGGAAGAAAAGGGGCTTAAAGAACCGTCGCTTTTGGGTCCGACGACAAAGTCGGACAAAAGGATGATGGCTTCATCGGCTCCCTGGCGAGCGGCCCATTCAGAAGAGGCACCGCATTTTTCGTCGCCGGCATAGCGGATTGTTTTCATGGAACAGCCGTCGAAGCCACGGAAGAAATTCCAAAGGGCAACATTCATCGCCGAGGAGATTTCCCGTTCAGAATAGATTTCGGACGAAACGTCAGCTTTTTGAACAAAAAGCACGTTTCCACAGCCGCAGAGACTGAAAACAAGGAGAACGGAAAGAAAAAACAAGCCGATTTTTTTCAAAAAGCACGCCTCCCTTCGCTTTTTCTCCATTATAGCATAGAGTTCCGGCAAAAAACACCGAAAGAGAAAAGATTAAGGAAACCTTAAAAATTAACCGTTCGTTCATCAAAGGACGGGAAAATTATGGTAAAATCGAAAGCAGAACAAAAAGAGAGGAGATTTTTATGATCCTTCAAAAATTGCGGCAGTTTATGCTGGGACGAAACGGCATGGACGGATTATCGCTCGCTTTGATCGGAGCGGGATTTGTTATCAACATCCCCTACGTTATCACCCGTTTCTGGCCGCTCTATCTTCTTTCCCTCGGCTTTTACGGCTTCGCGCTTTTCCGTATGCTTTCCAAAAATCTTCCGGCCCGACAGAGGGAAAACCGGAAATTCATGGAATTGGTCTGGAAACTCAAAAACCTCTGGGGCAACATTAAATGCGAATGGGAAGAACGGAAGACCTATAAACATTTTCGCTGTCCCAACTGCGGACAGAAGATCCGTATTCCGAGAGGACGGGGCAAAGTGGAAATTTGCTGCCCCAAATGTTCCCACCGGTTCGTCAAAAAAGTCTGAGAAAGCGTGAGACGGTATGCAAAAGAAACTGCTTCTGATCATTAACCCGGTGTCCGGTCTTCGGCTGGCCCATTATTATATCGCGAAAGTGACGTCCATTCTGACGGAAAACGGCTATGACGTTTTCACCATGCTGACGACGAAACGGGGCGACGCCGAGCGTTGGGCCGAAGAATACGGGAAAGATTTCGATTTGGTCGTAGCCTGTGGCGGCGACGGCACCTTCAACGAGGTCGTTTCCGGCAACATCCAAGGGGCCAACCGGGACATCGGCTACATTCCCTGCGGCAGTACCAACGATTTTGCCGCCAGTCTTGGGCTTTCTTCCGATATTCTGACGGCGGCGGAAGCCATCGGCAAGGGAAGTGTTCATACTATTGACGCCGGTTCCTTCGGAGGACGGAGTTTTACCTATGTGGCGTCCTTCGGCGCTTTTACCAAAGCCAGTTATTCCACACCGCAGAACGTGAAAAACGTCATCGGCCATCTGGCTTACGTATTGGAAGGCGGTATGGAGCTTACGAAACTTCACCCGGAATACGTTTCGCTCGAAGCAAACGGGACGATCTATGAGGGAAATTATATTTTCGGTGCCATCAGCAATTCCACGTCCCTCGGCGGTGTTCTTTCGATCTCCAAAGACCTTGTGGACATGAACGACGGCTGTTTTGAGGTCATGCTGGTCAAAAATCCGGAAAACGCCACGCAGCTTTCTCATATTCTTAAGGCGCTGACGACGCAAAAGTTGGAGGATTGCGAGGAGATCGAGTTTTTCTCGACACAGAAGCTCCTGCTTCGGAAAAATCCGGTGAGCGGGTGGAGCCTCGACGGGGAATTTGAGCAGGGAGAAAACGGAACGACGATCGAAAATCTTCCTTCGGCGATCCGGCTGGTGTTCTAAGATGGACGTTTCAAAATTTTCGGAAAGTTATTCGGTGCGGACGCTTTCCGACGAAGATATTCCGGCGGTTTTTGCCCTTTGCCGGGAAAACGGGCTTTTCTATGAGCATTGTCCGCCCTTTGTGACGGAGGAACATATCCGGGAGGATATGGCGGCGCTGCCGCCGGGAAAGACCTATGAGGATAAATATTACGTCGGCTATTTCGACGGCGAAAAGCTAGTCGCCGTCATGGATTTCATTTCCGGTTTTCCGAAGCCGGAGGTGGCGTTCCTCGGCTTTTTCATGGTGGAAAAAGCAAAACAGGGAGCGGGGCTCGGGACGAAGATCGTGACGGAGCTTTTCGATTTTCTTAAAGCGGACGGCTTTCAAAGCGTGCGGCTCGGCTGGGTGGAAGGGAACCCGCAGAGCGAAGCTTTTTGGAAGAAAAACGGCTTTTCGGAAACCGGAGCGAAAGACCATTCCAACCCCTATACCATTGTGATCGCGGAAAAAATATTATAAAAAAATCCTGCCGGTGACGGCAGGATTTTTTGTGCTTATGGTTTCATATCCAAAATGATTTGTCGAAGGTGGCTGACTTTTTCCATGGAAAGATCAGATACTTCTAAAAAATGCCGATTATCCAAAGCAAGTAAATAGTCGGTTGTAACGCCAAAATATTGAGCCATTTTAATCAACATATCAATAGAAGGCTGAATGTTGTCATTTTCCCAGTTGGAGACACTCTGTTTGGTAACACCGAGAGCTTTAGCTAACTCCACCTGACTAATATTTTTCGCGATCCGTAATTCACGGATTCGTTGATTTAACATAAAAGACACCACACCTTAAAAATAATACAATACTATTGTATGTTTTTAATTGACAAAATAAAAATACTATGGTATTGTAATATTGTACTAACGAATCTGAAAAGGAGATTAGGGTATGGAATATGTCAATAGAAAAAAGATGGAAGCCATAAGAGATAGCGTACGCTATATGAATGGTTCAGAAGTCAGCTATGATGCGATCACCGAAGCGTTGAATGCAAAAATAGAAGAGTATGGAATTCCCGCACGTGTAGTTTCCGCAACTTTGGGAGGGGGCGGACTTTTCGCTAAAGAAGAAACTTGTATCGCTTTAGTTAATCCGGAGCATTTGTATGATTACTATAAATTCTGTATTTATAAAAAAGATGTTGGGAAAACCTGTATTGTTGATATTTATTCTTTTGGCACCAGTAAAAATATGAAAAATGAGAGTTTGGCAAGTAAAAAAATCTTTGATGGTTCCGGAGCTATCGGAACAGCAGCGGGGATTTTGCATGGAGGCGCGGCAGGAGTAGGTTTCGCAATAGGTAGTGCCGCAGTGGGAATCGGCAAAGCGGGAATTAAGGCAATCAGTAAAGGAATCGGGAAACTGTTCCAAGATGAAAATTCAATGGAGCTTGAAAACGAATGGTATCGGGCAATAGCGGCTATATTCGATGAAGTAATCTATTAAAAAAATCCTGCCGGTGACGGCAGGATTTTTTTAAGGCTCATTTTTTAGGATGCTGTCGATGATTTCGGCGACCATTTTCCGTTGGTTGGGATTTAAGTGGGCGATTTTTTCGGTCAGTTCGTCGTGCAAATAGGAATTCTGTCCGCTAACGGTGCCGGTGATAAAATAGGAAAGTTCCGTTTCCAACAGGGTGCCGATTTCGGAAAGACGGTCCAGATTGATTTTTGTTATGCCTCGTTCCAGTTGGCTGACATAGCCGACGGTGACACCGAGCTTTTCAGCTAATTGCTCTTGCGTCCATTTCTTTTCTTTCCGTTTTTGTTGAATACGTTTTCCGATAAATCTATAATCAACACTCATAGCTATCACCTCCTCTTTATTTTGGAGAGAATAGCTTCACTTATGAAGATATTTATAACTAAATATTTAGCAATAAATATTGATTTTGATAAAATAATGTGCTACGCTAAACAAAAAGGAGGTCAGTTTATGGGAGGTTTCGCAGTAAATAAGAGAAAAGAAAGGGAGCAAAAGCGGGAGGAAAAAGAAAGCGAAGAACGGGAAGAACGGTTCATTTCTTTTATCCGGCGGTATGAGGAGAACGAAAAAAGAACGAAAGAAATTCGGGAAAGGTATATTCAGAAATCCTGGGAAGAGGGGCTTCCGTATCCTTGCGTAAACAAGATAGAGTTCGAAGCGGTGCAACGCCTTTGCCAAGGGGACAATTCGGAAAAAGAAAAGCTGATCGCCCTTTATCGTTCCTCACGGGAAGGCGGTTCCGGTGAGTGGATTTATCCGGATGAGGAAAAAGCGGATTATTGGGAGAATAGAAAAAAATCCTGCCGGTGACGGCAGGATTTTTTGCGCTTATTTATATTGATCCAGATTGTGCCGGTCGAAAAGACGAAGCAAAAGAGGCTTTTTGTGTTCCTCTTTTTCGCCGTTTTCAATGCGGCGGACTTCCTTTTTGAAAAGGAAGGTGCCGAGAAGCGTTCCGACGTAGCCGAAAATCACGTACATCAGAATGACGTAGGGATTTTTTTCCTCGAAACAGAGGAAAAGGAACGGCAGGAACAGAAGACCGGACAGAAGGCCGTAAAGGGGCATAAAACCGCTTTTTTGGGCGACAACGCCACCGGTGATGGCGCAGAGTAGGGGAAACGCGCCCCACTCCAACAAAACGACACGGACAGCGTCAGCGGTACCGGCGGGAAGCAGAAGCGTTCCGGCCAGGCAGACGACATAAAAGCCGAGAAGGATCGCCGAGGCGGTCAGCGTCGGTTTCAGGTTCCACGATTTCATCAGTCAACGACGGAAATCTTTTTGATGACGACTTTTTTGCTCGGGCTGTCGTCCGGATAGGTCGGAATGGCGGCGATGGCGTCCAGAACATCGAAGCCATCGACCATGTGGCCGAAAGCGGCATAGTCGCCGTCGAGGAAGTCGCTGTCCTCATGGACGATGAAGAACTGGCAGGAAGCGGAGTTCGGGTCGGAAGTACGGGCCATGGAGATGACGCCGCGTTTGTGGCTGATGGGGTTGTCAAAGCCATTGGATTTGAATTCGCCGACGATCTCCGGTTTGCAGCCACCGGTGCCGTTGCCCTTGGGGTCACCGCCCTGGATCATAAAGCCTTTGATGATGCGGTGGAAGGTAAGACCATCGTAGAAGCTTTTGTTGACAAGGTTCAGAAAGTTTTCAACGGTTTTCGGTGCGGCTTCGGGATCAAGCTCAAAAGTCATGGAACCGAAGCTTTTAATGTCGATTTTGATCATGGATAGTTCCTCCTGAATAATTGATAGTCCTATCATACTATGTTATCGGGAAATTGTAAAGTGCTTTTATGGAAAAGAGAAAAAAGAGCGTCCATATGCCACGTTTGTGAGATAAATGACAATTTATATACTATAAAGTATTATAAAATAAAATAGAAAAAAGGCGAAAAAGAGGATTTTTCGCCGAAAGAACGGCCCGGTTCTTGAAAAGTTCATAAAAGTATAATACAATAGAAGCAGTTAACGAAAAAGGGAGGCTATGCTATGAGAAGAGCCATTGTTCTTGCCGGAGGCGGCGCCAAGGGCGCTTATCAGATGGGCTTTTGGAAGGCGATCCGGGAACTGGGGATCGACTATCAGATCGTGACCGGTTCCTCGGTGGGCGCGCTCAACGCCACGCTGATGGCACAGGGGGATTTTGACGCCGCTCTTGCCATGTGGCAATCGATCACGACGGAGGATATCATCGAGCGCACGCCCACTAAGCTGGCGGAGAGTACGCTGAGCGACAGCATCGCCGCCTCCCTCAAAGGAATCATGGGCGATCTGGCCGAAGATATGGTCAAAGTAAAAATGGATCCTTTTCCGCTCAACAAATTGCTGTCCGGGACACTTTCGGAAAAGCTTGTCCGGGAAAGCGGGATCGCCGTCGGCATTATGACGACGGAATATCCTTCGATGAAGGCGACGCCGTTCACGCTGGATGACATTCCTTACGGGATGATGGACGACTATCTTCTGGCGTCCTCCACGGTGTTCCCCTCCATGGAGCCGAAAGTCGTTTCCGGCAAAAAGTACGTGGACGGTGGCTACAGCGACAATTTTCCCGTCAATCTGGCGCTGGATCTCGGCGCCGAGGAGATTATCGGGGTGGGTCTCAAGGCCAGCGGCCTTGAGGCCAAATATCAGACCGATTACCCGGTTCGGGTCATCAAGCCGAGCTTCGATCTGGGACCGTCCATGCGGTTCGATCCCAAGACGGCGGCCAGAAATATCGTGCTCGGTTATAACGACACGATGAAAAGCTTTGGCAACTACGATGGAAAAAGCTATACCTTCGAGCGGGGAGAAGCGGAAAAACTGGCCAAAGCGGCCAACGGTTGGTTCGCCAACGTTCTTTATAAAACAGGGATCGTTCCGGTGAGCGAGCGGAATCAGTTTTATAAAAGTCTCGCGGTCAAGGCCTTTGCCGAAGCGACGAAACAGCGGTTCGGGCGGATGAAGACAGAATGCGCGCTGCTTTCCGGCGAAGCCGCCGCCGAGATCTACGGCGTCGATCCGCTGACGGTCTATTCGGCGGAAGGGTTCGGAAAAGAAGTGGAAAAGGCTTTTGAGCCTTTTGAAAACGACGGTTGGAAACGGGTCGAAGAGGAAGTCGGCACGGCGAAGACGCTGAACGCGAAGCTCAACCAGATCAAGGATATGGATAAAAAAGACGTGGTCGCCTACATCACGGCGAAACTGCTGACCGGGCTTTCCGACAAGGATATGGAGCGGGAATTCCGGGCTCTCGCAAGGTCCCTTCCCAAAGAATTTTTCGCGGCGCTTTATCTTAGTTACCAAAAAGGGCAGGGAGAAACGGAATGAAAATGAAAAAAGTCCTGGCGGCGCTTTTGGCGCTCTGTCTGATGCTCACGGCGTGCTCATCCGGCAAAAAACAGGAGACACAAGAAAATTATATGTTCCCGACGGGGAAAAGCGGCGGGACCTATTATAGCCTCGGTACCTATATGGCGGCGATCTGGGATAAATATCTCGGCTCCACCACCAACGTTATTTCCACCAAGGGCTCCGTGGAAAATATCGAGATGCTCGTCCGCGGCGACGCGGACCTCGCTTTTGTGCAGAACGATATTCTGTACTACGCGCTGAACGGCAAGGAGCTTTATGAAGAGGACAAACAGAAGGGAATTTCCGTTTTGGCCAACCTTTACAGCGAAACGGTGCAGATCGTGGTCAACGCCGACAGCGAGATCCAGACCGTAGCGGACCTTGTGGGAAAGACAGTGGCTGTTGGGGAATCGGGCACGGCGACAGAAGCCGCCGCGCGGCAGATCTTAGAGGCCTGCGGCGTCAGCTATGACCAGATCACGGTCCGATTCCAGACGTTTTCCGAAGCGTCGCAGGCGCTTTCCGCCGGAAATCTGGACGCGGCCTTCGTCGTTTCCTCGCTGCCGAGTTCCAGTATCCTGGAATACAACGACACCCGGGCGGTGCGTTTTCTTCCGATCACGGCGGCGACCGCTTCTTCTTTGAAGAAAAAATGTCCGTTTTTCAGCGACGGCGTGATCCGGAGCGAAATTTACGGAACGAGCGCCACGACTTCGACGGTCTGCATCGACGTGCTTCTGGTCTGCCGGAGCGACCTTTCCAACGACAGCGCCTACACCGTCGTTTCGACTCTTTTTTCCAATCTGGACGAGCTGATTTCCGGGCACGTCAAAGGAACGGAAATCCATCTGGATACGGCGCAAACGACAAAAGTCGGGTCGTTCCACGCGGGCGCGAAACGCTATTACGCCGAACAGAAAGGCGAAACAACGGAATAAAAGCAAAAAGACCGGAATTTCATGGGGAATTCCGGTCTTTTTGGTTGAAATGGCTCGAAAAAGTTGACCGTTGGCAGAAAAAATGCTATACTGGGGGCGACTTTTCAGAGAAAAGAGGAAAGGGGAGATTTTTTTGTCCAAAGACAGAAAGGACGCCAAATGGGTCGGCAACATTGATTCCATGCACGGCCTTTTTCCGTACATCATGCCCAACCGGGCGGACAACGAAGCGGTCCTCAACGAAGTGGTCGATCTGACGGCCATCAACGAGTATATCGCCAAGAAAAACGCCGAAAACCCGGCGTTCAAATATACGTTTTTCCACGTGATCTGCGCGGCGCTGATGAAAATGTTCGTTCTGCGTCCGCGAATGAACCGCTTTTATGACGGACGGCGCCTTTATCAGCGCGACGACTTTTCCATTTCTTTCATTGTGAAAAAAACCTTTGATGATAAAAGTGAGGAAGCTATCGCCATTTTGAAGGTCGATCCGGAAAGCGATGTTCCCGCCATCGAGCAGATCCATTCCCAGGTGGAAAAGATCTGCACCAGCGTCCGCAAGGAGCATAAAAAGGACGATACCACCGATATCATCGACGATCTGGTCAAAATGCCCCGTCCGATCCTGGCCGGCGCGATGAACTTCCTCTCGTGGCTGGATTATCACGGCTGGTATCCGCAATCCCTGGCGAAAGAGGACCCCTATTTTTCCAGTATTTTTGTCTCGAACCTCGGCAGCATCAAGCTGAACGCCAGCTATCACCATCTGGCCAACTGGGGGACCAACTCGTTCTTCGTGGTGGTCGGTCAGAAAAAGCCGATGCCGTTCTATCAGATGGACGGAAGCTGTGAGGTGCGGGAAGCGCTGGAACTTGGTATCACCGTGGACGAGCGCATCGCCGACGGCTTTTATTACAGCCGAAGCGTCGCTTTGGCCCGCAAACTGTTCAGTCATCCGGAACTATTGGATCGACCGATCAGCGAACCGGTGGACTACTGAGAAAGGAAATCCTGTCTATGAAAGAAACAAGGACCCCATGGCTCAACAATTACGGCGATGTTCCGTTTCATATGAGCTATCCGACCTGTTCGATGTGGGACGCGGTGGAAAAGGTCGCGAACGAACATCCGGATCTAGTCGCTTACGTCTTTATGGGGAAAAAGACCACCTATAAAAAATTCGCCTCCTACGTGCAGATCTGCGCGAGGGCTTTGAAAGCGGTGGGGATCCGTCCCGGTGACCGCATCACCATCTGCATGCCGAACTGCCCGCAGGCGATTATCATGTTTTACGCCATCAACGTGGTGGGGGCGGTGGCCAATATGATCCACCCGCTTTCCAGCGAGAATGAGATCGAGTTCTATTTGAAAGAATCCGAAAGCATCATGGCGTTGACGCTGGATCAGTTCTATCACAAATTTGAGGCCATCCGGGAGCGGGTCAATCTTTCCAATATCATTGTGGCCAGCATCAAGGACGAACTTTCCAAACCCATCCGGGCCGGCTATATGCTGACCGAGGGACGGAAGATCGCGAAGATCCCGAAGGACGCGCCGGTGACCCGCTGGAATTATTTTATGGACGTGGGACGGCATTATCATTGGAAATATCGGGTGGAACGGAAAAAGGATGACCCGGCGGTCATTCTTTACAGCGGCGGTACCACCGGTACCACCAAAGGAATTCTGCTTTCCAACTATAATTTCAACGCTTTGGGAACGCAGCTTATCCAGGAAATGCCCATGTTCTGGCTTGGTGACACCATGCTGACGGTCATGCCTCTTTTTCACGGATTCGGACTTGGTGTCAGCGTTCACGCGGGATTGATGAACGGTTTCCGCTGTATTCTGGTACCCCGTTTTACACCGGAAAACTACGCGAAGCTCATTAAAAAATATCGCTGCAACGTGATTGCCGGTGTGCCGACCCTTTTTGAGGCGTTGATCCGCCAGAAAGTAATGGACGGCGTCGATCTTTCCTGCCTGAAAGGCGTGTTCAGCGGCGGCGATTCCCTTTCGGTAGAGCTCAAAAAACGGATCGATACGTTCCTTTATGACCACAACGCCAAAGTTCCCGTCCGGGAAGGTTACGGTCTTACGGAATGTGTCACAGCCAGTTGTCTGACGCCGGTCCACATGTATAAAGAGGGCAGTATCGGTCAGCCGTTCCCGGATACGTATTATACCATCGTCAAACCCGGCACGACGGAAGAGCTTCCCTATGGGGAAGAGGGCGAGATCTGTCTCACCGGGCCGACGCTGATGATCGGTTACATGAACCATCCCGAGGAGACGGCGGATACGCTTCGGGTCCACGAGGACGGAAAAACGTGGCTCCATACCGGGGACCTCGGCTATATGGACGACGACGGCTTCATTTATTTCCGCCAGCGGCTCAAGAGAATGATCGTCACGAGCGGCTATAACGTCTATCCCTCACAGTTGGAAAATATTCTGGACGCCCACGAATACGTCCAGATGAGCTGTGTCATCGGAATTCCGGACGAGATCAAAATCCAGAAGGTCAAAGCTTTCGTTATGCTGAAACCGGGCCTTGTTCCGAGCGAAGAAAAGAAGCAGGAACTTTTGGCCTATTGCCGGAAGAACATCGCCAAATACGCCATGCCCTACGATATCGAGTTCAGGGGTCAACTTCCGAAGACGCTGGTCGGCAAAGTGGCCTACCGGGTCCTGGAAGAAGAGGAACTGGGAAAGATCGCGGCAATAAAAGAATAAGAAAAAAGCCTCAGCCGGCGTGTAATAAGGACGTTTTTCAGATTTGGATTTTGTAAGGCAAAATCCGATGCTCGTTATTGGCGCAGACAAACCGGGATTTGTTCAGGTGATTACATTTCTAAACGGTAGGGAGTCGCACCGACAAATTCCGATTTGTCGAGCTAAAAGAAATAACCCGCCGAAGAAATATTTCTTCGGCGGGCTTTTCTTTGTAAAAAAACATCCTTATATGACGTCGCCATCCCACCGGGAGGCTTTTTTTACGGCAGAAGGGTTCCGCCGAAGAGCAGATCGGCCACAACGTCATCGGCGTGAACCAGGGAAACCTGATTTTTATTGAGCAGGAAAGCGATTCTGGCGGCAAAAAGCCGGTCGCCGAACGCTTTCGAAAGACGCCAGATCTCCCCGGTGTGGTCACGTCCGGAAATGCCATAGGCGCTATATTTTCCGAGCAGAGGATCCCGTACCCGGCGGCGGTTGACCCGATAGTGAACAGAATAATGTTTTTCCATATTGTACCTCCTCAAACAATGGTATCTGCATTGTAACGGGGAGAGACGATTTTATCAAGAGGATGGCAGATGGCGAAACGCACAAAGGAAAACCGGGATTTTTTGGCGCTTTGGACAAAGGATGGGGAAAAAAGACGGTTTTTGGGCGGTAAGAGAAAAGAATCACCCAAAAATAAAAGAAAGGGAAGATAACAAAAAAGCCATTGGGGAGGAAAGGGGAATACCTCCGGAATGGCAAAGGAAAAATATCGTTATAATAGCAAAAAGCCGCTTAAAAAGCGGCTTGATGGAGCTGATAACCCGATTCGAACGGGTGACCTCATCCTTACCAAGGATGTGCTCTACCTACTGAGCTACATCAGCAAAGTGGCGACCCGGATGGGGCTCGAACCCACGACCTCTAGCGTGACAGGCTAGCGTTCTAACCAGCTGAACTACCGGGCCACATAACCGTTCTGTGCGGTCAACGTTGATTATTATACACGAGAACGGGAGCTTTGTCAACAGTTTTTTCAATTTTTTTTGAAGATTTTTTACAGGGCCGAAAAGTGGCTTACTTAAAGGAAAAGAAGGCCGCAGAGAGCGCCGATCCCGATCCAGACGACCGGAGGAATCTTTTTGAAATTGTGCGAACCGAGAAGAAAAAGCACAAAAAACAAAAGCGGAAGCGGCCGGAAAAAAGAGAGAAGAGAGCCGCCGTTTTCCAAAGCGCCGGGATCGAAAATGGAAACTTTAGCGATGGAATACCAGGCATGGAGGACCAAAGCGCAGACCGCCGGACGAAGGCCAGTAAAGGCGGCTTTGACGGTGGGGTTCTCGCTGAACTTGTCGAGAAAACGGGAGACAAGGATGATGATGACAAAGCTCGGCAGTACGATGCTGAAAACGCCAAGGACCGAACCGATGAGGCCATGAGCCTTGTTTCCGGCGAAGGTCGCCATGTTGATCCCGAAGGGACCGGGGGTGGCGTCGGAAATGGCGATCATGTCGGCGATTTCCTGCAGGGTGAACCAGCCGTATTTCGCGGCCATGTCGTTATAGAACGGAAGGGTCACAAGGCCGCCGCCAATGGCGAAAAGACCGGCTTTGAAAAATTCCCAGCACATGAAAAAGAGATCAAGCACGGTTTTTGCCCCCTTTCAACCGGACGGTAATGATGCCGGCGAAAATGGCAAACAGCACGAGCCACACCGGAGAGAGGTCAAAAACGAAGGAACCGATCAGCGCGAGCGCGAAGATCGCGCCGCCGATCCAGTCGCGGATCCCGGCTTTGCCGAGCTTTAAGAGCGTATTGATCATCATGGCGCAGGAGGCGATCCGGATCCCGGCGAGCATTTTTTGGACAGCCGCGATGGTGGAAAGACTTTCGAGTACGGATGAAAGAAAAAGGATGATGAAAAACGAGGGCGCGATGACGCCGACGGTGGCAAAAAGAGCGCCGGGGATCCCTTTGACTTTATAGCCGGTTTTGGTGGCGGTGTTGACGGCGATGACGCCGGGGGTGCATTGAGCCAGAGCGTAGAGGTCCAAAATCTCTTCCGAGGTCAGCCATTTTCGTTGATCGACGACCTCGTGCTCAAGAACCGGAAGCATGGCGTAGCCGCCTCCGAACATGAGCACGCCGATTTTGCAGAAGGAAAAGAAAAGCTGAAAAAGCGGATTCATGGTTTATTCTCCGAACATCCCGAGCGGGTCATAACCCACCGGAGGATTTTTGATACGGCCGACACAGGAATCGTCGGCGACACCGGTGACGAGGACTTCTTGCACGGTGCAAAGCAGAGATTTGACAGCGGGAATGACGACGGGCGTATAGTTTTTGGTATAGCCTTGCATCATGCCGTTATGGATCTCCGACTCGATGAGAACTTCCTCGGTTTTACCGACCTGGGCGGAAAGGAATTCCTGCCGGATTTTGTTGGCCCGTTCTTCCATCCGGGCGCAACGTTCCGTTTTCACCTTGTTCGGGACCTGGTCGGGCATCAAATCGGCGTCGGTGCCGCTTCGGCGGGAATAGGGGAAAATATGGACTTTGGCAAAACGGATCTCTTCGATAAAGCGGCAGCTTTCCTCGAAATCCTCCTCCGTCTCACCGGGGAAACCGACGATGACGTCGGTGGTGAGGGCACCATCCGGGAAGAATTCCCGGATGTTTTTGACCACTTCCCGGTACATATCGGTGTTATAGCGGCGGCGCATGGCGGCTAAGGTCTTGTCACAGCCGCTTTGGAGAGAAAGGTGGAACTGGGGACAGAAGCTTTCCAGCTTGGCGAAGCGCTCCACGTCGGAACGTTTGAGCAGTTCCGGTTCCAGCGAACCGAGACGGACACGGGGCACGATCTCGCAGGCAAGCTCCACGGCGTCGGTCAGTGTAAGGCCGAGATCTTTGCCGTAAAACGGCAGGTTGATGCCGGAAAGGACCACTTCGTTATAGCCTTTGGAAACGAGAAATTCCAGTTCCCGTTCAATGTCCCTCGGCGGTTTGGAACGAACGGGTCCCCGGGCCTTCGGGATGATGCAGTAGGAACAGCGGTTGTCACAGCCATCCTCGATTTTGACAAAGGCACGGGTGCGGTCGAGCATCCCTTCGGCCTGCATCGACTCGAAAGGCTCGCCGGGCTGATGGGGCGTGATATGGACGACCCGTTTGCCGTCAAGAGCGTCGAGAACGGAAGGCAGAAGCTCGCTTCGGTCAGCACTGCCGATGACCACGTCAGCTTCTAAAAGGGCGGAAGCCTCCTCGGGAAACGCCTGGGGATAACAGCCGGAGAGAGCGATGACGGCGTTTGGATTCTGCCGCCGGAAATGGCGGAGCATCTGGCGGGATTTTTTGTCGCCGACGCCGGTGACGGTGCAGGAATTGACGACGTAAACGTCGGCCATTTCGTCCGTTGTGACGATTTCGAAACCGGCCTTGGCGAATTCCTGTTCCATGATTTGCGTTTCGTATTGGTTGACCTTACAGCCGAGGGTGAAAAATGCAGCCTTCATTGCGGCCTCCATTGGAAATAAGATAATATAATAGTATAACATAAAAGGGTAGGAGTGACAAGCGGCGGAGGAGAAAAAAATCTTTGTTCGGCGATTGGGAAAAGCATAAGGGAAGCACGGAATTTTTCCAGAAGAATGGGGATTTTTTCGTTTGGTTATCCCAAATTTTCGGTGGATTTTTTATAAAAGGAGGCTATTTCGCATACCCGCCCACTTCAGAGCTTTCGGTGGTTATAGTTGATATAGGCTACAGAATAAAAATGCCACTCCTTTGAGTGAGCTAATACATTATATATGTGAAAGGGCTATACAGGCCATTGACAATGTGGTATAATAGCCTTGCAAAAAAATTGTAAAACTTGTAGCCTTTTTTCGTAATGCTTCGTATAAAGAACTGCAAGGGAAAAAATCTTGCCAAAGCTGTAACATTTCCGTTTTACAACGTATTAGGAAATAAAATCAAAATCTGAAAGGAGATACCCCCATGAAAACGAAAGAAGAACTGAATGCCCTCAAAGAGGAAGTTGAAGCCTTGAATAAAAAGCTTGCGGAGCTGACCGAAGAAGAACTGGAGCAGGTAACCGGCGGCAATTCATGGAATGAATACTGGGGAGAAGATGGGTTCTTTCGGCTGAAACCTTGAACAAGAAGCTCGCAGAGCTGACCGAAGAGGAACTGGAGCAGGTCACCGGAGGTTGTATTATCGGCTTACCCGCTTTTCCCTGATCGTCCCTTGCATCAAAAAGCGCGTTTGCCGCCTTATTCCTGTCTTGCCTGTCGGCAGCAATACAGGGTAATATCTTCCTTGTAGCCCTAAAACATATCTACCCGCATTATACGCCGTTGTACCGTATCATGCGGGTGTTTGTTTTTTGGGGTTATCTCGGCTTCATCGCATAGAAATTCCGGGTTGCTTTATACAAAATTATAGACATTTTGTATGCGGATTTTCTTTTTATCTTTTCCTTCCCGAAAATAAATCCACCGAAAATTTCAGATAACCTTCATTTTGAGGGACTTGACAGGCAGAAAAGGCTATGGTATAATTAACGTTGCCGCATGCTACTGGCTCTATAAGTGCGTCCTTTTTTAGGGAAGCCGCCACCACGCAGCGAGTCTTAAACAAAGAAGGAATATCATGTACGCAGTAATCGAAACCGGCGGTAAACAGTATCGTGTTGAAGAAAACGATACCATTTACGTTGAAAAACTCGAAGCCAACGAAGGCGAAGAAGTTACCCTGGATAAGGTTCTTGTCCTTGGCGGCGACACCCTTAAAGTAGGCGCTCCTTATGTGGAAGGCGCTAAAGTCACCGCTGACGTCGCTAAAAACGGCAAAGGCAAAAAGATCAATGTGTTCACCTATCGCTCCAAAAAAGGCAGCAAACGTGCTCTTGGTCATCGTCAGCCCTATACGAAACTTGTGATCAAAGCGATCGAAGGCTGAAAACCATGATCCGCGCGGAATTCTTTTATAAAAAAGGAGAACCCCAGAAGTTCGTCATCAGCGGACACGCGGGGTATGCTGAAAGCGGAAAAGACATTGTCTGTGCTTCGGTAAGTTCGGCTGTACAGATGGCCATCAACGGAATTACGGAAGTGGTTCGCATCCATTGTGACGTCCATGTGGACGAGGAAAACAATACGATCGAATGTATCCTTCCGCCGAGCCCGAGACCGGCGGCCTGGCATTTTGTGTCGGCCCTTCGTCTCCAGCTTGGAAACCTTTCCGAGGACTTTCCCGGCACGATCAACCTTATAATTACGGAGGTATAAAATCATGCTTAGAATTAGTATGCAGTTCTTCGCCCATAAAAAAGGTATGGGCTCCACCAAAAACGGCCGTGATTCGGAATCCAAACGCCTTGGCGCAAAGAGAGCCGACGGTCAGTTTGTCCTTGCGGGAAACATTCTTGTAAGACAGCGCGGAACTCACATTCATCCCGGTGAGAACGTTGGTAAAGGCTCCGATGATACGCTCTTTGCTTTGACGGACGGCGTCGTTCGTTTCGAGCGTCTCGGTGCGGACCGCAAAAAGGTCAGCGTATATCCTGTCGAGCAGTAATTGCCCGAATGAAAAAAAGGGACGGGATCATCCGTCCCTTTTTCTTTCATCCCAAGCGAAAGACAAACAGAAACGGAGGGAACCCCTATGTTTGTAGATACAGCGAAAATTCGGATCAAGGCCGGGTGCGGCGGCAACGGCGCTGTTTCGTTCCATCATGAAAAATTCATCAACGCCGGCGGTCCGGACGGTGGTGACGGCGGTCACGGCGGCAACATCGTTTTTGTCGGCGACACCAACATTTCGAGCCTTATTGATTTCAAATATAAGAAAAATTATACGGCGGAGGACGGAAAACCGGGCGGCGCTAAACGTTGCTTTGGAAAAGCGGCTCCCGACCTTGTGATCAAGGTGCCGGTGGGAACGCTGATTCGTGACGCCGAAAGCGGACGGATCTTAGCCGATATTTCGGACAAAGAGCCGCAGATCGTTGCCCGCGGCGGAAAAGGCGGTTGGGGAAACAGCCATTTCGCTACGCCGACCCGCCAGATCCCGAAGTTTGCCAAACCGGGCTATCCCGGCGAAGAAATGGAAGTGACGCTGGAACTGAAGCTTTTGGCGGACGTCGGTCTCGTCGGTTTCCCCAACGTCGGAAAAAGCACGCTGATCTCCGTTGTTTCGGCGGCGAAGCCGGAGATCGCCAACTATCCGTTCACCACGCTGACGCCGGTTCTGGGCGTTGTCCGTGTGGACGAGGGAAGCTCCTTCGTCATGGCGGATATCCCGGGTCTTATTGAAGGCGCGGCGGAAGGGATCGGTCTTGGCCACGACTTTCTGCGCCACGTTGAACGTTGCCGCATCATTCTTCATATCGTGGATATTTCCGCGATGGAGGACCGGGATCCTATTGAAGACTATAAAAAAATCAACGCCGAACTGGAAAAATTCAACCCCGAACTGGCGAAACGCCCGCAGATCGTAGCGCTCAACAAGGCGGACGCCGCCATCGAGGAAATGATCGAGGAATTCCAGAACTTTGCCAAAGAGGAAGGCTTTGAGACCTATCTGATCTCGGCGGCCACCGGAGAAGGCGTCAAGGAACTGATGGACGCCGTCAAGACCGAGCTTACGAAGCTCCCGCCTGTCCTTCGGTATGAGGCGGAAGCGCCGGTTCGGGAAGAAATCACCACGAAGCAGGAGTTTACCGTTCATATCGAGGACGGCATTTACGTCGTCGAGGCGCCGTGGCTTATGCACGCCCTTGGTTTCGTCGATCTGGATGACTACGAATCCCTGCAATATTTCCAACGGGTCCTGCGCCTTTCGGGCATTATTGATAAGCTCGAGGAAATGGGAATCGAGGAAGGCGACACCGTCAGCATTCTCGATATCGAATTTGATTATATGAGATAAAAAAGAGCCGCGGAATTTTCCGCGGCTGTTTTTGGAAAGGAGAAACTATGGAACTGAAATTGGTCAAGGCTTCTTATGAGTATAAAGAACAGATTCGCGATATGCTTCGGGAATGGATCGCCACCGGCGAAAAAATCGTTCCCTGGGCCATCAGAAGCGAGGATTTGGAAGATTTTAACGCTTATCTGGTCAAAGTGAACGGGGAAGAGACCCGGATCACCGAGACCAGAGTGCCGGCGACGACATGGTTCTGTCTCGATACCGAACGGAACGTGATGGTCGGCGCGGTGAACATCCGCCACTATCTCAACGAGCGGCTTTTGTTGGATGGTGGACACATTGGCGACGGCGTTCGTCCTTCGGAACGGCGAAAAGGGATCGCCACGAAAATGATCGGTCTGGCGCTCGAAAAGTGCCGGGAGATGGGGTTTCTCCGTGTTTTGATGGTTTGCGACAAAGAGAACGTCGGCTCGGCGAAAAGTATTCAAAAGAACGGCGGCGTTTTAGAGAACGAAGTCGAAGTGAACGGCAAAATCGAACAGCGATATTGGATCACCTTATGAAAAAAGCTCCGGCCTTTGGGCCGGAGCTTTTTTAACGGGATTTCGAATAAAGAGCGGGAAAGGTTTTCCGGTCCAGTGCTTTTATCAGAAGATAGGCCAGAACGGTGAGCACGCCGAGCACCAGTACAACGACCCACGCTGTGGTGGGACTGATAAGGTCGTAAATTTTTCCGATGACGTATTTTCCGAGGGAGACGGTGACATGGGAAGAAACGGACATGACGGCGAGGACCCGTCCCCGATAGTTGCTGGGGATGCGTTTGGTGAGATAGGGCGTTGTCGTGGTGGTGTTGAGGATCTCACCGAAAGTGAAAAGGACGATGGCAACGTAATAGACAACGGGTTTTCCGAAGAAAAAGAAGAAAAGCGAAAGACCGACGATCTCGAAAAGATTGCCGGCGATCATTTTATCAAGATCCGTGCGCTTTGAAAAGACGGCGGTGAGCACGGCGGTAAAAATGAGCACCGTGGCACAGTTGAGCGAGGAGATCGTCCCGTAGAATATGGAACCGTCGTCCCCGTGGATGGCGGTCAGATCGAGCGGAATGAGGTAGCTGTACATATTATAGACCAGCATACTGAGGGAAAAGATAGCCAGAAACGGGATGAGCACATGACCGTTCCGAAGAATGCGCCAGACGCTTTCCCCGGTTTTCTGTTCCTCATAGGTGTTGCCGGAGGGAGAGATGATACCGGTGTCTTTGACAAAAAGGTCAAAAATCAAAAGGGAAAAGAGCTCGAAAACGCCGCTTAAAATAAAGAGGAGCCCCAGGTGGTCTTTCATCAGAACGCTGCCGAGGATCGGCGCGAGCACAAGCCCGAGGTTGAGACCGAGGTAGCTCAGCGAATAGGCACGGTCGCGGTCGTCGACGGAGGTGAAATCGGCGATCAGCGATTTATAGACCGGGGATTCCACCGTCTGAATGAGGCTTCCCAAGAGATAGAGAGCCAGAACGGCATAGGAAAGTTCGCAAAAACCGCAGAAAATATAGAGCAGCGATGTCGAGATATCGCAGAGGTTGATAAGCAGCTTTTTGTTCATCCGGTCGGTCAGCTTTCCGCCGAGAAGGTGGATAGGCAGGGAAAGGGCCGTATAGACGAGAAAATAGGTGGCGATGGAGCCGGCGTCCAGCCCCATTTTGGTGGAAAGGATCAATGTCAGAAGGGGTCCCACCATGGAACCGGCGTTGTCGATGAGTTCGCAGAAAAAGAGAACGTAAATTTCTTTGCGAAGACCACGGTATTGCTCCAGAAGCTTCAAAAAGCTCACCTCGCTTTCCCAAAAATTCAGAAACAGTATAACATATAGGATAATAATTGACAAGAAAAAAGCTCTCCGGAAAGGATTCACCCTTTTCGGAGAGCTTTTATAACAGTTTTGCCCGAATGGCTTCGATTTCGCTCCCTGTGAGACCGAGGACGGTCAGATAGCTTTCAAAGCTTCCGTATTCAGCTTTAAGCCGCACCATAAATTCGACGATATACCGCTCGTGCGGGATCACGATATTCATATCGATATCCGGGAAGTTTTTGTGTATCTGTTCGAACCGTTCCTGATTGCAGAACTTCGTCAGCATATAATCATAAATGATATCTTCTTTCGCAACGCCGCAAAGACCTAACAAAATGGCGCTGACAACGCCGGTACGGTCTTTTCCGGCGGTACAGTTAAACATTACGCCGCCGGAAGCGGAGGCGATGGTACGGAATACGGAAACCATGCTTCGGCTTTCCGCAATTGCCATATAACTTTCGCTGACTTTATCGACGCTTTCCGGAACACCGCTTCCTTCGTTGATTGGAAGATGAATATACGTAAAATCTTTCTTATCGGCAAAGCCGTTGGGTTTTCTCAGTACATCTTTTTCGCCTCGTAAATCGATGATCGTCAGGATGTTGTGACTTTTCAGCAGACGAAGATCGTTTTCTGACGGATAGTTCTGAATGTCACTTCGCAATATCCGCCACGGATTCAGACGTTTTCCGGAAAGGGCGCTTTGATAACTGCCGAGGTCACGGGTATTCAAGGTCGTTTCCAATAGGGACTTTGGAATCGTTATTGGTTCAAAATTCATGGTTTCTTATTCAAAGGTCTGCTTAAAGCCTTCGCCGATGATATGGCGGGTGGGGCTTACGATGATAAAGGCGGCGGGGTCGATCTCGGTGATGAACTTGCGGATGACGCCGAACTGACGGCTCGGAATGGCGCACATAATGACCTTTTTGGGCGCGCCTTTATAGCCGCCTTCTCCGTCAAGGAACGTAAGGCCACGATCCGCCTCCACGATGATGCGGTCGGCGATCTCTTTGTAATGATCGGAAATGATATAAACGACCTGTCCTTCGGTGGAACCGTAGAGGACGGCGTCGATGGCCCGCTCGGTGACATAGATGGTGATGAGGGCGTAAAGAGCGGCCTCCATGGTGTGGTAGAAGAAACCGGCGGTGACGACGACCACAAAGTCAATGGCCAAAAGGATCTTTCCCAGGGGAATGTATGGACGCTTTTTCAGAATGATCCGTCCGAGGATATCGGTGCCGCCGGTGGTGGAACCACGGAGAAAAATGAGTCCCAGACCGATCCCGATGGTGGCGCCGCCGAAGATGGCGGCCAAAAGGGTGTCACCGGTATATTTGGGAAGGATCAGATCCAGTCCGTCCACAAGGATCGTATAGATCACAAGGGTACGAAACGTGTTGAACATCACTTTTTTTCCAAGGATGACGAAACCGAGGAGCAAAAGCGGTACATTGATGAGAAAACTCAGAAGGCCGATGGGAAGATCGGTGAGAGTGTGGATCATGGTGGCGACACCGGTGACGCCGCCGGGCGCTATATTGCATGGCTCGGTGAAGACGTCAACGCCGATGGCAAAAATCGCCGAGCCGACGATATCCGCGCCGAGATCAAGCAGAAAGTCTTTCATCTTTTCGGTCATGGATTTTCCTCCGTTTGCGTGGGGAGATGGTCAAGAAGAATGGCGAAAAGTTCCCGCGCCCGTTCGATCTTTCCTTCTAAATAGAGCCAGCCGAACAGCGCTTCGGTGCCGGTCGCTTTCCGGTATTCCACAGCGCAGGCGCTTTTGGGAATGTGGTTGGAGCTGGCGTTGCGGCCACGGTGGAGAGCGGACAGCTCTTCCTCGGACAGAAGCGGTTCCAGAACGTCAAAAAAATGGGCCTGCGCGGACGCCCGGACAAACTTTACGGCAAGACTGTGGAGCTTTCCGATGGGAAGGGAACCGTCCTTCAGAAGATGTTCCCGCACCAGAATCTCAAAAACAGCGTCGCCGAGAAACGCGAGCGAAAGCCCGTTGAGCTTTTGCGCTTCTCCCTCTTTTCCACCAAGATCCAGCAAATCGTTTCGCCGCCTTTCCTTTTCCTGTTTCTATTTTACCATTATTTATCTTCTTTATCAATATGAATATTTATGCGGAAAAAACGGCGGTTTATGAGGAACGGCGCTTCGCATAAAAAAATGCCGCCGTTCATAGAATCTGGGAACAGAAAGGAAGGTGATGGCGATGAAACAAGCGGAAGAAGCGCCGCGAAGACCGCATACGCTCGAGCTTCATGAGGATCGGAAAGGTCTTCTGGCCTTTGGAGTCTTAAGCGTTGAGACATTGGACGGAGAGACCATTCGGGCCATGATCCCGGAGCGAAAGCTGGTCGTCAAAGGGAAAAACCTGAAGGTGGTTTCGTTCTCGAAAGAAAACGGGGAACTGCGTCTGGAGGGAGAGGTGGAGGCGATCCTCTATCCGGCGGAGCTTTCCCGACGGGCCGGTTTTTGGGAAAAGCTGTTCCGATGATCTACACGACGGATATTTTGGGGGACCAGGCCGTTCTTCTGTTCCGTTCCCTTCTTTTGGGACTGGTATTGGGAGGGTGCTATGACGTCTTTCGGTTTCTGAAGCTCTTTTTCCCCAAGGCGGTGGGAATTCGGATCGCCTTTGACGTTTTCTATTGTGTCTGGGCCGGTTTTCTGCTTTTTTCGTTTTTCCTGGAGGAAAATTACGGAATGCCCCGTGCCTATCTTTACGGAGGAACGGCGGCGGGATTTTTTGTCTGGTACAAAACGGCGGGGAAGCTGATTTTTTATCTGGAAAAGAAAATAGTTCGTCTTCTTCGGACGGTGGGAAAGCTTTTTCTTAAGCCGCTTCGCTGGCTTTGGGAAAAAGGGAGACCGAAGCGGAAAATTATTTGTGAAAAAGCCCGATTTTATGCCAAAAACCTCTTGAAAAAACCGAGGCAGTTAGTATATAATATACTATGTCTAAGTGTGAGAAAGGCTCGTTCTTTTTGCGGGAGAACGGGCGGAAAGGAGCGACCGGATTTTGAAAACAACGGATTCCAAAAAGAAGGAAAAGAATCTTCTGATTCGTCTGGCGATACTTGCCTTCGGCATCTATCTTCTGTATTCCCTGATCGCCACACAGGCTACGATCATGGAGAAAAAATCGGAACTGGAGACGCTGAAGACCCAGTATCATGAGTATCAGGTCCGGAATGAGGAGCTCAGAAAAACGTTGGACAGCTACGGGACCGATGAATTCATCGAACAGCAGGCTCGGGCCAAGCTCGGTTACGCTTATGGGGACGAGCATTTTTACGTCGATGTTTCCGGTACCAATTAGCGCAAAATAATTTGAGGGGGATCGGTTCTTTCATGGAAGCTGAAGTAGGCTCTATTGTGGAAGGAAAAGTTTCGGGAATTACAAATTTCGGCGTTTTTGTGCGGATCGAGGAAAACGTGACCGGCATGGTCCATATTTCGGAGGTCGCCCGTACCTACGTCAAAGACATCAAAGATTTTGTCCAGATCGGTGACACGGTGAAAGTGAAGATCCTGGCGATCAGCCCGGAGGGCAAGATCAGTCTTTCGATGAAGCAGACGGAGGAACCGGAAAAACGGGAGCGCCATCCGAAGAGGGAGCAGCACCTTACGGAACACAAAACGGCGGACAGTTTTGAGTTTCACCCGAAGCAGAAGGAAAATCTTTCTTTTGAGGACATGATGAGCCAGTTCAAACAGTCCAGCGACGAAAAGATGGGCGACCTTAAAAAAGTGATCGACACCCGTCGCGGCGCGCAGAACCGTCGTTCCAAACAGTCATAAAACGGGCGATACCCGGATAAAAACAGGCCTCCGGGATAACGGGAGGCTTTTTTGATAAAAGGAGAAGCTATGCTTTTTTATAACGCCAGAATTTTTACAGCGGTCTCGGAGACGATTGAAAACGGCTACGTCCTTATAAAAGAGGGACGGATCCTTGACGTCGGGCCGATGGACTTTTGTCCCAGGGACAACGAACGGTTCGACCTCGGCGGAAAGACGGTCTATCCCGGGTTCATTGACGCCCACTGCCATATCGGAATGTGGGCCGACGGTTCCGGTTTTGAGGGAGACGACGGCAACGAGGATACCGACCCGGCAACGCCCCATCTTCGGGCGGTGGACGGGATCAATCCCGCCGACAAATGTTTTCAGGAGGCGCTGATGGCGGGGGTCACGACTGTTGTGACCGGACCGGGAAGCGCCAATCCGGTGGCGGGGCAACTGGCGATTTTGCACACCTATGGGAGCGGTGTGGATGAGATGGTATTGAAAGCGCCGGTCGCGATGAAATTCGCCCTCGGCGAGAACCCGAAAAACACCTATCACGAAAAAGAGGAGACACCGACCACGAGAATGGCGACGGCGGCCATTATCCGGGAACAGCTTTTCAAGGCGCAGCGTTATTTGAGGGACAAAGCCGCCGCCGAAAATCCGGAGGACGAGCCGGAATTCGATATGAAATGCGAAGCGCTGGCCGGCGTACTGGACGGTTCGGTGCAGGCTCATTTCCACGCCCATCGCTGTGACGATATCTTTACCGCCATCCGCATCGCGAAGGAATTCCGTCTCAACGCTGTGATCGTGCACGGAACGGAAGGCTATCTTCGGGCGGAAGATCTGGCGAAAGCGGACGTTCCGGTCATTGTCGGACCGGTCCTCGGGACCAGGACCAAACCGGAGCTTGTCAATCAGGAAGAGAGAAGCGCCGCCGTTTTGAAAGAAAACGGCGTCACCGTCGCTATTTGTACCGACCATCCGGTGGTGCCGATCAAATATCTGCCTCTTTCGGCGGCGATCGCCGTTCGGGCCGGAATGCGGCATGACGACGCCCTTCGGGCCATCACCTCCATCCCGGCGAAGATCTTGGGACTGGAAGGGGAAATTGGTTCAGTAGCGCCGGGACGGATCGCGGATCTTGCCGTTTTCGAAGGGGATCCCCTTTCTCTTTTTGAGGAACCGGTTTGGGTCATCGGCGGCGGAAAAATCCTTAAAAGACCGTAAAGGAGCTATGATGAAAAAGGAAACCAATCAAAAGATCTGGACGATCAGCCTTCTGGCCTGCGGTCTTTGCGGGCTGATCCTCACCGTGCCCCGCCTTTTTGACGCGACTTTGCCGGACGGGGTCGTTCGGATCGTCGGCGTTGTCAGCCTTGTGGCGGTGGCGGTGCTGATGTTTACCACCGCGAGAAAAATGAAACGATAAAAGAAAGAGCGGGGAGCCGAAAGGCTCCCTGTTTTTTTATGGCGATCGCTTCTTTGACAGAATTTTCCATTTACATTATCTATACTGGGAGAATAGGGGAAAATCTGAAAACAAGGAGTGAGCCAGAATGACGGGTCTTTTGGCGAAAGAAAAGGAAGGAAAAGCAAAATTCAGGGAAAAGGGGACCGAATGGATCGCCATGGCGCTTTGGGCGGCGCTTTCGTTCGCCGCCTCCAAGGCGGTGCTTTTCGGGGAACTGGCGCCCTTCGGCGTGGCGGCGACAGCCGCTTCCGGACGAAAAAACAGTCTTTCGGCGGCGGTGGGAGCGGTTTTCGGCTACGCTTTGTCGGTGGGAACGATCAACAATATGCGCTATGTCGCCGCTGTGCTCGTGGTGTTTGGGATGAAACTGGTGTTGGAAAGGTTCACGGAAGGCCTTTTGACGACGGTGCTCATCGCCGGAGGCGGCATGGCTTTCGCTTCCTTCGGCTACGCGGCGCTGACGGTCATTTCGGGCTATACGGGCCTTATGGCGCTAACGGAAACGGTGCTCTGCGGCGGTTCCGCCTATTTTTTCCGGCGCACGGGAACGGCGCTTGAGCACGGAAAAAATCCGGCGGTCTGGCCGGCGGCGGATCGGGCTTCCGCCATTATGACGGCGGCGATCGCCGCCGCGTCCCTTTCCACCGTGACTTTCGGGAAACTGAGCCTCGGAGGGATTCTGGCGGCTTTTGTGGTCCTTTTTGCCGCCCGGTACGGGAAGGAAAGCGGCGGCGCCGTTTCCGGGATCGCGACGGGAACAGCGGTGACGCTGACCAAAGGACTGGAAGGACTGACCCTTTCGGGATACGCTCTGGGTGGCCTTGTGGCCGGCATTTTTTCCGTTTTCGGAAAGCTGGGGACAGTAGGAGCGTTTCTAACAGCGAGGCTGATTTTCTGCCTATTGGAAAAGCGGGCCTATCCGGATTTTTCGCCGCTTTATGAATCGGTGATCGCGTCGGCGGCTTTTTTACTGCTTCCGGAACGGGCCGGCAGTTTTTTCTCCCGCTTTGGGATCGTGGACGAAAGTCCCACCGATTCGGCGACGGTGAGGGACCTTGTATTGGCGAAAATGGGGCAGGCGGCCGCCGGTTTGAATGATATGGCCGCCGCCACAAGAAAGGTTTCGGATTCGATGGCGGCGGAGGGATTGATCGACATGGGAACGGTGCTCAACGCCTCCGCCGAAAAATTCTGCGTCTGCTGTCCGAAAAACGGGACTTGTTGGAAAGAAAAACGGACGGAAACGAAAAACGCCTTGACAAAACTGGGGCAGGCGGCGCAAAAGGGAAAACGGACGGCTTTTCCGGAGGATTTTACGGCGATCTGCCCCAAAAGCGAAGCCTTGGCGGCGGATATTTTTGAACGTTGGCAGGAAGCGAGCCGAAAAAACGCCGCCGAGCGCCGGGTACGGCGGGTTCGTTCCGTCGTTACGGACCAATTCGATGGATTGGCGCTTCTTTTGCGGGATCTGGCGGCGGAGACGGCCTCCATAAAGAGTACGGACAAAAAACTTTCCCAGGCGGTGCGCCATCTTTTTGAGGAGAAGAACATCCCGCTTTTCGCCTCCACCTGCTATTACACAACGGACGGTTGTCTAAACGTGGAGGTGAGCGCTTCCGGTGAACGGTTGAAGAACGCTGATATGACGGCGCTGACGGAGGAGATTTCCGACGCCTGCGGCTGTGATATGGCGCTTCCGACCCACCGGGATTCGGAAAACGCGCGGCGGCTCATCTTCTGTGAAAAACCGTTCCTTCGGGTGGAATTCGGCGAAGCCAACAGCCACGCCGACGGGGAAACTTTTTGCGGCGACAACGCCGAGACCTTTGTGGACGCCTATTCCTGCGCGCACATGATTTTAAGCGACGGAATGGGAAGCGGGGAAGGAGCGGCGCTCGATTCAACGGTGGCTTGCGGGCTGACGGCACGGATGGTGCGGGGCGGATTTCGCTTCGGTTCCGCCATCCGCCTGGTCAATTCGGCCCTGCTTCTCAAGTCGGAAGAAGAGTCGCTGGCCACTTTGGACGTGGTGTCGCTGAATCTCTATTCGGGACAGGCCTGTTTTTATAAAGCCGGGGCGGCGCCTTCCTACGTTCTGCGGAAAGGAAAGACCGCCAAGGTGGAGACGATTTCGCTTCCGACGGGGATCCTTTCCGGTGGCGACTATGAGGAAACCGCCATGGTTCTTTCCGGTGGGGATATTGTCGTTCTGGTGACCGACGGGGTGACAGCATCCGGGGAGGACTGGGTGCTTTCGGAGCTTCGGTGTCTTTCGGAGAAACCGGCACAGGAAATTGCCTCGTCCCTGGTGGCGACGGCGAAGGAACGGCGGTGCGACGGTCATTCCGATGACGTGACGGCGCTGGTCATGAAAATCTTTTCCGTGGACTGAAAAAAGAATATTTTATCGGAATAAAATCATAAATATTCGATAAAAATTCAAAAAAACCGTTGACAAACGAAAAAGGGAGGTATATAATCCACTTATCGAAACCGAATAATCGAAAGACGATGAAGAGAAGAGTAAGCACCGGACGCGGTCACAGAGATTTCCCAGTTGCTGAAAGGGAAACGAACGGAACGTGCTGAAGATGGCCTTGGAGTTGCGCACCGAGCCGCCTGGCGGTTAGGCTGCGACGGGACTGCCCGTTATAGCGGCGGGGTATGATCGTACCCACAGAGGTCTTTGCGGTGACGCAAAGATAAAAAAAGGTGGTAACACGTGAGCTTTACGGCTCCCGTCCTTTTATAAGGACGGGAGCTTTTTTATTGCTCCGGAAACGAGGAAAAGAAAAATTGATCCGTATTGAGAACCTATCCAAAACATTCAAAACATCCATTGAAGTCAGGGCTTTGAAATGTGTCAACGCCCACGTGGAGGCCGGCGATATCTTCGGCGTTATCGGAATGTCCGGCGCCGGAAAATCGACGCTTCTCCGCTGCATCGCTCAACTTGAAACACCGACCAGCGGCTCCATTTATATCGAAGGAAAAGACATCACCAAGCTTTCCGGCAACGAAAAGCTGAAGCTTCGCAAACGCGTCGGCGTCATTTTCCAGGGTTATCACCTTCTGATGCAGCGCACCGTTCGCGAAAACGTCGCGTTCCCGTTGGAACTGGACGGAAAGAAAAAAGACGAGATCAATAGCCGCGTCGATGAACTTTTGAAGATCGTCGGACTGGAAGACAAAGCGGGCGTTTATCCGAGCCAGCTTTCCGGCGGCCAGATGCAGAGAGTGGCGATTGCCCGTGCTTTGGCCAACAATCCTTCCATTCTTCTTTGCGACGAACCGACCTCCGCACTTGATTCTTTGACAACAAAAGCCATTTTGAAGCTTTTGAAGGATATCAATGAAAAACTCGGTGTTACCGTATTCATCATCACCCATGAGATCGGCGTTGTCAAAGCCATCTGCCGTCACGTGGCCGTGATCAACGAAGGAGAACTGGTCGAAGGCGGCGAGACCGAAAAGGTCTTTGCCAACCCGCAGCACACCGCCACGAAGCTCCTGCTCGGAATCACCGGTAACGAAGAAGGAGGTGATGCCCGATGACGGAATTTCTTATGCAGTATAAGGACCTTTTAATTCAAGGGACGCTGGAAACGCTTTACATGACTTTCGCTTCCACGATCGCCGCTTACGTTCTCGGTCTTCCGCTGGGCGTTATCATGGTCATCACCGATAAAAAGGGCATCGCCCCGAATAAAGCCGTCAACCAGATCCTCGGGACGATCATCAACATCGGTCGTTCCCTTCCGTTCATCATTCTGATGGTCGCGCTCATTCCGTTCACCCGTTTCGTTGTCGGAACGGCCATTGGTTCCACCGCCGCCATTGTTCCGCTGACCATCGCCGCCGCTCCTTTTGTGGCCCGCATGGTGGAAAGCTCGCTGGCGGAACTGGATCCCGGCGTGATCGAGGCCGCTAAAACCATGGGCGCTACCAACGCTCAGATCGCCTGGAAAGTGCTTCTTCCGGAATCCATTCCTTCTTTGATCCGGGGCTTTTCCATCACGACCATCACTCTTATCGGATATTCGGCCATGGCCGGCGCCTTCGGTTCCGGCGGTCTTGGAGATATCGCCATTCGTTACGGCTTCCACCGTTACGAAACCGAGGTCATGCTGATCACCATTGTTCTGATCATTGTGATCGTTCAGCTCATTCAGATGGGCTTCAACTTTGCCGCAAAGAAAATCGACAAAAGAAACCGATAATTTATTTTATAAAGGAGAAAAAACCATGAAAAAACTGCTTGCTCTCGTACTTGCTCTGATTCTTGTACTCAGCTTTGCCGCCTGCTCTTCCGGCAGCGATGATAAAACCATCAAAGTCGGCGCCACCCCGGCTCCGCACGCAGAGATCCTTGAAGTTGCCAAAGGCATCCTTGCCGAAAAAGGATATACCCTTGAGATCGTGGAATTCACCGACTACGTTCTTCCGAACGAAGCTCTGAACTCCGGCGAAATTGACGCCAACTTCTTCCAGCATCAGCCGTACCTCACCAACTACAATGAGAACAACGGCACCAAACTTGTTTCCGCCGGTCTGATTCACTATGAGCCCCTCGGCTTCTATCCCGGCAAACTCCAGACCCTTGACCAGATCACCGATGGCACCTCCATCGCCATCCCGAACGACGGTTCCAACGAAGCCCGTGCCCTTTATCTCCTTCAGGATCTCGGCTACATCACCGTGGACGATTCCAAAGGCTTTGAAGTTACCGTTCTCGACATCAAAGACAACCCGAAGAACCTTGTGATCTCCGAAGTAGCCGCCGAACAGATCCCGCAGCTTCTTCCTGACTTCGATTTCGGTATCATCAACGGTAACTACGCCATTGGCGCCGGCATCGACGATCAGATCCTTGCCGCTGAGGACAAAGAGTCCGACGCCGCTCTGACCTACGCCAACCTTATCGCCGTCAAAGAAGGCCACGAGAAAGACGAAAAGATCGTCGCTCTTGTCGAAGCCGTTCAGTCCGAAGAGGTCCGCGCTTTCATCGAAGAGAACTACGGTGTCGCCGTTGTTCCGATGTTCTGATTGAAAACCACATAAAAAAGAAGCCCGCCGAAGCGGGCTTCTTTTTTTTGTGTGAAAAAGCCGCCGGAACTTCCGGCGGCTTTTCTTTTTCAGAATAATTCGGCGGCTTTTTCCAAAAGGAGAGCGGCAAGGTCCTCTTTAGAAAGAAGACCGCTTTCCGTTTCACCGTTTTTGGTGATGAGAACGGCGGCGTTGGTATCCACCGCGAAGCCGGTGTTTTCGTCGGCGATGGAGTTGGCGACGATCATGTCGGCGTTCTTTTTCGTCAGTTTCTTCCGGCTGTTTTCCAGAAGGTTTTCGGTCTCCATGGAAAAACCGACGATCACCTGCCCGGGGCGTTTGCTTTCCCCGAGAGTGGCCAGAATGTCCTTGGTCCGGCAAAGGGACAGCGAAAGCTCCCCGTCCGATTTTTTGATCTTCTGGTCGGCGACGGTTCGCGGCGTATAGTCGGCGACAGCGGCGGCCATGACGATGAGGTCGGCGTCCTTTTGACGGGAGGTGACGGCTTCGTACATTTCTTCCGCCGAAGTGACAGCGACGGTTTCAACGCCATAGGGAGCCCGAAGAGCCGTTTTACCGGTGACGAGCGTCACCTCGGCGCCCATGGCCTTCGCCATTTTGGCGATGGCGTAGCCCATTTTTCCGGAGGAACGGTTGGTGAGGTAACGCACGGGATCGAGGCTTTCCTGCGTCGGACCGGCGGTGACAAGTACGCGTTTTCTGGCTAACCGGTCGCTACCGAAAAGAGCTTCCTCCACGGCAGAGATCAAGTCCGCCGGTTCGGCCAACCGTCCAGAACCGACAGCGCCGCAGGCAAGGCGGCCTTCGGCCGGTTCGATGATCGAAAAACCGTCCTCCCGAAGCTGTTTAAGGTTTCTTTGGGTGGCGACGTTTTCGAGCATGCCGGTGAACATGGCGGGCGCTATGAGCTTTTTACAGGAAGCGGCGAGCACGGTGGACGTGAGCATGTCGTCAGCGATGCCGCTTGCCAGTTTGGCGATGACGTTGGCGGTAGCCGGCGCGATGAGCACGGCGTCCGCCGTGCGTCCGAGATTCACGTGAGCCACCGGATCAGCGGATTTTCCGTCAAAAAGGGACGTGAGGCAGGGATTTTTGGTCAGCGCCTCGAAAGTCAGCGGGCCGACAAACTGGGCGGCGTGCTCGGTCATCACGATGTTGACGTTGACGCCCTTTTTGGTGAAATAGGAGGCCACTTCGCAGACTTTATAGGCGGCGATCCCGCCGGAGACGCCGATCAGCAGGTTTTTGCGCTCGGCCATAGCTCAGTCGTCCTCGGTGACGATGGGATCGACTTTATATTTGTTCTCCACAAACTCGGCGATGGCGACTTTGAGGGATTTGTCGGTCATGATCTCATGGTTTTCCATGGCTTCCTCGCTGATCTGGCGGGCACGTTTGGAGATGGCGATCACGTTGGCGTAAGGGCTGGCGATCTGGTTGAGTTCGTAGGAATCTTTCGGGTTAAGCAAGGCTGTTTACCTCCTCTAAAATTTGTTGTAAAGCCGTTTCCATGGCGGATTTGCCACAGCGTTTGGCTTCTAAAATGTTTTCGATTTTCGCGGCGGCCTGTTCGACGACATCGTTGACAACGAAGAAATCGTAAAGCTCCGGCGCTTCCCGAAGCTCCCGATAGGCAGCTTCGAGACGGAGCTTGATGACCTCTTCGCTTTCGGTGTTGCGTCCGACCAGACGTTTCCGAAGTTCAGCCATGTGGGGCGGAAGAATATAGACAAGGACCGCTTCCGGCATCAGCCGTTTGACGTTGCGGGCGCCCTGGATCTCGATATCGAGAACGACGTCGTGACCGGCGGCCAGCTGTTCTTCCACGGCACTTTTGGGGGTGCCGTAATAATTCCGGCTGAAAAGGGCATATTCCAGCATTTCGCCGTTGGCAATGTCGTTTTCAAACTGTTCCTGGGAAATAAAACGGTAATCCACGCCGTTCACTTCGCCGGGACGGGGTTCCCTTGTCGTTGCCGAAACGGAAAAATAAAGATTTTGGTTATGCTCGAAAAGTTTTTTGATGATGGTTCCTTTTCCGACGCCGGAAGGACCGGAAACGACCAGCAAAATACCACGGTTATTCATTCTTCTTCCTCCGCGATAAGTCTTGTCCCGACGCTTTCCAGAAGGATACCGGAAAGGACGATGTGGCCGGAATCCATGACCAAAACGGTTTTGGTCTTTCGGCCAAAGGTGGCGTCGATCAGCGTTCCTTTGTCACGGGCGTCCTGAATGATCCGTTTGACCGGAGCGGAATCCGGAGCGATGACGGCGATGACCCGCTGGGCGTTGACAAGGTTTCCGAAACCGATGTTGACAAGCTTCAAATTGTTCGCCTCTTATTCAATGTTCTGGATCTGCTCCCGAATCTTTTCGATCTCGGATTTGATATCGACAACGACCTGGGCGATCGCGACGTCGGAGCATTTGCTTCCGATGGTGTTGGTCTCCCGGTTGACCTCCTGAATGAGGAAATCGAGCTTGCGGCCTACCGGTTCGTCCAATTCAACGATCTGGCGAAGCTGGGAAAGGTGACTGCGAAGGCGGACAGTTTCCTCATCCACGGCGACTTTGTCGGCATAGAGAGCGGCTTCCTGCACAAGACGGGCGTCGTCGATCTGGGTGTTTTCCAGAACTTCCGCCATTTTGGCGTAAAGGCGCTCCCGATATTCTTTGACAGTATCGGGGCTGCGTTTTTCAACGAAACCGACCTTTTCCTCGATGAAATCGGCCTTAGCCAAAACGTCGGCCTTCATTTTCGCGCCCTCCACTTCCCGCATGGCGACGAAAGCCTCGATGGCTTTTTGGGCGACGGCGTCGACATCGGCGGCCAGTTCCTCCTCGTCGGTCTCGGCTTTTACTACGGTAAAAACGTCGGGGAAACGGGAGATGGCGGAAAGGGTGAGGTCATCGGCAAGGCCAAAATCGTCTTTGACGGAGCGCAGAGCGTTCACGTAGCTGGCGACGACTTCGCGGTTGATGGTGATCTCTTCCTCCACACCCTCGACGGTCTGGATCAATACGCCGACGTCCACTTTGCCGCGGCTGATGGCACCGGAAAGAAGGCGCTTGAGCCGTTCTTCCAGGAAACCGCAGGAACGGGGAACACGGGCGGTGTATTCAAAATAGCGGTGGTTGACGGATTTGATCTCGACACGGATGCTTCTTCCGTGGAGAATTTCTTCCGCGGCACCGTAACCGGTCATGCTGCGAATCATAACTTGGTTCTTCCTTTCAATGATACTTGTGTTCAGGGGGTATATTATTTTTGCTCTTGATAGAAATGAATAATATACTAACTTATAATATTATACTTATTAAAGGGAATTGTCAAGGAAGGAACGGATTTTCTTCGGAAAGAAAAAATGGGAGTTTTCCGCTTTCGGCTTGACTTATGAGTAAGAAAAGAATATGATAAGTATGTATAATTTCACTATACAAAAGTGAAGGAGTGTTAAAAATGTTAGCTACCGAAAAAACGATGGATAAGATCGTTGCCCTTTGTAAAAACCGCGGATACGTCTATGCCGGTTCCGAAATCTACGGCGGACTTTCCAACACCTGGGACTACGGCCCTTTGGGCGTTGAATTCAAAAACAACGTCAAACGCGCCTGGTGGAAGGCCTTCATTCAGGAGAGCCCCTATAATGTTGGATTGGACGCCGCGATCCTGATGAACCCGCAGGTATGGGTCGCTTCCGGTCACGTCGGCGGCTTTTCTGACCCGCTGATGGACTGCAAGTCCTGCAAAACCAGACACAGAGCCGATAAACTCATTGAGGAACAGACCGGTATTTCTCCCGAAGGTTGGGAATTCGACCGGATGCGCGCTTTTGTCGATGAGAAAAACATTGTCTGCCCCAACTGCGGCGGCCACGATTTCACCGATATCCGTTCCTTCAACCTGATGTTCAAGACCTTCCAGGGCGTTACCGAAGACGCGAAGAACCAGATCTATCTCCGTCCGGAGACCGCGCAGGGCATTTTCGTCAACTTCGAGAACGTACAGCGTACCACCCGTAAAAAGATCCCCTTCGGCATCGGCCAGGTCGGTAAATCCTTCCGTAACGAGATCACTCCCGGTAACTTCACCTTCCGTACCCGTGAGTTCGAGCAGATGGAACTGGAATTCTTCTGCAAACCGGGCACCGACCTTGACTGGTTCGCCTACTGGAAAGATTATTGCGAAAACTGGCTGCTCCGTCTCGGCATGACGAAAGAGAATATTCGCCGCCGTGACCATTCTCCGGAGGAGCTTTCCTTCTATTCCGTCGGTACCACGGACTTTGAGTTCCTCTTCCCGTTTGGTTGGGGCGAGCTTTGGGGCGTTGCCGACCGGACCGATTACGACCTTTCTCAGCACAGCAAATTCTGTGGTCAGACCCTCGATTACTTCGACCCGGAGACCAACGAACGCTATATTCCTTACGTTGTCGAACCGTCCCTCGGCGCCGACCGTATGGCGCTGGCCTTCCTTTGCGACGCTTACGACGAGGAACAGGTCGGTGATAACGACACCCGTGTCGTCATGCATCTCCATCCGGCGCTGGCTCCGTTCAAAGCCGCTGTTCTTCCGCTTTCCAAAAAGCTCAGCGAGCCGGCTCTTAAGATCCACGATGAACTGGCCAAACACTTCATGGTCGATTACGACGAAGCCGGTTCCATTGGTAAACGGTATCGCCGGGAAGACGAGATCGGTACGCCGCTTTGCATCACCTACGACTTCGATTCCGAAAACGACGGCTGCGTGACCGTTCGTGACCGTGACACCATGGAGCAGGTGCGGATGCCCATTGCTGACCTTGTCAAATACATTGAGGAAAAAATCGCTTTCTAAAAAAGATTTTCCGGCGGCGGTGGAGGAAACTCCACCGCCGTTTTTTGGTAAAACGGCAAAAAAACAGCGGGCGCAACCGCCGGTTGACAAATTTCCAAGGCTGTTTGGTGTTTCGCAAACGGGAATTTCGCTATAATCAAAGTCGGAAAGGCGAGAGAAAACGCCTTTTTGAATTCGCAGAAAACAAGGAGAAAAAAACAATGATCTTAGCGGATAAAATTATTTTGTTACGAAAAAAGAATGGTTGGTCGCAGGAGGAATTCGCGGAAAAAATGGGCGTTTCCCGCCAGTCCGTTTCCAAATGGGAAGGCGCCCAGTCCGTTCCGGAGCTCGACAAAATTCTTCTGATGGCCAGAATTTTCGGCGTTTCCACCGATTTCCTTCTAAAAGACGAATTGGAAGAAGCAGAATATGTGGAGGAAAGAGAGAATGATGCGGAAGGGGAAGTCTGCCGTATATCGATGGAGGAGGCGTCGTCCTATCTGGCAGCGGTGAAAGAAACCGCTCCGAAGATCGCGTTCGGCGTTTCTCTTTGTATCCTTTCCCCGGTAGCACTGATTTTTCTGATCGGCTGTGCCGAAGCCGGGAAACTGGCTATCGGTGAGGGATTGGCTACGGGGATCGGCCTTACGGCGCTTATTCTACTGGTAGCCGCCGCGGTGGCACTTTTTGTGGTCAATGGCATAAAATTGGATGAATATGATCGGTGGGAAAAAGAAATACTGGAACTGGAATATGGCGTTGCCGGTATGGTCAAAGAACGGCAGAAACAGGAAAAAGATTCTTTTATTTTTCGGATCGCCGCTGGAATAACTCTTTGTGTTTTGTCACCGCTGCCGCTCTTTTTGTCCCTTGCTTTTGGCGAGGATCCTTTTATCGAAATTGTTTCGGTCTGCCTTCTTTTAATAATGGTAGCCGTCGGCGTTTTCCTCATAGTGGTGGCCGCAATAAAAAATGAGGCTACGGAAAAGCTTTTACAGGAGGGCGACTATACCAAAAAAGCCAAAAGACAGGAGAATAAGCTGTCGCCGCTGTCGGGAATTTATTGGTGTTTGGTGACAGCGATTTATCTCGGAATCAGCTTCTATTTTATGAACTGGGATCGGAGCTGGATCATCTGGCCGGTGGCGGCGGTTCTCTTTGCCGCCCTTTGGGAGATCGCCAAAATTTTCGTAAAAAACAAAGAAAAATAATTTTTGGTTTTTCTATAAAATAATCTTGATTTTTTCGAAAAAAGTCGTATGATTAAAGACGTTATTTTTGATAGAAAGCCGATGAGGAAATGATTACAGTTAGAGAAGTGCCGATCGACGGACCGGAATATGAAAGTCTGAAAGAGAAGGACTTTTTTGGAGTCCGAGGATTGGGAGAAGCGGCGGACGGCGTTTGCCACATGGGCGACGTCAAACTTTATATCGCGGAGTCGGGTACGATCTATGGATTTGCTTTGATCAGTTTGGCGACCCGGGACGCGGTCTCTATTCTGAACCTCGGGATCAGTGCCGATTTCGGTGAGGAGGATATCCGCAAAAACCTTCTGGATTTTATTTTGGAAGATCTGAAGCCGAAGGCCATCGTCGGAGAAGTGACCGAAGACGAAGTTTCCTTCTATGAAAATTACGGCTTCTATACGACGGAGATCGGAGAAAGCCTTCCCGGACAAACTTCCTACTACGCAACCTATCGCTATCGTTAATGGAAAAGCCCTCCCGATGGGAGGGCTTTTTTGACGGAAATTTCGGTCAAAGACGGGTGAATAAAAAGAATTTTATTTTAAAATATAATACTATAAAGTATATAAAATGTGGGAAAATGGAGATTTGGCTGGTCAAATCTCCATTTTTTAAAAGAAAAGAGAGGGAAGACCGAAATTTTCTTGACAGACGCTCGCTTTTCGTTTATTATATATATAATATGTGTTATTCTGTGCCTAAACAGGGAACACATTTAATATATAGAAAGGAATATTTTCGCCAATGGAACTTATGACCCTAATCCAAAGGCTGAGTATTTTCGGAGGTCTGACCTCCAGTGATATTCTGGCCTGCGTGATCGTCGGTATCGTTGCTTTGGTCGTTGGTTTGGTAATCGCCTTCCCTTTGGGCGTTGCATATAGACGCAAAGTTGCGGAAGCGGAACTGGGTTCCGCCGAAGAAGAAGCGAGACGTATTGTAAACGAATCAATCAAAACAGCCGAAAGCCGTAAAAAAGAAGCCCTTGTTGAAGCCAAAGATGAGATCCATAAGCTCCGCTCTGACGCGGAGAAAGAGCTGAAAGACCGCCGCGCGGAAGTTCAGCGCCAAGAGCACCGTCTGCAGCAGAAAGAGGAATCCCTCGATAAAAAATCGGATAACCTCGATAAAAAAGAGGAAGCCATTCAGGAAAAAGTCCAGACCGCCGAAGCTCGTCTTGCGGAAGCGGAACAGATCAAAAAAAGCCAGTTCGAGATGCTCGAACGCATTTCCGGTTATACGGAGGAACAGGCGAGAAACCAGCTCCTTGCCGAAATGGATGGCAAACTGGCCCATGAAAAGGCGCTGCGCCTGATGCAGTATGAGCAGCAGCTCAAGGATGAGGCGGAAGAAAAAGCCCGGGAGATCATGGGAACCGCCGTTGCCCGCTGCGCGCCGGATTATGTGGCGGAAGCCACCGTTTCCGTGGTGCCGCTGCCGAGCGACGAAATGAAAGGCCGCATCATTGGCCGTGAGGGACGCAATATCCGCACCCTCGAAACGCTGACCGGCGTCGATCTGATCATCGACGATACGCCGGAAGCCATCACCCTTTCGAGCTTTGACCCGGTGCGCCGGGAGATCGCTCGGCTGAGCCTTGAAAAACTGATCCAGGATGGTCGTATTCATCCGACCAGAATTGAGGAGACCGTTGAAAAAGCCCGCCGTGAGGTGGACGCCAAGATCAAGCAGGACGGCGAACGGGCCGTTCTGGAATGCGGCGTTCACGGTCTTGCGCCGGAACTGGTCCGTCTTCTCGGACGGATGCGTTACCGCACCAGTTATGGCCAGAACGTGCTCCAGCACTCCATCGAGGTTTCCCAGATCGCCGGTATGCTGGCGAACGAAATGGGCGGCGTCGATGTGAACACCGCACGGAGAGCCGGTTTGCTTCATGATATCGGCAAAGCGCTGACCCATGAGATCGAAGGCAGCCACGTCACTATCGGCGTGGACGTCGCCAAGAAGTATAAAGAGCCCGACGCCGTCATTCACGCCATTGAGGCGCATCACAACGACGTGGAGCCCAAGACCACCGTTGCCTGGCTCGTCCAGGCGGCGGACGCCATTTCCGCCGCCAGACCGGGCGCCCGTCGGGAAAATCTCGAGAACTATATCAAGCGTCTTGAGAAGCTTGAGGAGATCGCCGGTTCCTTTGAGGGCGTTGACAACTGCTTCGCCATCCAGGCCGGACGGGAAGTGCGCATCTGCGTCAAACCGGAACTCATCGACGACGATCAGATGGTACTTCTGGCCCGCAACATCGCCGAAAAGATCGAGGACGAACTGGAATATCCGGGACAGATCAAAGTGCATCTGGTCCGCGAAAGCCGCGCCGTCGATTACGCGAAATAAAAAACAAAAAGCCGGAACTTCGGTTCCGGCTTTTTTATACACAAAAAAGGCCTCCCGTACGGGAGGCCTTTTCGCGTGGGAATTTTATTTGCAGACTTTGTTATCGACTTCAACATGAAGATCGGCAATGAACTGGGACAGCGGAACGACACCGACGGTCTTGCCCTCTTTGCGGGAACGGACGGAGACGGTGCCTTCGGCCATTTCGTTGGCGCCGACGACGAGCATATACGGGATCTTTTCAAGCTGACCGTCACGGACTTTGATCTTGAAGTTTTCGTCCCGCAGATCGGCGGTGGCACGGAAACCGGCTTTGAAGAGCTGTTTGCGGACTTCCTCGGCGTAATCGTTCTGGTCGGCGTTGATCGGAAGGACGCGAACCTGTTCCGGAGCAAGCCAGGCAGGCATAGCGCCGGCGTATTTTTCGATGAGCATGGCGATGGTGCGCTCATAGCAGCCAAGGCTGGTGCGGTGGATAATGTACGGATAGACCTGCTGGTTGTTCTGGTCGGTATAGGTCATGCCGAAGCGTTTCGCCAGCATCATGTCGATCTGGATGGTGACAAGGGTGTCTTCCTTGCCATAGACGTTCTTGCCCTGGATATCGAGCTTCGGGCCATAGAAAGCGGCTTCACCGGCGGCCTCGGTATAAGGAACTTCAAGGTCGTTGAGGATCTTGCGCATGGTGCTTTCGGCCTCTTCCCACATCTCGGGCGTGCCTTCATATTTTTCTTTGTCGTTGGGATCCCATTTGGAGAAGCGGAAGGTAAGGTCTTCATAGAGGCCGACGTCGGTCATGACCTCTTTGCAGAGTTTAAGGCAGTTGGCGAACTCCGCTTCGAGCTGATCCGGACGAAGGATGAGGTGACCCTCGGTGATGGTGAACTGGCGGACACGGATAAGGCCGTGCATCTCGCCGGAAGCCTCGTTGCGGAAGAGGGTCGAAGTCTCGCCATAGCGGATCGGCAGATCGCGGTAGGAGTGTTTGTCGTTGAGATAGACCTGATACTGGAACGGGCAGGTCATCGGACGAAGGGCGAAGACCTCTTTGTCCTTTTCCTCGTCGCCGAGGACGAACATATTCTCTTTATAGTGACCCCAGTGACCGGAGACTTTATAAAGGTCGGATTTAGCCATGAGCGGTGTTCTGGTCATGACATAGCCGTACTCATATTCCTCTTTATCCTGGATATAGCGGTTGAGGATCTGGAAGAGCTTGGCGCCTTTCGGCATCAGGCACGGAAGACCCTGGCCGATGTAATCGCTGTTGCAGAAATATTTGAGCTGACGGCCAAGGACGTTGTGGTCGCGGCGTTTGGCGTCCTCAACGGCTTCGAGATAGGCTTCCAGTTCGGCTTTCTTCGGGAAGGAAATGCCGTAGATACGGGAGAGCATTTTGTTCTTTTCGGAACCTCTCCAGTAAGCGCCGGTGGTGGAGGTGAGTTTGAAGGCCTTGATCGGAGCGATGTTCATCAGGTGCGGACCGGCGCAAAGCTCGGTGAAATCACCCTGTTTATAGAAGCTGAGGGTTTCGCCTTTTCCGGCGTGCTCCTCAATGAGTTCGATTTTATAGGGCTGATCGGCCATCAGCTCTTTGGCTTCGTCGGCGGACATGGTGCAGCGGTTGAGTTCCAGACCGGTTTTGATGATCTTGCCCATTTCCTCTTCGATTTTGGCAAGATCGTCGGCGGTGAAGGGATGATCGACGTCGAAGTCATAATAGAAACCATTGTCGATAGCCGGGCCGATGGAGAATTTGGCGTTAGGGAACAGGTGGAGGACCGCCTGCGCCATGACGTGGCTGGTGGTGTGCCAGAAAGCTTTTTTGCCGTAAGGATCGTCGAAGGTCAGAATTTCGACTTCGCAGTCCTTTTCGATGGGGGTGCGAAGGTCGCAGCCGACACCGTCGATTTTAGCGGCACAGGCGATCCGGGCCAAACCGGCACTGATGCTTTGGGCAATGGCGTAAGGCGTTACGCCGTTTTCAAATTCGTGGACGTCGCCACGAAGGGATACTTTAACCATAGTATTGCCTCCCGTTTTTTTGATTTTTTCGGGGCGGAAAATAAAAAAAACTCCGTCCCTCTTACCAAGGGGCGAAGTTCATAAAACTCCACGGTTCCACCCTAATTACGGAAAAAATCCGCACTCAAAGTTCCGCCGTAACGTGGCGAAGGACCGTTCGGTTCGCCATAGGGCTTACCGACACTCCGGGGCTGGTGATCCACGGTTTTGACAAGCGCCTTCCAGAAAAACGGCGCTCTCTCTGGGACAAAAATCCGCTTCAGGTTCCCCATCAACGATTTGAAATATTAAAATCATCGTACCACTTGGTGATGGTTTTGTCAAGACAGTTTTGCGGGATTGATAAAATTTTAGGACTATGATAGAATGGAAAAAAGGAGGTGTTTGGATTGATCAAACCGAACCATCTGAAACCGGGCGACAAGGTCGCCATTGTGAGCCTTTCGAGCGGAACATTGGGGGAACCCTGGGCGCTTCACCGCTATGACATCGCCAAAGAGCGATTGGAGCGGGATTTTGGCCTTACGGTCGTTCCCATGCCCAACGCCTTGAAAGGCAGGGTCTATCTGGACGAACACCCCGAGGCAAGAGCCGCTGATTTTATGGAAGCTTTCCGTGATCCGGAGATCAAGGCGGTTTTTTCCGCCATCGGCGGCGACGACACCATCCGGCTTCTGCCTTATATCGACTTTGACGTTCTGCGAAACAACCCCAAGATCTTCACCGGCTTTTCCGACACCACCACCAACCATATGATGCTTCACAAAGCCGGGATCGTCTCCTATTACGGCGCCAGTATTCTGACTAACTTTTCGGAATACGTAAAAATCAACGATTACACGCTGGCGGCGATCAAAAATACGCTTTTCGAGCCGAAACCGACGCTGGACATTCCTTCCGCCCCTTATTGGTACGATGACGAGGACGAAAAGATCTGGTGGGACGAAAAAAATATAGGCGTGGAAAAGCCCTATCATCCGGAGGAGATCGGCTACGAGGTGATCTCCGGCGGCGGTGTTGTGGAAGGGGAGCTTCTGGGCGGCTGTCTGGACGTTTTCATCGAGCTTTTGGGAACAAAGCTTTGGCCCGAGGATTGGGACGGAAAAATCCTCCTTTTGGAGACCAGTGAAATGGATATGTCCTGCGACTGCCTGATGTGGATTTTGCGGAACCTGGCCGCGCAGGGAATTTTTGATAAGATCAAGGGGATCGTGGTCGGAAAACCGGCCAGGCGGAGCAAATACGAGCCCTATAAAGAGGTCTATCGTAAAGTCGTCGGAAAAGAGGCCGGTCATCCGGAGCTTCCGATCCTTTATAACGTCAACGTGGGGCACGCCGAACCCATCGGCGTTTTTCCGCTCGGACTTCGGTACCGTCTGGACGCGGAAAACAAGACGTTGACCCTTTTGGAGCCGGCAACGGAATGAAGCGGTCGTTCACAAAAAGTTTTCAAATGCAAATGTAATCAAATGATTGACAAACACATACAGATATGTTATGATACATTTGCAAAGAAAAGAAAGGAGCGATTGCTTTATGCCGAATACGTTAGTACAGTTCCGTGTGGACGAAACCGTTAAAAAAGAAGCCACCGCCATTTATGAGGAGCTTGGACTCGATCTTTCGACAGCCCTTCGGATGTTCCTTGTGCGCTCCGTCAAAGAGGGCGGAATTCCTTTTGATACCAAACTGGATGAAACCGTTCTGGAAGCGAAGCGGAACGCCTTCCGTGCCGAGCACGAGGGAAGAAGATAAAAAAGAAGACCTCCCATCCGGGAGGCCTTTTTTATTGCGTTGCAACGTTCCGCTTTTTTTCCTTGCTCCGTGTGCGCATTTCAGCCAGAAGAACAGAGACGGTGAAGATCAGGATCCCGACGAGGAACAGTGCTCCGTCGCTGAAATTCGTAAAGTCGAACCATTCCAGCACGTAATCGAGCCAGCAGATGATCAACCAGTGGATGCAATAGATGGTATTGATATGGGAGCTTATCCGGGTGATGACCGTTTTTACTTTTTCCGAAAGCAGGGAAGAAAGGAAATAATAAAGCCCCGTGGCGAAGACGGCGCCGAGGAAAAGGATCACGGCATTCGGGGTGGAAAAATGGTAATAGAACCGAAGATCCCCACTCATCATGCCAAAGCGGCCCGGGATGGACAGGGCAAAATACACCGCAAGAAGAAGGGCCGAAACCGGAAACGCCACGGCGTAATATTTCTTTTTATCGGTGCAGCGGCGAAGAAGATTCCCGTAAAGATACCCGATAACGACAATAATGAACCAGTTGAGCAGCGGAAAACAAGCCATGCCGTCTTCCATATCCGGATCGACGGTTCCGATGAAGAGACCGGCTATGCTGTTGAGAATCGGATTGCCGAAATCGAAAAATCGCAGAAAGCTTCCCAAAACGGACATGCCGAGCGCCACGGCAAAAACCGCGCCGTCCGAAAGCTTCAGCTTTTTCAGCAGCCCGAAAAGCAGCAGAGCCAATCCCGCGAATGGCATGATATCCGTGCAAAGAGTTATCACGATAGAGGAACTCCACGTTTCTTCACCCAAAAGTGTCAGCAAAATCATCGGAATGCCGTCTCGTATGAAGTTCAGAAGGTAGCCGAGCAGAAAAATGCTGACGCCTCGCTTAATTTGAAGATCGGCGTTTCCTTTCCAACTGTAGGCGATCCCAAGTCCCATGCAAAGCATAAAAGTTCCGGCACCGAAAACACAGTCCAATACCGATACCATAATGTAATAAGCGACGCTGACACCGGCTTCACTTTCAACGGTCATAGCCTCAAAGCAGTGGACCAGTACCATACCGAGGATGCAGACGGCTTTAGCCATATCGAATTCAAATTGCCGGGATGTATTGACTTCATTCTTAGCGAATAAATTCATGGGAATGACCTCTCTTCATAAAACTTACACTTTATTATCGCACAGGCCGACTTTTTTTACAAGTAGGAAATCAAGGAGGATTTTTATTATAAAAAATGAATATAATTTCACAAAATGTGTATAATATGCTGAAAATTCAAAATATTATCGGGAAAACTTGAAATTTTATACAAAGCGGGGTAAACTAATCCTATCCTTTCAAAAGGAGGGGTTGGATGAACGTACCGTCGATCACGTGGGATACCGCTTTCAGTCCGGCGGCTATTGATGAATGTTCCGAAAAAGTGCGGGGTTTTCTGGAAAACGCCGGCGTTTCCAAACAGGATCGGATCCGTTATACCCTGTCGGTGGAAGAAATTTTGTTGGAATCGCAGAAAACGGCGGAAGATAGCGCTCTTTTTCATCTTCGCGCCGGAAAAAGTTTTTTCCGCCCGTTTTTTCAGTTAGAAATCGAAGGCGCCGCCAACAACGTCTATTCCCGGGATAAAACGAAGCAGAGTGCCTTGGGGGACAGCCTTTTACGAAACCTCGGGTTGGCGCCGGAATACAGCTTTTCCGAAAAGGGAAACCGTTATTTTTTCCGGCTCAGAAGAAAAAGCCTCAATCCGTTTATGACCCTTTCGCTGACGCTGATTCTCTCATTGGCGGTAGGATTTTTGGGTCTCCTTCTTCCGGAGGGCTTTCGTACGGACCTTGTGAGCGGATTTTTGGAGCCGCTTCATGACACGTTCCTAAATATCCTTGGCTGTATTGCCGGACCGATGGTGTTCCTTTCGGTGGCGTGGGGCATTTATGGAATCGGGGACGCGGCGACTTTGAAGCAGATCGGAAAAAAGACCCTTTTCAGTTATATCGGAGCGGACTATCTGGCCATTATCGGGATAGGGTTTCTTTGTCTTCCGCTTTTCCGGTTGACGTTTTCACAGAGCGAGGAAGCCCATTCGGGACTTATGCCGATCTTTGCCATGATCCTCGGGATCTTTTCCAAGAATATTTTCAGTCCTTTTGTGGACGGTAACACCTTGCAGATCATTTTTCTTGCCGTTGTGATCGGGATCGCCCTGCTCTTTTTGGGGCAAAAGACCGGAGCGGTGGCCAAAGCGGTGGAGCAGATCAACTACATTATTCAGTTTTTGATCGAGTTCATCAGTAAACTGGTGCCCTATTTTATTTTTATCGTGCTGGTGCAGATGATCTGGTCCGATCTGGCTTCCGTTTTTCTGAGCGTTTTTAAGGTATTCATCATATTTATCGGGGCAGGTCTTTTAGCGGCGACGGTCCTTGTCGGCTATACCGCCATAAAGAACCGTGTTTCACCGCTTCTTCTGGTGAAAAAAGGGCTGCCGACCTTTATTGTCGCCTTGACGACGGCATCGTCGGCGGCGGCCTTCGGCGTCAATATGTCCGCCTGCCGAAAGGAATACGGCATTGATGAAAAAATGGCATCCTTCGGGATCCCGCTTGGCATGGTGACTTTTAAGGTTTCAACGTCCATCAACTATCTGACGCTTTCGCTGTTTTTTGCCGAGATCTATCAGATCGAGGTCTCACCGTCATGGATTTTCACCCTGTTTTTCATTACGGGGATCCTGGCGATAGCGACACCGCCGATCCCGGGCGGCGCGATGACCGCCTATACGGTGCTGTTTTCCGGTTTGGAAATTCCGACGGAAGCGCTGGCCGTGGCGCTTGCCTGCGATACTATTTTTGATTTTCTTTCCACCGGTCTGGATCAGTTTCTGCTCCCGCTTCCGCTGCTCAATCAGTCCATGCGGCTGGGGTTGGTGGATCGGAAAAAATTGGAGAAAAAATAAAAAAGCCTCCCTGTCGGGAGGCTTTTTTTATTGGACAAGACCTATAAATCGGGCGATCTCCGCCACGGGGAAACCCATGACGTTGAAATAGTCGCCGACGATCCCTTTGACGAGCACGGCGCCTTTGCCCTGGATGCCGTAGGCACCGGCTTTATCCATCGGTTCCCCGGTGGCGATATAATTATCAATGGTTTCGTCGGAGAGCGGGTAAAATTCCACTTCCGTTTTTTGGAGGAAAGAGCGGACCGCTCCTTTTTCGACTACGGCAACGCCGGTATAGACGAAGTGTTTTTGACCGGAAAGAGCGCGAAGCATCCGATGAGCATCGCTTTTGTCTTTCGGTTTGCCGAAAATGGTTCCGTCGAGCACGACCACCGTGTCGGAACCGATCACGAGATCGTCGGGGTGATCCTTAGCCACGGCGAGGGCTTTCTGCTCGGCCAAAAGGCGGGGCACCTGCTCAGCCGGTGTTCCCTCGGGAACGAATTCCTCACAGCCGGAAGGAACACATTCATATTCCGGGACGATCCGGCATAAAAGTTCTTTGCGACGGGGGGAAGCGGAAGCGAGAATGATCATAATAGTTTCTCCTTACTGCGCCAAAAGCGCCTCACAGGCGGCCAGTTTCGCCGCGATACAGAAAATTTCCATGGCGTTCGGAAGGTCGGACAGCGGCGCGAAGGTCGGCGCCAACCGAAGGACGCTGTCGTTGGGGTCGATGCCGTGAGGATAGACTGAACCGGCGCCGGTCAGGGTCAGACCGGCCTCCTTACAAAGAGCGACGGTCCGCTTGGCCGTTCCGGGAAGCAATTCGGCGGCGACGAAATAGCCGCCTTTCGGTCTGGTCCAGGAGGCGATCCCACTTCCGGAAAGCTCCGTGCTCAACGTGTTCAGCATGATCTCGAATTTCGGGCGGATGACGGCGGCCTGCTTTTTCATGTGCTCTTTGACGCCGTTAAGATCCTTGAAAAAGAGGGCGTGCCGCATCTGATTGATCTTATCGGGGCCGATGTTCTGAAACGAGTACATCTTTTTGAGGTCGGCAAAATTGGTTTTTGAGCACGCCACGGCGGCAAGACCGGCGGTGGGAAACGTGACCTTGCTCGTGCTCGCCATCATATAGACCATGTCCTCTTTGCCGTTCTTTTCGGCCAGACGAAGAAGGGAAGGGACCTCGTCCGTCTCTCCGTCGGGGTCAAGGTCGTGGACAACGTAGGCGTTGTCCCAGAAAATCCGGAAATCCTTGGCCGCCGGGGAAAGGGAGGCAAAACGCTCGACGACCTCCGGCGAATAGGAGATGCCCTGTGGGTTGGAATATTTCGGGACGCAGATGATCGCTTTGACGGTGGGGTCTTTGATAAGGCGTTCGACCTCGTCCATATCCGGTCCGTCGGCTTTCATAGGGACCGGAACCAGTTCGAAGCCGAACCATTCGCCGACGGCAAAATGGCGGTCATAACCGGGGGTCGGGCAGAGAAGTTTGCGGTGCTTTTCCTCGCTCCAGGGCGCTTCGGAACCGGGAACGCCCTGGCAGACGGCGTGACCGATGAGGTCATAGAAAAGATTCAGCGAGCTGTTGCCGGTGACGATGGTGTTTTCCCAGTCGGCGTCCAGAAGTTCGGCGAAAAGCCGCCGAACCTCCGGAATTCCTTCCACAACACCGTAGTTGCGGACGTCAAAACCGTTTTCACATTTGAAATTTTCGGTTTCGGAGGTGAGAAGGTCCAACATCGGAAGGGAGAGGGTCAACTGCTCCGGACAGGGTTTGCCCCGGGAGATGTCAAGCTTTAAGCCGAGGGCTTTTTTCTCGTTATAGCGCGCTTCCAGCGCCGCTTTTTCGGCCAAAAGCTCCTCCCGGGTAAGAGTGGTGAAATTTTTCATAGCGATCACCTCGATGGATAAAAAATAAAAGAAAACTGCCGGAGAAGCTCCGGCAGTTGGGGTTTAAAACTCGGCGGAACCGGTGGTTCTCGGGAAGGGAAGAACGTCACGGATGTTCGAAATGCCGGTGAGATACATGATGATCCGCTCGAAACCAAGGCCGTAGCCGGCGTGTTTGCATCCGCCGAAGCGGCGAAGGTCGAGGTACCAACTGTAATCTTCCTCTTTGAGGCCCAGTTCGCGGATACGGTCGAGCAGAACGTCGAGCCGTTCCTCACGCTGGCTTCCGCCGACGATCTCGCCGACACCGGGAACCAGAAGGTCAGCGGCGGCGACGGTTTTTCCGTCGTCGTTCTGACGCATATAGAACGCCTTGATCTCTTTCGGATAGTTGGTGACGAAGATCGGCGCTTTATAAATTTCCTCGGTGAGGTACCGTTCGTGCTCGGTCTGGAGGTCACAGCCCCAATAGACCGGATACTCGAAGCGGTCTTTCACTTTCGTGAGCATCTCGACGGCGTCGGTGTAATCGACGCGGGCGAATTCGGCCTGGCAGATGGATTCGAGCCGCTCGATGAGGCCCTTGTCATAGAAATCGTTGAAGAACTGCATCTCGCGCGGGCAGTTGTCGAGCACGTAACGGAAGATGTATTTGATCATGTCTTCGGAAAGCTGCATTTCATCGGCAAGGTCGGCGAAAGCGATCTCCGGCTCGATCATCCAGAACTCCGCCGCGTGGCGGGTGGTGTTGGAGCGTTCGGCGCGGAAGGTCGGTCCGAAGGTATAGATGTTGCTGAAAGCCATGGCCATGGCTTCGCCTTCCAGCTGGCCGGAAACGGTGAGGCCGGTGGATTTTCCGAAGAAATCCTGGCTGTAATCGACTTTTCCGTCCTCGGTGAGCGGAAGGTTATCCGGATCGAGGGTGGTTACACGGAACATTTCGCCGGCGCCTTCGCAGTCGGAACCGGTGATGAGCGGGGTGTGGACATAGACAAACCCCCGGCTCTGGAAGAACTGGTGAATGGCGAACGCGGCGGCGCTTCTTACACGGAAAGCGGCGGAGAAGGTGTTCGTCCGGGGACGAAGATGGGCGATGGTGCGAAGGTACTCCAGGCTGTGGCGCTTTTTCTGAAGCGGATAGTCCGGGGTGGATTCGCCCTCGATCACGATCTCGTCGGCGTGCATCTCAAACGGCTGTTTGGCGTCGGGGGTAAGAAGGATCTGTCCGGTGACGGAGACCGCGGAACCGACGTTCAGCTTCGTGATCTCCTTGAAATTATTGACTTTTTCTTCCTCGTAAACGACCTGGATATTCGTGAAGCAGGTTCCGTCATTGAGTTCAATAAAGCCAACCGATTTGGAGTTTCGGGACGTACGAAGCCAGCCGCAGATTTTGACCGGCTGATCGGCATACTGTTCCGGAGAGGCAAAAATGAGCCTCAGCTCCGTTCTTTTCATGGTGATCACCTCGTAAAAATAGTATATACCTCAATATAACATATCCATACGGGTTTTGCAAGTTCAATTTTCAAAGTTGCAAAGGCCGCCGCTTCCCTCCGGGCAAAAAGAACGCACGCCGTCGATATGGAGGAAGCGGACGGACCGGATCGGGTAACTGGTGAGCGGGCGGCAGTTGCAGTCGTAGGAATGAGCGGCGACCAGAACGCCGTCCAAAGACGGTTCGTCACCGGCAAGGCCGGTGACGACGGGCGTGTGCTGCCAGTCATCCTCATCTAAAATCAGCTGGACAAGGTCGCCGGGCAGGACTTCCGAAAGGTCGGCTTCGTGCCCGTAAGGGCCGACGCCGGTGTTGTTCACCAGAAAGTTATAAAGATATTTGACGCCGGTCCAGGCGGGAGCCCGGTCGCCGAGATTGATGTAATACCACCCGAAGGTCGGGGTGAAATTCATCACCGCGCCGCCGGCTAAAAGGCATTGACTGGCGAAAGAGGTGCAGTCGCCGCCAAGCTCGCTGAAATCGAAAAATTCCGGGTTCCGGAAATAGGCCCAGCGGTCAGCGTAGGCGACAGCGGCGGCACGGTCATAAGGGATTTCGTATAACGTCATGGAAAAATCCTCCCCGTTCTGTTTTTCTTTCATTTTATGAAAAAGACGCAAAAAGTTTTCCGGAAAATCGTTGCGGAACCGGAAAAAAAGCGATATAATAAAAACAAAGCAGAATCTTCCGACATTTGGTCGGAAAAGGGGAGGAAATTGAAGATGGACGCACCGAAAAAAGTGAAAATAGATATCGCCGGAAGCAGTTATACGCTTTCCACCACGGAGCCGGAGGGCCACGTTCACGATCTTGCCAAAGAGCTGAGCGGGGACATCGGCGAACTGATGGACCGCAACAGCGCCCTTTCGCTCAATGACGCGCTGGTGCTCTGCGCCATTTCGTATCTGGACGAATACAAAAAAGAACACGACAACGCCGACCATATCCGTTCGCAGCTGAAAGAATACCTTGGCGATACGGCCAAAGCCCGGATGGAAGCGGACGAAGCCAGCCGCCGCGCCGAAAAACTCCAGAAGGAACTGGACATCCTCCGTCATCAGTATGGAAGATAAGGTACTGGTCAAAAAGGTTCGGGAAAACGCCGTGATCCCGAAACGGGCCACCGAAGATTCGGCGGCGGTGGATCTTACCGCCTGCGTTGAGGAACCGGTCACCATCGGTCCCGGCGATTCGGCGCTGATCCCGACGGGGATCGCTCTGGCGGCGCCGTCCGGCTTTGGGGCGTTCCTTTTTGCCCGAAGCGGTCTTGGGATCAAGCACGGCATCGCCCTTTCCAACGGCGTCGGCGTCATCGATGCCGATTACCGCGGCGAAGTCTGCGTCGGGCTTCATAACAGCTCGAAAGAAAGCTATACCGTGAACCCCGGCGACCGGATCGCCCAGATGGCGATCATGCCGGTGGCGATGGTCGAGTTTTTGGAGGCGGAGACCCTTCCGGAGACGGAACGGGGAACCGGCGGCTTCGGTTCGACGGGAAAATAAAGAAAACAGCTTTTCGTGGCCCCCTTGGTAAAGGGGGTCAATTTTTTTCTCCCTCGGCGGAGAGAAAAAATAAATTTCCGACCTCTGTCATTCCGAGGGAACGAAGTGACCGTGGGAATCTTTTTATTCCCATCGTCGGGGATAAAGATTGCCGCGTCGCGCCTGCGGCGCTCCTCGCAATGACAGTTTTTTATAGCCGATCGCGGATATTACCTCTCCGTCACGGCTTCGCCCGGAAGCGCCCTTTCGAAAAGCGAAAAAACCGCAAAAAAACGACAAAAAACAGGAGAAAAAATTGAGGAAAATCCCCAAAAAATGCTTGAAATGGAAAAACCCTTGTGCTATACTAAAAAAGTATAAATGGGGTTTTCTTTTTATATGTTAGAAAACACCTTATATGGGGGAAAACCCCCTGCAGATTTCCTTACGTGAAAGGAGAAACAAGATGAAGCATTTGAAAAAAACATTGGCGCTTCTGCTTGCCGTTCTGATGATCGTCGGCATCGTCCCGGTCACCGCTCTGGCAGAAGAAGCTCCGCCGCAGGTCTCCGTCGTGGTCTATTATGAAGACGAAAGCGGAGCAAGCGTTATGGCGACCAGTTATGTCGCTTCGCTTAACCAGGGCAACGATTATTCGGGTTCTCATACGCTTCCGAGTTTTGACGACAAAGTAATCAAGTCGATCAATCTTCCGGAAGGCGTGACCCGCAACGGAAATCAACTGCGTTTCGCTCTGACAAACGTTCAGACGGACATCGAGATCCACGTTGTTTATAAGAATGTTGCGGGTACGGCCAATACCTATACGGTTTTGCATTATCAGCAGAACCTGAACGATAACGGCTATACGCTTGCGGAAACGGAACTCGCGCAGACGACCCCCGCGGCAAAAACCTATACCGGTTTTTCGCTGGCTTCCAGTGATATTCCGGCTTCGGCTGCCTCGGACGGCAATTCGGTCGCTTCCTTCTATTATGACAGAAACTGCTACCAGATGATTTTCAACCTTGGCGAAGGCGGTTTCGGCGTCGATAATATCTATGACCGCTATGGCGCGACGGTTTCCGTCGGTACGCCGATCTGTCCCGGTTATATTTTCAATGGCTGGTCTCCGTCTGTTCCGGCAACGATGCCGGCGGAAGATACGACCTATACGGCACAGTGGACGGCAGTAGCGACCGCCACCTATACGGTCAACTACTGGATCCAGAACGCGAACGATGATAACTATACGTTCTTCTGGTCCGAACAGAAACAGGCGTCCAGCGGTACCAGCGTCAACGGAACCGCGAGATCCGGCGGATTCCCGAGCTCCGTTTCCGGCGCCGGTGACGTAAACACGTATTTCACGTTCAGCCACGCAGACCAGAACGTTACCATCAACGCCGATGGTACCTCCGTTGTCAACGTCTATTATGACCGGGAAGTCTATACCATCGAGTTTATGATCGGTACACCGGCTAAACATGAGTGGGTTGAAGGCAAAGAAGCCTACTATGATCAAGTTTGGGTTGAAGGTGGTACCTATGGTGAAATCGGCGGTATTACCGGTGCCAACGCGAGTTCCGGCACGATCGTAGCGGTTAATCAGCCGACTGGTCAGGTTGCTGCTTATACGCCGCTTTATTCGGCAACTTATACAGCCAGCGGATATCATCTCCCGGACATTTGGTGGAGCAGTGCTACCAGCGCAAACTATATGACCCCCCTTGTAGGCAACGTTTGGGGCGGCAATTATCATTATGGTGAATTGAACTCAAACGGCGGCGGTTCCAATCACTATGTTCCGTTGTACAATACAACGAAAGTGAAGGTCCTTGAGCAGAATATTCCGGTACCGCATCCTCCGGTAGGCACATTGAATGAACTCGCATTAGTCGAAGTTTCGGGTTATAAGCATAAGGCTTCCAATACCGAATACGGTGACCCCTATACCTATACCGGATACGTATGGCAGAAATATCTGACGAATGTCAAAACGGAGGAAGGCCATTATGAACAGGGCGAATATCATGAGGCAACAGAAGGCCACTATGAAGACACTCCGGCAAAATATTACACTCGCTACGCTAATGCTTTAGTGGACGTAACGAAGGGTGACGCGGTACCGTCCATCACCATCAATGGAACGACATATTATGACAAATATACCATTGATGTCAGATTCGGTCAGGACGTCAATGCTATCTGGCCGAAAAGAGCTACAATAGAACCGCAGGTCGATGGGAAAAACTTCAAATGTGTGTATAGTTCTCAAAACAGTATCAACGAAACGATCACGGACCAGTACGTCATCAACGCGACGTTGCTGAATCAGGCTCATTTGGGTGATCCGGATTATGTAACCACCTATTACGTCACCTATGATACGGCCAGTTACATGACGGCTTTGCGTTATCGGGACGTTTCCTCCACGGAAGAAGATTCCAAAGGCGAACTGATCGATATGCAGATCGTTCCTTTTGCCGGCAATAACTCTACTTTGAATCACAGAGATTTCCCCGGATATATATATATCGGTAAAGGAAACAGCTATACTGACCGTTTGGGAAATTATTATTCGCATGGGGATCAAAACAGCGGAGACTCTTCTCCCGGCGTTCCGGAAGGTGTTACTATAAGCCAAAACTACACGTTCTTCTACACCAGACAAGAGTTTACCATTACCTACAAGAACGAAGCGGAACCCCTGTTTACTCTGAAAGCAAAATATAAAGATCCGCTGAACGGGGTGGACGAATTGACCGGCAAAGCCTATAACTTCACGCCGGATTATCCGTCCAACCTTCCGGTTGGCGCCTATACCTTCGCCGGTTGGTACACGGACCCTGACTTTACGAACGCGTTCGATTTCGTGAACACGACCATGCCGGCGGAAAACATGCAGCTTTTCGCCAAATGGACCAAAGCCGATGGCTTTACTGTAAGATTCTATAATACCGAAAAGGATCTGCTCGCGGCGGATCTGGAAAATGAAACGGTAGGACAGAACGGCCTTCTCGGCAAACAGTCGGTTTCTTACGGAGGCTACGCGCAGAATCCGGATAATGATCCTACGGCGGATGAAGGCTTTATTGCGATCGGTTGGTTCTATCGGGACGAAAACGGAAACGAAAAGCCTTTCGATCCGGAAAAGACCACCATTTACAGAGATATCAGCGTCTATCCGAAATGGAAAGCCGCGGACGTAATCGACTATACGATCCGGTACGTATTACAGGGTACGGATACGGCAGTCGCTGATCCGACCACCGGAACGACGAACGAGAGCTTTGTCGCTTACGCCAAGACCGGCAACGATTTGTACAGCGATTATCAGCAAGGTTGCTTCCCGCTTGCGACCAGTATTGCCGTCAACCTTTCCAGCGGCCAGGCGGTCTATACTTTCGAGTACGTGCAGGCCGTTGCGGTTCCTTACACGGTAAAATACATCAGCGCGGATGACGGTACGAAATTGGCGAATGACGAAATCCGTGGCGAAAACCGTTTCAGCTACGTCACGGAAAACGCTTTGGATATTTCCGGTTATACCTATGATGAAAAGGAAAAACATCTTGAGGTCCAGTATTCCACCAATCCGGAAGATAACGTGATCATCTTCTATTATACGGAGGTTGTTACGCCGACCTTCACGATCGTTCACTCTTCCGACGGTACTTCCGAGACGATCGATTTCACCGATGAGATCGCCGAAAACGGTTACGATATCACCAAGAAAGTCTATGAGGGTTACCTCTACGGCGGTCTTGCCGAGGATGAAACCTTCGCCGTTCCTTATACGGGCGGTGTCGGTACCGAACTTGAGGTCGAAGCAGACGGCGTCTATTACCTCCGTGAGGTCGATGACGATTATCTGATGCCGAAGATCCTTTCCGTCCGTCCTTCTAAGAAAGAAGGAAAGGACAATTTGGTCCACCACTATCTGGTGACGGCCATTGATGGCGCGGGCACCAATTTTGAGGATGAAGATCTGTCGTTCTATACCGGCTACGGATTCCTCGTTGATAAAGAAATTGGCGATATTGAAGACGCCTGGCAGATGGCCGGTTTAGTCGAAACGGTTGAAAGCGCAAGCGGTGAGACCGGAGAAGACAAACAGATGTCTAACAGCGCTCTTTATGATGAACTTCGTATGTATCAGAACGAAGTTCTGAAACAGACCTATACGCCGGCCAACGTTTTCAGCACGAGCAAAGTTGTCGGTGCCGAAGGCAACCACGATTACCTCGGAGCTATTCATTTTGAAAACCATGATGATTTTGATACGGTCAAAGAGGATTATATGGATGGCGATACGTTCACCTTCGTTCCGTATTTCATCACGGCAGATGGCGTTCTTGTAACCGGTACGACCGAACGGGATATTGACGTCCAAGCGAACAATTCCACTTCTGTAACGGTAGGAGATCCCAGAACGGTTGGAAGCCGGACGATGAGCATTGGCGGAACGATTGTTAGCGCCGTCGCTCCCAGAATGATGCTGAAATCCTTCTTTGCCATCAACCCGCCGAAAGAGCTTGAGGAAGAAACGATCGTGGAAGAGCCGATCAGCGAAGAAGGCCTTGTGATCACCGCCGTTGTTGACGGTACCGAATATAAGACCGAGGTCGAAGCCGGTAACTGCGAAGGCGCTCTTGAAATTCCGGAAGTCGCCGGAATGCGGTTCGTCGGCTGGTTCGCGGACGAAGCCTATACCACGCCGGCTGATTTCTCCGACGTTCAGGAAAGCATGACCGTTTACGGAAAATATCTCCCGGAGAATTATTTCAAAGTCGCTGTTATCAGCACGGTTAAGAAGAATCAGCTTGAGAAATTTACCGTTGTTTCCGCTACGGATGGTCTTGCCAACTATCGTGAGTTCGGTTTTGAAATCACGATCAACGATGAAATGACCGTCTATCCGATCAGCAAAGTTTCCTCGGCTATCAATGGCGTTAAATCCTCCACTCTCTTTGGCGATAATCTTCTGACGGGCACGAAACTGTTCAGTCAGGATATTAAAGCGAAGAATGTGGAAGAGGGAGCAATCGTTACGATGGTTCCTTACTATGTCACTCTCGACGGAACGAGAGTCCTCGGCCTCGCGAAGACCGTCGTCTTCTATGCGGCAGGACTCCAGGTTATGGAATGAGGTGAAGCCTTATGACAAAAATCAGAGAGATCAAAGATCTTATCAAGCCGGACTTCGGTTCTCCTTTGTTCGGCGATGGAGTTAACGGTGGCGGCAGTATCGGCGGAGACGAAGTGGATTCGACCGGTGAATGGAATTTACAGAGCGTCGGCCCGATCTACGTCCCGCTGACCGACGGACGTGTTGCCGTTGTCGAAGGCGGAAACGTCATTGACTATCAATAATTGAGCACAACAAAAAGGGCGGCCAAAACCGCCCTCTTTGTTTCGGAAGGAAAAATGGAACAGTACAGTTATCAAATGGACCTCGGCGGGGTGCCGCTTCGGCTTCTGTGCCGCTTTGAGCACAGCGGTTTTTCGCCGTTTGCGACGGAGGAGGAGCCGGTGGCGACCCTTTCGCTCCCGATGGAGCCGGAGAATTCGGAAAAGGAATTCCTTTGGTTCGCGACGAAATGCGGAAGCGCCCTTTTGCCCCGAAACCGGATGGTGTTTCACGGAGCGGCGTTCCTTTGGCGGGGAGAGGCCTGGATTTTGACGGCACCGCCGGGAACGGGAAAAACGACGCAGTTTCTTTTCTGGAACTTGCTTTACGGCGACGAGGTGACGATCCTCAACGGCGACAAGCCGGTGCTTTCGGAAAACGGGGACGGTTCGTTCACCGTATGCCCGACGCCTTGGCGGGGAAAAGAGTTTTTGGGAAGCTCCCTTTCGGCGAAGCTTGGCGGGATCATCTATCTGGCGCAGGATAGGGAAAACTCGATCCGCCGTCTTTCGGAACAGGAGGCGGTGGAACCGATTTTCGGGCAGATCCTTTTTTGCGCCGAAGGCAGGGAGGACCTCGACAGCGCCTGCGTGATGGAGGAAAAGCTGCTGCGGTCGGTGCCGGTGTGGTTTCTGAAAAACCGCGGCGACGAGGCTTCGGCGGCGCTTTGCCACGAAACGTTACGGAAATACGAGGAGGGAACGCCATGAAATACCATATTCGTCCCGGAATTTTTCTGGAAGACGTCTGCGGAACGGACCTTTTGGTCGCGACGATGGAGGCACGGAAATTCTGCCCCACGGTCAAGCGGATCAACGCCGGAGGCGCTTATTACTGGGGCCTTCTGGAGGAAGGGTGCGAGGTGAACGCCATGGCGAAAAGGGCTTCGGAGGACTTTGGGGTTTCCGAGGAGGAGGTCCGGCCCGGACTTCTGGCCTTCCTTTCCAAACTGAAAGAGCAGAATTATATTCTGGAAGATTGAAAAAGCTCCCGCTCGGCGGGAGCTTTTTTTATCGGGCGGACCGGTTGCAGAAAAGGACAGAATATGGTATGATATCATTAGATTATTCTATGCGGAGGGCAAAATGGCTTTTTCTTATCAATCTTTGAACGAGCGCCAGTTGGAGGCGGTTTTTCATAAGGACGGGCCGCTTCTGGTGTTGGCCGGAGCCGGTTCCGGCAAGACGACGGTGCTCATTTCCCGGGTGGCGAGGCTTATTGAGACCGGTGTGCGCCCCTGGAACATTCTGGCCATCACGTTTACCAACAAGGCCGCTGACGAACTGAAAAACCGGTTGGTCGATCAGCTGGGGACCGAGGCGGCGGACGTTTTCGCCTCGACTTTCCACAGCATGTGCGTGCGGATCCTTCGGCGAAGCGGCGAAGCCATCGGTCTTCCGAAAAGCTTTACGATTTATGACGCCGACGACAGCCTTCGGGTCGTGAAAAAGTGCCTCAAGGCGCTTGGCATCGAGGAAAAACAGTGCCCGCCGAAGGCGGTGGCGGCCTCTATCAGCCACGCCAAAGAGCGGTTGGAATCGCCGGCGGATTTTCTTGCCAGCGCCGAAGGAAACGGCGATTACCGGGCAAAAATTATCGGGCGGGTCTATAAAGCCTATCAGAAAGAGCTGAAAGAAGCCGGGGCGCTGGATTTTGACGACCTGCTTTGCGAAACGGTGCGGCTTTTCCAGGAGGCGCCGGAGGTGCTGAATTTCTATCAGGATCGTTGGCAGTACATTATGGTGGACGAGTATCAGGATACCAACCACGTGCAGTACCGGCTGGTGGCGATGCTGGCGGCTAAAAATAAGAACCTCTGCGTCGTCGGCGACGACGACCAGTCCATTTACAAGTTCCGCGGGGCGACCATCGAAAATATTCTGTCCTTTGAGCGCCAGTTTCCTGGCGCCAAAGTGGTGCGGTTGGAGCAGAACTATCGCTCGACGCAGAACATTCTTTCGGCGGCCAACGAAGTCATTATGCACAACACCGAGCGAAAAGGGAAAAACCTTTGGACCGCCAACGGTGACGGCGACAGGCTGACGGTGCGGCGCTGCTTTGACGAGGACGCGGAGGCGGCTTTTCTGGCGGATACCATTCTGGATGGTGTCGGAAAAGGGGAACGGTATAGCGATTTCGCCGTACTCTACCGGATGCACGCCCAGTCGAACAGCGTGGAAAAGGCGTTCCTTCGGGCGGGGATCCCCTACAAGATAGTCGGCGGCCTCAAATTCTATGACCGCAAAGAGGTCAAGGATCTTCTGGCCTATATGGCCGTGGTGACGAACCCGGCGGATAATCTGCGGCTCGAGCGGATCATCAACGAGCCGAAACGGGGGATCGGAGAGACGACCATCGCCGCCGCTGAGCATATTGCCGACGCGACGGGACTTTCCCTCTTTGAAATTTTTGAGCACGCCGATGAATACGCCGATCTGGTGAGACGGGCGCCGGTGCTCATGAAGTTCACCGCCATGATCCGGGAACTGGCCGAAGAAGCGGAAACCTTTGACGCCGGAGCGTTTTTTGACGAATTGGTCGAAAAGACCGGTTATATGGCCATGCTCCAGGCGCTTGGCTCCGAGGGAGAAATTCGGATCGAAAACATCGGCGAACTGAAAACGAACATGGTCAAATATGAGGAAGCCGCCGAAGCGCCGGAACTGGCGGGATTTTTGGAGGAAGTGGCGCTTTATACCGATTTGGACCGGTTGGAGGAAAGCGATTCCGTGCTTTTGATGACGCTCCATTCCGCCAAGGGACTGGAATTCCCGAACGTCTTTGTTGTGGGAATGGAAGAAAGCGTTTTCCCGGGTATGAGCGCCATTTATGATATGAGCGAAATGGAAGAGGAACGGCGGCTTGCTTACGTCGGCATCACAAGAGCGAAAAAAAACCTGTATCTTACGGCGGCGGCCAGCCGGATGATCTTCGGACAGACGAGCCACAACCGGGTTTCCCGTTTCGTGGAGGAAATTCCGGAGGAATATAAGGACTTTACCGATGAAACACAGCGGCAAAAACTTAACGTAAGCTATCATTTTGAGGAGGACGATAGAGGTCGTGTCCGCTCGGAAATGAGCTTCACTAAAGCGCCGGAGACGGAGACGACGGTTTACCGTCCCGGAGATGTGGTGATCCACAAAGTTTTCGGAAGAGGAACGGTGCTCAGCGCGTTGGCCCTTTCCGGCGATACCCTTTTGGAGATCGCTTTTGACAAGGCGGGAACCAAAAAACTGATGGCCAATTTCGCGAAACTGAAAAAAGAGGAACAGTAAAGAGAGAACGGTGATTTTGATGAAACTGACAGAGGAACAGACGGAGGAAATTCTGAACCGGTTGGAACAGAGCGCGGAAGGCATGCAGGTCGGCTTTCTGTCCATTTTCGGCGCCCTTATTTTGTTGATCGCCGGTTGGTTTATCAGCAAATGGCTTGGAAAAAAGACAACGGAACGGATCACGGCGCTCACAAAACAGGATATTCCGGCGTCCATCGCCGGAAAATCGGTGCGGATCGGTTCCTGCTTTGTCTTTTTTCTGACGGCGGCGGCACTGATCGGTATTCCGGTCGGTGTGACGCTTGGCGTTTCGCTGGTGCTTTTGGCGGCGCTTTCCGTGGCGGTCGTCATTTCGCTGAAAGATGACCTGGCTTTGGTGGCGGCGGGTGTGATGCTTTTGATCACGAGACCCTTTAAGTTGGGGGATTTTATCGAGATCCCGTCGGAAAACATCAAGGGCTACGTGACGGAGATCGGTCTGGTGCAGACCCATATTGCCCCCAAAAACCGCAAAGAAGTCATTATTCCCAACGACGTGGTCGCTTCCAAAACCATTATCAACTATAACAGCCTCGGCGCGATGCGCCTTGAGGTGACTTATACCATCACTTACGGAGCGGATTTTGAGAAAGCCATTGCGATCATTCAGGACGCGATTAAGGATGAACCCCGAGTGGAACACTATAAAGAGCCGGAGATCGTGGTCGGAGAGTTGGCGGACAGCTCCGTCAATATTCTCTGCAAGATTTTCGTTCTTTGGAAAAATCACGATGACCTTCTTTATAAGCTTAACGCCACGGTCAAAAAACGTTTTGATGAGGAAGGCATTGAATTCGCGTTCCCGCAGGTGGACGTTCACATGAAATAAGGCGGCTTTCGGTCGCTTTTCCATAAAAGGAGAAACAATATGGCAGAAAAATTACTCCGAAAGGAAATCGGTGAGGCTGTCGGGTTCAGCGTCATCAAGGATGAAAAATTCAAATCCGATCGGATCACCCTTTGCATGGTGACGCCTCTTCGTCAGGAGACGGCGAGCGCCAACGCTTTGGTGTCCTTCCTTCTTCGGAAGGGGTGCAAAAGCTGTCCCGATTTCACCGAACTCAATAAAAAACTGGCGGGACTTTATGGTGCCATCTTGGATACCGACGCTTCCAAACACGGCGATCTGCAGGTCATCAAGCTGACGGTTCAGTTTCTGGATGACCGCTATGCCATTGGCGGCGAAAAAATGGTCGAAACGGCGGCAGAGCTTTTGGCCGACATCGCCTTTGAACCGAATCTGGACGAAAACGGGCTTTTCCCGGCTTTGGATTTTGAACGGGAACGGGAGTATCTTATTGACACGATCCAAAGCGATCTCAACGAAAAGCGGGTCTATGCCATCGGCAAGGCTCTTTCCATGGCGTTTGAGGGAGAGGCTTTCGGGATCAAACGCTACGGCACGGTGGAACAGGCGGAAAAACTGACCGGAGACGAAGTCGCCGCCGCCTGGAGAAATCTTGTGAAGACCTCCCGGATCGAGATCATGTTTACCGGTCCCGGCGATCCGACACCGATGGAGACAATCTTTGCCGAGCGCATCGCCCGGTTGGAGAGGGAACCGGAAAAACACGAGCGGGCGAAGCCCATCGCCTATACGGACTATAAGGAAGCCACCGAGGAGATGGACGTGACCCAGGGAAAACTGGTCATGGCCTTTCGGATGGGTGCTCCGACCGACGTTCGGGAACGCAACGCCGCGAGGGTGTTTTCCGCTCTTTACGGCGGAACGCCTTTTTCCAAGCTCTTTATGAACGTGCGGGAGAAAAAAAGCCTTTGCTACTACGTTTCCTCGAGCTTTGAACGGGCCGGCATTCTTTTAGTGGATTGCGGCATTGAGTTTGAGAGCCGTAAAGAGGCTCAGGACGAAATTCTGCGGCAGCTTGCCGCCATGCAAAACGGCGATTTTACTGACACAGAACTGGAACAGACGAAGCTCATTATGAACAACGGCCTTTCCTCCGTCACCGATTCCCTTGGCGGCACCGAGGGTTGGTACCTCGGCGGTATTCTGGATGAGGAAGCCGTCACGCCGGAGGAGGATCGGCTGGAAGTCAACGAGATCACGGCCGAGGAGGTTGTCGCCATCGCGAAAAAGGCCAGTCTTTCGACGGTCTATTTTCTGAAAGGAGTGGAAAAGCCATGAGAGAGGGATTGGAACGCATCGAAAGTAAGCGTCTTGGTAACGGCTATTACCGCTACCGGCATCCTTCCGGGCTGACGCTTCTTCTGGCGCCGATGGAGGGCTTTCATTCGGCCTTTGCCGTTTTCGGAACGGCCTACGGCTCCATTGATACTTTCATCAAACGCAGCGAATCCGGCGATTTCGAGAAGCTCCCGGAGGGCATCGCCCACTTTTTGGAACATAAGCTTTTTGAAAGCGAGGAGTGTTCCGCTTTTGAACGGTACGCGTCCACCGGCGCCGACGCCAACGCCTCCACCGGTTTTGACCGCACCATGTATTACTTTTCCTGCACCGAAAATTTTAAGGAGAGCCTTGAGATCCTGCTCGATTTTGTGACGCACCCTTATTTTACCGAGGAGACCGTTGCCAAAGAGCAGGGCATCATCGGGCAGGAGATCCGGATGTATGACGATTCACCGGATTGGAAAGCATTTTTCGGCGCTCTTTGTGCCATGTATCATAAAAACCCGGTCCGGATCAATATCTCCGGAACGCAGGAGTCCATCTCCCATATTACGGCGGATCTTCTGTATGGCTGTTATCGCACGTTCTATAATCTTCACAACATGGTTCTGACTGTCGCCGGAAATTTCGACGTGGACGAAGCCATCGAGGTCGCCGACAAGGTACTGGAACCGGCAAAGCCGTTCTATCTGGAGAAGGGAAGCTGTGAAGAACCGGAGGAGATCGTAACGGAAAAGGTGGAATTCCACCTTCCGGTCTCGACGCCGCAATTCTATGTCGGCTTCAAAGGAAAAACGGGCACCGAAGCGGAAAACTACCGCGGCGGTGTGCTCGATGAAATTTTCCTTGAGGCGCTTTTTGATGACTATTCGCCGTTTTATCGGAAATTTTATGACGAAGGCGTCATCAACGCGACCTTTGGCAGCGAGGTTTTCAGCGGGTACGATTACAGCGCTCTTTTGCTGAGCGGGGAATCCCGGGAACCGGAAAAGGTCTTTGAGGAAGTGAAAAAAACGGTGGCCGACGCTTTGGAAAACGGACTTTCCGCTGAGGCGTTCGCTATGGCGCAGCGTTCCGTCTATGGACGGTATATCCGTTCCACCGAGCGGGTGGAAGGCGTTGCCATAGCGCTTCTGAACGGCCATTTCCCGGACGTTTCCCTTTATGACCTCATTGACGAGGTGGCAGAGGCTACACTGGAAAAGGTGATGGAGCGTGTCCGCCGGACCTATTCGACGAAGAACGCGGTGCTTTCCATCGTAAAACCTTGACAAAAGGAGGACATTATGTCGGACGTGATTTCTTTTCCCGGTCTTGGGTGGGAATTTTCCATCAACCGGGTGGCTTTCTCTTTGGGAAGCATTGATATTTACTGGTACGCCATTCTGATCGCCACCGGTTTTCTTTTGGCGGTCTGGTTCTTTGAAAAAAACGGTCCGCAGTTCGGACTGGATCCCGACAAGTCGCTGGACGTCATTTTTATCACCATGATCCTTGGAATCGTCGGCGCGAGAGCTTATTTCGTCATTTTCAAATGGAAAGAGCTTTATGAGGACAACCCCATTGAGATCTTCAATATCCGGGGCGGTGGTCTTGGGTTCTATGGCGGCGTCATCGGTGGCATTTTGGGTATCTGGCTCGGCTGCAAAATCTTCAAGACAAAAGTACTTCCGTTCCTCGATCTGGCCGGTGGAGCGGTGCTTATCGGACAGGGGATCGGTCGTTGGGGCAACTTTGTCAACAGCGAGGCTTTTGGCTGCAACACCACCCTTCCGTGGGGCATGACCAGCCAGAACATCGTTCGTTATATTCTGAGCCATACGGCGGAGGAAATGGGAGCGGAGGTTTCGCCGCTTCTTCCGGTGCATCCGACCTTCCTTTATGAGTCGATCTGGTGCGGGATCGGACTTCTGCTCTTCTGCCTTTTCATGAAAAAACGGGTCTTCGACGGCGAAATGATCCTCTTTTATATCGGTTGGAACGGATTGGGAAGAGCCTGGATCGAGGGACTTCGGACGGACAGCCTGATGCTCGGTTCGTTCCGTGTCTCCCAGCTTTTGGGCGCTTTGATGGCGATCTTCGCTTTTGGTGCCCTTATTATGATAGACCGTCGGCTTCGGAAGCTTCCCGAAGGGGAAAGAAAACCCCTTTGGCGGGATATGGCGACTGAAAAAACGGAGACGGTTTTGGAACCGGAAGAGATCGTTCCGGAAAAAACAGAAGCAGAAAACGACGACAGAGAAGAGGGTGAAGACGTTGGCATTGATCATTGACGGAAAAAAGATCGCTTCGGACGTTCGGGCGGAAATGAAGGCCAAAGTGGAAAAAATGGTGGCGGAAAAGAAAAAACGCCCGGCTTTGGCGGTGGTTCTGGTCGGTGACGACCCGGCCTCCAAAATCTACGTCCGCAATAAACAGAAAGCCTGTGAGGAAGTCGGAATCGCCAGCGAAATTTATACGCTCGGCGCCGATATCCGGCAGGAAAGTCTGGAGTTTATTCTGAATTCTCTGGCCGAGCGACGGGATATTGACGGAATTCTGCTCCAGATGCCCATTCCGGCCCATCTGGACGCCGAAAAAGCGCTTCTATGCATCCCGCCGGAAAAAGACGTGGACGCTTTTCACCCCATCAATACGGGGCTTCTGCTTCGGGGAGACTATCATTTTCTTCCCTGTACCCCGGCCGGCGTCATCGAACTGCTGTTTCGTAACGGCATTGACATCGCCGGAAAAGAGTGCGTCGTCGTTGGACGGAGCGACATTGTCGGCAAACCCATGGCGATTATGCTTATGCATTCCGGCGGCACGGTGACGGTCTGTCACCGAGGCACGTCCGATCTTCGTTTTCATACCTCACGGGCGGACATTCTGGTTTCCGCTGTCGGCAAACCTCATTTTATCACCGGCGACATGGTGAAAGAGGGCGCTGTTGTGGTGGACGTCGGTATCAACCATGACGAAAACGGCAAGCTCTGCGGCGACGTGGAATTTGCCGAAGTCGAGCCGAAAGCGGCGGCCATTACGCCGGTTCCCGGCGGCGTTGGTCCAATGACGGTGGCGATGCTGATGAAAAATACCGTCACAGCGGCGGAATTGGCGTTGGAGCGGGAAGAAGCGGCGAAAAACCATGAGTAAGCAAACGATTTTACGGCTCATAAGCCTTGGAATGTTCGTTATTGCCGTCATTTTCGTCTTTTGCGCGCTGAGCAACCCGGGACTGGGACGAACGATCTATATCGGGGATTTCGCCTTTGACGCCTACTGGTGGCGAATCTGCTACGCCCTCTATGCCGTTTTGATGGTGGGATCTCTTATCGCCTCATTTTTTGTAAAGGATAAAAAATAATATGTGCACAGGTTTTATGAAAAAAGGGGACGACCTGCTTTACGGGTTCAACCTTGATATCGATCCGGCGGTCTGGAATTTCGGGCTATATAAGACGAAAGATATCTTTACCGTAGGGATTAAGGTGGGCTCGACCCTTTACTACACGCACGGTGTCAACCGTCATGGCCGGTTTTCCAATCTGCCTTACATGAACGGGAACGATTTTTTGCCGGAAAAGGGAAAAAAGCGGGAGCGGATCGACCTTCTGACCAACCGCTACCTGAGAGGACAGTATTCCTTTGACGACGTTCTCGCTATCGTTCAAAATAAGACGCTGGTCAACGTGCCCGGCGGTTCCATGCATTCCCTCATCGGCGATGAAAACGGACGGACGCTTTTGGTGGAACCGGGTCTGGGGTATCGTGAGATCGTCGAAGACTATGCGGTGATTGCTAACTTTCCGCTGCTCGAAGAGCTTTCCGATTACAGCAACCCGTTTTACGGAAAGGACCGCTATGACAAAGCCGAAGAAATTTTGAAAAACAGCCCGGCTTCGTTTTCCGCGATGGACGGGATGAAACTTCTGGAAAATGTCAAACAGGAGGGACAATGGGGAACGAAGGTCTCCTTTGTCTATTCAAAAAACGAAAACGCCGTTTATTACTGTTTGAATGGCGACTTTGAGCATATCGAAAAGCACGGGTGGGGTCAATGAGCATGGATCTTTCGTTTGTTACCGAAGAGGGAAAACTGAACGTTCGGGCGTGCGCCGTGATTCTTCATGAGGGAAAAATTCTGGCCATGCGTGACGAGCGATCGCCCTATTATTATCTTCCCGGCGGTCGTGTTCAGATGGGAGAAACCGCTGAAAACGCCGTTCTGCGGGAGCTTTCGGAGGAATTGGACATCGAGACGAAGATAGAGCGACCCCTTTGGCTCAACCAGGCGTTTTTTACCGAGGACGTCGATCATCTTCGGTACCATGAACTCGGCTTTTATTTTCTGATGGACGTGACGAAGTCCGATTTGTTCTCCCGGGGACAAAGTTTTTTGGGTACGGAGGAAAAACACAGCCATATTTTTGAATGGCTTCCGTTTGAGAAACTGAAAGAACTCTATTTTTATCCGGAGTTTTTGAAAACGGCGATCACGGATCTGCCCGAGGCGTTCACGCTTCGAACGGAAATGGAGTAAGAAAGAAACCGGTCGGAGAAAAACGCTCTCCGACCGGTTTTTATGCCCAAGTGGAGGAAATGTTGCATTCGGAGCGGGAAAATGGTACTATGGAAAAAGCTCGAAACGGTTTGGAGTGATAGGATGAGGAACATTCAAGGGAAAGGACTTTATTTGTTGGCGTTTCTTCCGGCGGCGATCCCGTTCTTTTTTGTCGGAGGAAACCGGGCGTTTTTGCCTCGGGCCATTTTTCTTTCGATTTTTTGGATTTTACTGTGTTCTCTTGCCCTTTTTGGGTTGGAGTTGAAAAAATCGTTCCGAAGGACTCTGTATTCTTATAAAAACATCATGCTGATCGGCGGGATCCTTTTCCTTTCGACCATGACGGTGGCCCTGGCTGTGGCAAGACTCGAAGATTTCTGGAGCGGGGATCTTTCGGCCCGGCATATCTATGAATCCATCGTCGCCTTTCCCCGGCAGTTTTCCTATTACGCGGTTTTTATTCTGACGGCGATCTGCGTTTTGGTGGGGATCAGTAACCTGGAACTGATCCATCGGGAGGGTTTTCGTCTTCATAACGCGCTGAGCGTTCTGGTGGGAGCTCTTTATATCGGCGGAACGATCGTTATTTATATCCTTTCTGATTTTCTGGAAAGAATGGTGGCGGAAAAAACGGCGTGGATGGTCTGGCTCAATACAACATTTCCGCTGTTCTGCCTTCTGATGCTCTGCTATTTCGAGTGTGTTCTCGCCGGAACGGCGGTGATGGGGTATAAGGCGGCCCGACAGGTGCCTTCCTATGATAAAGATTATATCATTATATTAGGCTGTTCCATCGACAAACGAGGAGGACTTCTGCCGCTTTTGAAAGGACGGGTCAACCGGGCGATCCGGTATGCCTGGGAACAGGAGATCGCCACCGGGAAACCGGTCAAATACGTACCCTCCGGTGGAAAAGGAAGCAACGAAGTTATCAGCGAAGGCTCCGCCATGGAGCTCTATCTTCTGGCACACGGAGCGGAAAACGACGAGGTCTTTCCGGAAAAGCAGTCCCGGAACACCTATGAAAATATGTTCTTTTCCAAAAAAATCATCGAGGAACAAAATCCAAACGCCAAGGTGGCTTTTGCCACGACCAACTACCACATGCTCCGAAGCGGCATTCTGGCGCAACAGGTCGGAATGGACGCCGAGGGAATTGCCGGAGATACCAAATGGTATTTCTGGCCCAACGGCTTTATCCGGGAATTTTTCGCGCTTTTGGTGATGCATCTTCGGGTCCATGTCACGGTGGGCGTTTTGATGGCGCTTCTTTCCATGGCGGTAGGCTTTATTGCCGCTTTTGGACTTTTCTAAAAGGCTTGTAATTGCGAAGAAAAGATGATAAAATTATTTTGTAGTAATCTGCGCAAACGGAGGGAACTTAGATGGGCGAAAGAATAAAACCGCTTTCCTTTGAAAAACTGATGGCGAAGCTGTTGGAGGAATATGCCGCCGACGGCTCGATTTTCGGTGTCAGGGATTTTTATAAAGCGGGAAGACCCCGTCTTTCCATCTTCGGAATGCGGATCGAGAACCCCATCGGTCCGGCGGCCGGTCCTTTGACCCAGACGGCGCAGAGCATTATCGCCGCCTATTTTTCCGGCGCCCGCTTTTTTGAGCTGAAAACCGTCGTTCCCGACGCCGAAGTTTGCGAAAAACCCAGCGCCTCCATCGGCGATTGCTCCTATTCTTCGGAAGCGCCGTCCGAGCTTTCCATCGGTGAGGCCTTTGGGGAATACGTCAAGGCCTGGTACGCCATCAAGCTTTTGAGTACGGCGTTTGAACTTGGTGTGCCGGAGGGCTTTTTGTTCCAGATGTCCGTCGGCGGCGACCTTGCCGATCTTCAATCGGAAAAAATGAACGCCTTTTTGGAAGGACTGAAATCCGCCGAATATACGCCGGTCTGGCGGGAATGCGAAAACTGGGCCAGGGCGCATATGGACGAACTGGACGGCATTGACAACACCTATCTTTCGGATATCAGCCCCAACGTTTCCTCTTCGGTCACGTTTGTTCCGAAGGAGGGACTTTCCGCCGAGGAGATCGAGGCTTGCGCCACTTATCTCATTGAGGAAAAACGGCTCCATACCTTTGTGCGGCTGAGTCCCGACCTTTTGGGTTATTATTCCCTTCGGGGCATTCTGGATATCAACGGTTATGATAAATTGGAAGTTGATGCCGACCGGATCGCCGCGTCGGCGCTTTATGAGGACTTAAAACCGGCGCTTTTGCGTCTTCAGATGAAAGCGGACTCCTATCGTCTGGAGTTCGGCGTCAAGGTCTGCGACGGTCTTCGGGTGGAAAACGAGACCGGAGTTTCCGGTGGTCGTCTGGTCGGCCGGGCTCTTTTCCCCATCGCTTTTTCGCTGACGGAAAAGATTGCCAACGATTTCGGCGGCGGTCTTCGGATCTGTTTTTCCGGCGGCGCGGACCGTTATACGATTACAAAGCTCTTTAATGCCGGGATCTGGCCTATCACCGCTGTTTCCGACTGGGTACGCCCCGGCGGTCTGGCAAGATTGAAACAGGCGGCGGACGAGGTTTCCCGCTGTGATTACGCTCAGTTCTCCGGTATTTTCACCTCCGATCTGCCGGACATTGAAAAAGACGCTTACGCCAGCGGACGTTATAAGAACGATCCGGCGGTGAAAGCGAAGAAAACCGAAGGACCTATTCCACTCATTGGCTGTGACAGAGCGTTCTGCCGAGCGGTCTGTCCTTTGGGACAGGATATTCCGCTGATTTTGCGGCTTATCAAAAACGGGAAAAGCCTGGAGGCGCTGCGGGTGATCTTTGAACGGAACCCGCTTCCGTTTACAACGGAGACCCTTTGTTCCCATCCCTGCGCCGATTCCTGCGCCAGACGGTTTTATGAGTGCCCCATCCATATTAACGAGGAGACCTATAAGGCGGCGCAAAACGCCTGTTTCGATCTTTTGGACGAAACGGAGCTCCGTTCCCGGGCCGGAGAGCCGATCGCTGTGATCGGATGCGGTCCCGCCGGTCTGGCAACGGCGTGCTTTTTGGCAAGACAGGGCGCTAATGTCACGATTTTTGATAAAGAGGAGCGTCCCGGCGGCGCCGTGACTAAATACATTCCGTCCTTTAGGGTCAAAGATTCCGACGTGGAATGGGACGCCACGCTCATTCAGGCGCTTGGGATTCACATGGAGCTCGGAACGGAAATTACGTCCCTTCAGGAGCTTCGGGAACAGGGCTTTGCCAAAATTGTTCTGGCCATCGGCGCCGGAACGCAGAAACCGCTGAAATTCGCCTTCGGAAAGAACAGCCCGGCGCTGGATTTTCTGGAAAAATATAAAAAAGACCCGGATGGCCTCGGAGAAAGCACCGAAGGCTGCGTGGTGGTCATCGGCGGCGGTCATACAGCCGTAGCGGCGGCTCGCTGCGCTAAAAAGCTTCCGATGGTCGATCGGGTGACGCTGGTCTTTGACCGCGCGCGGGAGGATATGACAGCTTCGGCCGGGGAGATCGCCGATCTTCAGAAAGAGGGCATTTTCCTTGTGACGAACCGGATCCCCAGCGGGGTACGGTCCGGACAGCTTTTCTGCCACGTTTCGACCCTGGGAGAGCCGGACGAAAAAACCGGTGTTCGACCGGTGGTCGATACCGGGGAAAAAGACAAAATTCCCGCGGATCTGGTCCTCAACGCCAGTGACGAACTTTGCGATTCATCGCTTCTGGAGGAAATGGACAGCGCCACCTATCTGGTGGGCAACGCCTCCTTCGGAAAGACAAAGGGAATCGCCGAAGTGGTGGCGGACGCCCAAAGACTTGCCAAAAAGATGGCCCATTGCCATTTCGATAAGTACATGCCGGACAACGAAATCGAAAATCTTGGATTTTTGGAGAAACGGGGCAACCTTTGCGCCGATTGCAAAAACTGCGGAGAAGCGGAACGGTGCATGGAATGCGATACGGCGTGCCGCTTTTGCGTGGAATCCTGTCCGAATCGAGCCAATTTTGTTGTCAAACTGTCGGGCGGCAGTCACCAGATCGTCCATGTGAACGAGTTTTGCGACGACTGCGGCCTTTGCGCGGACTGTTGTCCCTATGAGGGAAAACCGTATAAAGAGAAATTTACGCTGTTCCTCGATGAGGAAAACTTCCGCAAGAGTGAAAACGAAGGATTCTACGTTACCGGGGAAGCCAACAACTGTTGGTTCCGGATGGAGGGCAAAGTATTCAAATATGACCCCATCAATGGGCCTTTGGGCATGATTCCGGACGAGATTCGGGAGGTCGCGGGGATCCTGATGAAGCGTTTCCCTCGGTTCCTTAAAGTGGAATAACCGCGTAAATAAGCCAAAAATCGTACTTTTCTAACTGAATTTCGAACCATTTTGAACGACCGGACAGGGTTTTCCTGTTTCGGTCGTTTTTTTGCGTTTTCGTGTGGTACACAGTATTTTATGTATAAAATAAATAAATGAAAAAGTAAAATGAAAAATAAATAAATTGTTAAAAATATTAAAGCAAAATAAAATTATTTTGAAAATTTTTTTAATTTAGTATTGACAATGGAGTATAATATACTGTATAATAGAAATCGGAAAAGCGCGGCATGAAAAAAAGACGTTTTGAAAATCACCCAACGGAAAGAAAACGAAAACGCCGCCCGAAAAGAACGAAGGCAAATAGGACAAAAAATCGCTTAATAAAGCCGTTTTCTGACCGAAGCAGGAGGTGATGGAGCGTTGAGCGATGACGAAATTATCACCGGTTTTGTGTCGGAACTTCGCCGGGGAACCGTTGTTCTCGGCGTTCTGAACCAACTCTCCACGCCAAAATACGGCTATTCTTTGGGGCAGGAACTGACGGAAAAGGGCGTTCCGGTCGATGGCAATACGCTCTATCCGCTGCTGCGACGTCTGGAAAAGCAGGGACTTCTCCAGAGCGAGTGGGATATGTCCGAAGGGAAACCCCGTAAATACTATGTCCGGACGGCCAAAGGCACCAAAATCAACGGTCAGCTCCGTGATTGCTGGATCGAGACGGTCGTCAATATTTCCACACTGATGAAGGAAGAATAAAATGGACGAGAGAAAAGAAACAAGAGAAGAGATCCGTGAAAACGAAGCGGATAAAGATAAAATCGTTGGCCGCAACGCGGTTCTGGAAGCGCTGAAATCCAAGCGGGAGATCGACCGCATTCTGGTGGCAAAAGGCTCCACCGGTCTCGGCAAACTTTACGCCATGGCAAAAGAAGCCGGGACACCGGTCAAAGAGGTCGCTCCCATCAAAATTGATGAATTGGCCGCCGGAGCCAACGCTCAGGGCGTTGTCGCGATGGCCGCGGCTCACAGCTACGCTTCGCTGGACGACGTGTTTCGTTTGGCGGAAGAACGGGGCGAAAAACCGTTCATTATTATCACCGATGGATTGGAGGACGGCCACAACCTTGGCGCGATCATCCGGACGGCGGAATGCTGCGGCGCTCACGGCGTCATCATTCCCAGAAGACGGAGCGTGGGGCTCAATTACGTGGTAGCCAAAACCAGCGTCGGCGCGGTGGAGTATGTGCCGGTGGTTCGGGTCGCCAACATCTCCCGGACCATTGATGAGCTGAAAGAACGGGGCGTATGGATCTTCGGCGCCGATATGGACGGCGCGCCGCTTTGGACGGAGGACTTTACCGGAAGCGTCGGCCTTGTGGTCGGAGCGGAAGGCGAGGGCGTCAGCCGCCTTGTCAAAGAAAAATGTGATTTTGTGCTTTCTCTTCCGATGCGGGGACAGATCGAGTCTCTCAACGCTTCGGTGGCGGCCTCGGTCATGATGTACGAGGTAACACGTCAGAGAATGGGTATTAAGGCGAGATAAAATCATCCGAAAGGGAGGAAAGGAGAAAGAGATGGCAAACAACGGATATTCGGTCGATGACATTCTGGCGGAAATCAAACGAAAAAAAGAGCAGGAAGCGTTGGACGCCTCCGTCGGTTCACCGATGAGAAAAGAAGAACCGCGAAAAACGGAAGAAAATTTCTTTGAGATGCGCCAGAAAAATATCGTTCCGGAAAAGAAGACGGAACAGGCGCCGACTTACACCAAAAAATATAACAGCGAACCGATCACGACCCGGACCATTCAGGTCGATGATACGCTTTCTCAATATTTCGGACCGACGGAGTGGAAAAACGGAAAGAAACCGAAAAATCCCAAGGAGGGATTTGCCGCCAAAGTGGCGACGGTTCCGGCCCATGAAGTGAAAAAAGAGCCGGACAAAAAAGAGGAGGCAAAACCGGAGGGATTTGTCCCGAAGGACATGGCCAAACATTTTGAACAGAAAAATATGGATCGCCCGGTGGGAGGTTTCTCTCAGCATATCGTTGTGGAAGAGGAAAAACCGAAGGAACCTCAAACGCCGACGGATATCCCGGTGGAAGTTCCCATGGCGGCAAAACCGAAACCTTTCAAAGTTTCCATTCCGGAGGAAGAAGCTCCGAAGGAAGCGCGGACAGACAAGGTCGTTTCCGGTTTGGCCGGTCTTATCATAGCGGATGAGGAAAAACCGGAGAAACCGGCGGAAGCCCCGAACGATCTGACGGATTCCAAAAATCATGACCTGTACCGGGAATTCGCGGAAAAACGCCGGGATAAAGTGGAAGAATTCATGAAGCAGGTGGCCGAGCCCACCGATCAGGAGATCCACGTTCCGGAGGTTCCGGTAGCGGAATCGGTAAAAAATCATTTCGCGGACAAAGAAAACAGCGAGATCGCCAAAGAGCTGATGAAAGATATGCATGAGCCGGAGGACGATGATCCCGACGATTTTGAAAAACCGGAGCAGGAGGAAGCGGTTCGGAAGAATCTTTCCTTCCAGATCACGGGACTTGTTATCCGCATGGTGATTCTGCTGATCCTGTTCCTCCTTTCTCTGGCGTTCTGCCTGTCGCCGGTGTTCGGCTATACGCTGCCCGGTCCGTTGGCTTTCTCCCAGACCGGTATCGTCTTCCCGATCATCAATCTGGCGCTGGTGTGCCTGGCGGCCATTACCAACCACGTGGCTGTTGGCGGCGGTCTTCTCTCGCTGCTTCGTTTCCGGGCCGGAAACGACAGCTTTGCCGCCTGCTCGGTATTGGGAGCCGCCGCTTTGGGCGTCACCTATATCGTAGATCCGTCGGCTATGTCGGCGGGAGGGGAAAATCTCTTTTTCCCGATCACGATCCTTGGACTTTTCTTCAACACGGTAGGAAAGTATTTTTCCGCCGAGAGAATTAAAAAGAACTTTGAAATTTTAGCGACGAACAGCGATTGTTCCGCGCTTCTTCCGGTGCACAACAAAGAACTGGCCAGGGAGCTGACCGGACAAAGGGATGAAACGCCCCGGTTCTGCACCAGCGCCAAAGCGGATTTCTTCACCCGCTTCCTGGAGCTTTCCTACCGGGATGACGCCACGGAAAGCATCGCCCGGATCGTTTCCCCGATCGTTTTCCTCTGTTCCATTTTGGTGGGCGTCGTCGCGTTCCTTCTTACCGTCAACCTTTCCGACGCCATCGTCGGTTTCGCCGCGGTGCTTTGCGTGGCTACGCCGTTTTCGGCGACCATCGCCGGAGCGCTTCCGGTCTTCCGTTCCTGCCGGGCTCTGAACGAGCAGGGCAGCATGATGGCCGGTGGCTATACCGCCGAGACCTTCGCCGAGACCGATTCTGTGCTCCTTGATATCGAGCAGTTGTTCCCCGAAGGCAGCATCATTCTTCACGGCATCAAAACCTTCTCTCAGGGACGGATCGATGAGGCCATTCTGGACGCCGCTTCTGTTATCTGCAACACTAAAAACACGCTGAGCAGCATTTTCATCAACGTGGTGCAGGGTGACCGGAAGCTTCTCAAACCCATTGACACCATCATCTATGAGGATGGTATGGGACTTTCCGCCTGGGTCGCCGGAAAACGGGTTCTGATCGGAAACCGGGAACTGATGATCAACCACGGTGTGGATATTCCGTCCCATGACTATGAAAACAAATATGTCGGCGCCGGAAAAGATATCCTGTATCTGGCCAACAGCGGCGAACTGACCGCGATGTTCGTTCTGAGCTATCACGCGGACAAGGAAGTCTATCGTTCCCTTGGCGTGATGGCCCATCGTGGCGTAAAACTGGTCATCAACTGCAGCGACCCGAACATCACGGTTGAGAAGCTCAGCGAGCTCTTTGCCTATCCGGAGAGCCAGATGAACCTTCTTTCCTCCAAATATCAGCAGAAATGCGCCGAACTTACCGAAAAGAGAGAAAAAGCGCCGGCAGCCGCCGTCTATAACGGAGAGCTTTCCACGCTGTCCGACCTTCTGAACTGCTGCGGCATTATCCGTCAGTCTTCGTTCATGGCGGCGCTCATCGAACTGGTGGGGATCATTTTGAGCTTCGTTCTGGTGACGATCTTCCTCTTCACCGGAAACATCACCAGCCTTTCCATGGGCATTCTTCTCGCGTTCCAGCTGTTCTGGCTTGTGGCGGTCGTCGCTATGATTCTGATCCGCAGGAAAATTTAATTTCGAGTACATCTTTCTTCATATCTTTTTCCTTTCCAACAGACAAAACCCCGTGGTCGCAGGACCGCGGGGTTTTGTCTATAATTTTTTAAATTTGGCTGACGGTTCCGGGAAAAAGTCTTGCAAGAAAGGCGAAAATGGTGTATCATATACCATGAATAAGCATAAAGCTTATAATAAGCGTACTGTTGTCTTTGAGACAATTCCAATAGATAGAGAAAAAGAAAAGGAGGCCTTTCGTCTTGCTTACCGAAGAAAAATACCTTTGCATGGGCTGTATGTCGCGGTTGGATGAAAACGGAAAATGCCGCTGCGGTTATGAGGAAGACGCCTTGACGGACCCGGCCTGTCTGCCGGTACGCACCGTTCTGAAGGAAAAATACCTGGTCGGACGGATGCTGGAAATGAACAGCGAGGGCATTGTTTATATTGGCTTCGATACGGAAAAAGAAGAAAAAGTTTTTCTTTACGAATATATGCCGCAGGAAATCGCGCACCGCAACGAACTGACGCTGGAGGTACTTCCGAAAGCCGGTCTGGAGGCGCAGTATAAATGCCTGATGACGGATTTTTCCGATCTTTTTGACGCTCTCCGCAATTTCCGTCACGAAAACGTGATGCCGGTGAGCGACGTATTTGCGGCCAACGATACGGTTTACGCCGTTTATAAATACATCAAGACCATTTCCTACGGCGAATATCTGAGCCGGAACGGCGGGGAATTTACCTGGCCGCAGGTCAAAAAACTCTTTATGCCGCTCTTTACGACGCTGACGTATCTTCACAGCAACGGGTTTGTTCACCGGGGCATTTCGCCGGAGAGCATTCGGGTCAACGCCAAAGGGCAGCTGATGCTTTCCCGCTTCGGAACGGCTTCCCTTTATACGAAGGGCTCCGTCATCGAACCGGAATTTATCGCCGGCTATACCGCGCCGGAGGCCTATTCCTCGGCCAGTTGGCAGGGAGAATGGACGGACGTCTATTCCGTTGCCGCCGTGCTTTATAAATCGCTGACCGGAACGCTTCCGGTACCGGCGGATTCCCGGACGGAGGACGATCATCTCTGTCCGCCGGAGGAGTTGGAGAAAAACGTTCCCTCCAACGTTTCGGACGCCATTATGAACGCGATGACCCTTTCGGTGGAATACCGCACGCAATCCATTGACGATCTGACAGCGGAACTGTTGGAGTCCTCCAAAGGCAATACCATGCTTTATGACCCGCAGAAACACGGGGAAGTGGTGGCCGAACAGACGGAAATCCCGGCGGAGAAACCGGTTCGGGAACGCCGGAGAAAGGGAAAGAAGAAAGCCCGTATTCCGTGGGGTCTGGTGGCCTGTCTGATAGCGTGCCTTATTCTGATCGGGCTGGTTTCTTTCCTGTTCCGTTATACGGAACTTCTGGGCTTCGGCAACAAGAAAAAGGACCCGGATTCTTCCGGCGCTTCCATCAGCGAGATTCAGGAGGATAACGGCAAGGAATACGCCCTTGTGGTACCGAATTTTATCGGACGAACCAGAGAAAACGTCGAAGGCAACGAGCAGTACCAGTCCTTTAATCTGGTTTTTGAAGAGGAGAACAACCCCTCCTATAACGCCGGCATGATCTTTGAACAGTCTGTTTCGTATAAATCGCAGGTGGAGGCCGGGACGACCATCGTTCTGAAAGTCAGCCTGGGGCCGGAAACGGTGGAGATGCCGAACTGCGTCGGCATGAGTTTTGAGGAAGCGGTCGAGCTTCTTTCCGGCATGGGAATTTCCTATCAGGCTATGCCGAACTTCAGTACGGAATATGAATATAACAAGGTGTATGACCAGTCCATTGATCCGGGTGAACCGGTGCAGACCGGCAACATTATGACCAAAGTGTACCTCTATTACGGGGCACAGGAAAAAGAGCCGGAACCGATCTGGAGTTCCGGCGGAGAGGGAGATGAAGGCGGCGGAAGCGGCCCCATTATTCTCGGAAAACATTAAATCAAAAAGGCTCCTTTCGCAAGGAGCCTTTTTTCTATGTTTTTTCAGATCTCGAAAGCGGTGTGGATCACGGCGACGGCCTTGTCGGCGTCAGCCCTGTCGATGAGAACGGAGAGCTTGATCTCGGAACTGGAGATCATTTTGATGTTGATGTTGGCGTCGGAAAGAGCCTCGAACATCCGGGCGGCAATGCCGGGATGACTGGTGATCCCGGCGCCGACGACGGACACTTTGGAGACAGCGTCGTCACAGGTGATCTCTTTGGCGTGGAACATGGTGACGAGATCTTGCAGGGCGTCCAACGCTTCCTCTTTTTTATTTTCGGGGATGGTGAAACTGATGTCCTTGGTGGCGTTTCGTCCGATGGACTGAAGAATGATATCGACATTGATATCCCGCGCGGCCAGAACGCTGAATATCTTAAAGGCGATGCCGGGCACGTCGGGAATTTCGACGATGGAGATGCGGGCGGTATTATTGTCGCGGGTCACACCGCGGATCAGCATTTTTTCCACTTTTACAACCTCTTTCAATGTAGTTCCGGGTTTCTTTTCAAAGCTGGAGAGGACCTCCACTTTGACACTGTATTTTTTGGCCAGTTCCACGGAACGTCCGTGGAGCACCTGCGCGCCGAGATTGGAAAGCTCGAGCATTTCATCATAGGTGATCTCGTCGAGCTTTTTGGCGCTTTTCACAAGCCTTGGATCGGCGGTATAGACGCCGTCCACGTCCGTATAGATCTGGCAAAGGTCGGCATGAAGCGTGGCGGCCAAAGCCACCGCTGTGGTGTCGGAACCACCTCGGCCAAGCGTCGTGATGTCCTCATAACGGTCAACGCCTTGAAAACCGGCGACAATGACAATGTTTTTGCGGCTGAGTTCGCTTTCCAACCGCTCACTGTCCACACGGCGGATCCGGGAAGCACCGTGGGAAGCGTCGGTTTGAAGACCGATCTGCCATCCGGTCAGCGATACGACCGGATAGCCTTTTTCTTCGATCGCCATGGCGAGAAGCGCCATGGACATCTGCTCGCCGGTGGAAAGGAGAACGTCCAACTCCCGGCGAGACGGATTGGAACTGATTTCGGAGGCCTTTTGCAACAGATCGTCGGTGGTATCACCCTGGGCGGAAACGACAACGACAACGCTGTTTCCGGCGGCGTAGGTCTCGGTGACGATCTCGGCCACATGAAAGATCCGTTCGGCGTTGGCAACGGAACTGCCGCCGAACTTCTGAACGATAATACTCATAAATCTACCTCGAAAGGACAGGAACGGGCACCCTCGTTGTCCACCGAAAGGAGCTTCAGCTCCCATCCGGCATAGAGAGGGTCGGAAAGAAGGGAAGCCGCCTTTTGGCGGATCTCGTCCCGTTCTCCATCAAAAATGGCAAGTAAGGTGGAGCCGGCGCCGCTGATAAAGGAAGCCAGGGCACCCTGTTCTTCGGCGTTTCGCAGAAGCGATTCCCCACCGGGAATAAGAGCCAGACGGTAAGGCTGATGGAGCCGGTCGCCGGAGGCGAGCCGAAGATTTTTCCATTGTCCGGTCAAAAGGGAGGACGCCATCAGCGCCGCGTGGGAAAGATTATAAACGGCGTCGCTTCGGGAATAGTTTTCGGGAAGGACGGCGCGGGCGTCGGCGGTCTTTAACTCAAAGTTAGGGATGAAAGCGGCGAAACAGAGCGTTTCCGGAAGGTCGGAACGAACGAACGCCACATCGTTTTCCTCCAGGGCGCTGACGGTGAAACCGCCGAGCAGGGCCGGTGCCACATTGTCCGGATGGCCTTCCAGAAGAACGGCTTCCCGAAGGAGAGCATCCCGGGAAAGCGGTTGCCCGAGTAGTTCGTTGGCGCCGAAAAGGCCGCCGGCGATGCAGGCGGAACTGGAACCGAGGCCACGGGCCATGGGAATTCGGTTTTCCTCGACGATCCGAAGACCGGGAAACGGTTTTCCACAGAGCTCATAAAGATGGCGGGCGCTTTGATAGACCAGATTGTCGGTTCCCGTCGGGACAAAAGAGCCATCCGACGAGGAAATAAAACAGCCGTCCGCCTCCTCCATGGTGAAACAGTCATAGAGGGAAAGGGCGATTCCGAGGGAATCAAAACCGGCGCCGAGGTTGGCGGTGGAAGCCGGAACCTTTATTTGTACCATGGAAAAGCTCCTTTCATAGTTTATTCAAAGACAGGAATTTTTGACAGCGAGCCACCGTGCTCAAGAATAGCGGCTTCCAAAGAGGCAAGCTCGTGCTCAAAAACAGGAACGGTAAAAAAGACGTGCTCATCCGGTCCGGAAGAAGGAACCAAAGTTTCGATCCATTCCAGGATCCGGGCGGGATAAGCGCCGGTGATCCGCACAAAAAAGCGCTTCTTTTCCGAAGAAAAGTTGGTTTTTTCTTCGGAACGCCAAGAGAAGGACGGGTCGTACGCGCCCGTTTTCACGACGCTTATTACGTCAGCGACAACCGCGGCGGCCGTCGGCAGTTTTCCGGCGCCGCGTCCATAGAAAAGTACGTCACCGTTGGTTGGTGAGGAAACGAGCACGGCATTGTTGACGTCATCAACGAAGGAAAGCGGGCAGGCTTTCGGAATGAGCATCGGAGAGACGGCGACGGAAAGACCGGATCCGGTCTTTCGAGCGTCAGCAATTAGTTTTATGGTGTAACCAAGGGAATCCGCCATGGCAATCTGTTCCGAGGTTACGGAAGAAAGGCCGGTCAAGGGTACATTTGACGGGGAAATGGCCTTTTTCCAGATGAGAGAGGCCAAAATCGCGATTTTCCGTCCACTGTCAAGACCGGAAACGTCGGCGGTGGGATCGGCTTCGGCGTAGCCGAGGCGCTGCGCCTCGGCAAGAGCCGCTTCGTAGGAGACACCGTCCCGCTTCATAGCGGTCAGAATGTAGTTGGTGGTGCCGTTCAATATCCCGGCGACACGGGTGATTGCGGCGCCGCCGAAGGAGGTGGCTAACGAGCGGATGATCGGGATAGTGCCGCCGACGGCGGCTTCGTAAAGAAAAGGAACACCGCTTTTTTCCGCCAGAGCGAAAAGCTCCGGTCCCTTTTCCGCCACCAGCTCCTTGTTGGAGGTGACAACGGCTTTTCCTTTTAGCAAAGCCCTTTTTACGTAATCGAAAGCGGGATGAAGTCCCCCGATGCACTCGATGACGACGGCAATTTCCGGATCGTTTTCGATGGCGGAAAAATCCGTCACAAAGCGGTCGGCGTAGGAAAGCTCCGGAAAAGAGCGGACGTCCAGAATGGATTGGAGAAAAACCGGGGTTCCGGCATCGGAAGCAACGGTTTTTTCCTGTTGGATCAGAATTTCGGCGACACCGGAACCGACGGTCCCGTGTCCCAATAAAGCGACGTTCATGGCTTATTTTCCTTCCAGCAGGTTGCGGCAGAGAATGACGCCGTCGATGGAACGAAGGGCCTGACGCAGCGTGTGCTCATCCGCGCGAAGGCTGCCGGTGGCGAAGGAGATCGTGACCGGAGCGGCACCGTCCAACGGAATGTTCTGGTTGAGGGTGAGCACGTTGGCGCCGAAACGGGACAGCTCCGCCAGCACGTTGGAAAGGACGCCGGGACGGTCCATCAGCGTCAGATAATAGGTGACGATCTTGCTCTGCTGTTCATCGTTATAGACGGCAACACCGTCTTTGTATTTGTAGAAAGCGCTGCGGCTGATCCCGGCCAAACGGGCCGCTTCCGAGGAATTTTTGGCTTTTCCCTGTGAAAGAAGGCGCTTGGCTTCCAGAACCTTCAGCAGAACTTCCGGTAGCAGTTCGGCGTTGACAAGGATGCGGGTATAAGGTTCTTCCATTTTGTCCACCTCTTAAAAACATTTGTTTGTTTAATGAATACAAATATAGCACAGGAGAAAGAAAAAAGCAAGCCCTTCGCAAAGGGCTTGCCCCGAAAATTTATACGCCTTCCAAATCAAAAGGCGGGATGAAACTTTCACTAACGGTACCGCCTTCCTGGACAAAGGCCTGTTCGATGCCGAGGTCGCAGGCAAAGTCGATGGCCTCTTCATAGTCCTCGTCGCTGACCGGGTGGAACAGTTCCGGAAAACGCTCGTCGGTACAGAGAGGGGTGTATTGGTTCATAAGACTGATCCAAATGGCATCGCCATAGGTCTCATAAAGGTAGCGGAGAACATTTTTGGTGTCGTCCAAATGACCGGGAAGCATCAGGTGCCGCACGATGACGCCCCGCTTCATAAGGCCGTTTTCATCAAAAACCGCCGGACCGGTCTGTTCGACCATCTGCCGGAGAGCCTCGAAAGCCGTCTCAAAATAGTGGGGCGCGTGAGAAAAATCGGCGGCCAGCTGATCGTCATAATATTTGAAATCGGTGAGCCAGATATCGGCAAAGTCCCGGACGGCGGCGACGCTTTCGACGGTCTCCCAACCACCGGTATTCCAGACAATGGGCAAAGAAAGGCCGCTTTTTCGGGCAAGATCCAGCGCTTGGGTGATAGCGGGAGCGTAGTGCATCGGGGTGACGAGGTTTATGTTGTTGGCGCCTTTTTTCTGAAGTTCCCCAAAGATTTCGGCGAGCCGTTCCACGGAAATTTCCTTACCGGCTTCCCCACGGCTGATCTCCCGGTTTTGACAGAAAACGCAGCGCATGGTGCAACCGGAAAAGAAGACCGTTCCGGAGCCGCTTTCACCGGAAATGCAGGGTTCCTCCCAGAAATGAAGAGCGGCGCGAGCCACTTTGACGGTGCTGGTAATGCCGCAGAAACCGGTACCGCCGGCGGTACGTTTCACCAGACAGCGTCTTGGACAAAGTTCACAGCGTTCGGGCCATTCCATGATCCGTCCCCCTTTATTTCAACACAAATCGAACAAAAATACTATACCATAGACCGGAACCGTTCGCAAGATGTTCTTTTACGAATGGGTTTGATAGATGGGATCCACATATTTTATAGGGAAGTGCCTTTACAAAAAACAAAAAATAGGGTATGATTTCTTTATAATTTGGTCAAATAGGAGAAACTGAAAAAACTGTTAATATAATAACGAATATTTCTTTACAAGACAGCTTTTGTGTGCTATTATGAACAAAATAGAAAGAATAGAGAGGCTGTCCTGTTAAAAAAAGAACTGAACCGGAGGAGGAGAGCGGCTTTTGGGTGGTTATGGAATCATAGGATTGTTCCTTGCCGTACTTTTTCTGGCCATTTTTTTTACAAGGCGTTTTTCCCGGCGGATGATCGTTTCTTCCGAGCGGCGAAGCTTTTCGCTTTCCGAAGAGAAAAAGCCGGAGGAGATTTTCGAGGACAGCGGTCGTCGTCGGGCTTTTGAAACGGCGGATTACGCGCTTCCCGAAAAGGATTTCATGGAAGAGGAGACGACGGAGTTTCCTGATTTGTCGGACGAGCTGATAGAACTTTCCGAAGCGGAAGCGGAGGAGATTTTGAAAGAATCCGGTCTCTATTTGGACGAGGAGGAGCGGGATGGCGAAAAGTGAAAACGAAGCGAGAGAGTTTCGGAAAGTCATCAAAGCGGGAAGCCTTGTTCTTCAGGTTTCTCTGAGCGTTCTCTGTCCGATTTTTTTGCTTCTCGGAGTCGGGATCTGGCTGGACAGCCGCTATGGCGGCGGCCACCATTGGTTCGCGGCTCTGGGAATTTTGATGGGGATCTATTCGGCGTACCGGAGCACCTATTACATGATCCGGGACGCTTTGATGGATAAAAAGGTTAAAGAAAATGAAGAAACTTCTGGAAAAGTGGATCAATGAGAGCGACTACGAAGAAGGGACCGACCTTCTTACCGTAAAAAACGTGCGGCTTTCGGCGCTGCTTCTTTGTGTGGCGGCGGAACTGATCGCCGTCTTTGTCGGAGATCCCAAAACTTTCGGCGCCGGGCTTTTGCTTGGCGGCGGTGTGGCCCAGCTTCTTTTCCGCCAACATGAGCTGGGGATCGGGAAGATGCTTTCCGGGCAGAAAGATCCGTCCAAAGGCGGATGGATGGATTATGGTCTGCGGCTAATCATCCGAGCCGTGGCGATTTTTGTCGCCATCAAAAATCCGGATGTCAGTATATTGGGGTGCGTTTGGGGACTTTTGAGCATATCCTATGGGATTTACGCTTTGGCGTTTCTCAACGCGCTGATCCATAAAAAACGCGGAAAGGAGGTATAGAATGAATATCCCACAAGTGCACAGCGGTTTTACCATCGGGCCGATCACCGTGACCAATACCATGGTCTGGACATGGCTGATCCTCGGCGTTCTTTCCATCGCGTTTATCTGGCTTGGCTGCGGGCTTAAAGTGAAACCCACCGGTAAAAAACAGGTGGTCGCGGAAATGCTTTACGGCGCCATTGACGGCATGATCGAAAACACCATGGGACCGGGAAATAAAGCGTTCATTCCCTATTTTCTGGCGCTGTTTTCGTTCCTTCTGGTTTCCAACATCAGTGGATTCTGGGGACTTGGCATTGTTCGTCAGCCGACGGCTGACCTTGCGACGCCGCTTGCCATGGCAATTCTTACATTCATCCTGACGCAGGCGAACAGTCTTCGCGTCAACGGCATCAAGGCATACCTCAAGAGCTTTATTGAGCCGATCCCGATCATGCTTCCGATGAACATTGTCGGCGAGATCGCCAACCCGGTTTCCCTGACGTTCCGTATGTTCGGAAACCTTTTGGGCGGATTGATCATCGGCACGATGATCTATATGATGCTCATTGGTTCCAACGTGGTTCCGATCTGGGTTTCCATCGCTTCGGTCATCGTCTGTGTCGCCCTTCTGACCAGTCGGTATAAGAAGCTGAAAGAATTGACCGGAACGAAAAAGAAGCTTGTGATCGCGCTGGCGGTTCTTTGTTTGCTGCCCCTTGGCATCACGCTTTTTGTTCATGCCTATTTCGATCTTTTCGCCGGCTGTTTACAGGCGTACATCTTCTGCATGCTTTCCATGATTTTCATCTCGGCGTAAAGCCGATTTCAACGAAAATAAAAATCCAATATAAAAAGGAGAAAAATTATGAACATCAGCATTACTGGACAGGATCTTATTTACGCGGCCAGCGCCATCGGCGCCGGTCTTGCCGTCGGTATCGCCGCTATCGGCCCCGGTGTTGGTGAAGGTTTCGCCGCCGGTAAAGGTGTTGAGGCCGTTGGCCGTCAGCCTGAGGCACAGAGCAAAATCACCACCACCATGCTCATGGGTCAGGCCGTTTCCGAAACCACCGGTATTTACGGTCTGGTTGTCGCTCTTCTTCTCATGTTTGTCAAACCTTTCTGAGGAAGCGAAAAGACAGCGCGAAATTATTAAAGAAAGTTTGGGTAACAAAATATGGAATGGCTAGTCAAATTGGATGCCGACCTCATTCGTCAGGTAGTGATCCAGGCGGCGACCTTCCTTGCTTTCTTTGTCATCGTTAAGGTTTTCTTTGCGGATAAGATCAAAGAAATTCTGAAAAAGCGCCAGGATGCCATCGCCGAGGACCTTACCGCCGCCGCGGACGCGAACGAAAAGGCCAAAGCGCTGGAGGCGCAATATAACGAGATGATGAAGGGCGCTCAGGATGAGCGGGCGGAAATTCTTCATACGGCCACCGAAGATGGCGCCAAAATGAAGGATCAGATCGTTCAGGAAGCAAGGGATCAGGCCGAAACGATCCTTACCAACGCACGGAAAGAGATCGACAGAGAGCGCACGCAGGCTGAAAAAGAACTGCGGGATTCCATCGTGGATATCACGATCGACGCCGCGGAAAAAATTTCGGGGAAATCCTTTTCCAAAGAGGACCATGCCCAGCTTATCAGTGATTCCATCTCCATGATCAAGGAGGTGTGAGCCGATGAGCCTTGCCGTCCGAAGATATGCCGACGCGCTTTTAGATGTTTGCGCGGAGGAAAACTGTCTGGAGGAAGTGTATTCCCAGTATCGGCTCCTGTATGAGCAGTTGAGAATGGACCGGGAATTTGAACGGCTCCTTTTGGAAAATATCCTTTCCTCGGAAGAGAAAAAAGACCTTGTGGAAAAAGTGCTCCCGGAGGGCAATCCCTATCTGGTGAGCTTTTTGAAAACCCTGGCGGACCGTGGCCGGATGGAGGAAGCGGAAGAAATGTTCCGCGCCTTTGAGGAAGGCTATAAGGAAAAAAATAATATTCTTGAGGCGGAAGCTGTGACAGCCGTCGAAATGACGGAGGAACAGATCGAGGACGTAAAAAAAGCCCTCGGTGAAAAATACGGAAAGACCATCGTGCTCAAAACGTCGGTCGATCCGTCCATTCTCGGCGGAATGGTGCTGTACATCGGTAACACGATGCTCGACGCCAGTGTCAAAGCAAAATTTGAGGACCTCAAGAAGCAACTGAAGACCATTCAAATATGATAAAAGGGGTATGAAAAAGTTACAATGAATCTCAGACCCGATGAAATCAACAAGCTGATCAAAGAACAGATCAGAAACTACGCAGGCCGCCTGGAGACCGCCGAATTCGGAACGGTCGTACAGGTCGGCGACGGTATCGCACGAGTACATGGACTGGACAACGCCATGGCCGGTGAGCTGATCGAGTTCCCCGGTGAGGTTTTCGGCATGGTCCAGAACCTGGAAGAGAACAACATCGGCTGCGTTCTTCTGGGCGATGACTCCCATATCGTCGAAGGCGATAAAGTTCGCTGCACCGGCAAGATCGTTTCCGTACCGGTGGGCGACGCCATGATCGGCCGTGTCGTCAACGCGCTGGGACAGCCCATTGACGGCAAAGGCGCGATCCTTGCCGAAGAATACCGGCAGGTCGAAAAGAAAGCCCACGGTGTTATTGAGAGAAAATCCGTCAATACGCCGCTTCAGACCGGTTATAAGGCCGTTGACAGCCTGATCCCCATCGGACGGGGACAGCGTGAGCTGATCATCGGTGACCGTCAGACCGGTAAAACGGCCCTTGCTATTGATACCATTATCAACCAGAAGGGCGAAGACGTCATCTGCATTTATGTCGCCATTGGTCAGAAAGCTTCCACCGTCGCGCAGATCGTGCAGAAGCTGACCGAAGCCGGCGCCATGGAATACAGCCTTGTGGTGGCGTCCACCGCTTCCGAAAAGGCGCCGCTTCAATATCTGGCGCCCTATTCCGGTGTCGCTATCGCCGAATATTTTATGGATCAGGGTAAAGACGTCCTGATCGTCTATGATGACCTTTCCAAACACGCCGTCGCCTACCGTTCCATGGCGCTGCTTCTGAAACGGGCTCCCGGTCGTGAGGCCTATCCCGGCGACGTTTTCTATCTCCACTCCCGTCTTCTTGAAAGAGCGGCGAAGCTGGAGAAAGGCGGTTCCATCACCGCACTGCCGATCATTGAGACGCAGGCCGGCGATATTTCCGCCTACATTCCGACCAACGTCATTTCCATCACCGACGGCCAGATCTTTTTGGAGACTGAGCTTTTCAACGAGGGCGTTCGTCCCGCTGTCAACCCCGGTATTTCCGTCAGCCGTGTCGGTGGTTCCGCCCAGATTAAGTCCATGAAGAAGATCGCCGGTCCTCTTCGTATCGAGTATGCCCAGTACCGTGAGCTGGCCGGTTTCGCCCAGTTCGGCGCGGACCTCGATAAAGAGACCAAGGCTCAGTTGGAAAAAGGCAAACGTATCGTGGAGATCCTGAAGCAGGATCAATACGCTCCGATGCGTGTCGAGGATCAGGTGCTGATCATCTTTGCCGTTTCCAACAACTTCACCAACGACATCCCGGTGGAAGACATGAAGCGCTTTGAAAAAGAGCTGATCGAGTATGCCCGGTATCATAATCCGGAGCTTCTGGACGAACTGAAGACCACCAAAAACTTTGATGGGGAGCTTCAGTCCAAAGTCGGCGCTTTGGTCAAAGAATTCAAAGAGTCTTTCCAAGCCGGGGAAAACGCATAAGATGAGGTGGATTTATGGCTGATTCCATGCGTGATATTAAGCGCCGCATCAAAAGCGTCGCTTCCACAAAACAGATCACTCACGCCATGCAGCTTGTAGCCAGCGCGAAGCTTCGCCATGCCAGACAGCAGGCCGACGCCCGGAGGGCCTATACCGATTACGTGATCGCAACAATGCACATGATCGCGGCGGCACTCGGAAACGAAGAGCCCAACGTCTTTCTCAAGGAGAACACCTGCGAAAAAGACCTTTATATCGTTGTGACCAGCGACAAGGGTCTGGCCGGCGGGTTCAACTCCGGACTTCTGAAGTTCGCCGCCGAAACCATGAAACAGAGCAAAGAGTGCGCGGTCGCCGTCGCCGGAGCCAAAGGTCTCGACTTTTTCCGTCGGAGAAATTATGAGATCGTCGGTTCCTATATCGGGGAAAGTGACAAAGCCAATTTTGCTTTGGCAAGCCGGATCGGAAAAGCGGCGACCACGCTTTTCCTGGAAGGCAAGGTCGGCAATGTCTATATCATCTATAACCGTTTTGTTTCCATCATCTCCCAGAAACCGACTCTGGTCAAGCTGATCCCGCTGACAAAGGATGAGATGGAGAAAAAAGCGGACGAAATTGATACGGACACCTTTACCGGCAACGTGGAGAAAAAAGCGGAGACGCCCAAAGATCTGACGTATATGATCTTTGAGCCCAGCGCTTCTTATCTGGCGGCGGAACTCATTCCTTCCTATGTGGACAACGCCGTTTACGGCGCTCTTCTGGAGAGCACGGCGGGAGAACTGGCAAGCCGGAGAATGGCCATGGAAAATGCGACAGACAACGCCGACGAGATCATCGACGAACTCAGCCTGGAATATAACCGGGCCCGTCAGGGCGCGATCACCCAGGAGATCACCGAGATCGTCAGCGGCGCCGAAGCGATCAAGTGAGGAGGTCTGTCCATGAGTGATAAATTGATTCAACTGAAAGTGATTACCCCGACAAGAGTGTTCTTTGAGGGAGAAGTCAAAAGTTTTATTGTAAAAACCAAAGGCGAGGTTGGGGAGTTCGCGATCCTGGCGGATCACGCCCCGATCACTTCTTCCGTCGGTCTCGGAACGCTGGTTCTGGAGATGCCCGACGGAAGTCAGAAAGTGACCACGCTTTTTGGCGGTTACGCTGTTGTTCAGAACAACCAGGCGGTGCTTATCGCGGAGTCGGCGGAATGGCCGGATGAGATCGACAGCGAACGAGCGGAACGCTCGAAAGAGCGGGCCGAAGAGCGGCTGAAAAAAGAGCAGATCGACATCGCGCGGGCAAGAGCTTCGCTCACCCGGGCGCTGGTTCGTCTGAATCTGGCAGACCGCTTAAAAAAGTAAGGAGGAAAACGATTCGTGAGCAATACAGGTAAAATTGTTCAGGTCATCGGTCCGGTCGTCGATATCCGGTTCGAGGAAGGCACTCTTCCCCAGCTGAACGACGCGATCGAAATTGATAACCACGGCGCGCGGCTTGTTGTTGAAGTATCCCAGCACATGGGCGACAACGTTGTCCGCTGCATCGCCATGGATTCGACCGACGGATTGAAACGGGGACAGGAATGTGTCAACACCGGTTCCCCGATCAAAGTTCCGGTCGGAAAAGTGACCTTGGGCCGCATGGTCAACGTCCTTGGCGAAGCCATCGACGGACAGGAGATGGATCTTACCGATGTACCGATGGCTTCCATCCATCAGCCGGCCCCGACTTTCGCGGAGCAGAAGACCGAACCGGAGATTTTTGAAACCGGTATCAAGGTCGTTGACTTGATCTGCCCCTATACCAAGGGCGGTAAAATCGGTCTGTTCGGCGGCGCCGGTGTCGGCAAAACCGTTCTGATCCAGGAACTGATCAGCAATATCGCCACCGAGCACGGCGGCATTTCCGTTTTCGCCGGTGTCGGCGAACGTACCCGTGAGGGTAACGACCTCTATTATGAAATGAAAGAATCGGGCGTTCTGAGCAAAACGGCCTTGGTCTTCGGACAGATGAACGAGCCGCCGGGCGCCAGAATGCGTGTCGCTCTGACCGGTCTTACCATGGCGGAGCATTTCCGTGATGTTGAGGGACAGGACGTTCTTCTTTTCATCGACAACATCTTCCGTTTCACTCAGGCAGGTTCCGAGGTTTCGGCTCTTCTGGGCCGTATGCCTTCCGCCGTCGGTTATCAGCCGACACTGGCCACCGAGATGGGCGCTCTGCAGGAGAGAATCACCTCTACGCAGAAAGGCTCCATCACGTCCGTCCAGGCCGTTTACGTCCCGGCGGATGACCTGACTGACCCGGCTCCGGCTACGACCTTCGCCCACCTTGACGCGACGACGGTTCTTTCCCGTTCCATTGCCGAAAAGGGTATTTATCCCGCCGTGGATCCGTTGGATTCCACCAGCCGTATCCTCGACCCGAACGTTGTCGGTGAGGAGCATTACCGCACCGCCCGTGCCGTTCAGGAAATTTTGCAGAAATATAAAGAGCTTCAGGATATCATCGCCATCCTCGGTATGGATGAGCTGAGCGAGGAACAGAAGCTCACCGTTTCCCGTGCCAGAAAGATCGAACGGTTCCTTTCTCAGCCGTTCCACGTCGCTGAGCAGTTCACCGGCATCGAGGGCAAATACGTCCCGCTTTCCGAGACCATCCGCGGCTTCAATGAGATTCTGGAAGGAAAACACGACGATCTTCCCGAATCGGCTTTCCTGCTCGTCGGTACCATCGACGACGCCGTCGCCAAAGCCAAAGCTATGGCGGAAGCCAACCAATAAGATGATAAAGAGACAGCCCGCCAAATGGCGGGCTGTCTTTTTATGTCATAGTTTTTTCATAAAGAAGGAAAGGATTATTCAAAGTTTTTTCAAACCTTTTTCCCATTTATAGGGTAAAATAGAAGCATCAACAATTCCGAAGGAGAATCTGAAATGAAAAAGATGTTGAGCATGCTCATGGCTTTTCTGATGCTCATGAGCCTTACAGCATGCGCGGAAGAACAGGAAAACGGGAAACAGGCGGAACCTTCGCCCGCAAAAGAATGGGAAGATGCCGTAAAGATCGTCCTTTCCGATGAGGAAATTCTTGTGGACGGGAGCAAAGTGGAAAAAGAGCCCGTTTCCGGCGTGACCATTGGGGGAGAAATTATCTATTATCACGATAAGGACAGCTATGAGAGCGGAAATCCCTATGGAGAGGGAACGGATGACGAACGCCATTCCAAGGAAGAAGCCGAAGGCCATACGCTTCTGACGATTACAGAGCCGGGGGCCTATCTCGTTTCCGGAACCCTTTCCGCCGGGCAGATAGCGGTGGACCTTGGAGATGAGGCGGTCAACGACCCCGAAGCGGTGGTGACCTTGATTTTGGATAACGTCGATTTAACCTGCACCGTAGCGCCGGCCATTATTTTTTATAATGTCTATGAATGTGGGGACGCCGGCGAGGACAGCAAGGGCGTTGTTGATACGAAAGCAGCCGGAGCCAACGTCGTTCTGGCGGACGGCAGCGAAAATGTCATCAAGGGCTCCCATGTGGCGAAAATTTATAAAGATAACGGCGAGGCAAAAAAACTGGCGAAATTTGACGGAGCTTTTTATTCGAAACGCTCGATGAATATAGAGGGCGGCGATGACGACAAGGCCGGGAAGCTGACCATTATCGCCGACAACGAAGGGCTGGACAGCGAGCTTCATCTGACGATCAACGGCGGTAAAATTGTCATTCAATCGCAGGATGACGGCATCAACACCAACGAGGACGGCTTTTCGGTGACGACCATCCATGGCGGCGACATCACCATTTACGGAGGTCTTGGCGCGGAAGGCGACGGGATTGATTCCAACGGCTATCTGACGATCAACGACGGTCGGTTGGTGGCTTACGGGCGAAGCGATACCGGCGACGGCGGCATTGACGCCGATTGCGCGATCACCATCAACGGTGGCACCGTTTACGCTTTCGGCGGACGGAACGACGAGGTGTCGAACGATTCTCGCCAGAATACCATTCAGCTGACGCTGGAAGAGGAAAAAGCGGCGCAGACGCCCCTTTCTCTTCAGGAGGAAAACGGGAAGGCCGTTATGGAACTGACCGCGGAGCGTTCTTTCCAAAGCGTGACACTTTCTTCTCCGGAATTAGCGCAGAACGTGTCTTACGAATTGTATGTGAACGGAAAAAAACAGCAATATTCTCTGCAAATGGAAAAAATCGAAGGACCGGGATTTGGATTGGAAAAACCGGGACAGGAAATACCGGAACGGAACGGAGGAGAATGGATTTCCACGCCGCCGGAAGGATTTGAGGATTGGCTCCGTGAGGAAGACAGCGTTCCACAGGAAATCCGGGACTGGCTTTGGGACGTTTATGATAAGGCAATCGGACGGGAACGGATCCCGACGCCGCAGCCGGTTCCGCCGGAAACGGATGTAATGGGGGGAATGGAACCTCCGAAACGGGAAAATGAGGGCGAACAGACGCCCATGGACCAAAGGCAGAACCCAAATGAAGGAACAGAGAACCCGACGGAATTTTTTCTTGCACAAACGGTCAGCCTGTTTTACGGAGTGACAGACGCCGGAAAGGATATTTCAAAATAAAAAACGCCCGAAAGAAGGGAAAATGTTCCTTCTTTCGGGCTGTTTTTATGGGTCGATTTTATTTCTGCGAGGATTTTTTCTTCCGGTAGAGGAAGTACGAATAGAGCGTCGGTGTGAAACCGAAAACGAGGATCGTCACGATGAAAAGGGGAATACTCAGGATAAAAGCGTTGATGATAAAAATAAGACCGGCGATGATGGCAAGCCAGGCGGCAAGGCGGTTGGATTTATTCCAGTTTTCTTCGTCTTCCAAGGCCCACGGCGTTTTGATACCGAAGGTGTAGTTCTGCCGCGCTTTCGGCATATAGTTGCCGAGGATGATGAGCAAAACGCCGACCATAAGGCAGCACCAGAAACCGACGTTGACCGAAATACCGAGGGCGTTGGCGTAGGTGAAGCTCATGACGACCAAGGAAACGAGCGGCAGGATCCAATAGACGATGCTGATCGCTTTTTTGCCGATTTTATCGCTTTTTGGGTCGGCGGCGGTGACAAAAAGGCAGAACCAGTGGAGAACAAGCATAATTCCGGGAATGGCAAGTACCGTAAACGCTTTGCTGCTCCAACCGTTGGCGGCGTTGTCGGGACCGAAATGAGTGGCGATGGTGTCCGGCAGACGGTTCCAGAGAATAAGACCGGCGATCATCGGAAGAAGCAGGATGACGGAAGTGATGATAAGAAGCTTTTTATTGATTTTCATGGTTTTCGCCTCCTTGAAACTGACTGATCCAGAGCATGATATCCTCAAAAATAGAGGTATTGAGCTCGTAGTAGATGAAATTTTTTTCCTTATTTTCAAAAATAAGGTCCGCTTTTTTTAGTTGGGAAAGGTGGTAGGAAATGGTCGCGCCGGTCATATCGAAGTGGGAACCGATCTCCCCGGCGGAAAGACGGCCACTTCGGAGCAGAACCAGAATGTCCCGGCGCACCGGGTCGGAAAGGGCCTTAAAGGTTTCCGCGAAACTCATTGTTATCGTCTCCTTTCAAAAGCGTATTTAGAAAATTTTCTAAATACACTTTACCACATGGTTTTTGTTTTGTCAAGAGGAATTTAGAAAAAAATCTAAATACTAACAAAAAAAGAAAGCGGCGGAACGATTCTGCCGCTTTTTGGAAAAAAATCAGAGTTTTTTGACAAGGATATGATCCATCCAGCCGCCGATGACCGGGTCATCAATGCTCTTGCGAAGTTTGAAGCCGAGGGAATCGTAGAGCTTTCTGGCTCTCGGGTTCCAATCGGAGACGATAATGGCGCATTCATCGCAACCGAGGCCTTTCATGACTTCGGTGTAGAACTGGATCATCAGCTGGCCGATGCCGCGTCCGCGAAGGTTTTCTTTAACGGCAAGGAGCATCAGGTGGGGAAGATTGTCAACAAGCGGGTCGCAGGGGCAGATGGTGGCCCAGCCAACGGCTTCTCCGTTGCGGTCAACGGCGACAAAGCCTTCGCCTTTTTTGATGGAGTTGGTCAGCCACTGATTCAGAAGATCGGTCTTTTTGAAATAGTGGTTATAAAGGGAGCAGTTGTTGAAGATCACTTTATAATCTTCGATCTTGCTCATTTCGGCCTTCTGAATGTCGATCATATTGGCCATATACTGTGCTTCGCGATGGTAGCTCATGGTAATTCCTCCGTTTTCTTTATGTTAAACGTTGCTGTTGAATTTTTTGGATTTCCGCATCAGAAGATAGACGTTGTTGCTGTTGGAAAGCGCCTCCGGGTACTGGATGATCTTATGGAAGCCCATATCTTCGTAAAGAATCCGTGCCCTCGGGTTGAAATCGTTGACGGCGATGAGTCCCCGGTCATAACCGGCGGCCTCATAGGTGTCAATGAAATATTGGATCAGCTTCTGACCGACGCCGTGAGCCCGGTAGTCGCTTCTCACGCCGAGAAGGGAAAGATAGGGCTGTTCGGCATACATACTTTTGAGCTGCATCCACATAAAGCCAACGGCTTCGCCGCGGCCATCTTCCGCGATATAAACTTCGTCGTTCGCAAGACCCGCTTCGATCCACTCGTAGATATAATTTCCATAGTGGCGGAGAAGAGTAGAACCGTCAAAAATCGCTTTATACTCTTCCAGCTTTTTGGGGTCCGCCTTGACGACGTGAACTTCATGAACGGCCAAGATGATACCTCCTGACAAGGCTATTTATACACATATAGAATAAACCTTTTTTGGCGGGAAGTCAAGAGTTTGCCGGCGTTTTTCCTTTGGGAAAGAGAAAAGCCCCGCTTTTTAAAAGGAATTTTGTAAAATTATCGTAAATTTACAATTTGTTCGCGGGGAACCTCTTGCAAATGAAAGATACAGTGGATATAATATATAATTGTCGTTTAATATGCTGAAGGTATTCGGCATAGGCAATCTAATAAAACTAAGGATGGTTTATTATGAGCGAAAATGAAAACAAGACGCTTCAAAAGCGCCAGGCTGCCGCGGAAAAAGCAGCGCAGCAGAAGAAAAAATACACCTGGATCAAAGTAGTTGTCGGTCTTTGTGTCGTTCTCTGCATCGTTCTGACGGTTTTGGAATCCAGCTTCCTTTGCCGCCTTCTTCCGGCGGTAAAAATCGGCAACGACAGCTATTCCGTCGCCGAATACAATATGATGTACACCCAGAGCGTCAACGACGTGTATAATAACCTTTATAGCAGTCTGGGCGATTATGCCGCTTACGTTCTCGATACCACGAAACCGCTGAAAGATCAGCAGTACAGCGAGGATCAGACCTGGGCGGATTATATGAAAGACACCACCAAAGAGACGCTGACGACCGTTACCGCTCTTTATAACGAGGGCAAAGAAAACGGCTATGAAATGGACGAGACCTATACGCAGCAGATCGACGCCGCCTGGGAATCCATGAAATCCGCTTCCGCGAATGCCGGTTATTCGGCCAATGACTATGTCGCGGCGCTCTATGGAAAAGGCGTCAACGAAAAAGTCTATAAATCCATGATGGAAAAATATTATTACGCGTTCTCCTATGGCGCTTCTTATAATGACGCCATCGAGATCACCAAGGACGAAATGGACGCTCAATATAAAGAGAACGCCAAAGACTATGACCGTATTACCTATCGTTCTCTTTTCATTTCCGGAGCCGCCAGTGAAGGTACGGACGCAAACGCCGCTATGGCGGACGCCAAAGCCAAGGCGGAAGCCGTTATGGCCGCCGCGGATAAAGACGCCTATGTTTCGGAAGAACTGGACGCCGAATTCCTGACCCACCGTTTTGCCGCCTATACTTCCGCAACGACCGAAGTGGCCGACTGGGTCTTTGATGAAAGCCGCAAAGCCGGCGACATGGAAATGATCGAAAGCGATTCCGGTTATTACGTCGTTGAGTACGTCGAAAAAGGCGACCTGCACTACAACACCGTTTCTGTCCGTCATGTCCTTGTAACGCCGGAAGACACCGAGGATGAAGGCGCTTGGAAACTGGCGCAGGAAAAAGCGCAGGGCTATATGCAGACCTATAAAGACCTCGGTGAGAGCGAAAACAATTTCGCCAATATCGCCATGGCTTACTCCGCCGACGGCAGCAGCTCCAATGGCGGTCTTTACACCAACGTTTATAAAGGCCAGATGGTCGAGGAGTTTGAGGACTGGTGCTTTGACCCGGCCCGGAAACCCGGCGATACCGATATCATCCGCACCGAGTACGGTTATCATCTGATGTACTTCGTCGAAGAGGGCGAGGATTTCTATGAGTATCTGGTGGGTGGCACCATCCGCAGCGAAAAATATGTCACCTACGTGGAAGGCCTGATGGATGGTTATACGGCAGAGGAAGGCATTGGTATGCCTCTTACCGCCAAACATTTTAACTGATTGATTAAAGGCGGCTTGCCGGGCACAGCCGGGAAGCCGCTTTTTTTTATCCGATAGCAGAAAGGAACGAACCTATGAAAAAAATTATCGCCGTGCTTTTGGCGCTCGTGCTCGTTTTAACGATGCTCACGGCGTGCTCAACCGAAAAACCGGAAGGAAAAACCGGGTTTGAGGAAGTGGCCGCCAAGATCGGAGAGACGGAATATACGGTGGCGGACATCAACTATATGTACGCTTCGGTCTTCAATAATCTGTATTCGACGCTCGGTTACTATTACGGGGAAAACATCGGCAGTTATCTGGATCCTTCCAAGCCTTTGGACGAACAGGAGCTTCAGGAGGGACTTACCTGGCACGATTATATTTTGCAGGAACTGGAAACGAGCCTTGTCTATATCACCGCTCTCTATGAAACGGCAAAGGCAGAGAATTTTGAGCTTCCCGCGGAATATGCCGGACAGCTGGAAACTCTTCCGGAGGATCTGAAAGCGGCGGCGGAGGAATACGGCGCTTCCGAAGAGGACTATCTGGTCGCTCTTTACGGGGAAGGCATGAACTATGATACGCTCTACAAAATGAGCGAGATCAACCTCTGGGCGAATGCCTACGCGGAAGCGGAAAACAGCAAAATGGAATCTTCCGACGAGGAAGTAAAAGCGCTTTATGACGAAAATCCGAACTTTTATGACACCATCAAGTTTCGGTTCTTTGAAAATTATTACGGCGAGGACGGGAATCTGACCGCTGAGGAAGCCAAAGAGCAGGCGGAACAGATCGCCAAAGCCACAACGTCCGAGGAATTTAAGGAAAAAATCCTGGAAGTGGTTTCCGAGGAGGAAAAAGAGAGCTATGCCGAGGATGAGGCTACGCTGATCTCCGCCCTCTCCTATGACGGGTTGGGCATTGAGGAACTGAGAGACTGGCTTTTCGATGAAAGCCGTGTATCAGGTGAGACCTACGTCATGGACGACAGCGATTACAGCAGTTATATCGCCGTGATGTTCCTGGATCGCTCCAGCGCCGACTATAACTGGGTAGGCGCTCGTCACATTCTGATCCAGCCGGAAAAGGATGAAAACGGGGAAGCCTCCGAGGAGGCTTGGGCTGAAGCCAAGAAAAAAGCGGAGGAAGTTTATCAGCTTTATCTGGACGGGGAACAGACAGAGGACGCTTTCGCCGAGCTTGCCAAGGAGTATTCTTCGGATGGCAACGCTTCCGACGGCGGCATTTATCACGGCATTTTTAAGAACCAGATGGTGGCTTCTTTCAACGATTGGTGCTTTGACGAAAGCCGGAAACCCGGCGATACCGATATCGTTGAAACATCCTATGGCTACCACATCATGTATTTTTCCGCCTATGAGAACAGCAATCTTCGGGAGCTTCTGGATCCGGAGATCATCAACGGGAAATTTGATACATGGTTGGAAGACATCTCTACCGGCTATTCCATGGAGAAAACGGAAGCTTTTGAGCGGGTCGGCGGGATGATCGACGATATTTTCGCTACAGAACAGGCTCGCCAGGAAGCGTTGGCGGCAGAAGCGGAAGAAAATTCCGACGGAGAAAATCCGGAAAACGCCGAAGCGGCGGAATAAACTGATAAAAACCAAAAGCACCCGGAAAAGCGAGACGCTTTTCCGGGTGCTTTTTGCGTTTGGTCGGGAATAAGGAAATTTTGGTTTCCTCTTGACTTTTTTTGGACAAAAATCGTGAAAAAGGTTGCGCTTTACCAATAAATCAAGTATAATCAAATGGTATATATAATTCTTTTGCAAAGGAGAAAAACCATGCGTAGAGAACTTGACAAAACCTATGATCCCGCGCAGGTGGAAAGCCGTATTTACCAGTTCTGGCTGGACGGCGGTTATTTCCACGCCGAGGTCAATCCCGATAAAGAGCCTTTCACCATCGTCATTCCGCCGCCAAATATCACCGGTAAACTTCATATGGGCCACGCTTTGGACGAGACCTTGCAGGACATTCTCATCCGTATGAAACGGATGCAGGGCTATGAGGCCCTTTGGATGCCCGGCACCGACCACGCTTCCATCGCCACCGAGGTCAAAATCGTGGAGAATATGAGGAAAGAGGGCCTTACCAAAGAGATGGTAGGCCGGGACGGTTTCCTCGAAAGAGCCTGGGACTGGAAAGAGCAATACGGCGGTACCATTATCAAACAGCTGAAAAAACTGGGCTGCTCCTGCGATTGGGACAGAGAACGGTTCACGCTGGACGAGGGCTGTTCCCGTGCCGTTCGCAAAGTTTTTGCCGAGCTTTATAAAAAAGGACTTATTTACCGCGGTGAGCGGATCATCAACTGGTGCCCGCACTGCAAGACCTCCATTTCCGACGCTGAGGTCGAATATGAGGATCAGGCCGGTCATTTCTGGCATCTGCGTTATCCGCTGACCGACGGAAGCGGCTGGTTGGAACTGGCGACCACCCGTCCGGAGACCCTTCTCGGCGACTCCGCCGTGGCGGTCAACCCGAACGATCCCCGTTATCAGCAGTACATCGGCAAGACCGTGACGCTGCCGCTGGTCGGCCGTGAAATTCCCGTTGTCGGCGATGAACACGCCGATATGGAATTCGGTACCGGTGTTGTTAAAATCACCCCGGCCCACGACCCCAACGACTTTGAGGTCGGTTTGCGCCACCATCTGCCGGTCATCAACGTTCTGACCGACGATGCCAAAATCGTGGACGATTACCCGAAATACGCCGGCATGGATCGTTATGAAGCCCGGGAAGCCATTGTCAAGGATCTGGAAGAGGGCGGATTCCTCGTTTCCGTCGAGGATCTCACCCATAACGTCGGAACCTGCTACCGCTGCCATACCACCGTCGAACCGCGCGTTTCGCTCCAGTGGTTCGTTGCCATGAAAGAACTGGCACAGCCGGCCATTGAGGCAGTCAGAAACGGCGACATCCGCTTCGTGCCGGAACGCTTTGATAAAAACTATTTCCACTGGATGGAAAACATCCGCGACTGGTGCATCAGCCGTCAGCTCTGGTGGGGACACCGGATCCCGGTCTGGTACTGCGACGATTGCGGCAAGGATACCCTTTGCGTCGATGGTGCGCCGGAATGCTGTGAACATTGCCACAGCAAAAACATCCATCAGGACCCGGATACGCTGGATACCTGGTTCAGCTCCGCTCTCTGGCCGTTCAGCACCCTCGGTTGGCCGGATGAGACACCGGAATTCAAGTATTTCTATCCGACCAATGTACTGGTCACCGGTTATGATATCATCACGTTCTGGGTCTCCCGGATGATCTTCTCCGGTCTTGCCTACACCGGTAAAAAGCCGTTCAGCGACGTTGTGATCCACGGCCTTGTCCGTGACGCGTTGGGCCGCAAGATGAGTAAATCCCTCGGAAACGGCATCGATCCTTTGGAGATCATTGACACCTTCGGCGCCGACGCCCTTCGTCTGGCCCTTGTCACCGGAATTTCTGCCGGTAACGATTCCCGTTTCACCGACGAAAAGGTGACTTCCTGCCGGAACTTCGCCAACAAACTTTGGAACGCCGCCCGGTTCGTTCTTATGAACCTTCCGGAGGACTTCAACGAGACCGAATTGCCGGACGAGCTGGCACTTGAGGATAAATGGCTTCTTTCCCAGTATAACGACCTTGTAAAAGCCGCCACCGAGAACATTGAGAACTACGATATCGGCGTTGCCGAGCAGAAGATCGTCGATTTCATCTGGGACGTCTATTGCAGCTGGTATATCGAACTGGCAAAATCCCGTCTTCAGGGCGAAAACGCCGATTCCGTCCGCCGGGTGTTGGTTTACGTTCTCACCGGCGTTCTGAAACTGCTCCATCCGTTCATGCCGTACATCACGGAGGAGATCTGGCAGTCCCTGCCGCACGAGGGTGAATCCATCATGGTCGCCGCCTGGCCGGTCTATGAGGAAGCCCACAGCTTCACCGAGGAGGCCAATGACTTCACCAAGATCATGGACGCCATCAAAGCGATCCGCAACCGCCGTTCCGAGATGAACGTGCTGCCTTCCAAGAAAGCGAAGCTCTATATTGAGACCGAAAGCGCCGCTGTTTTCGAGCAGGGCATTCCGTTCCTTGAAAGACTGGCTTCCGCTTCCGAAGTCGCCATCAACGCCGACTTCGAGAAAACGGGCGCTGTTCAGGTCATCACCGACGCCGCCAAGATGTATATTCCGATGGCGGAACTGATCGACCTTGAAAAAGAGCTCAGCCGTCTTAATAAAGAAAAAGAACAGTGCCAGAAACAGGCCGACGGCCTTGAGGCACGGCTCAACAATCCGGGCTTTGTCAACAAAGCGCCGGAAAACGTGGTCGCCGCCGAGCGGGATCGTCTCGCGAAACTGAAAGAAAAAATCGCGAAACTGGACGAATCCATCGCCGCTATGAAGTAAAACCGAAAAAGGCCGGTCGCAAGCCGGCCTTTATTCTTGGGAAAGGGGGCTTTTTGATTGGATTACGAAGAAAGCCTTCAATATATTTTGAATTTTCCCCGGCTGAAAAAAGACCCGAGCCTTCGGGAGATCAAGGCGCTTCTGGCAGAACTGGACCATCCGGAAGAAAAACTCCGTGCCATCCACGTGGCCGGAACCAACGGAAAGGGTTCCACGGTGACCTTTCTTGCCAATATTCTTTCCGAGGCCGGTTATAAGACGGGACGCTATATTTCTCCGTTTGTGCTCGAATTTCGGGAAAGAATGTCCATCGACGGAAAAATGATCGGTCGGAAACGACTGGCCAAGATCATGAGCACCGTTAGGGAAAAGGTGGAGCTTCTGGAAGAACAGGGCATGGTGCTCAACGCTTTTGAAGTGACGACGGCGGTGGCTTTTTTGTGGTTCGCGGAGGAAAACTGCGATTTTGTCGTACTGGAAACGGGGCTTGGCGGACGCTTGGACGCCACGAACACCGTTCCGGCACCGATTCTGCATATTATTACCGCCATCGGGCTTGACCATACGGAGATCCTTGGGGATACGATTGAAAAGATCACCGCGGAAAAATGCGGGATTTTACGGGAAGGCTGCACGCTTTTGACGCCGCCCGACCAGGATCCGAGAGCTAAACAGGTGATGGTCAAGGCCTGCATGGAGAAAAACGCGACCTTTGTCACCGGCTGCGCCGACAGCGGAAAACTGGTGAGCTTCGGAGTCGAAGGAATGGAACTTCGGGTCGGGAAAATGGAGCTTTCCATTCCACTGGTGGGACGGTACCAGATCAGCAACGTGCTGACGGTGCTTTCCGCGGTGGAGATCCTTCGGGAACAGCATATCGAAATCAAGGACGAGCACGTTGTGGAGGGCATCGCCAATACAAAATTCCCGGCAAGGTTCGAATTGTGCTCAAAAAAACCGATTGTCATTCTGGACGGTGCTCATAACCCGCAGGCGGCCAACGCTTTGGCACAGAACGTGGAAGAATTGCTTCCGGAAAAACGGATTTTGCTCTGCGGCTGGATGGCCGACAAGGATTATCGGACGGTGGCTTCCGTTCTGGCTCCCCATTTTCAGAAAATCGTGACGGTGCCGGTGGAAAATTCCCGGGCGCTTTCGCCGGAAGATCTGGCGGAGGTCATGCGGCCCTATTGTGCCGATGTCACAGCCGAAAAATCGGCAAAAGAAGCGCTTTCGGAAGTGTTGGAAAATCTGGCGGAAGACGAGGCGCTGGTGGTAGCTGGTTCCTTTTATCTGGCTTCCGAACTGCGTCCGCTTTTGATGCGTTATAAGGGAAAAGAGTAAGAAAAGCGCCTGCCAAAGCGGCAGGCGCTTTCTCTATGTTTCATAGGTTGCCCGGTAGGAGAAAGGATGCTATACTTTCCGGGAAAGAAGGGATAGCGTGGATTTTACGCCGATTGATCTCGCGAAGTGGCCTCGCCGGGAGACGTTTTATTATTTCTCCGAAATGGCGCCGACGGGATATTCCGTGACGGTCAATGTCGATGTGACAGGACTTCGGGAAAAACTGAGAGAAAAAGGTCTCAAATTTTTCCCGGTCTATCTTTGGCTTGTGACCAAATGCCTCAATGAGCATGTGGAATTTAAAGTGGCCTATCGAAACGGTGTTTTGGGCTATTACAACACGTTGACGCCGCTTTACGCCGCTTTCCACGAGGATGACAAGACCTTTTCTCTGATGTGGACCGAATTTGACGAGGACCTTTTGATGTTTCACCGGAACTATTGCGAAAACAGCGAAAAATACGGGGAAAAGCACGGGATCCTTTCAAGACCCGGTGTTCCGCCGGAAAACGCCTATACGGTGTCCTGCCTTCCATGGGTGAGTTTCACCCATTTTTCGGTACAGAATTTTGACCGGAAACCGTATTTTTTCCCCTCGGTGGAAGCGGGAAAACTATTTTATTCCGAAGGAAAGGAATGGCTTCCGCTGTCCATCACCTGTCACCACGCCACGACGGACGGGTATCACGTTTCCCGGTTTCTATCAAGGCTTTCGGAAGAAATGGATAAACTTCGCGCGTAAAAAAGCGATGCCGATTCAATCGGCATCGCTTTTTTCTTTCGGTTCATCCGCGACCGGCAGTTCGATCCAGAACGAGGACCCTTCCCCGAACACGCTTTCGACACCGCAGGTCCCGTTATTCTGTTCGACCGCCGCTTTGACAATGGGAAGACCAAGACCGGTTCCGGAAGGGGAGCCTTTTTGATAACGCTCCCAGATTTCTTTCAGCTGATCGTCCGGGATACCCGGTCCGTTATCCTGTACGGTAATGGTGACACGTCCGTTTTTCACCGTCTGTAAAACGGTGACGGTGGTGTCGGCGTTCCCGTGGACAACAGCGTTATGAATGAGGTTGTTGATGGCACGGGAGATATAGATTTCGTCCGCGTTGACAAAGACGGAGGTTTCCGGAAAGAAACGAACATCGTTTTGACCACCGGATAATTTCTGAAAAGTATTGACCAGATCCCGGACACGGTCCGTCAGACAGAAGACGACGGGGTGCATTTCCTGCGTTCCACTACGCAAACGGGAAAGATCCAGAATGTTGTTGACAAAGGTGGAAAGGCGGTTGGCTTCGTCAATGACGATCTGGGCGTTTTCCGGAGTGTTTTCACCGGGGATATCCCGCATCATCTCGGCGTAACCGCGAAGCATGGTCAATGGGGTACGAAGGTCATGGCTGACGGTAGCGATCAGTTCCCGACGAAGATCTTCCGTTTTGGAAAACTGATCGACCATGTGATTTAACGCCTTGCCCAGTTGGGAAAACTCGCGGTTGCTGTCCGAATGAAAATGGACGGTATAATCCCCTTCGGAAACCCGATGGACGGATTCGGAAAAATTCCGGATCGGACGGGCAAAACCAAGGGAGGAAAACCACGCGAAAAGGAAAGAGAAGGCCAACATGAAAAGAAGCAGCACCAGAGAGATGTTTCGGATCAGCTCCCGGGTGGCGGTGGACGGCTTTACGCAGGAAACGAGGATCAACAGAACCTGTTCACCGGATTTCAGGGGAACAACACGGGCGCAGATCATGTTTTCTGGCAGGGATTCCTGGGGTACGTCACCGGAAAAGTGGCTGGCTTCATAGCGGCTGTAGGTGTTCAGATAGGACTGAAAACTTTCCACGACGGAAAGATAAAAGGTCCCCTTGTCGGAAAGGTGCCAGATGTCCCGGAACCAGGAACGGCTTTGGACCAGCGAAGTGGGGCGGGAATATTCCGCCCGGCTTTCGATCTGATACTCCTCGTTGACAAGGTAAATGGAGAGACTGTGCTCCCGGCTCAGACTGGTCATAAGGATATCCAGTTCCGGATTATCAATATTTTCCGTGAGGAGATCGGATTGGGAAATCAGCTGTCGCCTGGTATGGAGGCGGTAAAAATCGTCGGTAAAAGCGATCTGTACCACGAAGAGAACCGACAGCAGAACGACGCAAAAAAGGATATAGTGGGAAAAAAGATACCAGCGGATCGGGATTTTTTTACTCATCGAAACGGTACCCGATTCCTCGCAGAGTGGAAATGCAGGTGCAATAGGGGCCAAGGGCCTTCCGCAGTTGTTTGATATGGGTATCAATGGTGCGGTCGTCCCCGAAGAAATCGTATCCCCAGACGTCGTTGATCAATTTTTCCCGGGAGAGGGCGATGCCACGATTTTTGATGAGATAAAACAGAAGCTCGTATTCTTTCGGGGACATATCGACACGGACGCCGTTGACGGTGACAAGACGCCCGGTAAAATCTACGCTGAGTCCTTTGAAATTATAGATCTCTTTCATTTCCGGAAGAATAGCGCCGCCGCGCTTGAGAATGGCGCCGACACGCATCATCAGTTCCCGAGGCGAAAACGGCTTGACCACATAGTCGTCCACGCCGAATTCAAACCCATGGATTTTGTCGTATTCCTCGCCGCGGGCGGAAAGAATGATGATCGGTACATTGGAAAATTTACGGATCTCTTTGCAGGCGGAAAAACCGTCCAACTCCGGCATCATGATATCCATGATCACGATGTCAAAGTGGTGGCTTTTGCAAAGTTCCAGCGCCTGAAGGCCGTTGGACGCCTCGCTGACGTCATACCCCTCAAATTTGGCGTATTTTTTGATCAGATCGCGTACACGGAGCTCGTCGTCAACAATCAGAATACTGCTCATCCGAAAGATCCTTCCTTTCTTTGCGATCGGTTATAAAAGATAATACCATACCATAAGAATACTTGCAAATTATGTGCGAATTGTGATGAAAAAGAGAAAAAGGAAAAGAAATCCAAAATTTCCGTGTATTTATCAAAAATTCAGGGCCAAAGTACTAAAAACAGGGGCTGACTGAGGAATGATCAATCTAGACCGTATTGGGTGGTGACCGTAACGGAGGTTCCGTCCGTCGTGAAAACGATATCGCCGTCAAGGTCCGTCCGATAGACTTTGATTTCCCGCTCCTGAAGGGATTCCCGGGTGGCTTTGTGCGGATGGCCGTAGTCGTTGTTCCGCCCGCATTGAATGACGGCGTATCGGGGATGAACAGCGGACAGGAACGCCGGGGAGGAAGCGGTGTGGCTTCCATGATGACCGATTTTCAGAACGGTGGCGGAAAGATCCACGCCGGCTTCCATAAGGTCGGATTCCGCCAACGCCTCCATGTCACCGGTGAACAGGAAAGAAATATTATCGTAGCAGAGCTTGGTGACCAGGGACTGGTCATTAAGATCCTCGCCGTAATCCTTGAGGGGACCCAGGATCGAGAGCATCACCTTTTCATCCAAAACAAAAGCGGTGTTGGGCTGTCCGTAGGTGATTTGACAGCCCTGAGCATGGATCTTTTCCAGAAGATCGCCATAGAGCGGGATATCGGAAAGAAATTCGGTGGGAATATCGGGCAGAAGGACTTCCCGAACCGGGAAATGATCCAGGATGTCCGCCGCGGAGCCGATGTGGTCGGAATGGGGATGGGTAAGCACCAAAAGGTCGAGGGCGGTGACGTCTTCATCCCACAGATAGCCGGAGATCAGAGAACCGTAGCCCTGGTTGGCGGCGTCGATCAGAATGGCTTTATCCTGATATTGGATCAGAATACATTCGGATTGATCCGTATCTAAAAAATGGACCCGAAGTTCCCCGTCACGAAGGGGAGCGTTCTGGGGAGAAACCGGGGAACCGAAATTCTGGTCCAGCAATCCCCGTTGATAAAGAAAGGAACAGAGGAGGACCGCGATCACGCCGATCACGGCAAGGATGAGGATTAAAGCGGTCCTTGACTGTTTCCGATTAGTCGGTGTTCCCATAAAGATTGATCCTTTCAAGACCTTTTTGGATGGCGTAGTTCCAACAATGGGCCGTGCCACGGGAAAGTCCGGTATGATAACCGATGATCCGGGACGAGGAATCGACCATATAGAGGTTGCGCCGCCGCTCACAGCCGACGCTGTAAGCCGATTGCAGGAAGAGCGTGAGATCGCAGGAGGCGCAGATGGCGTCGATCCGGCGACAGACAGAGGTCGGATGCTGATGGAGCGAATCGTGAGAGGGAAAGACGGCGATCAGGAAGATATCCAGGCCGTCCTGCTTTTCGGACAGGACCGTTTCGGCGGCCAGAAGGTCAAAACCATCGGCCATGCCGCTCATAAAATAGCGGTAACCATCCCGGTAGGCGTTCTTGATGGCGCTTCGCAAAGCCTTTCGCAGCGCTTCGGTTTCCGAAGCGTCCGGCTTTCCTCCTCCGGGAAGTCTTGGAGGACGCGGTCCGGTAAAACAACAGGTGATCTCTTGGTTCACAGCGTGTTTCCTTTCTCAATCAGCCAGAAAACGAGCGTCAGAACAGCATAGATGACCGGCTGGTGGATGACGTACAAAACCAGGGTGTTGGAGCCGACGGCGCAAAGAAAACGGCTATGTTTTTCCGAGAAAAAGGCGGGGATTTTCCGCTCCTTGAAATATTTTCCGAGGAAGCAGCCGGCCAAAAACAGGAAAAACCATGGCAGAAGCGGAAAATAATCGGCGGAGAAAAAGTCCCGCGGCGGAAAGCCGAGAAGGGCGGTGACGCCATTGGCGTAAAAAACCGGAGGCACCAGCACTTTACCGAGGACAATAGTGCCGTGGGAAATTCCCTGAAGAGCGAAGAAAGCGGCAAGAGAAAAGAGAATCCCCAGAGGGGCGTTGGCCTTGGCGATGGCCTTCCGAAAGAGCCAGGCGATCATCATCGAAGCGCCGAGAAAATGGAGGACGCCGAACCAGATGACCTGATCGGGCATAAAGAAATAGGTGCCGGCGGTCATCAGAAGACCGCAGCAGAAAACGATAACGCCGTGGCGAAAACTGTTTTTGGAAAGACGGGTGGAAATGCCGGCCAGGACGATGAACGTGCAGCAGACCGCTTTTTGAAGAACGGCCCAGCCGAGCGAATCAAAATCAAAACGCACGCCGAAAAGATAACGAAGGTCATAGGCCGTATGGTAAACGACCATGCCGAGGAACGCCAGTGCCCGAAGTTCGTCCAGAATATAGATCCTCCCTTTTTTCTGAGCCACGAAAATGCCTCCTTCCAACCGAAAACGGTGATAACTGAATTAAAGTATAACATACTTTTGAAAAGCGGGAAACATTTTTTTTAAAATACTGTAAACATTTCAAAAGAGGGCTTGTATGGACTTTTGTTTTTTGGTATGATACCCTTGTATAAGAAGCGAAATCCCCGGGAACGGGGGAAAACCGTTCCCGACAGAAAGGAATTCCACTATGTTTGAACAGAAAAACGGCTGGAAGCAGCCGGAAGAAAAATATCCGGAACCGGAACTGGAAGACAGCTTCGCCGGTTTCTTCAGCGAGGAAGAGGAAGAAACAGCCGCCTCGGAGGGCAAGAAACACCGCCGCAAGAAAAAGACGGGACCGGATATCCTTGCCGTCGCGGAACCGGAGGAAGATTCCGGGTTTATTATTGAGGAAGTGCTTGTGCCGGGTGCGGAAACCAAAACGGAGAATGAAAGCAAAGCGTCAGTTCTGGAAGAAAAACCGATTGAGCACGCCGAAGAACCGGATGAGCACGATGATGCTCCAGCTGAGCACGGCGAAGAGGAACAAGCGGAGAAAGCGGAACCGGAAGCTGAAAGCGAAACTGAAACGAAGGTCGAAACCGTTCCTGCGCCGGCACCGGTAAAAAAGAAAAAAACGCTGTTTCCGAGGGCAAAAAAGATCATTGACAGCAAGAGAAAACATAAATCCGCGGCTGTCATCGGAGCGGCGCTGATCGCTCTGGCGTTGGTGGGAGCCATTGTTCTGGTGTCCCTGCTCATCCATTTCGGCATAAGACTGGCCGACAATACCAAGCAGAAAGAGGCCTTTGAGTGGAAGATCTATCCGCTTTTGATGCTCGACCCGGCGACCTTTGATGATCCGAGCCAGCTGGACGACGTGTTCCTTCTGAAAACGGCTCTTTGGTCCACGTTGCTTGAGCACCGCACGACCTATGGCTATAACGAAAACGGACTTCTGATCGTTCCGGCTTCCGATCTGGACGTCGCCGCCAAAAAACTCTATGGCGACGCGGTGACGCTGAAGCACCAGACCTTCTCGGAAGGTTATGAATTTTTCTATATCTACGACAGCGAGACCAATACCTATCAGGTGCCGGTTTCCGGCCAGACAGCGGGTTATACGCCGAAAGTGATCAAAATAGCGAAGGACGGCGATAGGTACACGCTGATCGTCGGCTACGTGGCGCCGACGACGCTTTGGATGATGAGCGAGGACGGAAGTTCCAGCGAATCGGTACCGGATAAATATCTCTATTACGATCTCCAAAAAGTGTCGCGAGACAACTATGTCATCAAATCCGTCCGGAATATTCCTATCGACGAGCTGCCGGACGATCTGGAGGTGGCCAGTCAGCAATCGCTGAACCAGACCCAATATTTTGATTACGACGCCCTGTATCAGGATTATCTGGACAGCACGAAGGATCAGGTGAAAGATAACGTGGCCTATGAGGAAATTCCGGAGGAGACCACTCCCGCAGAGGAACTGACGGAAGAACCGCAGGAAGAGCCGACGGAGTAAAAAAACGAAAAAAAGACGCGTTTGAGTGAGCGGAACGAGACGCTGAAACGGGTTTTGACGGGAAAAAGGCGTCCGCCGGAGAGAAAAATTTTTCTCTCCGGCGTTTTTCTATTTTCCGCACTTTTTAAGGGCGCTTTTCGAAGTTTTTCCGTTAAATTTTTTCATCCTCGGCAATTTCGGATTGAAAATTGCCATTTTCCGTGCTATACTAAATTAAAATATTATATATTAAACTGGATGAGTGTTTTTTGCGGAGGTAAAAGGATGAAAAAGTGGAAGCTGTTGCCCCAGAACCCGGGGAAAGCCAAACATATTGAGGAAGAATTAAAACTTCCCTCCCTTGTCAGCGAAGTCCTTGTGGCAAGAGGAATGGATACCCCCGCGAAAGTCCGCGATTTTATCACGGAGGAAATTCCGTTTTCCGATCCGTTGTCCTATAAAGATATGGACAAAGCGGTCATGCGCATCAACGAGGCGTTGGACGAGGGACAGCGCATCTGTGTCTATGGCGACTATGACTGCGACGGAATGACGGCGACGGTCCTCCTTTATGATTATCTCCAGTCCATCGGCTGTGACGTATGGTACTATATTCCGGACAGGGAGAATGAGGGATACGGCCTTAACAAAGACGCCATTGACGCTATCGCCAACGAGGAGACAGATCTCATCGTGACGGTGGACAACGGTGTTTCCGCCATCAATGAAATTGATTACGCCTCGTTCCTCGGCATAGACGTGGTGGTCACCGACCACCATAAACCGAGAGAGATCCTTCCGGACGCCGTGGCGGTGGTCGATCCTCATCGGGAGGACTGCGGCGGTTCTTATAAAGATCTGGCCGGTGTCGGCGTGGCGTTCAAACTGGTATGCGCTTTGGAAAACGACGACGGTTGGGGCGTTATGGAGCAATACGCCGATCTTATCTGCATCGGCACGGTGGCGGATATCGTTCCGCTCAACGGCGAAAACCGGATTCTGGTCCGGCAGGGACTTTCCATCATCCGTGACACGGTCAACCGGGGACTTCGGGCTCTTTTGGAGGAGACCGGCCTTGCCGATAAGGAGTTGACGGCGGATATGGTCGCCTTCGGCATTGCCCCGAAGCTCAATTCGGCGGCCCGTTTGGGTTCAGCCTATCAGGTGACGGAGCTTTTGACCACCGAGGACGACGATCGCGCCGCGGTTTTGGCGAAAGACCTTTGCGAGCAGAACCGCCTGCGGCAGGAACTGGAAAAAGAGATTGTCGAGGAGATCGACGAGATGGTCAAAAACCGGTCGCCCTATTTTGACGACCGTGTCGTCGTTCTGGATGGCGAAGGTTGGCACCATGGCGTCATCGGGATCGTGTGCTCCAAAGTGGTGGAACGGACCGGGAAACCCTGCGTTCTGATCTCCCGTGACGGGGAAGAAGCCCGTGGCTCCGCCAGAAGCATCGAGGGCTTTTCCATGATCGACGCGGTCAGCGCCTCGGCGGATCAACTGATCCGTTACGGCGGCCATCCCTTTGCCGCCGGCATGAGTCTGGCCTCCGACAAGATCGACGATTTCCGGAAAGCGATCAACGAGTTCGCCCGGGTCAATTATATTCAGATGCCGGTCTATACGCTCAAAATCGACCGAGTCATGGATCCCGGAGAGCTGAGCGTGGAAAATATTTCGGCACTGCGACTTCTGGAGCCTTTCGGCGCTGCCAATGAGGTGCCGGTGTTCGCGTTTCGCAAAGTGATGTTGGATGGGATCTATCCCATCGGAAGCGGCAAACATCTTCGCCTGCGCTTCAAAAAAGCGGGCATGGTGTTTTATATGGTCTATTTCGGGATGACGGAGGAGGATTTCCCTTATCACATCGGCGAGATCGTGGATGTGGCGGCGACCTGCGAAATCAACGAATATAACGGAGAAGAGAGGACGTCCGTTAAGATCCGGGATATCCGTCCCTCTTCGCTCAGTCAGGAGAGGCTGTTCCAGGGCAACCTCATTTATGACGGCTACCGCCGGGGAGAACCGATCCCGGAGGATGAGGTACCGGAGAGAAACGATCTGGCCGACGTCTATCGGTATTTGAAGAAAAATGGAAATTTCCGGGGTGAGTTGGACGTTCTTTTCGGCCATCTCACCGGAGAAAATAAGGATTGCGCCATGGATTCCTGCAAAATGCGGTTCTGCCTTGACATTTTGGAGGAAATGAACCTTATCACGAGAAGTTTTGACGGACGGATGGAATCCATCGCCCTTTGCCCGACAGCGGGAAAAGTGGATCTGGAACAGTCCGCACTGCTGGCGCAGCTGAGAAAAGGTTATGTTTGAGATAAAAACAGAGGAAAGGCGGTGAGACGATGAATGAGCGCTATCTGGAGCTGAAAAAGCTGATCGATGTCAACAAAGGCTATGATATCGAGCGGATCGACCGGGCCTATGCCATGGCGGAAAAAGCCCATGAAGGACAGCTTCGGGCCACCGGGGAACCCTATATCATTCATCCGATCGCGGCAGCGACGATTACCGTACAGCTCGGTATGGACACCGACACGGTGGTGACGGCGCTTCTCCACGACGTGGTGGAGGATACCGACGTCACACTGGAAGATATTCAGAAGGAGTTCGGACCGGACGTCGCGAATATGGTCGATGGCGTTACCAAGCTCGGCCAGATCAATTACGTTTCCAAAGAGGAACAGCAGGCGGAAAACGTCCGCAAAATGCTGATCGCTATGGCCAAAGACGTCCGTGTCATCATTGTCAAACTGGCGGACCGCCTTCACAATATGCGAACCATCGACGCGAAACCCATTGAAAGCCAACGTCGGAAAGCCCATGAGACCATGGAAATTTACGCGCCGCTGGCGCACCGGCTTGGTATCCGCCCGGTCATGGAGGAATTGGAGGACCGGTGTATTCGGGTTCTGGACCCGGTGGGTTACCACGATATCGAACAGCGGATGGCTCTTCGTCAGGAGGAGCAGGAAGCTTTTATCGAACATATCAAAAACAAGATCGGGGAACGGCTTGCCACCGAAAAATGCGAGTTCCAGCTGATGGGACGCATTAAAAGCGTCTATGGGATCTATCGCAAAATTTACGAGCAGGGTAAGTCCTTTGAGGAGATTTATGACGTTTACGCCGTCCGTGTCATCGTCAACACCGTTTATGACTGCTATTACGTTCTCGGTGTGATGCATGATCTTTTCAAACCGATCCCCGACCGGTTCAAGGACTATATTTCCACCCCGAAGCAGAACATGTACCAGTCGCTCCACACCACCTGTATCGACAGCAAGGGTATTCCGTTTGAGATCCAGATCCGTACCTGGGACATGCACCACACGGCGGAATACGGTATCGCGGCGCACTGGAAATATAAGGCCGGAATTCAGGGCAAATATAAAATGGAGGAACGCCTCGCCTGGGTGCGCCAGCTTCTGGAACAACAGCAGGAACTGGATGACGTGGAGGATATCGTTCGTTCCATCAAAACGGATATCGCCATGGACGAGGTCTTTGTCTTTACGCCTCGGGGCGACGTCATCAATCTGCCGGTGGGTTCCACCATCGTGGACTTCGCCTATGCCATTCATACGGCAGTCGGTAACCGGATGACCGGCGCCAAGATCAACGGACGGATCGTCTCGTTGGATACCGAGGTCAAAACCGGCATGATCGTCGAAATTATGACGACCAACGCCGCCGGACATGGTCCGAGCAGGGACTGGCTCAATATCGCCCGTACCGCTTCCGCGCGGACGAAGATCCGCAGCTGGTTCAAAAAAGAGCGGCGGGAAGAAAATATCGCCGAAGGACGAATTTTGGTCGAAAAGGAGTTCCGCCGGAACCTGATCCTTCTGGAAGAACCGAAATACACGGAGTTTATGGAATCCATCGCCCGCCGTCAGCATTGTAATACGGTGGATGACTTCTACGCCTCCGTCGGCTACGGCGGCATCATGCTTTCCAAGATCCTTCCCTGGGCCAAGGACGAGTTCGTGCGGCTTTACCGCACCCAGGAGGAACCGGCTTTACCGGAATACGCGGCGCCAAAGCGCAAGAAAAAGAGCAGCAGCGGCGTTATTGTGGAGGGATTGGAGGATTGCCTCGTCAAATTTGCCCGTTGCTGTAACCCTCTTCCCGGCGACGCCATTGTTGGCTTTGTCACCAGAGGCAGCGGTGTTACCATCCACAAGGCCGGCTGCGCTACAGCGATTAAAGGAGCGGAGGACTTGGAGCAAAAAGGTCGTTGGGTCTCGGCCACCTGGGCGGATACGATCAAAGATACCTATAAAACGGAGATCATGGTCCGCGGTCAGAACCGAAGCGGCTTTGTCGCCGACGTCAGCATCACGTTGGCGAACCTTCACGTTCAGCTTCATACGCTGATGGCGAGAGAGTTGGCGGACGAGACAGCGGAGGTGCGGATCACGCTGGAAAGCAGCGGTCTGGATCACCTCAGCGGAACGTTGGAGGCGCTGCGGCGCATCCGTGGCGTGACCAGCGTCGAAAGAATCTGACGAAGGAGGAATACCGATGCGAGCGGTGGTACAAAGAGTACTTTCCGCCTCGGTGGAGTGCGAAGGCAAAATCGTTTCCGAAATCGGACGGGGCTTTTTGGTCCTTCTCGGTGTGACAAAAAGCGACACCACCGAGGAAGCGGACGTGTTGGCCGCCAAAATCGAGGGACTTCGTGTTTTTGAGGACGAAAACGCCAAGATGAATCTGGCGCTCAAGGACGTCGGCGGCGACGTGATCGTCGTTTCCAACTTCACCCTTTGCGCCGATTGCAGTCACGGACGGCGGCCATCCTTCATTAACGCGCAGCGTCCCAACGAGGCGAAAGTCCTTTATGAATATTTTATCAAGCGACTGAAATTTTACGGGGTAGAGAACGTGGGAACCGGCGTTTTCGGCGGCGATATGCAGGTGCGTATCCAAAACGATGGTCCGGTGACGCTGATTCTCGATACCGAAGACTGGAAATAAATGGGGGAAAATCGTATGGAAATTCATGAACTGGTTGTAGGAGAGCTTCAGACCAACTGCTATATCGTAACGTCGGAAATGAATCACGCCGTCGTTATCGATCCCGGCGACGAAGCGGAAAAAATTCTGGCCAAAGTTCGGGACCTGGGCGCGAAGGTCAAATACATCCTTCTGACCCATGGCCATTTCGATCACGTCAACGCCGCCGACGCGGTGAAAAGGGCGTTTCCGGAGGCAAAGATCGTCGTAATGGCGGAGGATAAGGACCTCTGCGACAATCCGTCGCTCATTGATCCCCGTGTCACCGGCGGCACCGATCCGGATCTGCTGTTTACTGACGGCGACAAAGTCAAATTGGACGAACTGGATTTTGTCTATATGGCGACGCCCGGTCACACCAAAGGTTCCGCCATCATTCTTTGCGGGGATAAGCTTTTTACCGGCGATACGCTGATGTCCCGAGGCTGTGGACGGACGGACCTTTTCGGTGGTTCCACCAAAGATATGAGACGCTCTCTCAAAAAGATCGGGGAGCTTCCTGAAGAAGATTATGAGATTTTCCCCGGACACGGTCCGGGCACCTGCATGCGGATCGAGCGGTACGCTAACCCCTATCTGCGGAAAGCCATGGGACTGGGTCTATGATTTTAGTCATTGACTCCCATCCTTATCATTATGAGATCGAAGCTCTTTGCCGCATGTTTTTACACGGCAAAGAGCTTAAAATATGGGAAAACGCGGAAATTCCCGCGAAAGATTACGTCTATACCGCCGTTTTTGGGAACCGTCTGGTGGTCAAAGCCGACATGGACGGAAAGACGGCGGAACGGGAGGAGATCACCGAAGAAGGCAGTCTGCCCGGAAGTCTGGAAAGACTGACCTTTCACCTTCTTTCGGAATTGACGGGGATCGTGCCGAAATGGGGGACATTGACCGGGATCCGTCCGGTCAAACTGGCCATGATGCTTCGGGATCAGGGCCTTTCTGAGGAGAAAATCCGCCGGAAGCTGAAGGAAGAACGGCTTGTCAGCGAGGAAAAACTGGACCTCTTGCTGGAAACAATGCGCCATGAGGTAGCGATCCGTTCGCTGTCCCGTCCGGAATCGGTGAGCATCTATATTTCCATTCCGTTCTGCCCGAGCCGCTGTTCCTATTGTTCATTCACCTCTCACAGCATTGAGAAGGCGGCGAAGCTGATTCCGCAGTACGTGGAGTTACTTTGTATGGAACTGGAGAGCACGGCGACGCTTATTGAGGAACTGGGACTTCATCTGGAAACGGTCTATATGGGAGGCGGAACGCCGACAGTGCTCACGGCGGAACAGCTGGATCGGGTTTTGAGCACGGTCAACCGCTGCTTCGATATGAAAGGCGTCCGGGAACTTACGGTAGAGGCCGGACGACCGGACACCATTACCAAAGAAAAACTGGAAGTGATGCGAAAAAACGGAGTTGGCCGCATCAGCATCAACCCCCAGACGATGAATGACGACGTGCTCGAAAACATCGGACGCCGTCATACCGCCGCGGACATTGTGGAAGCGTATCGCCTGGCCCGGACTTTTGATTTTGAAAGCATCAATATGGACCTTATCTCCGGACTTCCCGGCGATACGTTGGAAAGTTTCAAGCATACCATTGACGAGGTGCTGAAACTGGAACCGGAAAACATTACCCTTCATACGCTGACGGTCAAGCATGGAGCCAATCTGGCGCCGGATTATCAGCGAGTTTTCGCCAACACCGCGGACGCCATGAACGAATACGCCTTTGACCGGTTTGCCAAAGCCGGTTACGTGCCCTATTATCTTTATCGCCAGAAAGGGACCATCGACAATCTGGAAAATACCGGCTTCTGCAAACCGGGAAAAGAAGGCGTTTATAACGTCTTTATCATGGATGAAACGCATACCATTCTGGCAACGGGTGCCGGCGGCGTGACCAAGATGAAAGCGCCGCACGGCCCGAAAATCGAACGGGTGTTCAACTACAAATTCCCGTATGAATACGTAGAACGGTACGCGAACATCCACGAAAGAAAAGAGCAGGTGAAAGATTTTTATGAGCGATATCCGCTTGTCGCGGACGATCGAGGTGGAAACGCTGAATGAGCTTCTGCGAGAGGAACCGGAACGGGTTATCGGCGAAGCGGAAACGGAGTTCGAAAAAGGTCTTTCCGAGGCGGTGAACCGGTTATTTTTGGCCGGAGAAGGACGAAAGGTCGTTCTTCTTTCAGGTCCTTCCGCTTCGGGGAAGACGACCTTCGCCGAAAAGCTTTGCGAAGCCCTTAAAAGCAAGGGACGGGAAGCCGGACGGGTCTCTTTGGATGATTTTTATCTGGGGCTGGACTATCTTCCGAAAAACGAGGACGGGACCTATGACATGGAGAGCATCCAGGGACTGGATCTGGAGCGGGTGCAGCTTTGCCTTTCCGAACTTCTGAAAGACGGGGTCTCCCGGTTCCCGACGTTCGATTTCACAAAACAGCAGAGAAGCGAGCGTTGGAACACCGTATCCCTTTCGGAAAACGGGGTCCTTGTCATTGAGGGAATTTACGCGCTCTATCCGCTTCTGGGCGAGACCCTTCCGAAGGAAGGCGTTTTTCGTCTTTCCATCCGTCCGGAAAAAGAATATCTTTTCGGCGGAAAAGAAAATTTTTCCGCCAAGGAGGTCCGCTTGATGCGCCGGATGATCCGGGACGAGAAATTCCGCAACTGGCCGGAGGAAAAAACGCTGGAACAATGGGAAAGCGTGCGGCGGGGAGAACGGATCTATGTGGATCCGTTCCGGGAGACAGCGGATCTTATTCTGGATACCTCGTTCAGCTATGAGCCGGCGGTCTATCGGACAATTTTGTGTCCGGTACTGGAAAAAGTGACGGAAAAATCGCCCTCTTTTTCGATGGCACAGGAAATTCTGGAGAAACTTTCGGCCTTTTCGGGGCTTTTGACCGAAAAAGTGCCGCAAACCTCGCTTTTGCGAGAATTTATCGGATAGATTTTTCTCTTTTTATTGATTTATAAAGTGGAATGGTATATAATTATAAAGGAAAATTTTGTGAAGGAGAGATAGAGATGTCTGATTTTGACGATATTATCAAGGGCCTTCGTTCGGACCTTAAAAACGCTTCCAAACAGGTGGAAAAGAAAACCAGCGAGACCATTGAGCTTTCCAAACTCCGCGTGGAAAAAATGAAACTCAAGGGAAAGATCCAGTCCTGCTATGAGGAATTGGGCGAACTGGTTTACGGCGGCTATAAAAATGAAGAAGACGTCAGCGAAGGACAGAAAGCGCTGTTTGAGGAACTGGACGCCGATTTTGAGCGGATCGAGGAGATCTATCGGGAAGTGGAAGCCGTCAAAGCCGGAAAAGCGCTCCCGAAAGAGGAAGACGAGGACATCGAAGAAGAACTGGACAATATGATGGAAGAGGCTTTCGAGGAAGCGGACGAAGACGATGAGGACGACGAAGTGGAAGTCGAATGGATCGTTGAGGAAAAAACGGACGAAGAATCGAATTGAGATAAAAAAAGACACGGAGGCAGAAAAATGACGTATAATCAAGTAAAAGGCTCCGCAGAGTATATTATGGCGCAGACAAGGGTCCGCCCGAAAGTCGCCATCATTCTCGGAAACGGCATGAACCCCATTTTGAACGATATGGAAAGCGTTACGAGAATTCCCTATAAGAACATTCCTCGTTGGAACGGAACACAAATGGGAAATCAGGAAGGAACGCTGATCATCGGAACACTGGATAAAATTCCGGTGGCGGTGCTGTCCGGACGGCTTCATTATTACGACGGCGATTCCATGGAAGAATGTGCCTATCCCATCGCCGTGCTCAAAGCGTTGGGCGTTAAAAAAATCGTCATGACCAATATTTCCGGAGCGATAAACGAAAACTATAAGCCGGGCGATTTGGTGCTTATCGAGGATCATATCAAATTCTTCAATGACAGCCCGCTTCGCGGCGTGGACGCCACGATGTTCGGAACCGGAAAATTCTTTGATATGAGCGATACGTACAGCCGCGATTACCGCAGCCGTTTGAAAGAAGCCTTTAAGGCTGAGACGAAGATCGATCTCAAAACCGGCGTCTATGCCTATATGCCCGGTCCTCAGTTCGAAACGCCGGCGGAGATCCGGATGCTCCGGATTCTCGGCGCTGATATGGTGGGAATGAGCACGGTACCGGAAGCCATTATGGCGGCGGCCTGCAACATGAAGGTACTCGGCATTTCCTTCATGTCCAACATGGCGGCCGGTGTTCTGGATCAGCCGTTGACGGCAGAGGAATGCGAAGAGGCTTTTGCCGCCGTGCAAGACACTTACGGAAAGCTGCTTCACACCGCGGTACGAGTCATGGAGGAGGAATAATCCGTATGCTTTTCAAGGATATCACCTATATTGATGAAAATTTCAATCCGGTTGAGCACGCCTATGTCGGTACCAAAAACGGTGTGATCGACTATATTTCGACCGTGAAACCGGATTGGGGCTATGGTGAGGTTTATGACGGACGGGGCAAAGTGCTGATTCCCGGTTTTGTCAACAACCATACGCATGTGGCGATGACCTATCTCCGTGGTTACGGCGAGGATCTTCCGCTGAAAGAATGGCTGTTCGGAAAAATTTTCCCGTTTGAAGCCAAATGGGACGACAACAGCATTTATTGGGCCGGTCTTCTCGGCATGGCCGAGATGATGGCAAGCGGTACGACCTCCTGCTCCGATATGTATATGCGGGATCCGATCGCGGCCAAAGTGGCGCAGGAAGCCGGTTTGAAATGCAATTTCTGCAACGGTGTCGTTGCCGGAGACGCCAAGCGTTTCAAAGAGACCCACGAGTACCCGATGACGATGGAAATGCTCGATAAATACGGTCACAGCCGGGGACGCTTCGTGGTGGACGCTTCTTTCCACGCGGAATATACCAATGGGGAAGCGGTCATCAAAGATATTGCCGCTATCGCCGCGGAAAACGGCTACGGACTTCATATCCACGCCTCGGAGACGAAAAGCGAGCATGAGGAATGCAAGCAGAGATACGGCATGACGCCGGTTCAGCTTTTTGAAAAATGCGGTGTGTTCGAGTCCCGGACGAACCTGGCTCATTGCGTATGGGTCGAGGATAAGGACATCGAGATCCTCGCGAAACACAACGTTACGGTGACCCATTGCCCGTCCAGCAACATGAAGCTCGGTTCCGGTTTCGCGCCGGTCAGAAAGCTTCTGGACGCCGGCGTCAATGTGGCGCTTGGCACGGACGGCGCTTCCAGCAACAACGTCCTCAATATGTTTGAGGAAATGCGGCTGGCGGCGATGATCGCCCGCGGAAAGAGCGGCGACGCCAACGCCGTTTCCCCGAAAGAGATCTTCAAGATGGCGACGGTCAACGGCGCCATCGCCCAGGGCAGAACGGATACCGGGCTGATCAAAAAAGGCAACAAAGCGGATTTGGCGGTCATTGATTTCAATCGCCCGCACCTGACGCCCTGCTATGACGTTCTGACCCACCTTGTTTTCGCGGCGCAGGCTTCCGACGTGGTTCTGACCATGGTGGACGGTGACGTTCTTTATCGGGACGGTCAGTTCAAGACCATTGACATCAATAAAGTTTACGAAAAGACCAGTTATTATCTTCCGAAAATTCTGGAGCAGGTCTGATCGATCTTAAATTTTCCGTGACCGGAAAGAGTTTCTTTCCGGTCACAATTTTGCTGAGAGAACGGAGGACAGGATGAGTTCAAAAAAACAAAATTTCCTCCAAAGCGCCTTGATTTTGAGCGCGGCGACGATCATCGTCAAGATCATCGGCGCCATTTACAAAATTCCGCTGATGAACATCATCGGCGGCGAGGGATTCGGCTATTATAACACGGCATATACGATCTTTACGCCGCTTTATACGGTGGCGACGGCCGGAATTCCGGTGGCGGTCGCCAAAATGGTTTCGGAATGTGTGACGCTGGGGCGGTACCGCGACGTGCGGCGGATCTTCCAGATCTCCATGACCTGCTTCCTTGTGACGGGCAGTATCGGAAGCCTTATCATGCTGTTTGGCAGCAAGTTTTTGGCGGGAACGGTCTGCGACAACCCCGGCGCTTTTATTTCCGTCATCATGCTTTCCCCGGCGGTCTTTTTCCTTTGCATGACAAGCGCCTACCGCGGCTATTATCAGGGCCTTCGGAATATGTACCCGACGGCCATTTCCCAGGTCATCGAGGCCGTTGTCAAGGTGCTGGTCGGCATTTCCATGACGCTTCTGATCACCAACTGGGGCATCAAAGTCTATGAGGAAAAGGGCAGTTTTTACGGTCTTGACCTTGGAATATCCCTGGAAGGGATGACCGCGGTCAGCGCCGTAGCGCCCATCGCGGCGGCAGCCGCCATCTGTGGCGTCATGATCTCCACGATGGTGGGTATGCTCTATATGATGTGGCATTACCACAAAAACGGCGACGGCTTTTCGCAGGCGGATCTTCTGGACGCGCCGGAAGCGACCCCCAAAAAGGTGATTTTGAAAGCCCTTGTCACCATTTCCATTCCGGTCTGTCTGGCGACGCTTTCGACGAACATCACAAACCTTATCGACCTTGTTTCGCTGATGAGCCGGCTTGGTTACGCCATCCGGTTGGACAGCGCCACGGTCCTTGCCATGTACGAAGGATTGTTCCCGGAAGGGATCAGTCTGGACGGCATCCCGAACTATCTGTACGGCGTCTATTCCGGTATGCCGGTCACCATGTTCAATCTGGTCCCGGCGATCGCCTTGACCTTTGGAACAGCCGCTCTGCCCAACGTGGCGGCGGCCTGGACTTCGCATAACCGTCATCGCATCAAATACTCCATTGATACGGTTCTGCGTTTAACGACCCTTGTGGCGGTGCCGGCAGGCTTCGGTCTTTCGGTCCTTTCCAAAGAGATCCTGACGCTTCTTTATCCCCTTCGCCTTACGGAAGTGGAGATCGCGGCGCCGCTTCTCAAGGTGATGGGCATCACTGTTATTTTTGTCTGCACCAGTGCTTCCTGCCACAGCATTTTGCAGGGTATCGGAAAAGAGCGGCTTCCGCTTTTCTTCATGCTCGGTGGCGCGGCGATCAAACTGGCGCTGAACTTTATTTTTGTCGCCATTCCGAAATTCAACATTCAGGCGGCGCCTTACGGCTCTTTGGTCTGCTATTTCCTCATCATGGTGGCGGACATCGTGGCGATCAACCGCTGCGGACAGATCCACGTCAACCTTTATGAGATCTTTATCAAAACGGTATTTGCCGGGGCGCTTTGCGCTTTGGCGGCCAAGGGTGGCTATTGGCTTGGCACTCTTTTCCTGCCGGAGCGGATCGCGACGGTGTTTGCCATCGGTTGCGCGGCTCTTGTCTATTTCCTGGTGATCTTCTGGATCCGCGCGATTACGGAGCGGGACTTCAAGATGCTGCCCAAAGGCGAAAAACTTGCGAAATATCTGAAAAAAATCCATTTATTGCGTTAAAAAGCTTGCAAAAATCCGCCATTTACGATAAAATAGGAGAGGTCGTCAAATGCAGAGTGAGTTTGTTCGGAAAGAACGGTATGAGATCGGGGATCTGCTCGAGATCATGGCTTTGCTCCGAAGCGAAAACGGCTGTCCGTGGGATCGGGAACAGACCCACGCTTCCATCCGGAAGAACTTCATAGAGGAAACCTATGAAGCGGTGGAGGCCATCGACAAGGAGGATCCGGTCCTTCTTCGGGAGGAACTGGGCGACGTGCTCCTGCAGGTCGTGTTCCACGCCCAAATGGAAAAAGAACGGGGTTCTTTTACTTTTAATGACGTTTGCGATGGGATCTGCAAAAAGCTCATCGTTAGACATCCTCATATTTTCGGGGAAGAATCGCTGTCCGACGCGGACGCGGTCCATTCCCGTTGGGAAGAGATCAAAAAGGAGACCAAGGGTCAGAAGACCGGGACGGAAACGCTGGAAGCGGTTCCGAAACAGCTTCCGGCGCTGATGCGGGCCACAAAAGTTCAACAGCGCGCCGAAAGGGCGCTGGGTTGTTCCGAAACTCCGAAGGAGGCTTGGGACAAAGTCCGGGAAGAGGAAACGGAACTTTTGGGGGCTGTCGCCGAAGGCGACAGAAAGCGTGACACCGAGGAGTTGGGCGATCTTCTTTTTGCCACCGTCGGGTTGGCACGAAAGTTGGAGTTGGATCCGGAAGAATGTCTGACGGCATCGACGGAAAAATTTATCCGCCGGTTCCGTATAGCGGAGGAAACAGCTTCCTCTCTCGGCAAAGACCTTTCCCAGTGCAGTGATGAGGAACTTTTATCCCTTTGGCAGGAAGCCAAGAAAAAACAATGCTAATTTTTGCGGCATGACCGCGACTACAAAATGGAGGTAATTAAAAATGACCAAATCTGAACTTATTGCAGCTGTTGCAACCAAAACCGGCGCTTCCAAAAAAGAAAGCGAAAAATTTGTTGTTTCCGCCCTTGACGCCATCACCGAGGCTCTTGCCAACGGTGAGACCGTTCAGCTTGTCGGTTTCGGTACTTTTGAAGTAAAAGATCGTGCCGCCAGAAAAGGCATCAACCCGAGAACCGGTGAAGAAATCACCATCGAAGCTTCCAAACTTCCGTCCTTCAAAGCCGGAAAAGCTCTTAAAGAAGCCGTCTCCAAATAAGTTTTGAAATGATTTGTCCCCTGCCCGTTTGGGGCAGGGGACTTTTTTTACCGAAGATTTTCCGGCTTTTGCCGGAAAGCAAAGAGAATGACTCGGAAAGGAAAAATCCATGCGTCTGGATAAATATCTGAAAGTGACGAGGCTCATTAAGCGGCGCACCGTCGCCAACGAAGCCTGTGACGCCGGAAGAGTGCTCGTCAACGGAAAAGTGGCCCGGGCTTCCTATGAGATCAAAGAGGACGACGTGATCGAAATTCAGCTGGGACAGCGTCCGCTGAAAGTTCAGGTCCTCTCCGTCGTGGAAGCGACCAAAAAAGAAGACGCGGCACAGAATTACCGCGTCATCGAATAAGGAAAAACGCCCGGGAGGAGAGATTCCCGGGCGTTTTTATTTTGTTTCAGTTAAGAACTAATT
>CALCUE010000034.1 GCA_937906945.1 uncultured Clostridia bacterium | reverse complement strand
CCCGTAGGAGTCTGGGCCGTGTCTCAGTCCCAATGTGGCCGATCAACCTCTCAGTCCGGCTACTGATCGTCGACTTGGTGGGCCGTTACCTCACCAACTATCTAATCAGACGCGAGGCCATCTTACAGCGATAAATCTTTGGTATCAAAACCATGCGATTCCGATACATTATGGGGTATTAACGTTCGTTTCCAAACGGTATCCCCCTCTGTAAGGCAGGTTCCTCACGTGTTACTCACCCGTCCGCCACTAGCTTCGGACCGAAGTCCTCCGCTCGTTCGACTTGCATGTGTTAGGCGCGCCGCCAGCGTTCGTCCTGAGCCAGGATCAAACTCTTTGAACATGTTATATATTCACGGATTCTCATCCGTCAACACATCAAAGCTATTTTTTCCTAAGCTTCAAGTCATTTGCTGACTTGCTTACTTCTTTGGAATTTACTCAAATGAATACAAGGGTTTAATTCTTTCTTCGAATGTTGTTCAATTTTCAAGGTCCTCCTGCCGCTCTTGCGACAGCTTCGTTATTATATCACCCACTACTTACGTTGTCAACACTTTTTTGAAATCTTTTTTTCTTTTTTTCTTCTATCCGTGTGTTTCAGACAAATATTTCCCATACTTATGGGAAATATTCCATCTCTAAATAATAAAATTTCTTTCGACAATCTTTTTGCTTGCATTTTTATAAGACTTATTGTATAATAAGACCGTTCGATTTGCGCCTGTAGCTCAGTGGATAGAGCACCGGCCTCCGGAGCCGGGTGCGTGGGTTCGATTCCCGTCAGGCGTACCAAAAGCCCGTCAACCAAATGGTTGACGGGCTTTTTATTATTCTATCCTTTATATAGGTTAATCCTCCGCTTTGGTTTCGCAATAAAGGCAACGAAGAGTACCTTCCTCCGGAATGAATATCTGTGGAAGCTCCTGCTCGACCATCGAAATGCAGCGTGGATTATGGCAACGATGCTCGTTGATCGAAGTTTCTTCCGGATAAGCATCCCGATGCGGCGCATAGGGTGCTTCTGTCCGGTTTTCATTTTCTTTCAAAAGTTTCAAAATCAGTGCCATCCGCATAATTTTTCCGTTATACATCTGCTCAAAATAGCAGGCACGCGGGTCCTCATCGACCGCGACGCTGATCTCGTTGACCCTCGGAAGCGGATGCATCACAATCATATCCTTTTTGCCGAGGGCCATTTTAGGCGGATCGAGAAGATAGCTGTTCTTCAGTCGCTCGTACTGATCCGGATCGGAGAACCGTTCCCTCTGAATGCGGGTCATATAGAGAATATCCAGTTCCGGAATAGCCTCCTCCAGGCTGGTCGTTTCCGCATAGGGAATATTCTGTTTTTTGAGCACGTTTTCTTTCACGTAATCCGGCAGAGCCAGTTCCTCCGGAGAAATGAGCACGAATCGGACACCCGTATAGCGGGAAAGAGCGCTGATGAGTGAATGAACGGTGCGGCCAAATTTCAAGTCGCCGCAAAGTCCGACCGTAAGACCGGAAAATCCTCCTTTGTGCCGATAAATCGTCAAAAGATCCGCCAATGTCTGTGTCGGATGGTTGTGTCCGCCGTCGCCACCGTTGATGACGGGAATGGAAACAGCCTGAGACGCCACATAAGGTGCTCCCTCCAAAGGATGACGCATGGCGATGATGTCCGCGTAGCAGCTCACGGTTTTCGCGGTGTCGGCAACGCTTTCGCCTTTAGCGGCGGACGAGGAATTAGCCGAGGAAAAGCCGATCACACTGCCGCCCAGTTCCCACATAGCCGCTTCAAAGCTGAGACGTGTCCGGGTCGAAGGCTCAAAAAAGAGCGTCGCCAGCTTTTTCCCGCGGCATTTTTCCGCGTAGTCTTTCGGATGAGCGATAATATCGCAGGCGGTGGCGATCAGTTCATCCAGATCGGCGACGGAAAGATCCAAAATATTGATCAAGTCTTTCATATAAAGACGCTCCTTTCGACTTATTCCGCTTTTCCGATCCAGCTCTCGTCCGAAGGGTTGTTCCGGAAAGCGATCAACCGGCGGATGTCTTCCGGTTTAATATAGCCTTCTTCGGCGGCCACCTCAGCGATCGTATCGAAATTCGTCAGCGAGACGTTTTTAACACCGGCCTCGGCCATACGGTCCAGTCCTTTTTGCATGCCATAGGTGAAAATCGAAGCGATTCCCAAAACCTCAGCCCCGGCTTCCCGCAGAACGTTGACAACTTCAAGGACGGAACCGCCGGTGGAAATCAGATCCTCCACAACAACGACCTTCTGACCGGGCTCCAACCGACCTTCGATCTGATTTTGACGGCCATGATCCTTTGCTCCAGAGCGGACATATCCCATCGGCAGACCCATGATATGACCGGTGATCGCCGCATGGGCAATTCCGGCGGTGGAAGTTCCCATCAGCACCTCCACGTCGGGATAGTTTTCTTTTATGATCTCGCAAAGGCCGTTTTCCACGTCATTCCGCACTTCCGGTGCGGTCAGAGTCAGCCGGTTGTCACAATAGACGGGACTTTTGATGCCGCTGGCCCATGTAAAAGGTTCCTCCGGACGGAAAAAAACAGCCTTGATTTTTAAAAGGTCTTTCGCGATTTTCGTTTTCAGTTCCATATTTTCTTCCCCTTTTTAATCAATAAAATCTTTGCAGCAGCGTTCATAAGCGGCGACCGGGTCATCAGCGGCCGTGATCGGACGACCGACCACGATGTAATCGGAACCGATCTCTTTCGCCGCGGCAGGCGTCATCACCCGCTTTTGGTCACCATTATCCCCATCCGCGAAGCGAACGCCGGGCGTTACAGTAAGGAAATTTTTTCCGCAGACGGCGTGGACTTTTCCGGCTTCCAAAGGCGAACAGACTACCCCATCCAGTCCGGCTTTTTTCGCGTTTTCAGCGTAGTGCATCACCACTTCATCTATGGGCTTTTCGATCCAAAGGTCATTTTCCATGGATTCCTGATCGGTAGAGGTCAGTTGTGTGACCGCAATAAGCAAAGGGCGGGTACCGTCCGGCCTGGTCAGGCCTTCGATCGCCGCTTCCATCATTCGGCAGGTACCGCCGGCATGGAGGTTGCAGATGTCCACATCCAAGCGGGAAAGCACCGCCATGGCTTTTTTCACCGTGTTCGGGATATCATGGAGTTTAAGATCCAGAAAAATCTTGTGCCCTCTCTTTTTGATTTCCCGCACGATCTCCGGTCCTTCGGCGTAAAAAAGTTCCATACCGATCTTAACAAACGGTTTCTTTCCGGTAAACTTGTCCAGGAAAGCAAAGGTCTGTTCCGCTGAGGCGAAATCGCAGGCAATAATGACGTCTTTTCCCATCAGTTTGCTCCTCCTATAATATCACTTATATTTTCAATTTTATATTGATCCATAACGTGCGGAAGATCCTCGACAATTTTTTTACAGATAAATGGATCCACAAGGTTCGCGGCGCCAACTTCCACCGCGGTGGCTCCGGCAAGCATCATTTCTATAACATCTTCCGCCGAAGAAACGCCGCCCATACCCACAACGGGAATTTTGACGGCGTGCGCCACCTGATAGACCATCCGCACCGCCACCGGAAAGATGGCCGGACCGGAAAATCCGCCCATCTTGTTGGCGATGACCGGCTTTCTCGTTTTAAGATCGATCCGCATACCCAAAAGCGTGTTGATCAGACTGATGCCATCGGCACCGGCTTCCTCACAGGCTTTAGCAATAGCGACAATATCGGTCACGTTGGGGGAAAGCTTGACAATAACGGGCTTTTTCGTCACCGCTTTGACAGCGCGGACAACCTCAGCCGCCGCTTCGGGACTGGTTCCGAAGCTCATGCCGCCGCCGTGGACATTGGGGCAACTGACGTTCACCTCCAGCCAACCGACCTGTTCCTCCTTGTCCAATCGGGCGCAGGTCTCGGCATAATCGTCCACCGAAAACCCGCTGACGTTGGCCATGACCGGTTTATGAAATACCGTCTTCAGTTTTGGAAGTTCCTCGGTGATCACCTTTTCCACGCCGGGATTTTGAAGCCCGACGGCGTTGATCATGCCGGCGGTACATTCGGCGATCCGAGGTGTCGGATTGCCGAAACGGGGTTCCTTTGTCGTTCCTTTGAAAGAAAAAGTACCCAGGCAGTTGATGTCATAAAGCTCAGCAAATTCATAGCCGTACCCAAAGGTGCCGGAGGCCGGAATGACCGGGTTATCCATTTCCACCCCGCAGAGCGTCACGTTCAGTCTTCCCATAAGATCTCCTCCTTTTTGAGCACCGGTCCGTCTTTGCAAATCCGCTTAAATCCGGTGATCGTGCGGCAGGAACAGCCCATGCAGGCACCGAAGCCGCAGCCCATTCGTTCCTCAAAACTGAACTGGCCGGACGTTTTCGTCGCTTTGTAAACCGCTTTGAGCATCGGTTCGGGACCGCAAGTATAAAAATAGGTATAGTCTTCGGGAAGCGCGTCCGTCACGAACCCTTTTTTACCATAGCTTCCATCGGCGGTCACCACCGTAACGTCGCACCCCAGGTTCCGAAACTCCTCTTCATAAAAAATCTCTTTCGAGGTGTTGAAGCCGAGCACCACCGAAACCTGTTTGTACTCCTGTCGAAGCTGTTTAGCTAAAAGGTACAGAGGCGGCACTCCGACTCCTCCTCCGAGAAGCAGCGGTTTTTCTCCGGAAAGAGCCGTTTCATAGCCGTTGCCGAGACCGGTGAGCACGTCGAGGGTTTCTCCCGCTTTCATGGTGCTCATTTTTTCCGTACCCTTTCCGACTACTTTATAAAGAATGGTCACCGAATCGGTCCCCAGGTCGCAAACCGAAATCGGGCGGCGAAGATAGAATCCATCGACTAATATATTAAGGAATTGACCGGGTCCGTGAAAAGCGGAAATGTCGCCGGTAAGCACCATCCGATAAACATTTTCCGTCAAAGGGACGTTTTCGCTTATGGTATAAATCACTTGTTTCATAAGGCTCTCCTTTCTTCGGGGGGCTTTTTTAAGCGTTGATGGTCGAAATCGTCAGCGTCGTTTCCTCCAGAACGTCCAGAAGGACGCGCACCGTATCCAACGAAGTGAAAATCGTCGCGTTGTTTTCCGTGGCGCAGCGCCGGATTTCATGACCGTCGCTGTCGGAATGAGACGCGCCGACCTCTTTGGTATTCAGAATATAGGCGATATGGCCCTGACGGATGGATTGCAGAATTTCTTCGCTTCCATCGCTGATCTTGCCAAGAACGTGTGTCCGGATCCCGTGCTCTTTGAGAAATTTGGCCGTGCCGACGGTCGCTTCAATGTTAAAGCCAAGGTTATAGAACCGGCGGATCAGCGGCAGAGCTTCCTCTTTATCGCTGTCGGAAATGGTGGCGAAAACCGTTCCGTAGTTCTGAAGGTGGGTACCGGCGGCCTGCAACGCTTTATAAAGAGCGCGGTTCAGTTTGTCATCGTAACCGATGGCTTCGCCGGTGGATTTCATTTCCGGAGAGAGATAAGCGTCAAGGCCTTTGATTTTATTAAAGGAGAAGACCGGAACTTTGACATAGAAGCGTTTCCGTTCCTCCGGATAGAGGTCGAAAATTCCCTGCTCTTTCAGCGATTTTCCCAGGATAACGCCGGTAGCGATATCCGCCAGCGAATAACCGGTGGATTTGGAAAGGAACGGAACGGTACGGGAAGACCGGGGATTGACTTCGATGATATAGACGTTGTCCTCTTTATCGACGATGAACTGGATGTTATAAAGTCCGATGATCCCGATGCCGAGACCCAGTTTTTTCGCGTACTGAAGGATGATCCCCTTTACTTTATTGGAGATCGAGAAGGTGGGATAGACGCTGATGGAGTCGCCGGAATGGATACCGGTCCTCTCGACCAGTTCCATGATGCCCGGAACAAAGACGTCCCGTCCATCACAAATGGCATCGACCTCAACCTCTTTGCCCTGGATATATTTATCGACCAGAACCGGTTTGTCCGCGTCGATCTCAACGGCGGTCTTGAGGTAGTGGCGAAGCTGTTCCTCGTTGGCGACGATCTGCATGGCTCGGCCACCGAGGACGAAGGACGGACGGACCAATACCGGGTAGCCGATCTCCGAAGCGGCTTTGACACCGTCCTCGATCTTGGTGACAGCTCTTCCCTTCGGCTGAGGAATATCCAGATCCAACAGCACCTTTTCAAAAGCGTCCCGGTTTTCCGCCCGCTCGATGGCTTCGCAATCGGTACCGATAATGGTGACGCCGCGATCCATCAACGGCTGCGCCAGGTTGATGGCCGTCTGACCGCCGAGAGAAGCGATCACGCCTTCCGGCTGTTCAAAATCGAGAATGGCCATGACGTCTTCCGGCGTCAGCGGCTCAAAATAGAGCTTGTCGGCGGTGGTGTAATCCGTCGAGACGGTCTCCGGGTTATTGTTGATGATAATGGCCTCGTATCCTTCCCGTTTGATCGTCTGAACGGCATGGACGGTGGAATAGTCGAATTCCACACCCTGCCCGATACGGATCGGACCGGCGCCCAGTACCACGATCTTCTTTTTGTCCGTCAGCCGGGAGGCGTTTTCGCCGGTATAAGAGGAATAGAGGTAGGCGATATATTTTCCGGTATGAAGCGTATCCACCATTTTGAAAATCGGCGTAATTCCGTTTTTCTTACGCTTTTCATAGATTTCGACCTCTTTAAGGTTCCAAAGCCGGGCAATAAACTGGTCGGAGAAGCCCATGACCTTGGCTTCTTTCAGAACGTCAAGGCTGTTGACCTGTTCTTTCAACTTTTTCTCCATCGCGACGATCTTCCGGAAGGATTCGAGGAAAAGCTCAGTCACTTTGGTGATTTCGTGAATTTTTTCCACTGTATATCCACGACGGAGCAGCTCGCAGATGGCGTAAACATAATCATCACGGGATTTCCCGAGATAGGTTTCGATTTCTTCGTCGCTCATGGTGTCAAATTTTGCCTTATGGAAGTGGCAGACGCCGGTTTCCAACGAGCGGACCGATTTGAGAAAACATTCTTCCAACGTGGAACCGATTCCCATCACTTCGCCGGTCGCTTTCATCTGTGTGCCGAGGACGTTGGCGGCGTCGGTGAATTTATCAAACGGAAAACGGGGGAATTTGGCGACGATATAATCGAGCTTCGGTTCAATGGCCGCCGTACCGCCGGCGATGGGAATCTCTTCCAATCCCATGCCGAGGGCAATTTTGGCCGTGACCCGGGCAATGGGATAACCACTGGCTTTGGAGGCCAGTGCCGAGGAACGGGATACTCTCGGGTTGACCTCGATGAGATAATATTGACTGGATTTCGGATCCAAAGCGAACTGGACGTTGCAGCCGCCCTCGATTTTCAGTTCCCGGATAATTTTGATGGCGCTGTCGTTGAGCATTTTAAGATCGTGCTCATTGAGGGAAAGGATCGGAGCCACGACTACGGAGTCACCGGTGTGCACGCCGACCGGATCGACGTTTTCCATACCGCAGATGGTGATGGCACGGTCATTGGAATCCCTCATGACCTCGAATTCGATCTCTTTATATCCTTTGACGCTCTTTTCGATCAGGACCTGGTGGACCGGAGAAAGTTTGAAGGCGTTGGTTCCGATCTCGATCAGTTCCTCCTCGTTGTCGGCAAAACCGCCTCCGGTACCGCCGAGGGTGAAAGCCGGACGAAGAACGACCGGATAGCCGATATGTTCCGCGGCGATTTTCGCTTCGTCAAGGCTGTAAGTGATTTCCGACGGAATGACCGGTTCCCCGATGGACTGGCACATTTCTTTGAAAAGTTCCCGGTCTTCCGCCCGCTCAATGGACTCACTGGAAGTTCCGAGCAGTTCGACACCGCATTCTTTCAGAACGCCTTTTTTCTCCAACTGCATGGCAAGGTTAAGGCCGGTCTGTCCGCCGATTCCGGGGACAATGGCATCGGGCCGCTCATAGCGCAGAATTTTTGCGATGTACTCAAGTGTCAGCGGCTCCATATAAATTTTATCCGCAATGGTGGTGTCCGTCATGATCGTGGCCGGGTTGGAGTTGCAGAGGATGACCTCGTATCCTTCCTCTCGAAGCGCCAGACAAGCCTGGGTTCCGGCGTAGTCAAATTCCGCCGCCTGTCCGATCACGATCGGGCCGGACCCGATGATCAGGACTTTTTTAATATCGGTTCTTTTCGCCATATTCATTCCTCCTAAAGGTTATCATTTCCTGTAATTTTATTTTCTATAAACTATTTTTCCATCACAAGCCGTCAAAAGACATTCGCCGAAAACGGTTTTCCCCTCAAAGGGCGTCGCTTTTCCAAGGGAAAGGAAGGTTTTTGGGTCTATCATCGATGGTTTTGAAAGATCCCAGACCGTGAAATCGTTTCCCGCCGGAATTTTGAACCGTTTTCTCGGGTTTTCTGTCAAAAGCTCAACCAGTTTTTCAAGCGGAAGTATCCCCGCACGAACCAAGCCGGTATAAAGAAGCGGAAAGGCCGTTTCGATCCCGACAATCCCGAATGGGCTTTTTTCAAGGCCCTGGGATTTTTCCTCTTCGGAATGGGGCGCGTGATCAGTGGCGATCATATCAATGGTCCCATCCAAAATTCCTTTCAAAAGCGCCTCCCGATCCGTCTTTCTCCGAAGAGGCGGATTCATTTTGAAGCGTCCGTCCTCTTGGAGGCCATCCTCCGTCAGAAGCAGATAGTGGGGCGCTGTTTCGCAGGTGACGTCAACGCCTTCGGCTTTTGCTTTTCGGATCAGTTCCACACTCTCTTTGCAGGAAATGTGGCAGACGTGATAGGCGCAGCCCGTTTCTTTCGCCAAACGCAGATCCCTTTCAATGGGACGCCATTCGCTTTCGCTGCAAATACCCCGGTGCCCGTGTTCTTTGGCGTAAGCGCCGTCGTGGATATAGCCGCCATGAAGCAGCGAATTATCCTCGCAATGAGCCACGATCATTTTTCGCAGCGCTTTGGCCCGAACCATCGCTTCCCGCATCATCTCTTCCGATTGAACGCCACGCCCGTCGTCGGAAAAGGCCACAACTTTTTCCGAAAGCGCCTCTAAATCAGAAAGCGTCTCCCCTTTTTGTCCGATGGTGATCGCGCCATAGGGACAAACGGAAATGACTGCGTCCCGCTCGATAATTTCCCACTGTTTTTCCAACGCTTCCACGCAATCCGGCACTGGGTTCAGGTTCGGCATGGTGCAGACCGCGGTGTAACCGCCGTGCGCCGCCGCCATAGATCCGGTTTTTATGGTCTCTTTATAAGAAAATCCCGGCTCGCGAAAATGCACATGCACGTCGCAAAAACCGGGAAAAACAAATACTTCGTCAGCGTCGGGAATTTGGCCGAAAGAAGAGAAATCCACCGAAGAAAGAACGTTTGTAAAAATTTTCGTCTTTATCCAGTCCATTCGTTTTGGCTCCTTTCCAACAAAAAAGGCCTTGTCGAAAACGACAAGGCCAAAAGAAACACGTACAGAAAACAAGGGATTTCCCCCTGCTTTAGTAATATGGCATCTTGTCGATCTCTCTGTATCGCCCTTAAAGATTTTATTTTTTATAGAATATCATAGATGACCGAACTTGTCAATGGTTTCTCTGAAGGAAAGCAAAAATGTTTTTCCATTCTTTTCAGACGAAAAAGCCTGACGTTTTTATCAGAAGGCTTTGCATCTGTTGGCGGAAAAGACCATAATCGGGGTTCCTAAGATCAAAGTGAATCAGATAGGCGATTACAAAGCCAAGCAAACAGATTAGAAGGACAAGGGTCAAAATAAAGACCCATGGCTGAACCCTTTTCTGATCGTCGTCAATTTCCTTGCGATAAAATTCCTGTTCCTGTTTCATTTCTGACAAATGTTCTCTGGTTTCTGCCAGTTCGCCTTTCAAATGCTCATTTTCCTGTTCCATAAAGCGGGCTTCCACTTTAAGTTCCGCCAGTTGTCTGACAAACTCCGCTTCTTCCGCCGTCGTGAAGGACTGTTCAATACCGAAAACCGCGTCCATCGAAATATTCAGCACCGCACAGATATATCCGGTCGTATAGATCGTCGTCGCTTTGGACCTTTCCGAGAAAAAATTATTGACCGTATTGACGGAAAAATCCTCCAAACCGAACCGTTCCGCAATCCGGTCCGAAATATCCTGATTGGTAAGTCCCAGTCGGTTTCGAGCCGCTCGGCACATATCTTTGATCCGGGTATGGACGTTAATCGAACCGCCCTCCTCCAAAATTACGCGTTCCGACATCCCGACCTCTCCTTTCTCATTTCTTTGGAAAAATAGCTTATTTTTAACCATTCTTTCCTATTTCAGCTAAATTGCCACTTCTTCCAATCCTTTTGGATGATTTTGGGTTGCGGTAAGAAACCACTTTGGCGTATGGTGTAAGCGCCAAAGGGACCAAAGCCCAAAAGCAAACAGCAAAAAGCAATATCCCACTATTATTATAGCAAACAAAATCTTCGTTGTCAAAACACAACGAGCACGAAAGGAGTTCTTTTTTATGGCAAATGATCGAAGCGGATTTAAGATCACTTCTCTACTCTCCGCGCTGGCAATTCCTCTTCTTGTCGGTTGGTTCTCTTCTTTTCTTACCTCCGACGCCATGAAACAGTATCAAAGCTTTTCCAAACCGGTTCTGTCTCCTCCCGGATGGCTGTTTCCCGTCGTCTGGACCATTCTTTATCTTATGATGGGACTTGCCTCCTATTACGTCGTCACTTCCGCCACGGAAAAAGAAGAACGGTGGAAAGCATTGGCATTCTATGGCGGCCAACTGGCTCTAAATTTCTTCTGGTCCATTCTCTTTTTCCATTATCAGTCCTATCTGCTCGCCTTCTTCTGGCTCATCGCTCTATGGGTCACAGTCCTTTTGACGGCTATCCGCTTTTACCGGATCCATAAGCTTTCCGGTTTTTTGCTGATCCCATATATCCTGTGGCTCACCTTTGCCGGGTACCTGAATTTTGCTGTTTACCAGCTCAGCCAAACTCCGGCACCCGTTTAAATATAAAAAAACAATAATTTGAAAGGAGAAAATCCAATGGAAGAACTTACCCTGTATCAATGCGAAATCTGCTGCAACCTTGTTTGTATGATTGATGAATCCGGTGTCGATCCCACCTGCTGCGGCCAAGCCATGAAAAAAATCGAAGCGAACACCGTGGACGCTTCCCGTGAAAAACACGTTCCCGCCGTCATCCAAAACAACTGTCACCTGTCTGTCACCGTCGGAGAAGAACCTCATCCGATGCTGCCCCGCCACCATATCCAATGGATCGCCGTACTTACCGACCGCGACGTTTACGGAAAGCACCTTTCCTGCGGTGAAAAACCCTGTGCCGAATTTGACCTTTGCTCTGACGAAGTCATCAAGGCCGTCTATGCTTTCTGCAGCCTGCACGGCCTTTGGAAAAAAGAATTCTAAAATACCAAAAATAATAAAAGGAGGCCATTTTATGCGTTATATTTGCACTTTATGCGGTTATATCTACAATGACGAAAAAGAGTCCGTTCCCTTTGAGCAGTTGCCGGACAACTGGCGTTGTCCGGCCTGCGGTGCTCCAAAATCCCGGTTTCGTCCGGTTAAAGATCTCCCCAACATTGAGGATAAGCTGAAGAAAGGCTAATCGTGCTCAAAAACAGCGGTGCTCAAAAAACAAAAAGGAGCCGTCCCAAGGACGGCTCCTTTTATCGATAAAGATCTTCCACATCAACAACGCTGAACTTTCTTCCGACAGCGTTTTGATAATCTCTCGGAAACGGTTTGAAAGAAAAGAGCATATCGTACCGTTCCCAAAACTCCGGAAACAGTTTATCATTTTGCCGGAGCATCGTCTGAGTCTCTTCCCATGGTGCCTCATATTCCCAACGGTAGTCGGCGAAAAGAATCTGACGGTTTCTCTGGTTGGTCGCGACCAGCCGAGCGTCCGATGACTCTTTCAGCGAACCCCAATATCCGGCCATTGCCGAGGCGAGAATGGGGAAGGTGCCCTGTTTATTCTTCCGGGACATATACTGGGCGCAGACCTGCTCAAAAAGCTTTCCGGAAAGGTAGGAATCCACCTCTTCCATAAAGTTGGGAAGCACTTCTTTTTCACAGGCGATCGCCGTCTGGTTCGGAAGCACAAAGCGGAACCAAAACGCCAGCGCTTTGGTGGCAATGGTATAAACGCCCTTCCGGCTGGTCTTGTTTTCTTCCCCAAAAGGGATATCCCGGCTGACGATCTGCATCTGGAGAAGGGTCAGCAAATATTTATTGACTTTGGTCGAGCTTTCGCCGGTTTCCGCGACGATCTCGTTGATTCGCTTACAGCCTTTTGCCAACGCGTAGAGGATGGAATTATAAAATTCCGGTTCCCGAAGCTCATCCAAAAAGAGGATCGGCGGTAGCTCAAAAAGCGGACCGTCTTTGGAGAGGAACAGGCGGCGCATATTTTCCTCAAAGGAAAGAGAGCCGTCCACGAGGCGCAAAAACTGTGGAATTCCACCCAGGCAACCATAATATCGAAACTTGTCCGCCGCCGAAACCGTTTCCGGAAGGAAACGGGCCGCGTCCAGATAATCCAGCTCATCCAATTTGATGATCTGCGGACGCCGGACAGAAGCGGACGAATTTTCGATCAAAATTTCGTTCTCCGTAAAAAAGACCCGATCACAACCGGCCACCACAAAAAGGGAGGTATTGCGCCATTCGTTCTCCATCGCGTTGTGGAAATCTTTCAGAATTGAGCGTTCCTCAAAAATAAGATCGGAAAAATTGTCAAGACAAAGAAGGAAGCGTCCCTCTTTCGCCAATTTTCCCACCCGGGCAAAGGCGTCCTTCCAATGGTCGAACTGTTCTTCCTCCCCTGTCACTTCCGAAACGGCCTTTTCAAAAAGGCGCAGATTCATATACGAGTTGACTTTTTGGGCCGTAAAGAAAATACCGTTCTTTTCCCGGGCAAATTCCGCCATGAGTTTTGTTTTTCCACAGCGATGAATTCCATACAGTACCACGAAACGGAAGCCGGACATAGCCCAGCTTTTTTCCATGGAATCCAGTTTTCCTTCCCGACCGACGACCATTTCCCCGCTCTTCTTTCGTTATATATTATAAGGTATAATAATCTCGTGGCACTTATTGTATCAAAGCCCTTTCGTTTTGTCAAGAGATTTGGCGAAATTACGCGATTTTTCGCCGCTTTGGGAAAAAGGAAAGAAAAGACGCCCGGTGGAGAGTTCCCGGGCGTCTTTTCCTTTTTAAGGAGTGCGAATGGAAAAGGTGTGTTTATTTTCTTTTCAGGGAAACCGCCGCGGCAGCGACAAGCGATACAACCGATACCGCCGCCATAACGCCGATCATTTCCGGCGCGCCGGTGTTAGGGTTCTTTTCATTTCCGTTGCCACCGGTGGAACCACCGTTCGGTTTGACGTCCACTTTCCCGGCGCTGAGGGTGTACTGACCCAGCGTCGAACCGGCCGTGCGCTCAATGACGATCTCCACTTCGTCGTAAAGGTTGACCTTGCTGTAATCGACCGTGATGACGTTGTCTTTTCCGTCGGCGGAAAGATGCAGCTTGACCTGTTCCGTCTCATTCAGATTGAGTCCCAGTTGAGTCAGAAGCTCGCCATAGGTGCAGCCCGGTCTCCAGGTAACGGTGAAATCACTGGCCACCGCCTGTTTCCCATAGAAAGTCAGGTAATAGTAGTCAAACACTTTTTTGCCGTCCACCGTCTTATACTCCATGTCACTCTCGTTGAGGAAGTTGACCCCCGTCTGGTTGGTGGAAACTTTGTCGATCTCCACGAGAACGCTGGGATGATCAGCGCGGTTAGCCAACGTGATCCCTTCCCCGGCAATCGCCCGGAAGCTGGTGGTGGAAATGACAAAAGCCTTGTTGGTGGAAACTTTGTCCTCATAATAGCCCCAGTAACCGAAATCCGCTTTGGAGGTCGCCTCATTGATCGGGAAAACCTCCCCTTTGGCGCCTTTCTCATAGTTAGCGGAATAATACTCCACCGTGTCTTTGGAAGCAATGGCTACGTCGGCCACCACGTTGTTTTTGATTCCCACATAGGATTTCCCGTCCGAAACGCCTGTCGCTTTAACCTGGAAAGAACCGATGGCGTAATCCACACCGAAATTGTTGGCGATGCGAACTTTAATGATGGAAACGTCCTGATTGCAGGTCGCCACATATTTACTGGTCTTTCCCTCGGTGTTGAAAAGTTTGGCGGCGGCTTTAGCTTCCATGTAATTGGTCGTTTCGGAAACGGTTTCTACCGAAACAACGGTCTGTTCCGTCTTGTCGTCGTTATAGGTGACGTTTGCCATAGTGGAACCGGCTTTGGCGTAAGTGACAACGGGCGTTCCGCCTTCCGTTACGGTAAAGGTTTCCGTTCCTTCGTCAAAAGTGCCTTTGTTGACAACGGTCGTTACCCGGTCATAGGATACCGCCGTGCCGCTTTTGGTGTCGTTGACGCTGAAGGTAATTTTGTCGCTGATGGATTTCCAGACTTCGTCGTCCGCCGAATAGACGGCCGGATCATAGTCAAGGACGTCCGTCGAGACGATACCGGTGGTATCGACTTTGATGTTTTTGTAAGTACCGTGGTTAAAAATGGCGGCAAAATAGACAACGCCGCCGATGCCGTTTGTATAGTAAGTCGCTGTATTGTCTGTGGTTGATGTCGGAGCCGTCCAGATGTCAGCATCGGAGATTTTAACATAGGTGCCGGCGGCGCTTGTGATCTCTTCCGAAAGGTCAATGATCGAAAGATCGGCAAAAGCCGAACAGCCGAGCATGGTGATCATCACGAGCGCCAGAGCAAGAGCAAGAGCTTTTTTCATTCAAACATCCTCCGTAATGATTTTCGCGGCATTTTCTCTCCGTTTTCCGCCGCGATCTTATTTTACGTTGATGTTGCCCAAAGGAAAAAGCCTTTCCCAAAAAATCGTCGTTTTCTCCGACAAAGGAAAAGGCTTTTTCGCGTTTTTTGTTCAAAAGGGACGCTTCATTTTCCAACCCTTGGTTTCATAGGAAATTTCGCTTATTTACCCCATTTTTTTCTTTCACAGAACCATCACTCCCGGGGAATGACCAACATTTTTCGTTCGGAAAGAACCGTGTCCGAAAGATCATTTTCGGAAAGGATCCGCTCATAAGACGTACGGTGCGTTTTGGCGATCTCCCAGATATTTTCTCCGGCTTCTCCATAATATAAAAGAAGACCGGACGCTTTTTTCGGAATCGTTTTTTCCGTGTCGATGGCGCAATCCGTCACCGCCCGGAATTGACGGGCCGGATAGATCGTTCCATCCACCAGAATTTCCGCCGAAAGTTCCGTATTTCCTCCCCGTGTGGAACGAAGATCCTCGGAAAGTACCGTTGCCTCCAGGTTATAAAACGCCGTCTCCCTCTCCACACCCGGAACGTCGAAGGTCTTTTTCAATTCCTTTTCCCGGTAAGTCAGTTCTCCCTCTTCATCTCTGACAAAAAGGCAGAGCTTCAAAAGGGTCTCTATCTTGTTTTCCTCGTTGAGAAACGGCGTTTTTTCCGTCTCTACCCAAAAATCCACCACGTCTTCCCCGCTCGTGTTTTCCATTTGCTCGTAGATGCTTTCTCTTGTTTCGACCGGAACGGGATCGCCGACAACGGAAAAATCGCCGCTGTTGACCTTGTTTTCAAAATCCGTGGAAAAGGCGTCCGTCAAAAAGCGGACCTCATTTTTTCGATAGACCCGGGCAAAAATTCCGATTTTTCCTTTGACGTGAACGCTCGTTCCGCTTTCCGAAGGCGTCAGTTCCGGAAAATCCGCGATATAAAACGCGTCACAAATATCCTGCGGATCGGTGCCTTCCGCGTCCAGAATACGGCTCAGCGGAAAATGAAAATCGGAAGTATAAAGAGTTTTGTCCTCTTCCTGTTCCGGGGTCCAGAGGATTTTAACATTTACTTCCCCCTTGGTCACAATTTTATCCTGAATGACGTGGCACTCCGTAATCGACGCTGTCGCCGAGGAACGAAGAATTTTCCCAATTTCCGGCTTTCCGTAGCCGAGCTCCCCGTCATCCTCAAAAGTGATCGCTTTATAATATTCTCCGGTGATCAAGGTATAATCACCGACATCGCCCCGTGACACAAAGCCGTTTCCCTCCACGGCGGAAAGGAACGATTTTTCTTCGGCGGCCAATGTGCGCAGTTCCAGATTTAAAACACCATGCACGTCAATGCGCCGCTTGCTGACAGCACGACAGCCCACCTCCGTCACCGTGGCTAACGCCTCTGCCGCCATGGTCGCTCCCTCTTTCGGGAACGTATGCTGATAGGGCTGGACCTGATGGCAAAAAGAAAGCTCGCCCTCTTCCGAAAGATAGTTGACCTCGATCTGTACGCTGCCGGAAACGGTCTCCCCGTTTTCCTCCGACCCCACCGGCAAAGAAATCGCCTTCGCGGTATAGCGCAGAATTTTCATCACGTCGGGATAATAATCCGGTAAGATCATGGAAACCTCCACCGGAAGAATCGCTGTTTTTGTTTCCGCCGCCCGGCAGCAAAGCACTTTTGATTCGGTCGTCTCAAATTCCATCCTGATTTCTCTCCTTTTCCTTTCTTTACTGTTGTATTCTATGCGCCCGCTCACATTTTTAGAAGAGAACCCATAAAATAAAAAGCGAAGCCCTTTTAGCTTCGCTTTCTTATAAATGAACAATATGAAAAGCGATTCCCGCCTTTGTCACGTCGATGATTCCATAACTGGGGCCGCCCTCTCTCGGTCGGGCGCAGCTTCCCGGATTCATCACATAAAGGCCCTCGTCGTAGTCCGTTTCAGCTACGTGGGTATGGCCAAAAAGCAGAATGTCCGCTCCGAATTTTCTTGCTTCCTCTTTGATAGGATCCAACGAACCTTTCACACCAAACCGCCAACCGTGGGTCAGAAAAATCTTTTTTCCTCCGAAATCCGCTACGTCATAATCCGGCGCTTCCGAACCGTAATCGCAGTTTCCGGCCACAAAGAGAAATTTTTTCTCCGGATAGGCGTAACGGATATATTCCATCTCCCGTTCCCCATCCCCCAGGTGAATAAAAAGATCGGCATCCTCCCGGTGTCGCTCGACGATCGTCTCCAACACGTCATAGTTCCCGTGACTGTCGGAAAAAACAATGGCCCGCATTTCCTTCCTCTTTTCTTTTCGTGGTATATTAAGAAATCCTTCTACATATTCGTTATTATAGCCCGTTTTCTTCCTGCGTTCAAGACGGATAGCCAAAATCTTTGAAAGGTGGAATTTGATGAACAACCCCTCGTTTCCTAATCTGACTCCCGAACAACAGTCCGCTCTCCTTCGCGCCGCCGGTGAAAAGCTCCATATGGATCCGGCTGACCTGGAATCGGCTTTGAAAAGCGGAAAATTCAGTCGCTTTATCCGTCCCGGCGACCCGGCTGTGGAACGATTTTTAAACGATCCGAAAGCCCGTGAAGCGCTTCTTTCTGACCCCAAGGCGCAGGCGGTGATTCGGAAACTGATGGGGCGGTGATCCCGACGGACTTTTCCGAACAGCTTTCCGCTCTTTTGCGATCTCCCGAAGCTCAGAAAAATATCGGAGCGCTTCTATCCGGTTTTCAGCAGGGAAATACGGCGCCGTCATCTCCGCCGCCGGACTTTTCCTCGCTTTTTTCTCCACCGGCGCCTTCTCCCAACGCTCCGGATCTTTCCTCCCTGCTCAAAATACAGCAGATTTTTTCCCGTATGTCCCATGATGACAAGAACGTGACTCTTCTTCGCGCTCTGCGTCCCTATCTTCATGAACCGGAGAAAGCGGATCAGGCCATCCGCCTGCTCCAACTTCTCAGCGTCCTTCCCGCTTTGCAGGAATGTGGGATTTTCGGAGGGGGTCAGGCTTGAAATGGATTCACAACGATTATTCCGAGGAGGCGCTTTTTGAAATGCAGCAGGAAGCTGAAAAGCGTGTCCGCGAAATGCAGTCCCGTTCCCGTCTTCTGGTCGAACCGGAAACGCCGAAAGCGCCTTTGGATATTCCCTCTTTTCTGGCTCCGGAACCGGCGCCTAAAAACTCACCGCCGCCGCGATCATCCCGTTTCCCCGATCCTTCTTTTTTTACAAAAGGCGACCGTCCGATTCTTCTGGTCCTTCTCTGGCTTCTTTGGAATGAGCACGCCGACAGTAACCTGCTGTTGGCCTTAATTTACCTTCTGCTGTAAAAAGCGGTCTGCATTTTATGCAGACCGCTTTTTCAAATCTTCTTTCTTCCGGATTCCAAAAGCTCTTTTTCAAAAGCCTCTGGATTCTTTTTATAGTAATCCTGATGATATTCCTCCGCGTCAAAAAATTCCCGAAAATCCTCCAACGCCACAAAAGTCTTTTTTCCACTTTCCTTTTCAATGGTTCGAAGTTTTTCTTTTGCTGCCGCTTTTTCCTCTTCATTTTGGCAGTAAACCGCCAGCGTATAGGAATGACCCCGGTCAATAAACTGTCCACCGCCGTCAAAAACGTCCACGGACGAAAGAAAAAGGTCCAGAAGCGTTTCAAAACTCACTTTGGTCTCGTCATAGTCCACCCGAAGGGATTCCCGATGGCCGGTCTGTTGGCTCTTTACTTCCTCATAAGTGGGATTTTTTTCCTCGCCGCCGGAATAGCCACAGCGAACACCCAAAACGCCTTCGGTCTCCTCAAATGTCGGCGTGATGCACCAGAAGCATCCACCGGCAAAATACGCTGTCTTCATCCGTATCCCTCCCTTTTTCTTTTATCATACACTTTTTTTCATCAATTGCAAGAGAAAAAGCCTGACCCCTCCTCTGTTCCCTTTCCTTGTTTTCCGGATAAAAATGTGATAAACTGGTAAAAAAGCGCTAAGGAGACTTCTTGATGGATTTTTTACATAAAAACACTTCCGATATTTCCATCCAGGAGATAGAGCGGCTCTATCTCCCCTACCAAACCGAGATGAAGTCCCTAAAAGGCTTCCCCGCTCTTTCTATGGAAGAGTTCCAACGCCAGTTCTTTTCCCTCTGCGACGGCTACCAACTGATCGAGGGGCTTTTTGATGGCGAGCCCTCCGCTCTTCTTTTGTACCACCTTTCGGAAGGTGAAAAAAACGTTCTGGAAATTCCCGTGTTTGGCTATTATTATCGGGATATCCGGGATTTTTCCCGACTTTTTGACGAGCTGCTTCGGGAAGTCGTTCAAAAGACGACGGTCATCTACGTTTCCGGCTACTGCTGTGATAAAAAGCTCTATCGTTTCCTGACACTGACGCAGTTCGGCGTCTCCATGGAATACTGCGTCCGAAAAATCCGTTCCATTCCCCACTGTTCTTCCCGCTGCTCCATTGTTTCTCTGACCAAAACGGAAATTGAGGAAAACTGGCCGGAAATCTGGGCTTTAGTAAGCTCCATCATCAACCACCTGAAAGAAAGCCCCGTTTTTTATTTTGGCGACGAATTCACCGAGGAAGCCTACCACGAGTTTTTCCTCGATGACAGTCTTTCCCTCTACGTTGCCAAGAACGAAAACGGTCAATTTGTCGGCCTTATTGAAGCGAACGGGGAATCGGAAGATTTTATTTTATCCCATGTTCCCAACCGCAATGTCGGCGAGGCCGTCGTTTTGGAAGAGTACCGTGGCACCGGCCTTGCCGAAGCGCTTTTAGCCACCTTGGAAAAGGATCTTTCGGCCAACGGGGTTTCTTATTCCTGGGTCAATCATGGAACGGCCAATCCCAACGCCATGGGATTCTGGGACAAGTATTTTAAGCCCTATCGGTATGAGTTTGAGCGAACGATCGAAATTTAAATACAAAAATGCCATGGAAATCCATGGCATTTTTATTTATTGACCGATCAGACAAAAAGGAATCCGAAAAGCAGATACATGACCGCCGCGATACCCGCCACGATCAGCGAATAGAACAGCTGCGTTTTTACGTGGTCCACATGGTCGGCACCGGAACCCATGGACGCCAGAATGGTCGTATCGCTGAGCGGCGAGCAATGGTCGCCGAAAATTCCGCCACCGGCAACCGCCGCGAAGCAAAGAAGCACGAAAGCGTTGACTTGACCGCCGCTGATGCTGAACGCCAGCGGAAGGGCAATGGGCATACAAATGGCGTAGGTGCCCCAGGACGTACCGGTCGCGAAAGAAAGGATCGCGGCAATCAGGAAAATGCCGAACGGCAGAAGCGCCGGGGTCAAAAAGCCCGTGGTACTCTCAATAATAAAATCGCTTGTCCCCATTTCGCCCGAAAGCGTATTGAGCGGATAAGCCACCGCCAACACAAGAAGAGCCGGAACGGAACCCTTGATTCCGCTGACAAACGCTTTATTAAGTTCCGAAAGGGACATTTTCTGTGCCAGAAGAGAAATCGACATCAAGATGATAACGATCATGGCCGCTTCTACGATGAGCACCTCTCCGGTGGCAAGAAAAGTCGCGATGGAAATTCCGATGAGCACGAGCACCGGGAGAATGAAGTTTAAAAAGACCCGTTCTTTGATAAGAGGCTTTTCCACTTCTTCGGAGACAGAAAGAGGTTCCGCTCCATCCCGAATGATCTTTCCTTCGGTCATCGCCCGATTTTCCGCTTTTTTCATCGGGCCGAAATCTTTGAGGATACCGCCGGCGATAAGTCCCGCCATGGCGACGCAAAGAATCGCATAGAAGTTAAACGGAATTGCCTTCAGTACAAAGGAGAACGCCTCTTCTCTGGTGGCCAGACATCCAAAACCGACCGCCAGTCCGGCCAAATAGCCCGGCCAACTGGAGAAGGGATAGAGCACCGCCACCGGCGACGCCGTGGTGTCGGCAATATACGAAAGCTTCTCACTGGAGATTTTTGCCCGTTCTGAAAGCTTTCTCATAACGGAACCGACAAAAAGCGGAGACATGGAATCCGCGAAGCAGAAAAGACCCAACGCCCACGCCATCAGCTGAATGCCGCGGCGTTTGATATTTTTTCCTTCGACCATCCGGGAAAATCCGGTGATCGCTCCGCTTTTTTCAAAATAGGAAACCATGACGCCAAAGAGCAGTACGCAAAGTGCCGTCCAGATAAAATCCGGCGTGCCCAGGGATTCCATCAAAAGATCCGTAAACCCCCAAAGTCCTTTTCCGGCCAAAAAGCAACCGACAACACAGGCGACGGTCAAAGAAACGACGGTGTTTTTCGTGATCAACGCCAATGTGATCGCCAAAACGACCGGCACGATCGAAATCCAGCCCAGTTCCATTTTATAAGTCCTCCAAACAAAAAATCTGTAATTACTATAGCACAGCACACAGTTTCTGTAAAGTTTTTACCCTCAAAATAAATTTCAAAAAATCCCAAAAAAGTATTGACTTTCTTTTATAAATGATGTATATTATTAACGTTGCCACGAGATGAGCCATTAGCTCAGTTGGCAGAGCACTTGACTTTTAATCAAGGTGCCCGGGGTTCGAATCCCCGATGGCTCACCAAGAAAAGACCTCGAAAAACCGCTTAATGATGCGATTTTCGGGGTCTTTTTGTTTTATAAAATCAGAGTGGAAACGAAGCAAAATAGGCTAAAATAGAGCAAAATTTCAAAAATTTCGCAACCTCTTTGGCAACCCGCTCCGGTATTTTATTTGTCTTAACTTTCAAAAAAGTCCTTTGCGCTTTATCAATATCATTCAGAAATCGTCATCCTCGTCCTCGTCGAAGTTGTCGTCGTCCTCGTGCTCCGGAAAGAAGCCGGAATAATTCGTTCCCATAGTGGCATCAAACTCGTAAGCTTCCTCCATTTGCTCTTCCATATCCGACAAAAAATCATTCTCGTAGAACATAAAGTTTTCTTCCTTTCGTTATTTGGTACTTTTATTTTAGCAGAAAAATTGAGTGAATTTCAAGAGGGCTTTTGCCCTTCGGGCATTGTTGGGACAAATAAGCACCATAAAAAGTCCCGAACCTTTTGATCTTGCGCTTTTCTTTCATTTTCCAAAGAAGCCACCGGCGCTTTTGTGCCGATGGCTTCTTTTCATTTTTCTTCCGTATGTTTTAAAACGACATCTAACCGGTTCGTGTATGGTCCCTCGGCAATCGACAAATGGCTCACATTATCCGAAGCGTTTTCCACCAAAGCCCAGGAAATAAACTTTCCCGACTTTTTCGGATCAAAGTCTTCCCCATTATAGAGGAACGACAAAACTGCTTTTTCTTCTTTTTCATCGTATTCGATGGAAAAGAGAATTTTCGGTTCTTTCAATTCTGGCAGAAGAATCTGCTCCGTCAATTCCTCAAAAACAGACTGGATCCGATAAATCGTCTTTTTGGGAATGTTGTTCTGGTATCCGTATCGGTCAATTTGGGCGACTGCTTCGATGAAATCGAAGCCACGATCCTCAATGGTCGTCTCAAAGACTTTCAAATGGCGGATAAAACGCCGTGTCCGTTCTTTTTGAGGATGATCAAAAATCTGTTCCGGTGTTCCGTCTTCATAAATGCCGCCCTGATCCAGATAAAATACCCGGTTGCAAACCTCTCTGGCAAAGCGCATCTCATGGGTGACGATCAGCATCGTCTTTCCCATTTTGGCGAGCTCATGGATGACCGTCTCCACCTCCCGAACCATGGTCGGGTCCAACGCGCTGGTTGGCTCGTCAAACAAAATGACGTCCGGTTCCATTGCCAAAGTCCGGGCAATGGCCACCCGCTGTTTCTGACCGCCGGAAAGCATATCGGGATATCGAAGCGCCCTTGTTTCCATACCAACCAGATGCAGAAGCTCCATAGCCCGATCATAGGCCTCCTGTTTGCTCAATCCCAAAAGGTCTATCGGTGGATTCATCACGTTTTCAATGACTGTCTGATGGCCAAAAAGATTAAAAGACTGGAAAACCATGCCGATTTTTTTACGCACCTTGCTGATATCGACGTTTTTGTCCAGAATATTTTCCCCATCCACAAGAATTTCCCCCGAGGTGGGTTTGTCCAACATATTGATGCAGCGGATCAGTGTCGATTTCCCGCATCCGGAAGGACCGATGATCGAAATGACGTCTCCATCATGGATCACCGTGTTGACATCTTTTAGCGGAACGACGTCCGAATAGGCTTTTCTCAGATGTTTCAGCTCGATCATTTCGTCTTCACTCCCTTCAGAATCTTTTCCGGATCACGATTCTTCGGAAGGATCAATCGTTCGCTTTTTTGGATAATCAAGGTAAGAAACGATGCCAGCAGGAAATAAATCACCGCCGTCGCGATAATCGGAAAAAATGCCTCCATGGTACGACTGCGAACGATATCGCTGACTTTCGTCAGATCCTGCGCGGAAATATAACCGACAATAGCTGTATCTTTGATCAGCGATATGACCGCGTTTTTATACCCGGGCAAGATGTGAACAATGGCCTGCGGAAAAATAATTTTGATGAAGCTCTGCCAATCGGTATAACCAAGCGCCAAAGCCGCTTCCTCCTGCCCTTTTTCGATGGCGCCGACACCGGTTTTCAAAATCGTATATACGGAAGCCGCGAACAGAAGCGTAAAAACGCCCGTAGAGACAAAAGTCGGATTGATATCAATGGATCCAAGGAAAACATAATAAAATACCATGAGCACCACGACCACCGGCATTTTCCCTAAAATGTGGATCAGCAGATTGGTGATCCCGTTCGGGATCGGTTTTCCATTCCGGCAAAGAACATAGACGGCAAAGCCGAGCAAGGTCCCGAAAATGGCCGAAAGAACTGTAATCAAAAGCGTGGTCCCGATTCCTCCGACAAAGAGTTTCCAACGATCTTCCCGAATAAACGTCTTCTGAAAACTTTCCCAACTGGACTGTAAAAAGCCCTGCCATCCCTGATTCGATTCGGTGGCATTTTTCACCATCAAAACGACACCGCCGTAATAATCCGGATCCGAAAAGAGCATCGTTTCTTTTCTTTCTTCGGTAATGGCCACGCAGGAAGCGCCGAAATCGCATTTCCCTGTCGCGATATTCGCCAGACATCCCGCTATGTTACTATCAACCACTTCCAGGCCATAGCCATATTCCCGGCAGAAATGAGCCGCTATATCCACGTCATAACCCGCGTACTGATTCCCTTTGACATAGATAAAAGGAACGCCCACGTCGGTAATGACCGCCATCTTCAGCGTTCCATTTTCCGCAGAAAGGCTGTCATAGTCCACGACCTGTTTTTCTTCGTCTTCCCCAAACCAAATGGCGTCAATTTCCTCTAATGTACCGTCCGCGGTGATTTTTGCGAGATAGTCATTGATCTGAGCGCAAAGAGTTTCCCCTTTTTCTGAATCTTTCCGGAAGAAAAACGCATAGCCTTCCTCCTGGAGAGTCATCAAATTTTTCTGATCCGGATAGACATTCATCAAAATTCGGGAAATCGGTTCGTCAACAAGATACGCGCTGACCTTTCCCTTTTCCAACATCAGCGCGCAATCCGACGTTGTGTTGCAATACTGAATTTCGCATCCCGGAATTTTTTCCTCCGCGATCCGGTCAAAAACCGAACCGGTAAGAACCGCCACTTTTTTCCTGGCTAAATCCTCGACCGAACGGATTTCTTCCGTCTTTTCCGCTTTTTGACAGCCGCAAAAAATCGTTAATAGAGAAAGAATCATCAAAAGAAAAAGAATGATCCTTTTTTTCATTTTTGTCCCTCCCAACGGGAAATTTTATAAAACACCTTATACCTATACAAGCTATAGTATAGCGCATATACTCCCTTTCCGCAAGGCTAATTCAGAACGACAAAAGCGGTCGCCTTTTGGGCGACCGCTTTTTTTATTCTTTCACAACCTCGTATCCTTCATCGGTGATCGCTTTCTCCAAAGCGGAAAGCTCCGCCGGCTCTTCATAGTCAACGGTGGCACAGTTTCCCAAAAGGTCCACCGTGACCGCCTGTACCCCAGGTACCGCTTTCAGCGCTTTTTCCACGTGCGCCACACAATGCATACACATCATTCCCCGGATAGGAATAACCGTTTTCATATTTTCCCTCTTCTCCTCTATGATTTCGGTTATAGTATAGCCCTTTTCCCAACTTTCGTCAATTCATCCGCTCAATTCCCGCCGCAGTATCATCAAAATCTTTTTTTCCCGACGGGAGACCTGCACCTGGGTCATCCCCAAAGCCGTAGCGGTCTGCGTCTGAGTTTTGTTCTCATAATAGCGAAGCCATATCAGCTTTTGGTCTTTCTCGTCCAGACCGGAAAGCGCCTGTCGAACCGAAAGCCGCTCCGTAATCTGTTCCTCCGGAGATTCGATGGGAATATCTGACTGTCCTCCGCCGTCCTCGTCCTCCACCGTCAAAGAAAGAACCGGCGCTGAAGCGCAAACCGCTTCCGTCGCCTCCTCTTCACTGACGGAAAGAAGCCCCGCCAATTCCGATACCGTCGGCTCCCGGCCCTGATCTCTCAAAAAAAGTTCCCGTTCCTTGGTCGCCCTAAGGGAAAGCTCCTTCAGCGAACGGCTCACCTTGACCGTACCGCCATCCCGAAACAGCCGCTTGATTTCCCCCAGAATAACCGGCACGGCATAGGTGGAAAAGCAAAAGCCCCGCTCGGTATCGAAGGCGTCAAACGCCTTGACAAGTCCCATACAGCCCGCTTGGAAAAGATCCTCGTATTCAATCCCTTTCCCTGTAAAGCGGTGTGCGCAGGCATGTACCAACCCCATGTTGTCCGTGATTGTTTGTTCTCTGTCAGCCAGGTTGTCGGTAAAAGCTGTAACCGGCATATTACGTTCCTTTCGACCGAATGGTTTTTTCAAGAGTAACGGTGGTTCCCGCTCCCAAGCGAGACCGGACCCGGAGCTTATCCATAAAAGAACCCATAATGGAAAAGCCAAGACCGGCCCGTTCCCCATTTTCGCAGGTAGTGAAAAGTGGTTCCATCGCCTTCTTTATGTCCGGAATTCCACATCCCTTATCCCGAATGGAAATGGAAACTCTGGCTCCCTCAAAAATGCGGACCCGTATGTAAATATTGCCGATCTCCTCCCGGTATCCGTGGACGATGCAGTTGGTCACCGCTTCGGAGACCGCCGTTTTGATATCCGAAATTTCCTCGATATTCGGATCGAGCACCGCCAGAAAAGACGCCACCGCGCTTCGGGCAAACGCCTCATTACAGGAGCGTCCCTCCACCGTCAATTTCATCTCATTGATAGGTTTCATGCCGAATGTCCCTCCTTTTTCTGTTCTTCCAAAAGCTTTTCAACGCCGGCCATCCGCATCACCTTTCGAATAAAAGGTGGCATATTGACCAGACGGACCACACCCTTAAAATCCCGCATCAGTTTCCATCGTCCCATAACAAATCCCACCCCGGAGCTGTCCATAAAAGTGACTCCCCCAAAATCCAATACCAATTCCTCCGGATAAGCGGTTTCCACCGCTCTATCCACACTCTCCCGTAATGACTTCGCGTTGTGATGGTCTATTTCTCCGGAAAGAAAGGCCACTACCTCGTTTTCTCCCATTTCTATGGTAACCGGCATAGTTTCACCTCCAGAATAAAAAAAGGACGAGCCTTTATCTTTTATGATAAAGGTTCGTCCTCTGTTTTTTTGTCGAAGTATTGTCACTCCACTAATTTTCTTCCCATGAGCACACCCATGACGGAAGACATCATAAGGCCTCTGGTCCAACCGCTGGAATCGCCAAGGCAATAGAGACCCGGAGAACTGGTGTTGAAATTCTCGTCCATTTCCACTTTATTGCTGTAGAATTTCAGTTCCGGTGAATACAGAAGCGTTTCATAGGAGGCAAAGCCCGGCACGACCTGATCCATGGCCTGAATGAAATTGATGATGTTGATCATGGCTCGATAAGGCATCGCGGCGGTAATATCACCGGCCACAGCGTCCACCAATGTCGGCTTGACGTTGGAACGCTCCAACTCTTTCGGCCAGGTGCGTTTTCCGTCCAGGATATCCCCAAAGCGCTGGACCATGATTTTTCCGGCGCCGAGCATGTTGGTCAGTTCTCCAACCTTTTGAGCATACTCAATGGGCTGATCAAAAGGATACGTAAAGTTGTGAGAAACCAGAATCGCAAGGTTCGTGTTGTTCGATTTCGTCTCTTTATAGGAATGGCCATTGACAACGGCAAGATCGTTATCATAGTTCTCCTGGCTGACAAAACCGCCGGGGTTCTGGCAGAAAGTACGGACTTTGTTTTTATACGGAGCCGGGTAACCGACCAGTTTGGACTCATAGAGAACGGAGTTGACCTTCTCCATGATCTCGTTGCGCACTTCCACACGAACGCCGATATCGACCGTACCGGCCCGGTGCTCAATATTGTGCTCCGTGCAGATTTTTTCCAGCCAATCCGCGCCACGCCGTCCCGTTGCCACAACCGTATCGGTTGCCTCGATCTCCAGGGACTCTTTTCCGTTCGTAATATAGGCACCTACACAGCGGTCTCCATCGAATTTCAGGTTCGTGCACTCATAGCCAAAATAAATTTCGACGCCATTATCCATAAGGTAATGCTCAATTTTCGCGTAGAGATCCTGAGCTTTCTCGGTTCCGAGATGACGGATCGGACAATCCACCAACCGAAGGCCGGCCCGAATGGCGTTGCGACGAATTTCCTTCTTTTCTTCCTCGTGACCCAATCCTTCAATATGCTCATCCGCGCCAAATTCCAAATAGATCTGGTCGGCGTAGTTGATCGTCTCCTGCGCCAGGTCTTCCCCGATTAAACTCGGAAGATCACCGCCGACAGCATAAGAAAGGCTCAGTTTACCATCAGAAAACGCGCCGGCGCCAGAAAACCCGGTGGTAATATGGCAATAGGGCTTGCAGTTCATGCATTTTCCGGTCTTGCTCTTGGGGCAGCTTCTCTTTTCGATCGGTTTTCCCTTTTCGACAATGATGATTTTCTTTTGGCTTCCTTTCCGGATCATCTCGATCGCGGTGAAAATTCCGGCAGGGCCCGCTCCGATAATAACAACGTCGGTTCTCATTACTTTCAACTCCAAATATTACTTCACTTTCATTCTATCATAAAACTTTTTCCTCCGCAAGGTGAAAAAAGTTTCCGCTTTACAATTTTTCATTCAAAAGATAGAGTCTCGGCGTGAACCGAGACTCTGTTCCCTATCAAAGGTTAAAAAAGTCTTTTCTGTAATGGCATCCGGAAGCGATGGTCTCATAGTCCGCGTGATAAAGATCAAGCGCTTCAATGATCCCTTTCGGCGTCAGATCAAAGGTGCTCTTCACCTCATCCACAAGGTCCATGCCACGGTCATTGGTGACATTGACGGAAATCGGTTCTGCGATACCGATGGCATAAGCCAATTGTACCGAGCATTCGCCCAACTCATATTTGTTGACCATTTTTTTTGCGATCTCACGAGCCATATAAGCTGCCGAACGGTCCACTTTGGACGGATCTTTTCCGCTGAAAGCGCCGCCGCCTACCGGGATGTAACCACCATATTGGTCGCAGACGATCTTTCTTCCGGTCAGACCGCAATCCGCTTCCGCGCCGCCGATGGTCCAGATTCCGGACGGATTGACGATCAGTCTCACTTTTTCATCAATGCCGAGAGGCGCCAACAGCGCTTTTACGTAATCATAAACGTCCGCTACCGAATAATGATCCCGCTCGCAGACGGATACCAGAATGGTATCCAGGCTTTCCAACGTAGCCGGTTTTTCCCGATCGACGGTCACTTCCGTTTTGGCGTCGCCTTGGAAAATCGTGTTCGGGTTGGTCGCGATATCGTTCTCGATCGCCGCGATAATTTTGTTCGCCAGATCAAAGCCAAAAGGCAGACGGCTTTCGGTTTCGCTTGTTGCGTAACCAAACATCATGCCCTGGTCTCCGGCGCCGATATTGGCTTCGGAAATAACGGCGTTGTTGATTTCCGGGGACTGTTTGGAAAGAAGGTTGATCACCTTTCCCACTTTATAATTCAACTTGTCCGCTACTCTCTGAATGGCGTTTTCTACGTCCACTTCCGCTTTGCTGGTAATTTCACCGCCGAGCACCACGATATCATTTTTGACCATCGTCTCAATGCCGCAATGGCTCTCAGGATCCTGTTTCAGACATTCCGAAAGAATGGCGTCGCTGATCTGGTCCGCGTATTTATCAGGATGGTATTTAGAAACCTGTTCTGTGCTGAATAACATCTTTTTTTCTCCTTCTGTCATCATAAATTCGCTGTTAAAAACCAACTATTTCCTATCCGTTCTTCCGCAAAAAAAGAAGCAGTTCCCATCCGCAAAAAGAGAACTGCTAACATTCGTTACTCATCTTTCGGATCTTCTCCGCAGGAATTGGCACCACACGTTCTAAACGCAGGTTGTCGGGCTTCACAGGGCCTGTCCCTCAGCCGCTCTTGATAAGCGAATATTCAATTTTTAACATACCCTATTATTATACTCACGGTCTTCGATTTGTCAAGTGTTTTTTTACAAAAAACCGTTTTTCGTAAAAAAAAGATGTTCCGGTTTCCCGGAACATCTTTTAGGTATGTTTTAATTACACAAGCTCGATGATTGCCATCTCTGCTGCATCGCCGCGGCGCGGTCCGATGCGGATGATTCTGGTGTAACCGCCGTTTCTTTCGGCGTATTTCGGTGCGATCTCGTCAAAGAGTTTCTTTGCGACATCTTCTTTCGTTACAAAAGCATACACAAGACGTTTGGAATGAAGGTCACTGGTTTTTGCCGTAGTGATCATCTTCTCGGTCATAGAGCGCACTTCTTTTGCACGAGTGACGGTGGTTTCGATCTTGCCATTTTCAAGCAGATAGGTGACCATCGCGCGGAGCATAGCTCTTCTGTGGTCGGTAGTACGACCGAGCTTTCTCGTTCCTGCCATCGATATTCACTCCTTTTTGATTCAGTCTTCATCCTTGCTGAGGTTGAATCCCAGCGATTCGAGCTTGGAAACAACTTCTTCAAGGGATTTCTTACCGAGGTTCCGAACTTTCATCATTTCGTCCTCGGACTTACCGATAAGGTCTTCAACCGTGTTGATGCCTGCGCGTTTCAAGCAGTTGAAGCTACGCACAGACAGGTCAAGTTCTTCAATGGTCATCTCAAGGACTTTTTCTTTGCTATTGTTGTCCTTTTCTACCATGATCTCGCCTTTATAGGCGTCTTCAGAAAGATCCACGAACAGGTTGAGATGTTCGTTGAGGACCTTGGCTCCCAAAGAAACGGCCTCTTTCGCCGAAATGGTGGAATCCGTCCATACCTCAAGGGTCAGTTTATCGTAGTCGGTAATCTGGCCGACACGGGTATTATCAACGGTGAAATTCACCTTCAACACGGGTGTATAAATACTGTCAACTGGGATTACGCCGATTCCAAGCTGCAAATCCTGCTTGTTTCTTTCCGAGGAAATATATCCGCGGCCTTTGTCCAGCGTGATCTCCATGAAAAGGTGACCGTCGCTGTCAAGCGTGGCGATATGCATATCCTTGTCGAGGATCTCGACTTCCGAATCGGCCTGGATGGAACCGGCAGTGACTTCACATTCACCGGAAGCATCGATAACAACCACTTTCGGGCCATCGCAATGAAGCTTCGCGAGAAGACCCTTGATGTTAAGGATAATTTCGGTGACGTCCTCTTTCACACCGGGGATGGTGGAAAACTCATGACGAATACCGTCAATTTTTACGGACGTTACAGCAACGCCGGGAAGCGAGGAGAGCAATACGCGTCTCAGGCTATTGCCAAGAGTCATACCGAATCCACGTTCCAGAGGCTCAACCACGAATTTACCGTAGCTGGGATTATCCGGTGTTTCTTCGGCTTCGATTCTCGGCTTTTCAATTTCTAACATCTAAACCCCTCCTTAATGGGCAAACGCCCTTGGTTCGCATTCCCCTGTCAGTTCTACCAATGATTATTTGGAGTACAACTCAACGATCAGGTGCTCTTCGACGTCGAGGTCAATGTCCTCACGGTTCGGAAGCTCGTTGATCTTAACGGTCATCTTGTCGGCGTCGAAAGTCATCCAGGTAGGAACCGGATGAGCGGAGTTGGCTTCGATGACGGCTTTGAGTTTTTCATTCTGACGGCTCTTGTCAGCAACAGCAACAACGTCGCCGGCTTTGAGCAAGATGGAAGGGATATTTGCTTTGTGGCCATTGAGAGTATAGTGGCCATGTCTTACGAGCTGACGAGCTTCTTTTCTGGAGGAAGCAAGTCCGCTGCGATAAACAACGTTATCAAGACGGCTCTCGAGGATTCTAAGAAGGTTTTCACCAGCCTGACCAGACTGTTTGCTGGCGAGCTCAAAATAATGCTCGAACTGGCTTTCAAGAACTCCGTAGTATCTCTTTGCCTGCTGTTTCGCGCGAAGCTGAAGTCCGTACTCAGAGATCTTTTTACGACCCTGACCATGCTGACCAGGCGCGTAAGCTCTGCGGCTCAGTGCGCATTTAGGACCATAGCATCTTTCGCCTTTAAGGAAAAGTTTCTTTCCTTCACGGCGGCAGAGTCTGCATACAGAACCTGTATATCTTGCCATGTGTTAATTACACCTCCAATAATTTCAGTAGACCACTGTCATACACGACGACGTTTGGGCGGACGGCAACCATTGTGCGGAACCGGAGTAACGTCTTTGATCATGGTTACTTCAAGTCCTGCGGCCTGAAGAGCACGGATGGCTGCTTCACGACCGGAACCGGGGCCTTTTACGAAAACTTCAACGGTTTTGAGGCCATGTTCCATAGCTGCTTTGGCTGCGGTTTCAGCAGCCGTCTGAGCGGCGTAAGGAGTGGATTTTCTGGAACCACGGAATCCGAGGCCACCGGCGGATGCCCAGGAAAGAGCGTTGCCGCGGACGTCGGTGATGGTTACGATGGTGTTATTGAAGGTGGACTGGATATGTGCTGCGCCACGCTCAATATTTTTCTTTTCGCGGCGACGACGAATCGTAGCTTTTTTTGCATTAGCTTTCGGCATGTCTGATCCTCCCTCTTACTTCTTCTTGTTCGCAATGGTCTTCTTCGGGCCTTTGCGGGTTCTGGCGTTGGTTTTGGTTCTCTGTCCACGGACCGGGAGACCTTTTCTGTGGCGAAGGCCACGATAGCAACCAATTTCTACCAGACGTTTGATGTCGAGAGCGGTAGCGCGGCGAAGATCGCCTTCTACCTCAATGTTTTTGTCGATGTACTCACGCAGTTTTGCGGCGTCATCTTCAGAAAGATCTTTTACACGGATCGACGGATCGATTTCCGTATCTGCGATGATCTTGGAAGCGGTTGTGCGGCCGATACCGTAGATATAAGTGAGAGCGATTTCGATTCTCTTATTCTTCGGCAGGTCAATACCAGCTATACGAGCCATAGACTTTGATGCACCTCCGTTTTAATAATCAGCCTTGACGCTGTTTGTGTTTAGGATTGGAGCAGATAACCATCAGACGGCCTTTGCGTTTGATGATTTTGCATTTTTCGCAAATGGGTTTTACGGAAGGTCTGACTTTCATTTATATACCTCCTATCACTTGGAACGCCATGTAATGCGCCCTTTGGTGAGATCGTATGGCGACATCTCGATCGTCACCTTATCTCCCGGAAGAATACGAATGAAATTCATACGAAGTTTTCCGGAAATATGGGCTAAAATTTGGTGGCCATTGGGCAATTCGACCTTGAACTGGGCGTTGGGAAGGGATTCCACAACAGTACCCTCGATTTCAATAACATCTTCTTTGGACAAGTTCAATTCCCTCCCTCGTCTGTTTGATTGAACTTAGCAAGCGCGGCGCGAAGCGAAGCATTCGTTTCGTAACTTTCCGGTGCCAGAACCGTTTTGGTCGGTGCCAGATGCTTTTTGCGTTTCCGTTTCGGTTTCTCGATTTTGCGAAGTCTGCCGTCGGCAATGTACGCAAAATCCTCCTCCTCGGCGGTGATCACATAAAAGCTGCCGCTGTCCTTGCCGGCTTTTGACAATACTACCTGTCCGAGCATACGGCACCTCTTAATCCGGATCGGTCAGAATCAGCGGACCGTCCTTAGTAATAGCGATAGTATGCTCAAAGTGTGCGGACAGCTTGCCGTCTTTGGTTCTTACGGTCCATCCGTTGTCGTCCTGCGAGACAAATCTCGTTCCGGCGTTGATCATCGGCTCAATGGCGATGACCATTCCGGGTACCAGACGAACACCGTGACCCGGTTTTCCGTAATTCGGAACCTCCGGATCCTCGTGGACGTCGCGTCCGACTCCGTGTCCGACGTATTCGCGGACTACGGAATAACCGCGCTCTTCACAGTAAGTCTGAACGGCGTTTGAAATGTCTCCGATTCGATTTCCCGCTGTCGCCATCTCGATGCCTTTATAAAGGCTTTCCCGAGTGACGTCCATCAGCCGCCGGGCTTCATCGGAGGGCTCTCCTGCGACAAAGGTTGCCGCATTGTCGCCGTGGTAACCGTCCAGGCATGCACCCACGTCAATGGTGACGATATCTCCCTCATGGATGACCCGTTTTCCGGGAATTCCGTGAATGAGCTCGTCGTTGACGGAGATGCACGCGCTGGCAGGAAAACCATATAAATTCAAAAACGAAGGAGTCGCCCCTTGCGACACGATGAAATCATGAATGACTCTGTCGATTTCCGCGGTGGTAACACCGGGAACGACAGCCTCGCCGCCGACCTTCAAAGCGAGGGCGGAAAGTCTTCCCGCGTCTCTCAGCTTTTTGATCTCATTGGCGGTTTTCACGATCACCATGGTTTAGACCCCCAGAGCTTCCAGCGTCAGGCGGGACGTTTCTTCAATGCCGTTCTCGCCCGGAACTACTGTCAGCTTGCCTTTTCTTTCATAGAAACCTTTAAGCGGCTCCGTCTGGCTGTGATAAACCTCAAGGCGGGACTTAATGGTCTCCGGAAGGTCGTCCTTTCTGGTGATAATCTCTCCGCCGCATTTCGGGCAGATGTTATCAGCAGGTGGAGGACAGCTTACGATATGGTAAGGAGCGCCGCATTTGATGCAGACACGACGGCCGGAAAGACGGGCCATAATGGCTTCGTCCGAAACAGCGATCTCGACGGCGCGGTCAATGTTGATGCCGCTTTCGTCAAGCGCTTCGGCCTGCGGAACGGTGCGGGGAAAACCGTCAAGAATGAAACCATTCTTGCAGTCATCCTCGGCCAGGCGCTCCTTGATGATGGAGATGACAAGAGCGTCCGGAACCAGGTTACCGGACTCCATGTATCCTTTCGCTTCCAGTCCAAGCGCGGTGCCGTTTTTCACGGCTTCACGAAGGATATTACCGGTGCTGATGGTCGGAATTCCGAGTTTGTCTTTCAAAATTTCCGCCTGGGTGCCTTTGCCGGCGCCCGGTGCTCCGAGAAGAATAAGATTCATGGATGTACCTCCTTATTATTCAAGAAATCCTTTATAATGGCGCATCATCATCTGGGACTCCAGAGATCTTGCGGTCTCAAGAGCGACACTGACGACGATGATAACGGTAGTACCGCCGACCGTAACGCCCTGAATGCCGGAAACAGCACCGATGAGCGTCGGGAGAAGAGCGATGACACCAAGGAAGAGAGCGCCGATGAAGGTGATCTTCCCAACGATGCGGGTGATAAAGTCACTGGTCGGACGACCGGGACGAATACCGGGAATCGCACCGTTGTTTTTCTGAAGGTTATTCGCCATTTCAACAGGATTGTACTGAATGGCTACATAGAAGTAGCTGAATGCCACGATGAGGATAAAGTAGAGCAGAGAATAGAACCAGGAGCCCTGTTTGAACAGATCAAAGAAACCGGCCCAGAAGGAACCTTCTTTAACATTAACAAAAGCTTTAATGGTTTCCGGAATCGCAAGAAGCGATCCTGCGAAGATGATCGGCAAAACACCGGCCATCGCTACTTTGATCGGCATGTGGGTGGACTGACCGCCATACTGTTTCCGTCCGACAACGCGTTTGGCGTACTGGACGGGAATACGGCGTTCCGCATCGTTCATCAGAACAATGAAAGCGATGAGAAGAACGAAAATTACGATCAGTGCCGGAACGAAGAAGTAATATTTGACTTCTCCGGAAGTAAGGTAAGCCCAGAGAGTAGAAACCAGTCTCGGGCCACCGGAAACGATACCGGCAAAGAGGATCATGGAGATTCCGTTGCCAATACCTTTGGCATCAATTCTGTCACCCAACCAAACAACAAGCATCGCACCGGCGGTGAACATGAAGAGGATGGTAACAACGGCCAAAGCGTTTTCCCAGCCATTATCGAATTTCTGGATGGCGTTGTAGCTTTTCAGAATCGTATAATAAGCATAAGCCTGCATAAGAGCCAGCGCTACCGTGGAGTAACGGGTGATCTTATTCAGTTTTTTTCTGCCTTCCGGACCTTCTTTTGCGATTTTCTCAAGGGCGGGGATCGCGACAGCTAAAAGTTCAACAACAATGGATGCCGTGATGTACGGTCCGATAGAAAGAGAAAATACGGTAGACTGTGCCAAAGCGCCACCGGTGAGCATGTTCAGATAACCGAGCAGGTTACCGGAGTTCGCGCTGATCATAGCCGAGAGAGCCGACGGATCCAGGAAAGGAACCGGAATAGCGGAGCCAATACGGAAAATTACGATAATGAGAAGGGTGTAAAGAAGCTTTTCGCGGAGGTCTTCGACTTTCCAAGCGTTCTTAAAGACATCAAACATCCTTACTTCACCTCGGCCTTTCCGCCAACCTCCTCGATTTTCTGCTTAGCAGACTCGGAGAAAGCGGCTACGTTGACGGTAAGCTTTTTAGTAAGCTCGCCTTTGCCGAGAACCTTGACACCATCAAGGGTTTTCTTGAGCAGACCGGCCTCTACGAGGGTCTGTTCAGTGACGACCGTATCATTCTCAAAGATCTCAAGATCTTTGACATTGATAACAGCATAGTTCGTGGCAAAAATGTTCTTGAATCCACGTTTCGGGATTCTTCTCTGGAGAGGCATCTGGCCGCCTTCAAATCCGGGACGGATGGAACCGCCGGAACGGGCTTTCTGGCCCTTATGACCTTTACCTGCCGTTTTGCCATTACCGGAACCGTGACCTCTACCTTTGCGATAGACGTCAGCGTTTGCGCCGGGTGCCGGAGCAAGTTCATAAAGTTTCATTGTGCTGCTCCTCCTTTATACTTCGGTAACCTCGACCATGTGAGCAATCTTGGCGATTTTGCCGCGGGTTGCTTCATTGTCAGGCTGGATCGTTTCCGCACCAATCTTGCGGAGGCCAAGGGAAATAGCAGTCGCGATCTGGTTATCCTTTTTGTGGATAAAACCCTTGGTCAGTTTAATTTTAAGCTGTGCCATAATCTTCTATTTCCTCCTTAGCCAAGAATTTCCTCAACGGATTTGCCGCGCATCGCAGCGACCTGTTCCGCGTCACGGAGAGAGCAGAGGCCCTGCATGGTGGCAGAAACAACGTTGCAAGGATTGTTCGAGCGGATGCATTTGGTACGAACGTCGCGGATGCCGGCGGCTTCCATGACAGCACGGACAGCGCCACCAGCGATAACGCCGGTACCTTTGGGAGCCGGTTTCATAAGAACTTCGCCTGCTCCGAATTTACCTACGACCTCATGCGGAATGGTGGTTCCTCTGAGGGTGATGTGATGAAGATTTTTCTTTGCGTCTTCAATACCTTTGCGGATCGCGTCCGGAACTTCGTTGGATTTGCCCATACCGAAACCTATTGTGCCGTTCTGATCGCCCACTACGACGAGTGCGCTGAACTTCATAATACGTCCGCCTTTGACGGTTTTGGATACGCGGTTTATTGCTACGACCTTTTCAGTAAGATCGAGTTTGGAAGCATCGATTAAAGCCAACTGTATCCCTCCTTCTTAGAATTGAAGTCCACCCTCACGGGCTCCTTCAGCAAGTTCTTTAACACGTCCGTGATAGATATAACCGCTGCGGTCGAAAACGACTTCGGTTACACCTTTTTCGATAGCTCTCTGAGCTACGAGTTTGCCGATCTCTTTAGCAGCTTCTTTGTTTCCGCCGTAATTCTCGAAAGATTTTTCGGTGGTGGAAGCGGCTGCGAGGGTAACTCCGTTTATATCATCGATAATCTGTGCATAGATGTGTTTAGCGGAGCGGAAAACATTAAGACGAGGACGCTCAGGGGTTCCGCTGATCTTATTGCGTACACGGAAGTGTCTTTTAACACGGGCCGCGTTTTTATCAGCTTTAGATACCATGTTTTTTCACTCCTTCTATTATTTCTTACCTTTACCGGCTTTACCTTCCTTGCGGATGATGGTTTCGCCGACATATTTGATACCTTTGCCTTTATAGGGCTCCGGCGGGCGTTTTTCACGGATTTCAGCAGCAACCTGGCCTACTTTCTGTTTATCTGCGCCATTGACAATGACTTTGTTGGGGCCCGGGACTTCAAAAGTGATGCCATCGGGTTCCGGAATGATGACCTGATGGGAATAACCAAGGTTCATGACCAGTTTATTGCCATCTTTGGCGGCTTTGTAACCAACGCCGTTGATCTCAAGTTCTTTCTTGAATCCGGTGTTGACACCAGTAACCATATTGGAAATAAGGGTTCTGGTAAGGCCGTGCAGGCTCTTCATTTCTTTCGTGTCATCGGGGCGGGACACGATGATCTCGCCGTTTTCGACCTCGACTTTCATCTCCGGACGAAAGCTCTGTGTAAGGGTCACTTTGGAACCCTTTACCGTAACAACGTTTCCGTCAACCGTGACGTCAACGCCTGCCGGTATAGCAATCGGTTTTTTGCCGATACGAGACATTCAGTTTCCCTCCTTCTTACCAAATGAACGCAAGGACTTCGCCGCCGACGTTCTCTTTGCGGGCCTGTTTGTCAGTCATGATTCCTTTGTTGGTGGAAAGAATGGCAATACCAAGACCTTTAAGAACTTTAGGCATTTCCTCAACGTTTGTGTAGATGCGCAGGCCGGGTTTGGAAACCCTGCGAAGGCCTGTGATCACCGGGGTTTTATTTGCGCCGTATTTCAGCGTGATATGGATGGTTCCCTGTTTACCGTCCTCAATTACCTGGTAATCTTTGATGTAACCTTCATCAAGAAGAATTTTGGTAATTGCTTTCTTCATGTTGGACGCGGGAACATCGACCGTATCATGCTTTGCGGAATTCGCGTTTCTGATGCGGGTCAGCAAGTCAGCGACTGTATCGGTGATATGCATTCCTCAAACCTCCTTTGTTCTCTCTAATTACCAGCTTGCCTTCTTCACGCCAGGAATCTCGCCTTTATAAGCAAGTTCCCTGAAGCAGATGCGGCAGATGCCGAATTTGCGAAGATAGGCATGGGGTCTTCCACAGATTTTGCAACGAGTGTAAGCTCTGGTGGAGAACTTGGGCTCTGCTTTCTGCTTGACCTTCATTGACGTTTTTGCCATTGATATATCCTCCTATCTTACTTTTCAAACGGAGCGCCCATCAGTTTGAGCAGCTCGCGGGCTTCTTCATCGGTCTGCGCCGTAGTAACGAAGCAGATGTCCATACCACGGACTTTATCAACTTTATCGTAGTCGATCTCCGGGAAGATCAACTGCTCTTTCAGTCCGAGACCATAGTTGCCACGTCCGTCGAAAGCGTTCGGATTGATACCACGGAAGTCTCTTACACGCGGAAGAGCGATGTTGAAGAGTCTGTCCATGAACTCGTACATTTTGTCACCACGAAGGGTAACTTTTGCACCAATGACCATGCCTTCACGAAGTTTGAAGTTAGCAACAGATTTTTTTGCCTTGCAGGTAACAGCCTTCTGGCCGGTGATAGCGGCAAGATCGCCAAGAATGGCGTCCATCGCTTTGGGGTTGTCTTTGCAGTCGCCAGCGCCGACGTTCACGACGATTTTCTCGAGCTTCGGGATCTGCATGACACTTTTGTAGCCGAACTTGCTCATGAGGGCAGGTGCTACATCACTTTTGTAGTACTCACTCAGTCTAGTCATGTTTTTTCCTCCTTACTCAAAAAGTTTCGCCGCAGGCTTTGCAGAGACGCTTTTTGGTGCCGTCTGCAAGGACCTTGTGGGCCAGTCTGGTGGGTTTGCCGCATTTCGGGCAGACAAGCATCACTTTGCTGGCATAGATGGCGGTTTCAACCTGGACAAGTCCGCCGGCTTCGCCCATCTTGCGAGGTTTCACATGTTTGGTTGCCATGTTGCAGCCTTCAATGATAACCTTGCCTTCGGCGGGGCTGACTTCCAGGACCTTGCCTTCTTTGCCTTTATCTCTACCGGAGATGATGATGACTTTGTCGCCGGATTTAACGTGTACTTTATTCATCATTTTTCCTCCTTAAAGAACTTCGGGCGCAAGGCTCAGGATTTTCATATAATCTTTATCGCGGAGCTCACGAGCTACCGGTCCAAAGATACGGGTTCCACGCGGGTTTTTGTCTTCCTTGATGATAACAGCAGCGTTTTCATCGAAACGGATGTAGCTGCCGTCGTCACGACGGACACCTTTGGCCGAGCGGACGATAACGGCTTTGACGACTTCGCCTTTTTTGACCATGCCGCCGGGTGCCGCTTTTTTAACACTGGCTACGACAACGTCGCCGATGTTAGCGTATTTTCTTCTGGTACCACCGAGAACACGGATGCACATAAGCTCTTTCGCACCGGTGTTGTCAGCTGCCTTCAGATAAGATTGCATCTGAATCACAGATAGTTCCTCCTTTCCGTCCGACTCTTATTATTTGGCCTTCTCGATAATCTCGGAAACTCTCCAACGTTTGTCTTTCGACAGCGGTCTGGTTTCCATGATCTCTACGCGATCGCCGATTCCGCATTCGTTGTTTTCGTCATGCGCTTTGAATCTAACGGTTCTCTTAATAATTTTCTTATAAAGGGGGTGCTGAACACGGTCTTCGACTTTGACGACGACGGTTTTGTCCATCTTGTCGCTGACGACGATACCGACTCTGGTTTTTCTAAGGTTTCTTTCTTCGTTCACAGCTTTATCCTCCCTTCAATTACTGCTCTGCCTTGAGCTCAAGAGCACGAAGCTGAGTCTTAACTCTTGCGATGTCTTTCCGGACTTCGTTAAGACGCATCGGGTTTTCGAGCTGGTTGATGGCATGCTGGAATCTCAGGTTGAAAAGCTCGGCTTTGAGCTCAGAAAGTTTTTTCTCGAGATCAGCTTTATTCATTTTGCGAACTTCTGCTGCTTTCATTACTCTTCAGCCCCCTTTTCTTCCCTTTTTACGAATTTGCATTTGATCGGCAGTTTGTGTGCGGCGAGACGCATAGCTTCTTTAGCGGTCTCTTCCGGAATGCCGGCGATTTCGAACATGACGCGGCCGGGTTTAACAACGGCTGCCCAATATTCAGGAGCACCTTTACCGGAGCCCATACGGGTCTCAGCGGGTTTCTGGGTAACCGGTTTGTCAGGGAATACTTTGATCCATACCTGACCACCACGTTTGATGTAACGGGTCATAGCGATACGGGCTGCCTCGATCTGGTTGGCTTTGAGCCAGCAGGGTTCAAGGGCCATCAAACCGTAATCACCGTTGGAAACGAAGTTACCTTTATGAGCGGCGCCTTTCATGCGTCCTCTCTGGACACGACGGTATTTAACTCTCTTCGGAAGAAGCATTATCTGCGGCCTCCTTCCTTACGGTTGGGCTGTTTTTTGACGTCGGCAAGAACGTCGCCGTTGTAGATCCATACTTTTACGCCGATGCGGCCATAAGTGGTGGCTGCTTCTGCGAAACCGTAGTCGATGTCGGCACGGATGGTCTGCAGCGGAATGGTGCCCTCGTGATATTCTTCCACTCTGGCGATCTCAGCACCGCCGAGACGACCGGAGCATTTGGTTTTGATACCTTTGACACCGAGTCTCATGGAACGGCCAATGGCCTGTTTCATGGCGCGGCGGAAGGAAATTCTGCGTTCGAGCTGAGCGGCGATGTTCTCGGCGACCAGCTGAGCGTTCTTGTCAGGTTGTTTGATCTCAACGATGTTGAGGAAAACCTGAACTTTTTCTTCTTTGCCTTTGTTCAGCATCTCTTCGCACTCGAGACGAAGTTTTTCGATCTCGGAGCCCTGACGGCCAATGACCATGCCGGGTTTCGCGCAGTGGATGTGAATGCGGACTTTGTTGTCACCGGTACGCTCGATTTCAACTTTCGGTACACCGGCGGCATAGAGTTTATTTTTCAGGAATTTACGAAGATTGTAATCTTCCACCAGGGTATCGCCAAAGACTTCGTCCTTGGCAAACCAGCGGGAATCCCAGTCTTTAATTACGCCCACTCTGAAGCCGTGGGGATTAACTTTCTGACCCATTGTCTACCTCCTACGATTAGTCTTTCTCTTTAAGAACGATGGTGATATGAGAAGATCTCTTCAAGATGCGGAAAGCTTTTCCGTGATCTTTCGGCTGAATTCGTTTCATCGTCGGGCCGGGAGTTACAAAGCACTCAGCGACGTACATTGCGTCTTTGCTCATGCCGTGATTGTTCTCTCCGTTGGCGATGGCCGATTTCAGGAGCTTCTCAAGCGGCTCACAGGCCGCTTTAGGGGTATTTTTAAGCACTGCCATAGCGTAATCGACAGGTTTGTTTCTGATCTGATCCAAAACGATCTGTACTTTACGCGGCGAGATGCGGGCATATCTCAGGTAAGCCCTTGCTTCCATGTAAAATCCTCCTCTCGGCCTTATTTACCGTTATTCGTTTTCTTGGATCCGGCGTGACCTCTGAAGGTTCTGGTAGGAGCAAACTCACCGAGTTTGTGTCCGACCATATCCTCCGTCACATAGACCGGAACATGTTTGCGTCCGTCATGCACCGCAAAGGTGTGTCCTACGAAATCAGGGAAAATCGTGGACGAACGGCTCCAGGTTTTCAGAACTTTTTTCTCACCTGCTTTGTTGAGTTCACGAACTCTGGCAAGGAGAACGGGCTGTACAAACGGTCCTTTTTTAACACTTCTACTCATTGTTCCTGTATGCCTCCTTCCCGATTATTTGCTGTTACGACGTTTTACGATAAATTTATCGGAACGCTGATGTCTCTTTCTGGTCTTATAGCCAAGAGCAGGTTTGCCCCAAGGGGTTACAGGGCCCGGACGGCCGACAGGAGCTTTACCTTCACCACCACCGTGAGGATGGTCGCAGGGGTTCATGACAGAACCACGGACGGTAGGTCTCCATCCCATGTGGCGGATACGACCGGCTTTACCATAGCTGACGTTGGCGTGCTCAATGTTGCTGACCTGGCCGATGACTGCGTAGCATTCGTTCGGAATGTTGCGAAGCTCGCCGCTGGGGAGACGAACAAGAGCGTATTTGCCTTCTTTAGCCATGAGCTGTGCCATAACACCGGCGGAACGGGCAAGCTGTGCGCCTTTTCCGGGATAAAGCTCGATGTTGTGGATGAAGGTACCAACCGGAATGTTGGCAAGCGGAAGAGCGTTACCGGCAAGGATATCGGCTTCCGGACCGGAGACAACTTTGTCACCGACTTTCATGCCGTGCGGAGCGACGATGTATCTCTTTTCGCCGTCTTCATACTGAACAAGAGCGATATGAGCGGAACGGTTCGGGTCATATTCAAGAGTCATGACCTCAGCGCCCATGCCGAGTTTGTTACGTTTGAAATCGATTACACGATATTTGGTTCTGTTGCCGCCGCCACGATGACGAACGGTGATGCGGCCGTAGGAGTTACGACCGGAATGCTTCTTCATCGGTTCGAGAAGGCTGCGTTCCGGAGCTACCTTGGAAAGTCCAGAATAATCAATGGTGGACATATCGCGACGACCGGGAGTAGTGGGGTTGTAGAATTTAATAGCCATTCTTCATCCTCCTTACAGCATACTCTCGAAGAACTCGATGCCCTTGGAGTCAGCCTTAAGGGTTACGATCGCTTTCTTCCAGTCAGCAGTTTTACCAGAGTGCAGACCCATTCTCTTGGAACGGCCACGAACGTTGATGGTGTTGACTTTTGCGACTTTGACGCCGAAAAGTTCTTCAACTGCTTTTGCAATTTCCTGTTTGTTTACTTTTTTCATAACACGGAAGGTGTATTTCTTCTGTGCAATGGCTGCCATGGAAGCTTCGGTGATGACCGGAGCGACGATAATATCCTGTGCGGTCTTCATCATTTGTCATACACCTCCTCAATTTTTTCAACAGCCTCTTTGGTGACAACAAATTTGTCATAGTTGAGGATGTCATATACGTTCAGCGTATTGACAAGGGTGGTCTTTACGCCGGGAATGTTGTGTGCGCTTTTGATAACGTTTTCGCATACAGCAGGCATAACGATAAGTGCTTTGCCTTCTGCGCCGATGTTCGCGAGAGTCTTGACCATGGTTTTGGTCTTGATCTCCGCAAGCTCAAGGCTGTCGAGAACGATCATTTCGCCGGCGGCAACTTTGCAGCTCAGTGCGGAGAGCATTGCGAGGCGGCGAACTTTTTTGTTAAGAGTGAAACGGTATTTACGCGGTTTCGGGCCAAGAGCGACACCACCGTGTGCCCATTGCGGAGCTCTGATGGAGCCCTGACGAGCATGACCGGTACCCTTCTGTCTCCAGGGTTTGCGTCCACCACCGGAAACTTCGGTTCTGGTCTTCGTGGACTGCGTACCATGACGACGGTTAGCCAGATAATTGATAACCGCCGCGTGCATGGCGACAGTGTTCGGCTCGACGCCGAAGACGGCTTCAGAAAGGGAAAGCATACCGACTTCTTCACCGTTCATGTTTAAAACTTTGACGTCCATGTTTGTTTCTCCTTTCTATTAACCACGCGCGGATTTCTTCTGCGGGTTCTTACTGATGGTCTGTGCCGTCGTGTTCTTGATCTTCTGTTTCTTAACAGCAGCCATAACACTTACGATAGCACCTTTCGGGCCCGGAATGGCGCCCTTGATTGCGATGAGATTGTTTTCCGGATCGATCTTGACGATTTCAAGATTCTGGACAGTGGTGCGAACCGCGCCCATGTGGCCCGGAAGTTTTTTGCCTTTGAAAACTCTGCCGGGGTAAGAGCAGTTACCAAGGGAACCAACGTGACGTCCGACAGGACCGGAACCGTGAGTCTCACGGAGACGTCCGAAACCGTAACGTTTGATGGTGCCGGCATAGCCATGGCCTTTGCTCTTTGCCACAACGTCAACTTTTTCGCCGATGGCAAAGGCGTCTGCTTTGATGATATCGCCCACGTTGACGGTGGAGCAATCATCCAGTCTGAATTCACGGAGATATTTCTTCGCGGCGACATCCGCTTTGGCGAAATGTCCTTTCAATGCTTTGGTGAGATGTTTTTCGGTGATCTCGCCATATCCGATCTGAACGGATTCATAGCCGTCGTTTTCAAGAGTTTTCTTTTGAACAACGACACACGGGCCGGCCTCAACGACCGTTACAGGAATAACTTTTCCTGCTCTGTCAAAAAGCTGGGTCATACCAATCTTTTTGCCCACGATAGCTTTTTTCATTTTTCTGCCTCCTTCGGTTATTGGTCGGTTTTTTTGCAGGAACCGACATGACCTGCGTTTTGTCTACTGGTTGAGATTAGTTTTCTTAAATCAGAACTTGATTTCAATCTCGACGCCGGCAGGAAGCTCAAGACCCGTGAGGGCTTCCACAGTTTTGTTGGAAGGTCTCAGGATGTCAATGAGTCTTTTGTGGGTACGAAGCTCAAACTGTTCACGGCTGTCCTTGTATTTATGAACAGCGCGCAGGATCGTTACGATCTCTTTCTCAGTCGGGAGCGGGATCGGTCCGGAAACGCGAGCGCCGGTGCGCTTTGCGGTTTCTACGATCTTTTCCGCGGCCTGGTCGATCAGCTGATGATCATAACTTTTGAGCCGGATCCTGATTTTTTCTTTGACTGCCACTAAAATCGCCTCCTTAATTGATTCCCAATGACTCGCAATGGGGTGCGACCTTTTGAAACACATTTCATGCCCCCGTGTGTTTCCCGTCCCATCATTAAAAAACGGAAATCCCTCTTGCCATTCCCTATTATATATTATATAATAGAAAGGCGCATAGGTATCTCCGGACACGCGTACTCATAGCGGTACGCCAGACAAGACCCCACCGCGATCGCTCATCACGAAAGCAGTGCATACGTGGGTGTGCAGTATTTCTTGTCGCCCGGTTTAAAATCGGACATACTCGGCGGAAATTCCCTGCCATACCGGCAGCAACCTCCCGCTTCAACGCATATCTTGCGGACGCCCCAGTGATATGCCGTAGCATCCGCCTTGTGCAGTCACGCAAGTAATATTATATATATAAGTATATAGTTTGTCAAGCCTTTTTTTCGTGATTTTTTAAGATTTTTCAAAGTTTTTTTCGTGAAAATGCACAAAGATGTTTTTTAGTCCCCTGTCCGGGTGTTTCGCCCCAACAGGGGGCTTTTTTGCTGTTGCATCCCATCCATGTGTTTCTTTTTTTCATCTTCTATTGCCGCCGGGCGTTTCCTTTTTCGTGTTTTTCCCGCTTCCGTGTGTTTCTTTTTCCTGATGTTTTTCTTTTCCCGTTCGTCTTCTCCCGACATATCGTATCCCTCAACTTTCCAATGTAACGCCTCCGTGTGTTTCTTCTCTTTCATCTTGTTCCTTCCCGCCGGACATCTCCCCTTTCTTGCCCGCTCGCTTAAACCACTCCCTGACCGGAAGCGGAGCGTAACATAAAAACAGTCCCACGCTTACAGCGGGGACTGTTTTTCACTTCTATATTATATAAGGTATATACATTATATATACACTGCCAGTTAGAGGCGAAGAAAAAGTGCCCGGGAGGAGAGATTCCCGGGCGTTTTTATTTTGTTTCAGTTAAGAACTAATT
>CALCUE010000033.1 GCA_937906945.1 uncultured Clostridia bacterium | reverse complement strand
ATTGGGGCAATAACCGTGGTTACACTTGGAAAAACACATGGGAACTCCTCGGTGAAGACATGTGGCGCGGTATGTGCTTAACAGGCCCTGGTCCTGACTGCTATCCACAGATTGCATATACTCTTGATCCAAGAGCCACAGAAATGTATAACTTCTGGAACGAGGAAATTGTGGTATGTGCTCATAATGAATGGTTAAATATGCTATTTGACCAGGGTATTCTTGGTTTTGTAAGCTACTTTGGCATATTTGTAAGTGCTTTTATCTGTTTCTTCAAAAAATACAATAATCCTGTTATGACAGCAGGAATGGCATCAATACTTGCTTACTTCTTCCATAACTTTTTCTGTTATCAGCAGATTTTATGTACACCAATGATATTCTGCATCATTGGATTATGTGAGTTCACAAGACGTGAATTAATGAAGGAAACAACTGAATCCAAATAAGTTCAGAGAACTTTCACAGTTTTACCATTTAAAACGCACGATTTATGAGTTAAAATAGCATAGTTCGCATACGAACAAATTTATCCAAATGGAGGTTAATTATGGAAAAAGAGAATACTACTACAGCCGAACAGATGAGCAGTAGTAAACAGAAAAGAATTGAGCGTGCTAACAAAAACAAAAAAGCAAAACGGAAAAATTCCCCCGTCCCGAACAAAAGCGGTGGCCTTTTTTCCTTTTCCTTCGTATCAATCAATGACAACCGTTTTTCACCGAAAGAAGAAAGGAAGATTTCCATGACAAAAACAAAAGAAGAACTGAACGCCCTGAAAAAAGAAGTCGAGACCCTCGGCAATAAACTCGCCGAGCTTTCCGAGGAGGAACTGCAGGAAGTAAGCGGCGGGATCCGCCTTGCCATAAACGCGGGTCCCGGCAGAGAGAGAGTCCTGCCGATCATTTTCGGCATGGGCGAAGGCGGCATGAAAAAAGAGGAACTCGTCATCAACGCCGAAGATCATAACGTCATGCTCTGATCCCAAAATCCCGGAAAGGAGAAGTTTCCATGGTACGACCCATTGTCAGGGACCGCATTTTTCTGGCCCGGAAGGCCGCTTTGGCCACCGAAGACGACCTTGCCGTCGGTCTGGACCTGCTCGATACCTTAAAGGCTCATCGGGAGGACTGCGTTGGGCTGGCGGCCAACATGATCGGCGAGGAAAAGCGGATCATCGCCTTCGTCGATGGTGATGGCGACACCGTCCTCTATAACCCCGTCCTCGTCAAAAAAGCCGAGCCCTACGAGGCGGAGGAAGGCTGTCTTTCCCTGACCGGCACCCGGAAAACCACCCGCTACCGCAAAATCGCGGTGCGGTACCAGAACGCCAAAGGCGAAACAAAGCAGCGCACCTTCACCGGCTTTACCGCCGAGATCGTCCAACACGAACTGGACCATTGCGAAGGGATTCTGATCTGAATAACAAAAGCCGGGCGAAGGAAACCCTTCGCCCGGCTTTTTTCTGTTCTTTTCGTTTATTCCGCCGGCTGTTCAACGTAATGATAATAAATATTCATTTCAACGTCGCTCGTCATATAGGAACCGATAAAAGGATCGGTCTCGTCGAACTCCAGTTCGCCGCTGACCAGCTCATAGCGAAGGAACTCGCTGTCGTCGTTCATGGCCGCGTCATAATCCAGCGGCCAGTCCTCCGGCACGTACATTTCACCGCCGCCGGAAACGTCCTCGGTATCATAGACATCGTTGTAGGCGAAAACGTACATCAGCTTATAGTCCATTTTGCCGCCGAAATCCTTTTTCTCGGCGTCGGTCCAGTTGTCCCGGGCCATGGTATAGAAATTGGCTTCCAGTCCGGCGAAGGCGTCATCCGCGATCTCGCCGGACTTGCCGTAGATCTGGATCTCGTCAATGCCGCAGTCGGCAAAGGCTTTGGATTCGATTTTGGTCACGTAGTCATAAAGGCAGAGGATGAAGGAAGTATCAAAACCGGCTCCTTCAAAACAGCTTTCGCCGTATTCCTTCACTTCGCCAAGGTAGCAGGAGAAAAAGTCAGCTTCGGTACCGGCGCCCTTAAAGGCGTTTTTGCCGATGCGGCGGATCTGCCCGAAAATGCTGATGTCCTGGATCTTGGCGGCCTCGTTGTGCCAGGGGCGTTCTTCCGGCGTCTCAAAATCCATAATATCGCCGTCGCCGTCGATAAAGAGCCAGTCCTCGGAAAGATAAGCGGTGACAGATGCCGGGTCGCCGGCGCCGATCTGCCAGGGGTCATCCATCGTACCGGAACCGGCGACGGAGGATTCTGTCGTGCCTTCCGGGTTCACGGGATCAATGTCGATCTCCGGTCCCTGCGGTTTTTCCTCTTTTCCACAGGCGCACAGCGTAAGAACCAGCGTCAGCGCCAGAAGCAGCGCAAGCAGTTTTTTCATAACGTACCTCCACAAAAATGTTTTTGGTTAAGGGGAGTATAACATATCCCCCCTTTTCCGGTCAAGAGCGTCTTCAGCGCTGACCGTAGTGCTCTTTAATAAAGGCCAGCATCTCCGGGATCTTTTCCGGCGGAACGGGTTTCGGTTCCCCGATGCACTTCGCCATATAAAGGATGCGGGCGGTCATTTCGAGAACTTCGCTTGTGCGGAACGCCGCGTCCATATCTTTGCCGACGCAGACGGCGCCGTGGTTCGCCATCAGGCACGCCGCTTTGTCACCCAAAGCCTCCACCACGTTTTCCGCCAGTTCCTCCGAACCGGGAATGGCGTATTTCGCCACCTCGACGGTGCCGTTCATGGTCTGCGCCGCCTCGTCGATGACCGGCGGGATCGGTTCATGCAAAAGCCCGAAAATCTGGGAATAGAGAGGGTGCGTGTGGATAATGGCGCCGACGTCCGGGCGGCTGTTCATAATGCCGAGGTGCATGGCCCATTCAATGGTGGGCGCCCGGTTTCCTTCGACCCGGTTGCCATTCTTATCCATAACGACAATGTCGTCCCGTCCAATGGTGTGATAGGGCATCCCCGACGGCGTCAGATAGATATAGCCGGTCTCCGGGTCCCGGACACTTAAATTGCCCCAGGTCTCCACGGTGAGTCCGGAGTTGAGCATCCGTTTTCCGCTTTCGATCAGAATTTCTTTACAGTCCATACTGGTTCCTCTTTTCGCTTTGGTTTCCAAAAAGAAGGGTACCACAAACCGCCGTCAAATGCAAGAACCATTCTGCCTTCCCCCCTTAGGGGAAGGTGGATTTTTGCCGAAGGCAAAAAGACAGATAAGGGGCTTTCCGGTTCGATTTTGGGAAATTGGGAGCGATCTTGGCTCCCTCCGAGAGGGAGCTGTCGAGCGACAGCGAGACTGAGGGAGATTGGCGA
>CALCUE010000032.1 GCA_937906945.1 uncultured Clostridia bacterium | reverse complement strand
GATAGCGTAACTCTTGCGGTGCCCGAAAAAGCCTTCGGGCTTACGCTGATCCTCGGCTTTTTCGACCGCGGCGCCAAGCCTTGCTCGCTGCATCCGCCACAGGCGGCGCTCGCAAGCCTTGCTGCAACCGCTGTCCCCTTTCTCCAAGGGGACAAAGCGGCTGTTCTTTCCCGAGTGCTTTCTGATATCGACGAAGGCCGTTTAACCGGAAGGGTCCGGTCAGAAACGGCCTTCGTTTCCCGTAAACCTCGCCGCAGTTGGCGGCGCTTCGCGCCGCCTGTGCTCCCGCACCAAAAGCCTCCCTCTCGGAGGGAGCCTCTATGCGCCGAAGCGGCGAAAAAGATTTTCCCGACAAAAAAATCCTCCCCATGGGGGAGGATTTCTATTTTTATTCCTTATTTCTTTTCTTCGGCAAACACGTCGTTCCGTTTCAGCTTCGCCAGACCGAAGCACCCGAGGTTCACGAGAAACAGCGGGATCGCCGCCGGAAGCAAAAACAGAAACGGCACCGGGATCAGCTTCATCATGAGTTCCGTCACCGGGTTTCCTTCGATTCCGTAGGTGAAGCAGAAATTCGATTCGGCGCAGACCGTCGCCCGGAGGATCGTGTTGAGGATGTGGTTCAGAAACGCCAGCGTGAACAGCGCGCCGATGGCCAGCGGAATGTCCTTGAATTTCGGCCGGTAGATCCCCAGCGTCACAAGGCTTACGCAAAGAACGACGACCAGGATATGGGTGCCCCAGTAGCCGATGTTCCGCAGCAGATAGACCGGCACGTCATAAAAGCCGTCCGACGGCATCAGAAGCGCCATCACCCCGCCGAGAGGGCACTCGAAAAAGAGCAGCGCCCGAAGCCAGGTCCAGTCCTTTTTCACCGCCAGCGGCATGCCGAGAACGGCGACGTTGCAGAGGTTGGTGGGAAGTTCCTCCCAGATACTCGTCTCATAAGTCGGATCGAGGAACAGCCAGATTTTATATAGAGTAAAGAAAACAATGGTGAAAAGCGAGAGCTTGAACAGAAAATCCTGTTTTTCTTTGGGCGGGCGACTGCGGAAAAAAAGCGGGATCCCGACGCAAAGAGCGACGCAGAAAGCGATGATAACAAACCACCAGAATGAAAAAACCGATAAGATCATGGGCTCCTCCGAATAAAAACTTCGGTTTATTGTATCATACCACGGCGATTTTTTCAACCTTTTCCCCTTCGGAAAGGGAAAAAAGCCGGTCGGCGGGGCTTTGGACCTCGTCCTCCATCTCCGTAAGGTCGTTCCAGAACCGTTTCGGCATGTGCGTCCGCCGGCAGGTCGGGTTATAGCGGGAAGCGATGGCGATGTGCTTATAATAGGCCTTCCAAAGCTCCCGATAGAAGCGGTCGTTTTCGCTGTCCGGCTTTTCGAGCGCTTCCAGCGGCACGATGGCCGTTTTGTCTCCGGCGTGGAAAAGCGCCGCGCCGTGGTTTTCGTCGAAAATCAGAAAATTTTCTCCCCGAAGCCGGGCGCGGAAAAAGCCCTTGAGAAGCGGCAGGACGTGGTGTTTCGGGTGGATGACCGAAACCAAAGCGCCGCCGCTGTCGGTGAAGCGCACGAAGCCCTTCATCTGCACCACCTCGTTGACCACGGCGTTGGCCATCATATAAAGCGGCGCCGCCTCCGGCGAAGCCAACCGATTGGCAACGCCCGGATCCTCGTTGAAGCCGACCCAAAGGAAGCGCAAAATGGCCATTTCCTTTCCCTCACCGCCATAGAGAAAGCCGTTTCGCACCATGCGAAAGGCGTTGGGGCCGAGCTTTTTCCGGATCCCGTTTTCGACCCGGTCGGCGTGAGCACGGTTCGTCTCAACGACGTGGACGGAAAAAAGCCCCGGTTCCTCGTCGTCGAAGGTATAAACTTCATCCGGCAGCTGTTTGAGCACGAAGGCGTCAAAAACGGCGGAAAGGATGCCGTGATAACTGCCGTCATAGGTAAAAATCAGAACTCCCCCGTCAGACATTCCAACCGATCCTCCCCCGTCAAAGCCGGCTCGAAAAGCGAAAGCTGTTCCATGCCGTAATCGGTAAAACCGCCCATTTTGTTGGGCGAAAGAAGCGCCCAGATCATGCTTTCCGGCGTCTCCGGAAGGCGCTGAAAGGTCTTTCCGGAGCAGGTGACGAAAAACCGCGCCCGTTTGAGCACGATCCCCAGTTTTCCCAGCGCCTCGAAGTCCAGCGCCCCGCTTTTTCGAGCACGCAAAATCTTTTTGGCGCCGGTGACACCGATCCCCGGGACCCGCAAGAGCATCTCATAATCGGCCGTGTTGACCTCCACCGGAAATTCGTCCAGATGGCTCACCGCCCAACTGCATTTGGGGTCCACTTCCGGGTGCAGCATCGGGTGAACGGGGTCGATGATCTCGCCGGCCTCGAACCCGTAAAACCGCAGAAGCCAGTCCGCCTGATAGAGCCGGTGCTCACGCAAAAGAGGCGGTCTGGTATCGAGCGACGGCAGAAGGCTGTCCTCCTGCATCGGGATATAGGCGGAATAATAGACCCGCTTGAGACCGTATTTTTTATAAAGTCCCTCCGTGAGATGGAGAATGTGGTAGTCCGTCTCCGGCGAAGCGCCGACGATCATCTGGGTACTCTGTCCCGCCGGGACGAAAGAGGGCGTGTGGCGGTATTTTACCAGGTCCTCCCGGTTTTCGGCGATGCCGCTTTGAATGAGCTTCATCGGCGCTAAAACGGAGTGCCTCGTTTTGTCCGGCGCCAAAGCGGTCAGCGACTGTTCCGACGGCAGTTCCACGTTGACGCTCATCCGGTCGGCCAAAAGCCCCAACCGGTGGGTCAGAACCGGGTCCGCGCCGGGAATGGCCTTGGCGTGGATGTAGCCGTGAAAGCCGTATTCCTCCCGCAGGATGCGAAGCGTCTCGATCATCCGCTCAGTGGTCCAGTCCGGCGTTCCCACCACCGCCGAGGAGAGAAACAGCCCCTCGATATAGTTCCGCCGGTAAAATTCCACCGTGAGGTCGGCAAGTTCCCTCGGCTGAAAGGTCGCCCTCGGAAAATCGTTGGTGCGCCGGTTGACGCAGTATTTGCAGTCATAGACGCAGGCGTTGGACAAAAGCACTTTAAGAAGGCTGATGCACCGCCCGTCGGCGGCGAAGGAATGGCAGCAGCCTGCCGGTGTCGCCGCGCCGAAACCGCCTCCGCTTCGTCCCGAACCGGAGGACGAACAGGAGGCGTCGTATTTCGCCGCCTCCGCCAAAATCGTCAGTTTTTCATAGACGTCCAAAGGGGCCGCCTCCTTTCTAAAAACGAACAAATGTTCTTCTCTATCCGCATTATATCTCCGGAACCGGACCCTGTCAAGGCCAAAACCGCACCGACAGGCGGTTTTTCGGCGAAAAGAAGCCGAAAATTTTTCAAAAAAGCCCTTGACAAAGGCGAACGGGGCCGTTATAATAATTAGGACAAAGAAGCAGAACGAACCGTTCTCGCCGTCCCGTTACCGAACGCGGACGGCCAATCCCGAACTTCCCGGTTTTCCGATCGGGAAATTTCTGTGCGATGCTTCTTTGGTATCGCACTTTTTTTATTTTGGAGGTGTTACTTATAGCAAAACAGGAACTGCTCATCAATGAGGAGATCCGCGAAAAAGAAGTCCGCGTGATCGATTCCGACGGCTCCCAGCTCGGCATTCTTTCCATCAAAGACGCCATGGCCGCCGCCGCGGAGAAAAATCTGGATCTCGTTGAGATCGCTCCGAACGCCAATCCGCACGTTTGCCGGATCATGGATTACGGCAAATATCGCTTTGAGCAGGCGAAGCGTGAAAAAGAGGCAAAGAAAAACCAGAAGATCATCGAGGTCAAGGAAGTTCGTCTTTCCCTTAACATCGATACCAACGACTTCAATACCAAACTCAACCACGCCATCAAATTTTTGCAGGACGGCAACAAAGTCAAAGTCTCCGTCCGGTTCCGCGGAAGAGAGATGGCCCATCCGGAGCTTGGCGCTGACATGATCAAAAGATTTGCGGACGGCGTTGCCGAAGTCGGCACCGTCGATAAGCTTCCGAAAATGGAAGGCCGCAGCATGGTTATGGTCGTAACATCCAAAACCACCAAATAAGTTCGTTTATCATTTGCTTTTTGCAATAATTATCAGGAGGAACATTCAATGAACGCAAAGCTTAAAACCCATACCGGCGCAAAAAAACGCTTCCGCTTCACCAAAGACGGAAAGGTCAAACGCAACAGAGCCTTCAAATCCCATAAGCTCAACTCCCAGAGCAAGGACACCAAACGGAAACGTAATCTCCGTCAGGCCACCTATGCCGATAAGACCAACATGGAGAAACTCAGAAAGATCATGCCCTACGCCTAAGGTTTGGCATAGCGCAGTTTAACGACAAATTTAACGATAATTAACGGAGGTTATTACAATGGCTCGTGTTAAAGGCGGGATCATGTCCCATAAAAGAAGAAAAAAGGTTCTGAAACTTGCGAAAGGTTACTATGGCGCCAGACATAGATTATTCCGTGTAGCCAAAGAAGCCGTCATGAAATCCGGTCGCTACGCTTTCATGGGCAGAAAACAGAAAAAGAGAGATTTCAGAAGACTTTGGATCACCCGTATTTCTGCCGGCTGCAAACTGAACGGCATGAACTATTCCAGCTTCATGAACGGTCTTAAAAAAGCCAATGTCACCCTGAACCGCAAAATGCTTTCCGAAATGGCCATCCATGACGCCGAAGGCTTCGCCGCCCTCTGCGCTCAGGCCAAAGCGGCCCTTTAATTCCACAAAAAACGCCCGGGTTAGGTTTAACTCGGGCGAATTGCTTTATTTATACCTTTAAATTTAAGGATTTTTATCGACCTGTTTTTTCCAGAATTGACAAAAAACGGAGGATCTTTATGCTCATCACCAGCCGGGAAAACCCGCTTATCAAAGAGACGGCGGCTCTTTTGAAGGACAAAAAACTCCGGAAAGAGACCGGATTTTTCGTTGTGGAAGGCGCTCGTCTCTGCGCTGAAGCCGCCCGAAGCGGCGCTTTTGTCCGGCGGCTTTTCCTCACCGAAACCGCCCAAAAGACCTATTCGTCCTATCTTTCGGAGCTTTGTAACGAAGCCGAAGAGGTGTTTTTCGTCTCCGATTCCGTCGCCGAAAAGCTTTCGGACACCAAGACGCCCCAGGGCGTCTTCGCCGTCTGCCGCTTTGCCGAAAAGCCCGTTTTGTGGGATAACGAAGGGCTTTTCGTCCTGCTTTCGGAGCTTCAGGATCCCGGCAACCTCGGCACCATCCTTCGTACCTGCGAGGCTATGGCCGTTCGGGGCGTGCTTCTTTGCGGCTGTGTCGATCCCTTTTCGCCGAAGGCGCTGCGCTCCTCCATGGGGTGCCTGTTCCGTCTTCCGGTCAAGGTCTTTTCCACCACCGCCGAGGCCCTTTCCCTTTTGCGTGAGCACGGCGTCGTGACCTATGCCTCGGCGCTTTCCGAAAAGGCGGAAAGCCTTCCCACCGTCCGTTTCGCCCCCAGTTCCGCCGTTTTGATCGGCAACGAGGGCAACGGTCTTTCGGAGGAGACCATCGCCGGGTGCGACCACACGGTGATGATCCCCATGCCCGGTGAGGCGGAAAGCCTCAACGCGGCGTCCGCTGCCGCCATTCTCATCTATTCCGCGGCCAATCAGCGGTAACGATAAAGCCTTCCCCCTCGGGGGAAGGTGTCGCCACAGGCTCCCTCCGAGAGGGAGCTGTCGAGCGACAGCGAGACTGAGGGAGATTGGCG
>CALCUE010000031.1 GCA_937906945.1 uncultured Clostridia bacterium | reverse complement strand
TTTGGGCACCGCAAGAGGGGAGAATATTTGACCGTGGGAATCTTTTTATTCCCATTGTCAGGGATAAGATTGCCACGTCACCGCTTCGCGGCTCCTCGCAATGACAGGCTGTTTTTCCCAAAATCAGACCTTCAAAGCCCCTCATCTGTCTCGCTGACGCTCGACACCTTCCCCCAGGGGGAAGGCTTTCAGTTTCTTTTCCGCAAAAAGTGCCAGACCGACGAAAAAAGCGGTACCAAAAGCGTCGCCGCCGCCACAATAAGCCATTCCTTTCCCGTCAGCGGCACCGTCTGGAAGACGGCGGAAAGCGGCGGCCAGAATACCGCCAGAAGCGTTGCCAGCGCCGACGAAGCCACCGCCGCCAAAAGCTTTTTGTTGTTCCCGATCCGGATGGTGAAGAGGGACCGATCCTCGCTTTTGCACTCGAAAACGTGCAAAAGCTGCGCCATGACAAGGGTCACAAAGGCCGCCGTCCGCGCCGAAAGAAGGCTTTTTGAGCACCGAAGGACGATGGCGAACGCCACGAGCACCGAAAGCCCGAGCAGGATCCCCCGAAGGATGATCTTTCTCCCAAGGCCATGGGAAAAGACCGATTCCTCCCGCCCTCGGGGCGGTTTTTTCATCACGTCATCCTGCGGCGGATCGAAACTTAAAGCGATGGCGGGGATGCCGTCGGTCACTAAATTCACCATGAGGATCTGGATCGGCAGCAGCACCGCCGGAAAGCCGAGCACCATCCCGACAAACATGGTCACCACTTCCCCGATGTTGCAGGAAAGAAGGTAGCGGATGAATTTCCGGATGTTCTCATAGATGATCCGTCCTTCCTCCACCGCCGCGATAAGGGTCGAAAAATCGTCGTCCAAAAGGACGATCCCGCTGGCCTCCCTTGTGACGTCGGTGCCGTTTTTTCCCATACTGACGCCGATATCCGCCTCTTTTACCGCCGGGGCGTCGTTGACGCCGTCGCCGGTCATGGCGACGATCGCCCCGCTTTTTTTAAGGCTTCGCACCAAAAGGAGCTTGTGCTCCGGCGTTACCCGGGCAAAGACTTTGCCGTGCTCAGCGGCGAAGGCAAACTCCCTTTCGCTCATCCGGTCCAGCTCCGAACCGGTATAGACCCGGTCGTCTGTTCCGGCGATGCCGAGCTTTTGGGCGATGGCCATGGCCGTTTCCGGGTGGTCACCGGTGATCATCACCGTTTTAATGCCGGCCCGTTTCGCCTTGAGCACCGAAGTTCGGGCGCCTTTTCTCGGCGGGTCCATCAGCCCGAAAAACCCGAGAAAAACAAAGCCTTTTTCGGAGATTTTTTCCCCGCTCTGCTCCTTATAGCCGAAAGCGAGCACCCGAAGGGCGCTTTGCGCCATCGCGGAAAGGGCCTTTTTATAATCCGCCCGCTTCGCTTCCGAAAGAGGGAGCGCCGTTTCCCCGATCTGCGCCTTTTCACAAAGCGGAAGCACCACGTCCGGCGCTCCCTTGATGAAACAAAGGGTCTTGCCGTCCGGCGTTTTAACGGAAACGGACATCCGTTTTCGTGTCGAATCGAAGGGAAGCTCCGAAAGACGGCGGCTTTTTTCCCAAAAGCGGCTGTCGCCATAGCGAAGCGCCGCCGAAAGAAGCGCCGCTTCCGTCGGTTCGCCGGAAACGGTCTTTCCGGAAACCGTGGCGTTGTTACAAAGGGAAGCCGCCATCCAGAGAAGCGGCGGCGTTTTTTGGAACTCCCCTTCGGTGAGCACGGCGTTTTCCGCCGTGCGGATCTCCGTCACCGTCATTTTGTTTTCCGTCAGGGTGCCGGTTTTATCGGAGCAGATGACGTTGGCGCAGCCGAGGGTCTCCACCGAATGAAGCCGCCGCACCAGAGCGTTTCGGTGAAGCATCCGGGAGACCGCCAGCCCTAACGAAATGGTGATGACAGCGGTCAGTCCCTCCGGAATGGCGGCCACCGAAAGGGAAAGACCGGTCAGAAACATGGTGAAAACCGGTTCCCCACGCAAAATTCCAAGCGCCGTCACCGAAAAACAGATGAGAAGACAGCCGACGGCGATCACCTTGCTGAGCGAACCGAGCTTTTTCTGAAGGGGCGTCGGTTCCGGCTTTTTGTTTCCCAAAAGGCCGGCGATCTTCCCCATTTCCGTTTTCATCCCCGTTTTGGTAACGGTGAAAGCGCCGTGTCCCGCCGTCACCACCGTCCCCATAAAAACGGCGTCTTCCCGCGTTTTTTCCACCGGCACCGATTCGCCGGTCAGAAGGGACTCGTCGGTCGAAAGACCGGCGCCTTCCCAAAGGATCCCGTCCGCCGGCACCCTGTTTCCGGCGGAAAGAAAGACACAGTCGCCGGGCACCAGCGCCGAGGAGGGAATTTCCCGCTGTTTTCCGTCCCGAAGGACGGTCGCTTTCGGCGCGGAAAGGGCCTTTAAGTTTTCGAGCGTCTTTTCCGTCCGGTATTCCTGGGAAAAACCGAGGATGGCGTTGAGAAAGACGATGATCATAATGGTGAAGGCGTCCACCACCTCGCCCAAAAACAGCGACACCGCCGCCGAAAGGAGCAAAATCAGCGTCAGAAGGTCTTTAAACTGCCCGGCAAAAAGGGAAAAAGCGCCCGGCGCTTTTTCCCCGACCAGGACGTTTTCGCCCCATTCCTCCAAAAGCGCCGCCGCTTTTTCCTCCGAAAGTCCCCGTTCCATAAAAATCCGCCCCCTTCGCCGTTTTCCGATAAAGAAACCTATGCTCCACGGGAAGCGGATATGCGTCCGATTTTTTTCACGGGGACTTTTTTCCCTTTACATTCCCCTTTTCCGGTGGTATGATGAATCTAATCACTTAAAACCGACCGGAAAAGGAGGAATTTTTTATGGCGTATCTGACCGATATCGAAATCGCGCAGCAGTGCCGGATGAAACCCATCACCGAAATCGCGCGCCGCGCCCATGTCGATGAAAAATACATCGAACCCTACGGAAAATATAAGGCGAAGATCGACCTTTCCCTTCTCAGCGAAAGCGACCGCCCCAACGGAAAACTGGTTTTGGTCACCGCCATCTCTCCGACTCCGGCGGGAGAAGGTAAGACCACCACGACCATCGGTCTGGCGGACGGTCTTTCCCTCATCGGGAAAGACGTCACCGTCGCTTTGCGGGAACCGTCCCTCGGCCCGGTTTTCGGCGTAAAAGGCGGCGCCGCCGGCGGCGGCTACGCCCAGGTCGTCCCCATGGAGGACATCAACCTCCATTTTACCGGCGACTTCCACGCCATCGGCGCGGCCAACAACCTTCTGGCCGCCATGCTCGATAACCACATCCAGCAGGGCAACGAGCTCGGCATCGACGTGCGCAAAGTGACCTGGAAACGCTGCGTCGATATGAACGACCGTCAGCTTCGCTTCGTGGTCGATGGTCTCGGCGGAAAGACCAACGGCGTTCCCCGTGAGGACGGCTTTGACATCACCGTCGCGAGCGAGATCATGGCCGTTTTCTGCCTCGCTTCCTCCATCACCGACCTCAAAGAGCGTCTCTCCCGGATCATTGTCGGCTACACCTATGACGACAAACCGGTCACCGCCGGCGATCTCAAAGCCGTCGGCGCCATGACCGCCCTTTTGAAGGACGCTTTGAAGCCGAACCTTGTCCAGACCCTCGAGGGCACGCCGGCGTTCGTGCACGGCGGACCTTTCGCCAACATCGCCCACGGCTGCAACTCCGTCATCGCCACCCGTATGGCGCTCAAAATGGGCGATTACACCATCACCGAGGCCGGTTTCGGCGCGGACCTCGGCGCGGAAAAATTCCTCGACATCAAGTGCCGCATGGCGGGACTGACCCCCGACGCCGTGGTCATCGTCGCCACCATCCGCGCCCTTAAAATGCACGGCGGCCTCGATAAAAAATCCCTCGCCACCGAGGACCTCGGCGCACTCGAAAAGGGCATCCCGAACCTTCTGCGCCACGTTTCCAACATCAAGAACGTCTATAAACTGCCCTGCGTCGTCGCTTTGAACCGTTGTCCCACCGACACCGACGCGGAAGTGGCCTTCCTTATGGAAAAATGTAAAGAGCTCGGCGTCAACGCCGTCCTTTCCACCGTCTGGGCCGACGGCGGCAAAGGCGGTGTGGAACTCGCCAAAGAGGTCGTCCGCCTCTGCGAGGAGGAAAAAGGCGATTTCACCTTCTCCTACGACCTTTCCGGCACCATCGAGGAAAAGATCGAAGCCGTTGTCAAAAAGATCTATGGCGGCGACGGGATCACCGTTCTTCCGGCGGCCAAAAAGCAGATCGAGGCGCTCACCAAGCTCGGCTTTGACAACGTGCCGGTCTGCATTGCCAAAACGCAGTACAGCTTTTCCGACGACCCGACAAAGCTCGGCGCGCCGGAACATTTCACCGTCACCGTTAAAAACGTCAAAATCTCCGCCGGCGCCGGTTTTCTCGTTGTTCTGACCGGCGACATCCTCACCATGCCCGGTCTTCCGAAATCCCCGGCGGCGGAACGCATCGACGTTGACGAAAACGGAAAGATCACCGGACTTTTCTGAAAGGAGAACCTTATGGAAACGAAAAAACCGGAAAACGAGATCCCGGAGCGGGAACTCGCCGCCGTATCCGGCGGTCAGATGGACGTTGATACCTGCCTTTTTCTTTTGCATCGGATCGGGCTTTTCCCGGAACGGTCGCTGGTGGAAGAGCTGATGAGCGCCGGCGGTCTTACCCTGCGCAACTGGGCGCTGGCCCATTCCGACCAGAATCCCGACTGCAACATCATTCCGTCCATGGATTGAAAAAGCGGACAGGGAAAACCGGCGGTCCGGAAAAGATTGCCGCCGAAAAAAGGGAAAAATGCAGGAAAAATCCAAAGGCCCGGAAAGGACCCCCTTTGTCCCGCCAAAAATGAATTTCATTCAAAAGAAAACTTGCAAAAGGTTCTTTCTTCCTGTGCATCTGTCCTTGTACCGTGGACACTATCGGATAAAAAAAGAGCTCCGGCCAAATGGCCGAAGCTCTTTTTTTATGCTCAAGTGACTTATTTCACAATGGCGGAAAGAACGAGGGAAAGGATGCGGCGAACGCCGGATTCTTTCTTTTCGTTGTGGAAAGCGCCGGAATCTTCGCAGAAAGCGACGTTTTCGTCCCTCATCCAACGGTCAATATTGGTCTGGGGCTGGCTGTAATAATTTTTCATGGAAGCGAAATCGAACATAACGAACATTCCTCTCTTTCTTTTTCTCGGTGTGACGCCCGACGGCGTCTTTGTTTTTCTGTCTGTCAACGATGGACAGTATAACGCAAGTCTTCCTGCAAATCAAGAGGGCAAATCATAGAAAACAGCCAAAATATCTTGCCGAAACTTATTTAAAGTGCACAAAAATGAAAATCCATAAAAACCGACCGCCGGTTTTATTCATTATTTTGCCCGATTTTTGCATAAATGAATAAAAAATGTATATAATTTTTTTGAGAAATTTTCGGAAAAATTAAAAATTTTGGCTTATCCATGCGGAAATTTTAACGTCCTAAAGCGATAAAAGATTGAAAGGATAAAGGGTCTGAACTCTGTATATACACAGCTGTTTTCCGAAAACGGACAGCAAAAAAGCCCTCCTTTCGGGAGGGCTTTTTTCATTGATAGGAGAAAAGCTCGGCGAACTTCGGGAACGACGGTTTGATCTCAAAATGTTTGTCCATCCAGTTTCCGAAGAAGCGGATCATTTGCCCGTTGACCGCCGTCGAAACGACGGTGCCGATGCCGATGCCCTCGAACCGTCCGAAAAAGAGGAGGGTCATGGCGACGGCGAGGCTCAGGCTCACGACGTCATAGACGATCTTGACCTTGCCGGTCTCGATCCCGAACTTGGCGGAAACGCCCATGACGAAAAACTCATAAACCTGCGGATATATATAGATCCGGAACACGAGGGCGATGGAGATGGTGGAAAGGGTCGTTCCGATGACGAAAAAGACGATCCGAACGGGAAGGGAAAGGCTTCCCGGCGTGAAAACGTCGGGGTTAAAAACCGGAATGACCGTCCGCCAGAAATCCAACAGCGCCCCGTAGAAAAGGCAGGTACTGAACGAGAAGAAATAGAGCAGCCGGATCTTTTTCAGTATCAGACAGAGCGTCAGGAAAAGAAGGCCCTGGATGACGTATTCCGCCTGGCCGAAGGTGAGGAACGGCACTTTGAGGCTCAGAATATAGGCCGGAGCGACTACCATGGAGACACCAAAATCGGTGGTCGTGACCATGGCGATGGCAAAGGAAAGAAGAACGTTGACCAGAACGTAGGCAAGTTCCGATGAAACAACGATTTTTTGGGTTGGAGACGGCAAAAAGCCTTCCCCCTTTCGTTTTGGCTTATTTCAGCGGTTTTTCCGAAAGTTTGACCCGCTGACGGGGATATTTCGGCGGGGTCGGTTTCGTCTTTTTGACGGTGACGATCCCCCGACCACCGGCCACCGGCAGTTCATAGAGTGAAACAGCGGAAACTTCGCCGCCGAGGATCGAAAAAGCGGTCTTCGCTTCCTCGACCTCGTTTTCGACTTCCGCCGTTTTCATCGGGGCGAAAACGCCGCCGACTTTGCAAAGGGGAAGGCAGTATTCCGAAAGCACCGAAAGGTTGGCGACGGCTCTTGCCGTCACGAGGTCGAACCGTTCCCGCAGAGCCTTGTCGTGACCGGCGTCCTCCGCTCTGGCATGGACGAGCTTCGCCGAAAGGCCGAGGTCCGAAAGGACCGTTTCCAAAAAGGTCAGCCGCTTTTGAAGGCTGTCGATGAGCACGAGGTCGATATCCGGCCGCGCGATTTTGAGCACCACGCCGGGAAACCCGGCGCCGGTGCCGACGTCGGCGACTTTGGCGCCCTGCGGCACCTCCACCTGCCGCAAAAAGGCGAGGCAGTCGAGGAAATGCTTCATGGCGATGCCCTCGTCGTCGGTGATGGCGGTGAGGTTCATTTTTTCGTTCCATTCCCGCAAAAGAGCGGCGTAGCGTTCCAGCCGCGAAAGCTGCTCTTCCGAAAGGGGCACGGCGTATTCGTCAAGATTCGGTTTCAGAATGTCGGTGATCATAAAAAAGTCCTTTTTCCGGTCAAAACACCCGATTTTATCAACAGTTTGTATAAATGCCTTTTAATTATACTCTCAGTTCGTCAGAAAGCACCAACCCGGGGTTCTGTTTCTCGATATAGTTGAGCGCCCAGATGCCGCTGAAAACGAGAACGTGGTGGCCGCGGTAATCCTCCAAAATCTTGCACCCGTTGGCAAGGTCGAGGTCCTTGGGCTCCACCGGCGATTCGAGGATGAACCGCAGGTGCTCATAGGGAAGGCTCGTCATGACGAGCTCCACGCCGTATTCGTTCTGCATCCGGTAGCGGAACACGTCGAACTGCAGGGTGCCGACGACGCCGATGATGGCCTCCTCCATCCCGAGATGGGGAATTTTGAAGATCTGGATGGCGCCCTCCTGGGCGATCTGCTCGATGCCCTTGATGAACTGCTTCCGCTTCATGGTGTCCTTGGGACGGACGGTCATGAAATGCTCCGGCTCGAAGGTGGGGATGCCGGAATAGCGGAATTTTTTGCCCGGCACGGTGATGGTGTCGCCGATGGAGAAAACGCCGGGATCGAAAACGCCGATGATGTCGCCGGCATAGGCCTCCTCAACGATCTCCCGCTCGGCGGCCATGATCTGCTGCGGCTGGGCAAGGCGCATTTTACGTTCGCCCTGCACATGATAGACTTCACTATCCCGCTCGAACTTGCCGGAACAGATGCGCATGAAGGCAAGGCGGTCCCGATGGGCTTTATTCATGTTGGCCTGGATTTTGAAGACGAAGGCGGAAAAATCCTCGGAGAAGACGTCGACTTCGCCCTCGTCGGAAACACGGGACAAAGGCGCCGTCGTCATGCGAAGGAACGCCTCCAGAAAAGGCTCCACGCCGAAGTTGATGAGGGCCGAACCGAAGAACACCGGGCTCAAGGTGCCGTTACGAACGGCTTCCATATCAAAATCTCTTCCGGCGCCGAGAAGCTCGACGTCGTCCCGAAGCTGTTCCCAACGGGCGGAGCCGATATAATCGGCCACCGCCGGGTCGGAAAGCTCCACCTCGACGGAACCGGCCTTTTTGGAATGTCCCTCGTTCTCGAAGAACAGAATGTGTTTCTTTTCCCGGTCATAGACGCCCTGGAACTCCTTGCCGCAGCCGATGGGCCAGTTGACGGGATAGGTGTCGATGCCGAGCTCCCGCTCGACCTCCTCGCAAAGGTCGAAGGGGTCCTTGGTCTCCCTATCCATCTTGTTGATGAAGGTGAAGATCGGGATGTGGCGCATGGCGCAGACCTTAAAAAGTTTCCGAGTCTGGGGCTCAACGCCTTTGGCGCCGTCGATGACCATGACGGCGGAATCCGCCGCCATCAGCGTCCGGTAGGTATCCTCGGAAAAGTCCTGGTGTCCGGGGGTATCCAGAATGTTGATGCAATAGCCGTCGTGCTGAAACTGCATGACGGAGGAGGTGACGGAAATTCCTCTCTGCTTTTCGATCTCCATCCAGTCGGAGGTCGCGGCTTTCGCCCGTTTGCCCTTGACCTCACCGGCCTGGGCAATGGCGCCGCCGTAAAGCAGGAATTTTTCCGTCAGCGTGGTTTTACCGGCGTCCGGGTGCGAAATGATCGCGAACGTCCGCCGCCGGGCGATTTCTTCTTTCAAAGTTGCCATAAAGATCCTCCGTGGAATGTGTGTTTTATAAATTACGATATTGCCGCTTCGGTGCGGGAGCACCGGCGGCTTTGCCGCCTTTTGCGGCGAGGTTTACGGGAAACGAAGGCCGTTTCTGACCGGATCTTTCCGGTTAAACGGCCTTCGTCGATATCAGAAAGCACTCGGTATGGATCAGCCGCTTTGTCCCCTTTCGACAAAGGGGACAAGGCTTGCGGGAGCAAGCCTTG
>CALCUE010000030.1 GCA_937906945.1 uncultured Clostridia bacterium | reverse complement strand
CCTCGCTTCATCGTCCACAGGACGCGCTCGGATTTTATACCCGAGGGGGAAGGCTTTATTCTTCCCCGATATAGGTGAAGCGGCGCATCACCTTGCCGTCCCGCTCCACCATTTCGTTCCACATGGAAGCCGGGCGCACCCAAAGGCCGTAGTCGTCATAAAGTTTCCGATAGACGACCATCTCTTCCTCCGTTTCGCTGTGCCGGGCAAGGAACAGCACCTCGTATTCTTTTCCCTTAAAATGCCGGTATTTTCCCGGCTTTATGGTCTCGTTTTCCATTTTCATTCCCTTTCGATGAGGTCCCGCACGCATTTTCCCGCTAACAGATAGCCGGCCACCGGCGGCACGAAAGCGACGCTTCCCGGCGCGTGGCGACCGGTGGTCTCGTCCTCGATGACGGCCTTCCGCGGAACTTCCGTACTGTAAAGCACCGTCTGGCGCTCGATGCCCCGTTTTTTGAGCTCGTGGCGTATCACCTTCGCCAAACCACAACCGCAGCCGGCGGTTTCGCTGATGTCTCCGATCCGGAATTTCTCCGGATCCAGCCGGTTCCCGGTGCCGAGGCACATCAAAAGCGGAATGCCCCGCTTTCGGCACTGTTCGGCAAGGTCCAGCTTCGCCGTCACCGTGTCGATGGCGTCGATGATATAATCCGGCTTCCAGTCATATAAAAAATCCCGGTTCTCCGGCAGATAAAATTCTTTCAAAAAGGTCATGTCCGTTTCCGGCGCGATGGCGCGAAAACGGCTTTCGGCGGCCTTAATTTTATCCAGTCCCACCGTCTCCACCGTCGCCAGAAGCTGACGGTTCCGGTTGGTGTCGTCCACCGTGTCGCCGTCGATAAAAAGCAGATGGCCGACACCGCTTCGCAAAAGCGCCTCGGCGGCAGCGCCGCCGACGCCGCCCAACCCAAGGACGGCGACCCTCGCTTTCTTCAGTTTCAAAAGCGCCTCGGTCCCTAAGACCCGCTCGGCGCGTTCCAGCCACATAAGGCCCGTCCCCCTTTCGATAAAAAGAAAAAGCCCCGCCTTGCCGAACAGTCCATCGTTGAAACCCGTCTTACGACAAGGTGGGTAAAACTCGCTCGATAGCTTCGCGCTTCCGTCTCAAAAAGGACGGCCTGCAATCCGCAACCGAAGTCGGGCTCCCGTTTTCAATGAGTGTTGGATTAAAAAAACGGACGATTCTCGCACAAGGCAGGGTGTATGTTTTTCAGTCTTCCGGTTCCGTATCCCGGTAAAGGTCGTAAATTTCGTCGTATTCGTCTTCGTCGGCGATCTCCTCGAGATAGTCGCCGTCCTCATCGACGATATATTCCAGGATCAGCGGTTCTTCCGCTTCCCGTTCCTCGGGCGTCTCCTCGACGGGATAGAGGACGCAGTATTTTTTGCCGCCGTGCTCAATGGCGTCCACCAGTTCGAATTCCCGGTCGTTGCCGTCCTCGTCGGTAAGGGTCACGCTGTTATAAAGCTCAAATTCCTCAGCCATGGCTCAGTCTTCCTCGTCGGTGTCGAAGTCGTAATATTCCTCCAGACGATCCATGAAAATGCCGGAAATTTCCTCAAATTCGTCGTCGTCCTCAATTTCATCCAAAAATTCCTCGCCGTCTTCCTCCACCACTTTGAGGATGACAAGCTGTCCGTCGTCGGATTCCAGATTTTCGGCGGTCTCGGTAGGAATGAGGGCGAAATATTCGTTGTTGTCGGTGACAAGGCTGTCGATGACCTCAAATTCGTGCTCGGTGCCGTCCTCGTCCACAAGGGTCAGGATATCGGGGCCGTATTCCTCTTCGTTTTCCTGGGGTTTTTTGATTTCTTCTGCCATGGTTTTTCTTCCTTTCGTCTTTCAAAAAAATGGTTCGTTACTATCCTATATATTATATGAAACGGCGGGTAAAGTCAATCGCTTTTTCTTTATTCCGTTTCCGCTTTTTCGATCCGGATCCCGAGGATCGTCACCGGTTCCTCGGCGTTATAGCCGCCGGTATAACCGTCGGTCGTTCCTTCGGCCAAAGCCGCCAGCACGTCAAACCCGTCCACCGTCTGCCCGAAAAGGGCAAGGCGGCCTTCGTAATCGGGCACGCCGCCTTTTTCTTCATAAAATTCAGCCCGCTTTTCGTCAAAAGCGTCGGCGTTTTCCTCAAGGTAGGCCCTCGAAAGACCGGAAAGGGTCTTCGCCGTCACGACGACAAGGGAGGAGGACGCTTTTTTGTCCCCGTCCAGAACGAAGCCGAAAGCGCCGTAAACGGCGGCAAGGTCGGTCTTGAAAAGGTCCTCGGCGGAACCGTCCGTCGGCGGAACCTGCGCGAAAAGGTTTTCCGCTAAAACGGAAAAGGCCGTGTTGTCATAAAAGCCGGATTCCGCCCTTGAGACAAAAAGGTCCGTTCCCTCGGAGGGGAACAGGGCGACCTTAATGGTACCGATGCTTGTCTCAAAAACGGCGACGTCCCCGTCGGGCGCTTTCTGCCAGGCAAGCGCCTCGTTTTCGTGCTCCACGCCGAGGGCGTCGAGCACCACGTCCCTGGCGCTCGAAAGGGGGTCGTTTTTGTCCCGGCTGAAGGTGCCGAGCAGGGCCAGCACCACCGTCAGAACGCAAAACAGCACCAGAAACGCCGCCGCGATGATAACGAGTACTTTTGTTTTTTTCATAAGTCCGTTCTCCTTTATGAAGTCGGGGTTATTATAAAGCCTCCCCTTTTCGGAGGGCTTTTCGCTTTGCTTTTGATTAATTAGAATTGTCATTGCGAGGAGCCGCAAAGCGGCGACGCGGCAATCTTTTGCCTTCCCCCTCGGGGGAAGGTGTCTGCGAAGCGAGACGGATGAGGGGTTTTATGAGTCTGATTTTGGGAAATTGGGAGCAATCTTGCGCCCCTTGTTAAAGGGGAGAGGGCCACGAAGTGGCGAGGGGA
>CALCUE010000029.1 GCA_937906945.1 uncultured Clostridia bacterium | reverse complement strand
AATGAATACAAGGGTTTAATTCTTTCTTCGAATGTTGTTCAATTTTCAAGGTCCTTTGTTGTCAGCCCTTCGGGGTGACAGCTTGATTATTATAGCATCGGCATCAAGGAATGTCAATACCTTTTTTCAAATTTTTTAATAAATTTTGAAGAAATTTTTAACGGCCGAAAAGATTACCCTGCAAGCCGTAAAACGCGAACGCGGCGATAAAGATCAGAAGAAAACCGAGACAGAAAAGCCAGCTCTGGATCTCCTCTTTGACCTTCTTTTTCTTCTCCTCGGGGGTCAGCACCTTTTTTTCTTTCTTTGCCACGAAAAGGCCTCCTTTATATAATGTATATATATAATAATATACCGCCCCGAAAAAATCAAGGTTTTTCCATGCTCGTGCTCAACAAGTGCCCCTTTTCTTCCGGAAAAGTTCATTTTCCTAACATTTTTCAAAAAACTTTTGGAAAATCCCTTGACAAACGCATTTTGATATAATATAATAATTTTCGCCTTGTGGTAACAACAATTTGGCGGCATAGCTCAGTTGGCTAGAGCATTCGGTTCATACCCGAAGTGTCACCGGTTCGAATCCAGTTGCCGCTACCAGGCCCGATGGTCAAGCGGTTAAGACACGGCCCTTTCACGGCTGTAACGCGAGTTCGATTCTCGCTCGGGTCACCAAGAAAAAGGACTTCACAAAAGTGAAGTCCTTTTTTGTTGCCCGAAAGCGCGCCGCCATCGGAATTTTTTGCCCTTTTTCCGGAAAATTTACAAATTATTCTTTTCTTTTCTCCTTCGTTCCGCTATAATGAAATCGTACAGGAGGTGTATTATTATGTGGACAACTTCAAGATTAAAACAGGAAGCGAAAGCGACCCTCTCTAAATTCGGTTACTGGCTTCCGTTCCTTGTTTCCGCTGTCGCGGCGCTGATCACCGGACTTCTGGCCGGCGGCGGCGGTACTTCCGCCACGAAAGTGGTCACCGGCGGCACGATCACGTCACCGGATCCCTCTCAGCTGGAGCAATTCGGCGAGGAACTGCAGACCCAGCTGGAACAATTCTTTTCCGATCCGATGGTCACCATCACGACCGTCGTGCTCGCCCTTTTCATCGCGCTGCTTTCCGTCTGCATCAGTTTTGCCTGGAAAGCCTTCATCGTGCACCCCATCCACATCGGCGAAAACCGCTTCTATATGGAGCACCGTGGCTTTGAGACCCAGTTTGGCCGTCTTTTCTACGCGTTCGGAAACGGCCATTATCTGAGCACCGTCAAAACCATGTTCTTCTATGAGCTCAAAATTTTCCTCTGGAGCCTTTTGTTTATTATCCCCGGCATCATCAAGAGCTATGAATACTGCATGGTACCCTACCTTCTGGCGGAAAACCCCGGGATCAGCACCGACCGTGCCTTCGAGCTTTCCAAAAAGATGACCGACGGCGAAAAATGGCACATCTTCTGCCTCCAGCTTTCCTTCATCGGCTGGTACATCCTGGCGGCGATCGCCTGCTGCGGTCTCGGTTCCTATTTCCTCATGCCCTACGTCAACGCCACTCACGCGGAGCTTTACCAGGTCATGCGGGAAAAAGCCCACGGTCTCGGTTTCGCGACCTACGAGGAGCTGCCCGGTTTCTTCCCGGAACAGGCGTAAGCCCTCTTTTGGTAAGTTGATTTGAGTTGAGTTTCAAGTTTCTTTTCGATTTGGAATAAGTTGAGTTGAGTTATAAAAAAGCCCCGGCAAAGCCGGGGCTTTTTTCTTTTTAATCCACCGAAACGGAATAGTTCGGGGCTTCTTTCGTGATATAAATGTCGTGGGGGTGGCTCTCTTTTAATCCGGCGCCGGTGATCCGCACAAAGCGGCTCTTTTCCTGCAGTTCCTCGATGGTGTGGCAGCCGCAGTATCCCATACCGGCTCTCAGACCGCCGAGGATCTGGAACACCGCCTCGCCGACGGTGCCTTTATACGGCACCCGTCCCTCGACGCCTTCCGGCACCAGTTTTTTGTTGTCTTCCTGGAAATAGCGGTCCTTACTGCCGTTGGCCATGGCGGAAAGACTTCCCATGCCCCGATAGACCTTGAACCGCCGACCCTGATAGATCTCGCAATCGCCGGGCGATTCCTCACAGCCGGCCAGCATGGAACCGAGCATCACGGCGTTGCCGCCGGCGGCCAGCGCTTTGACGATGTCGCCGGAATATTTCATGCCGCCGTCGGCAATGATCGGTTTGCCGTATTTCGCGGCGACCTTCGCCGCCTCATAAATGGCGGTGACCTGCGGCACGCCGATTCCGGCGACCACACGGGTGGTGCAGATGGAACCGGGACCGATGCCGACTTTGACGGCGTCCGCGCCGGCTTTGATCAGATCTTCGGTGGCTTCGGCGGTGGCGACGTTGCCGGCGATGAGCGCTATTTCCGGGAACGCCGCTTTGACCTTCTGTACGCAGTTCAAGATCCCGGCGCTGTGCCCGTGAGCGGAATCCAGTACCAGAACGTCCGCGCCGGCTTTGACCAGCGCTTCGGCACGGACCAGCACGTCGGAAGTGACGCCGATGGCGGCGCCGCAAAGAAGCCGTCCGCTTTTATCCCGGGCGGCGTTGGGGTACTGCACCGCTTTTTCGATATCCTTGACGGTGATAAGACCCCGAAGCTTCCCTTCCCCGTCGATGATCGGCAGTTTTTCGATCTTGTGGTGGCGCAGAATTTCCTCCGCATCCTCCAACGTCGTTCCCATCGGGGCGGTAATGAGGTTCTCCTTGGTCATGTAGTCCTCGATTTTTCCGGAATAGTCGGTCAGAAACCGCATATCCCGGTTGGTGATGATGCCGACGAGCTTATGGTCGTCGTCGCAGATCGGCACGCCGCTGATGCGGAATTTTCCCATCACCTCGTCGGCGTCCTTCAAGGTATTGTCTTTCTTCAAAAAGAAGGGGTTGGTGATGACGCCGTTTTCGGACCGTTTGACCCGATCGACCTCCTCGGCCTGCCGTTCAATGGGCATATTTTTATGGATAATGCCGATGCCGCCTTCTCTCGCGATGGCGATGGCCATGGCGGATTCGGTGACGGTATCCATGGCGGCGGTCAGGATCGGGGCGTTGAGCACGATATCCCGCGCCAGCACCGTTTTGGTGTCCACGTCCTTCGGCAGTACGTCGGATTTGGCGGGGATCAGCAGCACGTCGTCAAAGGTCAGTCCCTCATAGGCGAATTTTTCCTCAAAATTCGGATTGATCATCGGATTTCTCCTTTCCTTTTCCCGCGTTTTCGCGGTTTGTTTTCGATATTTTTCTGATTATACCACCGTGTTTTCGGAATTGCAAGAGCTTTTTTCTTCCTTTTCCGCTCTTTCTTCCACCAGGGATAAAAACTCCCGTTCCGTTTCGACTTCGCCGCCGTAAGGGTAATTTTTTACTACTTTTTCAAAAAGCGCCCGGAGTTTTTCCGCTTTTTCTTCGTCTTTTTCGAGGAAAAGCGCCAGGACGATCTCCGTTCGAAGGATCGTGGGGTTGTTTTTCATAGTTTTGAAGAAGGTATAGAGTTTTTTGGGCGCCAGTTCCGAAAGGACCTCCTCCCGGTTTTCTCCCAACGCTTCGCAGAGGATCCGATCGCAGGTCAGAAGGTTTTTATAGATGCCGAGCACGGCGTTTTCTCCTTGGATAACCGTGCTCATGGCTTCCTCCGCTTCGGCAAACCGGTGCTCATCCATGAGGCGGTTGCACCGGAAGACCTCCAATGTCGATGTCATGCTGTTCGCCATCGCCTCGTCGTCGGGCAGCGGGAACCATTCCTTTGGCATATCCCGAAGGCGAACGCCCTCCCCGTTGGCCTTATTGAGAAGCATCTGGATCCAAAAAGCCCTCAGCGCCTTTTTGTTTTTCCCGAGGGAAAAAACGTTCATGCCGTCGTTGTCGATGCCGCTGACATGAAGAGGGATCCCGTTGGTGAGACCCAGACCGAAACCGGCCAGCGCCAGAACGCCGAAAATCAGCCGTCCGATGGAACCGGCGGAAAACAGCGCCGCCAACGCGACCGAAACTCCGGCGGTCAGAAAGTTCATGGTGATGCCGCCGAGGTTATAGAGGACGTAGGGGATGCCGTCGTTCCACTCCGGCGGCTCCAAAAGGCACTGTCCGGCGGTGCCGGTCAGCGAATAGCGGCGAAAAGCGATCCCGTCGCCCTGCTTGATCCAAAGGAAACTGCCGATCCGGAAGGAGACGAAGCGGTAGCCGCTTAAAAGGCCGAAAACCAGGTGTCCGCCTTCATGAAAAATGATCTGGAGCATCAAAGCGGCGTAAAGAAGCGCCACGCCCAGCAGTAGCCGCGCCATATAGGCCAGAAAACCCTGGCCCGAAGGGTCGGCGAAGCCGACCAACAGAGCGCCGCAGCCAAAGCCCATCAGAACGTAGGTCACAAGCATCACGAGATTTCCGATTTTGTCTGTTTTTTTCATAGCTTCTCCTTAAATTGGAAATTTTTGGTAATTTTTTTTCCCGCTTCGGCGCGGGAGCGCCGGCGGCGCTTTGCGCCGCTTTTTGCGGCGAGGTTTATGGGAAACGAAGGCCGTTTCTGACCGGACTCGTTCCGGTTAAACGGCCTTCGTCGATATTAGAAAGCACTCGGGAAAGAACAGCCGTTTTGTCCCCTTGGAGAAAGGGGACAGCGGTTGCAGCAAGGCTTGCGAGCGCCGCC
>CALCUE010000028.1 GCA_937906945.1 uncultured Clostridia bacterium | reverse complement strand
TCTAATATCGACGAAGGCCGTTTAACCGGAAAGATCCGGTCAGAAACGGCCTTCGTTTTCTGTAAACCTCGCCGCAGTTGGCGGCGCTTCGCGCCGAAGAAAAAAGCCTCCCTTTGGCGGGAGGCTTGAAAGAGTTCGGTTGGTTTTTGTCACGAAAAAGCGACGCCGGCAAGGACCTCGTCCCGCTCCGCTTCGCTGAAGACGCAGAAAGAGACGGAGACGATATAATCGCCGACCTTTTGCGCCAAAAGGTTATCGTAAAGGCGCAGGTCGCCGACGGAAAGAGGGACGGAAAGATAGGGAACGGTCTTTCCGGCAAGGTCGGCTTCGAGCCGTTCCACGGAGACATCCCCGTAGGCTTCGGAGAACTGGGCGGCAAGGCTTTCCTTCGCGGCGGAAAGATAGTCCTCGACAGAAAAAGCTTCGCCATAAAGGACGGCGGCGTTTTCATAGGTGATCATCAGCGAAGCGCCGCTTTCTTTCCACGCGCCGGCGTCACAGCAGGTGATAAAATCGCCGTTTTCGTCATAGGCGTCAAAGCCGGCATAGGTGTTTTCCCGTTCCTCGTCGGAGAAGAAGACCCAACCCTCCGGCAGCGTGACGGTAAGACCGGCAAAGTCGTTCCGATAGGTCTGGCCGGAAACGGTACCCCGGGAAAAAACCGCCGGGTTTTGGGCGGGAGAACAGGCGGTGAACAGAAAAAGCGCCGAAAGCAGGATCGAAAACCATTTTTTCAAGAAAATCCCTCCTTTTTCATTCCCCAGTTTACCACAAGAAATTCCCTTTGGCAACGGAAAATTCGGTGTTTCCTCTTGCACTATGGCCGTAAAGGTGTTATGATGATATCAGTAAAAGTTTTGCCCAACAGGAGAAGAGCGCTTATGAAACATGAAAAATCCTGCGGTGGCCTGATTTATCGTGAGCACGACGGCGAGACCCAGCTTCTTTTGCTGAAACACCGTTGCGGCGGCCATTGGTCCTTTCCGAAAGGACACATGGAATCCGGGGAGACGGAGATGGAAACCGCTCTTCGGGAAATTCGGGAGGAGACCGGTCTTCGGGTCTTCCTCCGGGACGGTTTCCGCGAGGCGGTGGAGTATTCCCCGAAGCCCAACGTCAAAAAACAGGTCATCTATTTTATCGGTTTTACCCTCAACGAATCGACCCTTCATCCCCAGGAGGAAGAGGTCAGCGAGCTTCAGTGGTGGGAGATCCACGCCGCCTACGAAGCCGTCACCTTCCGCAACGACAAAAACCTTATCGCCAAAGCGATGGACTATATCGAGCGGCGGGGTATGTAAAAACGAACAAAAAGCGCCGGATGCTTTGGCATCCGGCGCTTTTTTCTTTTTATTTTCCTTTATTAAAGAAGAGTTTCAGGACGGTCCCGGCGACGGCCTTGGGGTCGGCGCCGTCCGCCAACTCCTGCAAAGCTTTGGTGGCCTTGTCGATAAAAGCCTGGGAAAGCTTCGTTTCGATGAGCTTTTTGACCCAGTCGATGTCCTCCAGGGACTTGTTGCCGAGATAGATCTGGTCGAAAGCGTAGATCGCCGCTTCGCCGAGAGCGGCGACGAAGCTGCCGGCGATGGCGGCGTTCAAGACCGAGGCGGCGACGTTGAGGCCCGGAATGGCTTTCAGGGCGCTCAAAGCGGCCCGTGCCGCTACCGAAACGGTGCCGGCCTCGACGATGGAGCTTAAAAAGCGTTTGGAATTTTCGTTCTGTTTGACGCCGTAAATTTTGGCGATGGCGTTGATCTCCGCCACTTCCACCGGAACAAGGATCGCGGCGTCCGCCAAAGGAAGCGGCACCGCGCCGACGGTGGCGCCGGAAGCGGTAGCGACAGCGACAAGCCCGTGGGCCAGCGCCCGTTTGCGGCCGAGCTGATAGGCGGCGACGTCGGTTTCGGCGGCACGGATGCCCTCCGGAAGCAGGGCGTTGGTGGCTTCGATCAGTTCGGTAATGCCCTCCGGCGCGGCGAAGGCCGTTTCGTTGAGGGTATAGGTGGCGGCGACCACCGGAAGGATCCGTCGCACCCGCTTTTCGAGCTTCGGGTGTTTGGCGAAGGCTTTGCCGACCATTTCGATGTTTTCCGGACGCTCCGGCACCGAATAGGATTTGGTGATGACGGTGATGATCGGGACGGAGTTCCAGAGGGAGGTGGCTCGTGCCAGGCTTTGGATCGCCCGGGGGAAGAGTTTCCGGGAGGTTCCGTCAACGCAGAACCAGATGACGTCGATGGAACGGTCGGAATCGCCGTCCTTGACGGCGGCTTTCGACCATTTCCGCACGGCGTTGATGGCGTGGCTCTCTTTCAGAAAAGTGGGCTCGAAGCCGATGGTGTCGATGACACGAAAGGGCGCTGTTTCGTCGCCGTAAATTTCAAGATCCGTCGTCGTGCCGGTGATCCCGAAACCGGTTTTGGCGCAGTTGCGGCCGAGCACGGCGTTGATGAGGGTGGATTTTCCGACACCGGAATTGCCGATGACGAGGACGTTTCCCATAGCCATATTGTTTTCTCCTTTATCGAAAAGCGGAAAAGGAGCCTTCCTGGAAGGCTCCTTTTTTGTTACATGGATTCCGGCACGTCGATTTTGAGCATGGTGAGCACGTTCGCGATGACGGTCTTGGCCGCGAGGCAAAGAGCAAGGCGGGCGTTCATGACCGCCTCGTCATCGACACGGCAGCGGCAGGCGTTATAGAATTTGTGGAACGAGGTGGCGATATCCACGGCGTATTTGGTGATCCGGGCCGGGTCATAAGCCTTGGCGGATTCGATGATCTCCACCGGGAAGCGGGCGATCTCGGAAACAAGGGCCAGTTCCTCCGGTTCGGTATAGGCAAAGAGGGAGGCGTCCTCCTTCGGGGCGATGCCGTCCTCGGTCAGAGCGCGGAGAATGGAGCAGATCCGGGCGTGGGCGTATTGGACATAATAGACCGGGTTCTGGCTCGACTGTTCGACGGCGAGGTCCAGGTCGAAGAGCAGGTGGGTGTTGGGTTCCCGCATATTGAAAAAGAAACGGGCCGCGTCGATCGGCACTTCCTCCAGAAGGTCGGTGAGGGTGATGGCTTTGCCGGTGCGCTTGCTCATCCGGACCGGTTTTCCGTCCCGCATCAGCTCCACAAGCTGCATCAGAACGACGTCGAGCTTGTTGCCGTCGAGGCCGACGGCATCCATCGCGCCCTGCAGACGGGCGACGTGACCGTGATGGTCAGCGCCCCAGACGTTGATGACCCGGTCGAAGCCCCGTTCGGCGAATTTATTATAGTGATAGGCGATGTCGCCGGCGAAATAGGTGGGGTTGCCGTTGGCGCGGATGAGAACGTCGTCCTTGAGTTCCAGCGCCTCGATCTGTTTGTCGGTTTTGCCTTCGGCTTTGAGGCGGTTCGTGAGCACCTCGGCGTTCTTATACCAGAGGGCGCCGTCTTTTTCGTAGGTGAGGCCTTTGTCGGTGAGGATCTTGACGATCTTATCGACGGAGCCGTTTTTATAAAGGGAGCTTTCCCGAAACCACACGTCGTAGTTGATGCGGTATTTGCCGAGGTCACGCTGCAGCCCCTCCACGTTGGCCGGAAGAGCGTAGGCGACAAGCGCCTTTTTCCGTTCCTCGCTGTCGGCGTTCACGTATTTGTCGCCGTTTTGGTCGGCGAATTCCTGCGCCCGGACTTTGATGTCCTCGCCATGATAGCCGTCCTCCGGAAACTCCACGGCGTTTTCGCCGAGATAGAGCTGGAGATAGCGGGCCTCGAGGGATTTTCCGAATTTTTCGATCTGGTTGCCGGCGTCGTTGATATAAAATTCTCTTGTTACGTCGTAGCCGCACCACGCAAGCGCCTCGGCCAGACCGTCGCCGATGGCGCCGCCCCGGGCGTTGCCCATGTGCATCGGGCCGGTGGGGTTGGCGGAGACGAATTCCACCATGATCTTCTGGCCCTTACCGCCGTCGCTTTTGCCGTAGTTCTCCTTTTCGGTGAGAACGGCGGAGACGGTTTCGGCGTACCAGTGGGGCGCGTAAAAGACATTGAGGAAGCCGGGACCGGCCACTTCGACCTTCTCGAAATAGCTGTCGGTGAGGTCAAAATGAGCAACAATGGCGTCGGCGATCATCCGGGGCGCTTTATGGAAAGCCCGGGCGGAGACCATCGCCACGTTGGAGGCGAGGTTTCCGTTCTTGGTGTCCGCCGGGATCTCGATGATATAGTCCGGCAGTTCGCCCTCCGGCAGTTCTCCGGCGGCGACGGCGGCTTTGATCGCCTTTTCGATCCTCTCTTTATATTGTGCTTTGGCTTCCGCCACTAAATTACGCATGGGATTCACACTCCTTGACTACGATATTCACTTCATTTTCGCTGGCTAACATGGCGTTGATGTCCATGAAATATTTGAAATTCAGAACGCCGCCGTTGTCCTCGAGCCCGTTTTCAATGGCCGTGCCCTGGATCCCCATGACCCAGTCGCAAAAGCCGTTGTCATAACAGCACTGGTGCCGTTCGCCGTTCTCGATGATGAGCTGGGAATGGCGCTTGCCGCTTCGCGTCAGCGTGACACAGCGGTTGCCCTCCACTTTGAGAAGGGTGCGGATGGTGGGTTCGGTGTCCTCTTCCTCCATCTCCTCATAGCTGAGGTAATAATTCCCGTTGCGGCGGTAATACCGCCCTTTGGTCATCATTTCGATGGAATCCTTCTGACCGTCGGTGTTCTGGCTTCCTTTGATAAAAATCATCACGTCTTTTTTCATCGGTTCATTCCTTATTGAGTTCTTCTATGGTAAGGCGGGAAACGTCGGAAAGTTCCTCGCCCAAAAATTCTTTTCCGAGCCGGGCAAAGCTTTCGGCGGTGTCGGTGACGAAAGCTTTGATCGAACCTTGCTCTCTTTCCGCCAGAAGGTCGTTTTCCGCGAGGAAATCCCTCGCGGCGGCGGCGGTCTCCTTTCCGGCGTCGATAAGGTTCAGCCGGTAGTCGGTGAGGTCGTCGATGAGGTGGTAAAGGAGCGGGTAGTGGGTGCAGCCGAGGATCAAGGTGTCGATGTCCTTTCCGTCGAAGGCGGAAAGATAATCCTTCGCCACGGAGCGGGCGACGTCGCAATGGGTGCCGAAATAGCCGTTTTCCACCAGCGGGACGAAAAGCGGGCAGGCTTTGGCGGTAAATTCCGCGTCGGGAAGCCGCTTTAGCGTCAGACGCTCGTAGGAGCGGCTGGCGACGGTGGCTTCGGTGGCGATAAGGCCGATCTTTTTATTTTTGGTGGCGGCGACGGCGGCTTTGACCGTCGCTTCCAGAACGCCCATGCAGGGCACCGAAAGCAGGGAGGAAAGCTCGTCCCCAAAGACGGAGCTTATGGTGCCGCAGGCGACGACCACCATTTTTACGTTCTGTTTTTCGAGAAAACGCAGGCATTCGCCGGCGTATTCCCGGATGACTTTCGGACTGCGGCTGCCGTAAGGCACCCGTCCGGTGTCGCCGAAAAAGAGGATGTCCTCTTTCGGCAGAAGATGGCGCAGTTCCCGGACAGCGGTGAGACCGCCGAGACCGGAATCCAAAACGCCGATGGGTCTTGTATCCATAATGCCTCCAAAAAATGGGTTTTGAAGAGAAATGGGAAAGGTGTCTGCGGAGCAGACGGAGGGGGTGCGGGTCGCTTTTGGGAAATGGGGAGCGCCGAAAGGCTCCCTCCGAGAGGGAGCTTGTCGAGCGAAGCGAGACTGAGGGAGATTGGCGACCCGAGAAACGGTTCGAAGGAACAAATAATCGAGGTACTTTTTTCTATTTTGTTTATCCGGAGTTTTATCCGATTTTATCGTTGGTCGCCGGGCTCCTTTCGGCTTTTTGCCTTCAGCAAAAAGCCACCTCCCTCCGGTCGGGAGGCTTAGAAGTTCCTCCTTCTCCAAAAGGGGAAAGCCGTTTATTCCTCGCTTTTTTCCAGAGCCAGCTCTAAAAGGCGGTCGATGATGCCGGAATAGGTCATACCGGCGGCCATGAGAAGCTTCGGGTACATGGAGATATTGGTGAAGCCCGGCAGGGTGTTCGGCTCGTTGAGGACGACCTTACCGGTGGCCCGTTCGACCAGGAAATCCACCCTTGTCATGCCGGAACAGCCGAGCACCTGATAGGCGCGTTTGGCCGTTTCCCGAATTTCCTCGGTCTTTTCCTCGGAAAGACGGGCGGGGATATAAAGCTTGCTTTCGGCGTTGTAATATTTGGCGTCGTAGCTATAGAATTCGTCGGCGGGAACGACTTCGCCTAAGAAACCGGCGATGGGGTCGCGGTTGCCGAGGACGGAACACTCCACCTCGATGGGGTCCTTGACCGCCGCTTCGACGACGATTTTTTTATCGTTTTGGAAGGCCAGTTCAAAAGCGGCCTCCAATCCGTCGGCGTCCTTGACCATGGTGATCCCGACGGAGGAACCGGCGTTGGCCGGTTTGACGAAAACGGGGTAGCCGAGGGTCTCGGCCACTTCCTCATAGGCTTCCTCGAAGGGCTTTTCTTTCGTATAGGTGAGCCATTGGACCTGCGGAACGCCGGCGGCTTTCAGAATGGCGTGGCAGACATCCTTATCCATGCAGACAGCGGAGGAAAGCACGTCGCACCCGACGTAAGGAATGCCGGCGATCTCCAGAAGGCCCTGCATGGTGCCGTCCTCGCCGTTTTTGCCGTGAAGAACGGGGAAAACGACGTCGATCGGTTTCGTTTCCCAAACGCCGTCTTTGAGCACCATGGCACCGTGAACGGCTCGATCCGGGCAGAGGAAGGCTTTCTGAAGGTGTTCGGCGTCATCGGGCCATTGGTCTTTCCGGACAGAGTCAATGTCGCCGTCATAGAGGTACCATTCGCCCGTTTTGGTGATCCCGAAAAGGAGCACGTCATATTTTTCCCGGTCGATGTTTTCATAGACGGAGGAAACGGACATGCAGGAAACTTCGTGTTCGCTGGAAACGCCGCCGAAAAGCAGGGCGACGGTTTTTTTCGTCATAAAAAAGACCTCTTTTTCTTAAAAATCACCGGCCAGCGCCGAAAGCACGCCGGTATAGGTGCCCGCCGGGTCCTGCAGGAACCGTTCCTTGACGGCCTGCGCCTGTTCCCGGGTCGGCATAAAAAGGGAAAGCTCCATAAGGTCGGTGCCGATATCGGTGACGCGCATATGGATCTTGAAACCGTCCTCCGTTTTCGTGATGGAAACCAGATTCTCCTTCTCGATCCGGCGGCGCTGTAAAATGGCTTTGGCCGATTGGACGGACCGCTCCCGGATGGAGGCCGGGAGGTCGTTTTGCAGGGTGGCGGCGGCGACTTTGCCTTTGTCCGTCACGGTGTATTCCGAAAGACCGGCGTCGGTTTTGAAAGACATCACCGAGCCGCTTTCACAGAGCTCCGAAAGGGCGTCGGCAAACTCGAAATAGTTGGCGGTGCCGTCGGAGAGGACCGCCTCGGTCATCTCGTCAAGGCTCATCGGTTCCGAAACGCCGGCAAGGATATGACAGATGAGGATCCGGATCTCCCGTCCGGCGGTAAGACCGCCGGGACGGATCCCGGCGGTGAAAATTTCGTCCATAAAAAGCCCCTTTCAGGAAAGGATAACGGGAAAAGACCGGACTCAGTCGGTCTTGATGCATTTATGCGGAATTTCGTGTTTCTGGAAGATCTGGCCGCAGCGGGTGCATTTCCACGCCCACGGATGCTCGCCGGTATATTCCAGCGGGCCTTTGCAGTCCACATATTCCGGCTCGGCGGCTTTGGCTTCCTCTTTGTGTTTGGATTCGCCGGCGGCTTCGGCAATGCGCTGTTTGCGCTCCTCGGCTCTCTTGCGGTAGAATTCCGGGTCATAGGAGGTCATGCCCTCGCCGTCCATCTCCGGTTTGTTCTGGTTATCGGGCTTGCGTTCTTTTTTCTCGTGGACCGGCGGGACGTATTCGGTCAGGGCGTTTTCGTCCTCTTCCTCCTCGACGGGAGCTTCTTCGGCAGGCGCTTCGGCGACTTGTTCGGCGGGAGCTTCCTCCGCCACCGGTTCTTCGACCGGTTCTTCGGCGGCTTCCTCAACGGGAGCTTCCTCGATCTCTTCGGCAACGGATTCCTCGACCATGGCCATGACTTCGTCGGACGTTCTGGCGATCACGTTATCGGAGACCTCCTCTTCGGCAATGGGGGCGTCGCCGCCGAGCTCCGGTTCCGCCGGAGTTTCCGGCGCGGTCTGTTCGGCGATGAGTTCATCGACGTCGGGAATGAGTTCCCGGATGGATTTGCCCTGGTTCTTCGGGGAGAAGGGGTTCACCCAGCGGTCCGAAGGAATGGCGGCGTAGGGGTTATTGGGCGTCTGGATATCGGGCGTGGCCGGTTCGGGCTGCGGCTCCGGTCTTTCCGGTTTATACGGGTTGACGTAAGGAGCGGGCTGCGGCTGAGCCGCATACGGATTGGGTTGCGGCTGCGGCTGAGCGGCGTAGGGGTTCGGCTGGAACGGCGCCTGCTGCGGCGGGAAACCGGGCTGACCGTAAGGAGCCTGCGGCTGCTGCTGAGCGGCATAGGGGTTCATATACGGGTTGACATAAGGATTCATATAGGGGTTCACCGGCATGGCGGCCATGCGCTGGTTGATGAGACCCTCGACCTCGGTACGGAACGCGGCGATCTCCCGGCCGATGCTTTCGGCGGTGTCGTCGGCGATCTCCGCCCGGAGAGTATCGAGGCTTTCGTCCTCGTCTTCGCCTTTCATGCCGGCGAGAGCGACGGCGGTTTTGGCGGCAAGGCGGGCGTTGTTATACACAAGCTCGATGTTGGTGTCAAGGCTCATGCCGCCGGTCATCTCTTTGATAAGAGCGAGAAGGAAGGGCGTCAGTTCCTTGCCTTTGATGCCGTTGTCGGCGGCGGCTTTGACGGCACGGTCAATGACCATGTCGGCCTGCGCCTTGCTCATGGCGTGCTCTTTCGGCACCGGGTTGGCGATAAGAAGGCCGCCGTGGAGACCGAGATCCCGTTTGGCTTTGATCGCGGTGGCCAGTTCCGCCGGGGAATCGACCCGGTAATCGACGGAAAAACCGCTTTCCCGGCAATAGAACGCCGGCAGTTCGTTGGTTCCGAAGCCGACGACGGGAACGCCTTTGGTTTCGAGGTATTCGAGGGTGAGGCCGATATCGAGAACGGCTTTCGGTCCGGCGCAGACGACGGCAACGTCGGTCTGAGCCAGTTCCTCAAGGTCGGCGGAAATATCCATGGTGGTCTCGGCGCCGCGATGGACGCCGCCGATGCCGCCGGTGGCCATAACGCCGATCTCCGCCAGAGAGGCGATGATCATGGTGGCGGCGACGGTGGTGCCGCCGTCAAGCCCTTTGGCGAGAAGAAGCGGCAGATCCCGGCGGGACGCCTTGGCGACGGTTTTGCCTTTTTTACCAAGATATTCGATCTCGTCGGCGGAAAGACCGACTTTCAGTTTTCCTTTGAGGACGGCGATGGTGGCCGGAACGGCGCCCTCGGCGCGGATCAGACGCTCGACGGTTTTGGCGGTCTGAACGTTCTGGGGATAGGGCATGCCGTGGCTGATGATCGAGGATTCGAGAGCGACGACCGGTTTGCCTTCCTGCAGGGCGGCGGCGACTTCCGGCGAAAGCTCGAGATAGGGTTTCAGGTTCATAAAAGAAAGTTCCTCCTTTTCGTGAGTAAACTATTACGTATATAATATAATAAAAAAACGTCCGCTTGTCAAATACTAATTGCAAGTTCTTCGGGGGAAGTGTATAATTGGAGAGGAAAACGGAAAGCGGGGACAAGGCTTTGACTTTTCTATCGCAAAAAATCCGCATCCGCTGAAGGAGGAGAAACGTTTTGAAAATCGCGAAGAATTTTTGTGAGCTGGTGGGGGGAACGCCCCTTCTGGAGCTTTGCCGGATCGAGGCGGAGGAGGGCCTTTCGGCCCACCTTTTCGCCAAACTGGAGGGACTGAACCCCGGGGGAAGCAGTAAGGACCGCGTGGCGTGCTCACTCATTGAGGAAGCGGAGAAAAAAGGGATGCTCAAGCCGAATTCCCTCATTGTGGAACCGACCAGCGGCAACACCGGGATCGGGCTTGCCGCCGTGGCGGCGACCAAAGGCTACCGGTGCGTGATCGTCATGCCCGACTCCATGAGCATCGAGCGCCGGAAGGTGCTCAGCGCCCTCGGTGCCGAGCTTGTGCTGACGCCGGGCGCACTGGGAATGACCGGCTGCATTGAAAAAGCGAAAGAAATTCTGGCGGAAAACCCGGGCAGTTTTATGCCGTCCCAGTTCGAGAACCCCGACAACCCGCTGGCGCACATCCGCACCACCGGTCCGGAGCTTCTGGAGCAGACCGACGGAAAGATCGACCTTTTTGTCGCCGGGATCGGCACCGGCGGCACTGTTTCCGGCACCGGACGGTACCTCAAAGAGCACATTCCCAGCGTGAAAGTCGTCGGTTACGAGCCGGCTTCCTCGCCGCTTTTCACCGAAAACCGGGTCGGGAGCCATAAAATTCAGGGCATCGGGCCCAATTATAAACCGGGCAACGTCGATCTTTCGGTCATTGACGAAATTCTGGCGATCTCCGACGAGGACGCCTACCGCTACGGACGGCTTCTGGCGAAAAAGGAGGGCTATCTCGGCGGAATTTCCTCCGGCGGCGCTTTGGCGGCGGCGGTGGAACTGGCGAAACGACCGGAAAACGCCGGAAAAAACATCGTGATGATCTTCCCGGACACTGGGAACCGCTATCTTTCCGGCGATTATTTTGAATGAAAAAAGCCCCGCGTCAGCGGGGCTTTTTTGGTGGGAAAGAGTTTGCAGAAGCGGAAAGACAGAGACAGTTTTTTCTATGTTCCGTTTATCCGACATTTCATCCGGTTTTATCGTTGGTCGCCGGGCTCCTTCCGTCATTTTCGGCAAAGCCGAAAATGACACCTCCCTCCGGTCGGGAGGTTCTCAGAAGCTCCCCTTGTCGGGAGCAAAGCCTGCATCCGCCGCAGGCGGTGCTCCCGCCCGAAAGCTTCCTGAATTTTTTATTTTTATAGTTGTATTATACTTTGTTTTTTGCTATAATAATTATTATCTATTACTATACTTGGGAATTTTGTTTTTCCACCGACCGGAAAGGAGGTTTTTCCGCTGAAAAAGAATATGGATCTTCTGGAAGTGACGCTGATCGTTTTTGCCGCGCTGCTGATCGTTTTCACCGGCCTCACCGCCCTTTTTAACAAAACGCTTTTCTATATCGAGGCGGCTTTGACCATCGTCGCCGTCGCTTTCGCCATCTGGCGGATCTTCCATTCCCAGAAGGACGCCCGGAATTTTCTTTCCTTCGTCGAAAAGCGCCTCGGCGCCGTTGAGGACGACACGCTCCTCAAATTCCCGATGCCGGTAGCGGTCATCGACAAAAGCCACGTCGTTCTCTGGTCCAACAAGGTGTTCCATGAACGGGTGATGAAAGGCTCCGACTGTTTCGGCGAAAAGGCCGAAACTCTGTTCGACGGCTTCGACCTCGAAAAAGCCTTTTTGCCCGACGGAAGCGAAATTTCCGTCCGGGACGGCGAGTTCCTCGTCAACGCCAGCGGCTCCGCCGATCTGGAAGAACCTCTTTATGCCCTCTATTTCATTGACCGCACCGAGGAAAAACGGGTGACAAAGCTCTATGACGAAAGCCGTCCCGCCGTTTTGTCCATCGTTCTGGATAACCTCGAGGACCTTTTCGCCAACTGCAAAGAGAGCGAAAAAAGCCGCATCATGGGCGACATTGAAAACCTCTTCGAGGATTTTTCCGGAAGCACCCACGCTTTGATCAAACACTACGGCACCTCCAAATATATCGCCATCGTCGAGGAACAGTACCTCCGGGTTATGGAGGAGGAGCGGTTCTCCATTCTCGATAAAGCCCGGAAGATCCGCACCGGCGAAGATCAGCCGGTGACCCTTTCCATCGGCGTTGCCCGTGGGGATTACAGCCTCGACCGGCTCCAGGAATTTTCGGCGCAGGCTTTGGAAATGGCGCTGGGTCGCGGCGGCGACCAGGCCGCTGTTCGCAACCTCAACGGCTATGAGTTTTACGGCGGCTTCGCCAAAGGCGTCGAAAAGCGCACCAAAGTCAAAACGAGAGTCGTCGCGGCGGCTCTTTGCGATCTGATCGGTTCCAGTTCCAACGTGCTCGTCATGGGTCACCGCTTCGGCGACCTCGACTGCGTCGGCGCCGGGATCGCCATGGCGGAAGCCTGCCGGGACCTCGGCAAGGACGCTTTCGTGGTGGTGAACCGGGAGACCTGTTTGGCGAAGCCCCTTTTGGATAAAACCGAAAAAAGCGGCAACCTCGGGCTTTTCCTCTCGCCGGAGGAAGCCAAGACCGCGATCAACGAAAACACCCTTCTCATCATTGTGGATACCCATGTGCGGACCATTCTGGAATCGCAGGAGATCTATTCCCTCTGCCGGAACGTGGCGGTCATCGACCACCACCGCCGGATGGTCGGCAGCATCGACAACGCCATGATCTTCTATCACGAGCCCTACGCCTCCTCCGCTTCGGAGATGGTGACGGAGCTTCTCCAGTATTTCGACAGCAGCTGCAAGGTCAGCAAGGCCGAGGCCGAGGCGCTTCTCGCCGGCATCATGCTCGACACCAAAAGCTTTTCGATGCGGTCCGGTGTTCGCACCTTTGAGGCGGCGGCCTATCTCCGGAAACAGGGCGCCGACACCGTCAAGGTAAAAATGCTCTTCTCCGGAAGCCTCGAAAGCTATCAGCACCGCTCCAAAATCGTGTCCGGCGCCGAAATCTATCGGGGCTGCGCCGTTTCCATCGCTTCCCCGTCGGAGGATATCGCGCTGGTAGCGCCGCAGGCGGCGGATGAACTTCTGACCATCGAAGGCGTCGCCGCCTCCGTCGTCCTGTATAAAACGCCTGTCGGCGTTTCGTTCTCGGCCCGAAGCCTCGGCACCATGAACGTACAGATCATCATGGAAGCCCTCGGCGGCGGCGGTCACCAGACCATGGCCGGCGCCCAGGTCAAAGACATCACGGAAAAAGAGGCGAAGGAAGCGCTCCTTCGCGCCATCGACGATTATTACGACAAGGCGGAAGGCCATGTGGATTCCGCCCTTGGAAAGGAGTCATAAACTATGCAGGTCATTCTTCTCGAAGACGTCAAAGGATCCGGTAAAAAAGGCGAACTCATCAACGCCTCCGACGGTTACGCCCGGAACTATCTTCTCCCCAAAAAACTGGCTATGGAGGCAACGCCCCAGGCTCTCAACGAACTGAAACAGAAAGAGGCCGCCAAGGAACGGCGCCTCGCTCTGGAAAAACAGGCCGCTTTGGATTCGGCCAACGCCGTCAAAGGCAAAACCGTCAAAATCACCTCCGCCGCCGGAGCGAACGGCAAGCTCTTCGGCTCCGTCACCGCCGCCGAAGTCGCCGAGGAACTGAAAAAACAGTTTGGCATCGAGATCGACCGCCGCAAAATTTCCCTCGAAGGCGATATCAAAACCTTCGGTACTTATAACGCCGAGGTCAAATTCGGCCACGGCATTTCCGCCCCGATCTACGTACTGGTCGCGGAATAAAAGCCCGGAAAAACCGGCGCTTTGAAAACGGATGGAGGGAAAATCTATGGAAAAAGAAAATCCGCTGCTTCTCGGAATGGAAATGCCGTACAGCATGGAAGCGGAGCAGAGCGTTTTAGGCGCGGTGCTCGTGGAACCGGGCTGCCTTTCCGAACTGGTGGAAAAACTGCGCCCGGAAAGCTTTTACCGTCCTCAGCACAAGGCCCTTTTCTCCGAAATGGTGCGGATGTTCACCGCCGGGGAACCGGTGGATTTCATCACCCTGCTCGAAGCGGCCCGTGAGGCGGAAATTTTCCAGACCGAGCAGGAAGCGAAGATCTATCTTTCCCATCTGATGGAGATCGTGCCGACGGTGCGGAACCTCGGCGCCTATATTGACATTATTTTAGACAAACAGCTGGTGCGGAACCTCATCGAGATTTCCGGCGACGTCCTTTCCGAAGCGAGAGAAAGCGGCGCCGAAGGGCATTTGCTTCTCGATTCCGCCGAACAGCGCATTTATGACGTGCGTCAGGGACGGAACGTCGCCGGGCTCGTGCCCATCAGCGACGCTTTGATCGAAACCTATGACCGCATCAACAAGCTCTCCGGCGACGACCGGGAAAAATACCTCGGTATCCGCACCGGCTACAGCGCCGTTGATGAAAAGATCGGCGGTCTCAACAAATCGGACCTCATCCTGATCGCCGCCCGACCCGGTATGGGCAAAACCAGTTTTGCCCTCAACATCGCCGCCAACGTCGCCATCAAGGCCAACAAAAAGGTGGCCATCTTCTCCCTCGAAATGAGCAGCGAACAGCTCACCAGCAAAATGCTCTCCTGCGAAGCCTGCGTCGAAAACAACAAACTCCGCAGCGGCCTTCTGGAAAACGAGGACTGGACCCGCCTCGCGGAAGCGGCTCAGTTTCTGAACCGTGCCCCGATCCTCATCGACGACACCGCCGGTGTCACCATCCCGGAGATCAAAGCGAAGCTCCGCCGGGTCAAGGACCTCGACCTTGTCATCATCGACTACCTTCAGCTTCTTTCCTCCGGTCGTCATACCGACAACCGGGTACAGGAAGTTTCCGAAATGACCCGAAACCTCAAACTGATGGCCAAGGAGCTCAACATTCCGGTCGTCGTCCTTTCCCAGCTTTCCCGTGCTACCGAAAGCCGCCAGGGTCATAAACCGATGCTCTCCGACCTTCGTGAATCCGGCTCCATCGAGCAGGACGCCGATATCGTCATGTTCCTCTACCGGGATTCCTATTATACCCAGCAGGAGGGTGAGGCGGCTCCCGAACAGGACACCGTCGAGGTGATCGTCTCGAAGAACCGTCACGGCGAGACCGGTTCCGCCATTCTCTGCTGGACGGGTCAATATACCAAGTTCACCACGCTGGAGGAATACCGATGACCAAGGCGTTCACCGTGGGGGACGTTCTGGCCGCCATCGAGCGCTTCGGAATGCTCCAAAAGGGCGATGCCGTTGTGGTCGCCGTCTCCGGCGGGTGCGATTCCTCCGCTCTGCTTGACGTTCTGGTAAAACTGCGGGAACCTTTGGACCTTCGCCTTCTCTGCGCTCACGTGAACCACAACCTTCGCGGCGAGGAAAGCCAACGGGACGAGGAATTTGTCCAAAAGACCTGCCTTCGCCTCGGCGTTCCCTTCCGGCTTTTGAGCACGGACGTCGCCGCCTACGCCAACGAGCGCCGTTTGAGCACCGAGGAAGCCGGCCGGGAGATCCGGTACGCTTTTTTTGAAAAATGCGCCGGGGAACTGGGCGAAAACGCGAAGATCGCCACCGCCCACACCCTTTCCGACAACGCCGAAACGGTCCTTTTCCGTCTGGCAAGAGGCACGGCCCTGCCGGGACTCTGCGGGATCCCCGCCGTTCGGGGAAAAATCATCCGCCCGCTCCTTTCCTTTTCCCGGGAAGAGATCGAAGCCTATTGCCGGGAAAACGGCGTTCCCTTCGTTACCGACAGCACCAACCTCACCGACGATTACGCCCGCAACCGTCTGCGCCACAAGGTCGTTCCGGTCCTTCGGGAACTGAACCCCGCCTTTGAAAAAAACTTCCTCCATACGGAAGAAAGCCTTGCCGAAGCCCGGGATTTCCTTTCCCAAAGCGCCGAAAGTCTTTTGGAAGCGGCGAAGACCGAAGGCGGCTACGCCGCCGCCGTTTTCCGAAAAGCCCATCCCGCCGTTTTGAAGACCGCTTTGACCCTTCTTTTGGAACAAAACGGCTTTTCAGCGGACTATGACCGGGTGGAAACGCTTTTCACCTCTCTCGGCGGCGATTTCCAGATCGAGTGGCAAAAGGACCGCTATCTTCGTGAAAAAGACGGTCTTCTTTCCGTTTCGGAAAAGGCGAAACCCACCGAACCTTTTCCCGAACAGCCTTTCGCGCCGGGAAAGATCGTTCTTTCCCCGGAGAAAACCGCCGAAATTTTCCTTTTCCCGCCGGAAAAAACAAAAAATTCATACAAAGTTTACGATTATCCCTTAAAAAATACGTTTGACTATGATAAAATACAGGGCGTCGCCGTGATCCGTTCCCGCAAGGCCGGTGACAAAGTCGATGTCCACGGCGGAACCAAAACGCTGAAAAAACTGTTTAACGAAGCCGCCATCGCGCCGGCGGACCGGAATTCGGTCCTTGTCGTCGCCGATGACGCAGGCATTCTCTGGGTCGAAGGGTTCGGCGCCGCGAAAAGGGCCCGCCTTTCGGAGGATACCGTTATGGCAGCGGTCGTTATGACCGCTTCAAATATACAAAAAATAGAGCCGGAGGCTACGACAAAATGAAGTACAATATGAAAGATGACATCGAGAAAGTTCTTTTTTCCGAACAGGACCTCAAAAGGACCGTCCGTAAACTGGGCAAACAGATCAGCGCCGATTACGAAGGCAAAAACCTGATGCTGGTCTCCGTTCTCAAAGGCTCCGTCATTTTTATGGCCGATCTGATGCGCGCCATCACCATCCCGATCTCCATCGACTTTATGTCGGTCTCGAGCTATGGCGCCGGCGTCAAAACCTCCGGTGTTGTCCGGATCCTCAAGGATTTGGACCACGATCTTTCCGGCTATGACGTCCTCATCGTCGAGGATATCCTCGACAGCGGCCTCACGCTCTCCTATCTCACCAACGTGCTCAAACAGCGGAACGTCAGTTCCATCCGCATCTGCACCCTTCTGGATAAACCGGAACGCCGCCAGGTCGATATCCACCCGGATTACGCCTGCTTTGTCGTGCCGGATGAATTCGTCGTCGGCTATGGTCTGGACTATAACCAGCAGTACCGTCACCTTCCCTACATCGGCATCCTGAAACGGGAAGTCTATTCCAAATAAGTCTTTTCACCCTTCGCATAAATTTTGATAATTCGGAGTTGATCACTTGAACAAAAAAGTACGCAGTATCCTTTCCTACGTGTCGGTCCTCGTCCTTCTGATCTTCCTCGCCTGTCTTCTCTTCACCATGTCGAAAGAGGAAGTCACCCCGATGAAGTACTACGAGGTACTCGAGCTTTTCGAGGAAGGAAAAATCGAGACCTATAAACTGGAACTCGGCACCGGAAACCTCACCGCCAAAGTCGTTGACCAGAAAGAGGAACTTACCTATACCGTCCCCAACGTCAACGTGTTTCTGAACGACGTCAACCGCATCATCGAGAAAAAGGACCTCGACGTCACCGCCATGCAGCCGGACTATGAACCGATCAAAGAGACCCCGTGGTGGATCTCCCTGATCCCGACGCTCCTGCTCGTCGGCGCCATGGGCGTTTTCTGGTTCATTATGATGCGCCAGCAGGGTGGCGGCGGCAACGTTATGAACTTCGGCAAAGCCAACTATAAGGATAAAAACGGCGATAAACCCACCACCTTCGCGGATGTCGCCGGATGCAACGAGGAAAAAGCGGAACTGGAGGAGATCGTCGAGTTTCTGAAACACCCGACCCAGTTCAACGCCCTCGGCGCCCGGATCCCGAAAGGCGTTCTTCTGGTCGGTCAACCCGGTACCGGTAAGACCCTTCTGGCCAGAGCCGTCGCCGGCGAAGCCGGCGTCCCCTTCTTCTCCATCTCCGGTTCCGACTTCGTCGAAATGTTCGTCGGCGTCGGCGCCAGCCGTGTCCGTGACCTCTTCGGTCAGGCCAAAAAAGACGCGCCGGCCATCGTCTTCATCGACGAGATCGACGCCGTCGGCCGCCACAGAGGCGCCGGTCTCGGCGGCGGTCACGATGAACGTGAACAGACGCTGAACCAGCTTCTTGTCGAGATGGACGGCTTCGGCAACAACACCGGCATCATTGTCATGGCGGCCACCAACCGTCCGGACATTCTGGACCCGGCGCTCCTTCGTCCCGGTCGTTTCGACCGCCAGATCACCATCGGCGCTCCGGACGTGGAAGGCCGTGAAGCCATTCTGAAGATCCACACCCGCAATAAACCGTTGGCGCCGGACGTCGATCTTTCCGTCATCGCCAAATCCACCGCCGGTTTCACCGGCGCGGAACTGGAAAACCTCACCAACGAAGCCGCTCTTCTGGCGGCACGCCGCAAAAAGAAAGCCATCACTATGCAGGAGATCGAGGAGGCGACCATCAAGGTCGTCGCCGGTCCGGAGAAAAAATCCCGGAAGGTCAGCGACAAGGACAAACGCCTCACCTCCTATCACGAGGCCGGTCACGCCGTCGTCACCTATTTCTGCGAGACGCAGGACCCGGTCCATGAAATCTCCATCGTGCCCCGCGGCTATGCCGGCGGCTACACCATGAGCCTTCCCAGCGAGGACCGCAACTACGTGACCAAAGGCTATATGGAGGAGGAACTCTGCACCCTGCTTGGCGGTCGTGTGGCCGAAAAACTGGTGCTCGGCGATATCTCCACCGGCGCTTCCAACGACATTGAACGGGCCACCGGCATCGCCCGGAACATGGTCATGCGTTACGGCTTCAGCGAAAAGCTCGGCCCCATGGTCTATGGCTCCGATGAAAACGAGATCTTCCTCGGCCGTGATTTAAGCCAGGGTCGCCACTATTCCGACGAGGTCGCCTCCGACATCGACGCCGAGATCCGCCTCTTCATCGACAACGCCTACGAGAAAGCCGAGGCCATTCTGATCGAACACCGTGAAAAGCTCGACGCCGTCGCCGCCGTTCTGATGGAAAAAGAAAAGGTCACCGGCGAGGAATTCGCCCGTCTGATGGCCGAAGTCCCCTCTGCCGAACCGGAAGAGACCCCCGTCACCGAACCGACCATATCCGAAGAATAAAGCCGAAAACGCCCTTCAAAAAGGGCGTTTTTTTTGCGATTTTCTCCCTGAAAACCAAAAAATACGAAAATTGTTAAAAAATTATAAGAAAATTGCACAAAAGCCCTTGACAAGTGAAAAGAATGCGTTATGATGAAGACAAATAAGCGGATTAACCGCGTTTTTGAGGAGGAATTTTTATGAAAAAAGTATTAGCCATCACGCTCGCTCTTGTCATCGTTCTTTCCCTTGCGGTGACGGCCCTTGCCGTTGCCAACCAACCGTACCGTGATGGCGATCTGGTCATCCGGATCGTTGAAAGAGAGACTGACAACCGGAACGTTGACGTCATCGTTCTTGACGGACCGGAAGAGGAGAACCCCACCACCGGCGCACCCGTTGTCTTGCCTGCCTGCGGCGCTGTTGCCGTTCTGGCCGGTATCGCCTATGTTGTTTCCAAAAGAAAATAATTGAAAAAACACAAAAAATCCCGTCCGTAAGGACGGGATTTTTTTATGGCTTTGCGGCCAGATTTATAACTGTTTTTCCCTTTTTCTCCGAAAGCGCCTTATACTTCGCCGCTCCACCGAAAGAACGGGTAACATAAGTGACCACGAAATCCGCTTGCTCAATCATCCATCGGTTTCGGTAATCAATGGCAAAACGCCGTGGAACCATTTCAATCCCATCGGGAAAAAGCGAATTTCCCTCGAAATCCGCTTCCGGCTTTTCAGGAAGATAGGCTAAAACGACCGCATAATGAACTTGAGGATAACGCCCTTTCAATTGTTTCAGAACTTTCCGCACGCTACAATCAAAATTACCGTTGTTTCCCACGTAAAAAGACGTAACTTTTTTATTTTCGATATAATCCGATAACAAATAGAATAAATCCTTTTCCCACCCCGTCGGGGAATCCCTATGTCCAAAAAACACACAGGTAGCCATATTACCCTCCAAATTGACCAGTATAGCGGACAATATTTTCCCCCAGTATAGCATACAATACCAAGTGTTGCAACCAATACTGGTCAATTTGTTGGGAAGTGTTTTTATGGAACAGAAAATTCGCCGTGATCTTTCGATGGGCGACAATCTTCGGCGACTTCGATCTCAATCCGGCCTTTCGCAGGAAAAACTCTGTGCCGAATTGCAGAGGCGAGGCTGTGATATCGGTCGGACGACCTACGCCAAATATGAAGCCGGCGAATTGAATATCCGTGCTAGCGTTCTTGTCACGCTGAAAAAAATTTATAATTGTTCCTATGAGGATTTCTTCCTTGGTCTGGACTAAAAAAATCCCGTCCGTAAGGACGGGATTTTTTTATGGCTTTGCGGCGCGTAGGCTCCCTCCGAGAGGGAGCTGTCAGCCGGAGGCTGACTGAGGGAGATTGGCGACCCGGGAAACAGTTCGCAGAAGCGAAAAGACAGAGGCGTTTTTTCTAAATTCCGTTCATTCAGAGTTTCATCCGGCTTTATTGTTGGTCGCCGGGCTCCTTTCGTCTTTTTGCCTTCGGCAAAAATCCACCTCCCTC
>CALCUE010000027.1 GCA_937906945.1 uncultured Clostridia bacterium | reverse complement strand
CTCGCTTCATCGTCCACAGGACGCGCTCGGATTTTATACCCGAGGGGGAAGGCTATCTTTTACAGTGTAATGAGTTTCTTTTCGCTCTTGGTGATGATGTCGCAGCCGTCGGGCGTCACTTCGACGATATCCTCGATGCGAACACCGAACTCGCCGTCGAGATAGATGCCGGGCTCGACGCTCATGACGATGCCGACTTCGGTGAGGTCATCGCAAAGCGGCGAAAAGCGCGGGCTTTCGTGAATTTCAAGGCCGAGGCTGTGGCCGAGTCCGTGACCGAATTTGCCTTCATAACCGGCGCCGTAGATCATATCCCGGGAAATTTTGTCAATGTCGTTGCAGGGAACGCCGGGACGAACGGCTTCCTCAGCGGCCAGCTGTGCCGCCAGAACGAGGTCATAGACCTTTTTCTGCTCGTCGGAAATTTTTCCGAGGGCGACGGTACGGGTCATGTCGGAGCAATAGCCGTTGTGGCTGGCGCCAAAGTCCATGGTGACGAAGTCGCCTTCTTTCAGAATGTTGGGGCCGGGTACGGCGTGGGGCATGGAGCCGTTGGCGCCGGCGGCCAGAATGGTGTCAAAGGCAAGACCGGTGGCGCCGTTTCGGAGCATATAGTAATCCAGTTCGAGCTGGAGGTCCTTTTCGGAAAGACCGGGTTTGATGACGTCCAGCATGTGAAGGAACGCCTTATCGGTGATGGACTGGGCGGCACGGATCTCTTTCATCTCCTCGGCGGATTTGATCCGGCGCTCTTTAAGAATAACGGCGTTGAGCCGCGGGTCGTCTAAGATCGTGACGTTGAGCACTTTTTTAAGGCTGAACAGGCTTTCGACGGTCATGTAACCGGACTCGATGCCGATGGTCTTGACGCCGTATTCCTCAAAAAGCTCGTTGAGCTGTTTGGCCATGCTCGTCATGAGCATGACTTTGGCGTCGGTAACTTTTTTGGTGCCCGCTTCGATATAGCGGCTGTCCAGAAGAAGGACGGCCTCTTTCCGGGTGACGAGCAAAGCGCCGGCGGAGGAATTGAAGCCGGTATAATAGCTGCGGTTGACATCGGAGGTAATGAGGGCGGCGTCAATGTCTTCGGGAAGTTCCAGAGCTAATCTTTTGATACGATCCATTTTGTTGACCTCTTTTCGTAATTATCGGACCCATTTTTCCAAATGGCGTTTGGCTTTGATGAATTTGTCGGTATCGGGACCGAGGGGTTCGGTCAGAATGACCGTCGCCCCAATGAGATTCCCGCCCAGAACGTCGGTAAAGATCTGGTCGCCGACGACCGCCGTCTCTGACGGCGAAACGCCGAGCGTCCGGCAGGCTCTTTTGAACCCGCTCGGCAGGGGCTTTTTGCTTTTTTCAACGAAGGGAAGACCGAGCTTTTTGGCGAAAGGCTCGACGCGCTCCCTTTCATTATTGGAAATAATGACGAGAGGAATTCCGCTCTCCTTTATTTTCCGGAGCCATTCCACAACGCCGGGATGGGGCTCCTGGGAGCCGTGGAGCGAAAGGGTGTTGTCCGCGTCGATCAGAATCGCTTTAACACCGGCGTTTCGGAGAAACTCCGGCGTGATCGAAAGAACGTTCTGGAACCGGTATTTCGCTTTCAAAAGCGCCATCCGCTCATCTCCTTTCCGGAAAAAGAAAAAGCGGACGGCTCCAACGAGCCATCCGCCATCCTTTTTTGATTAATACTTTCTCTTACGGGCAGCCTCGGATTTCTTTTTACGTCTTACCGAAGGCTTCTCATAGGCCTCATGTTTTCTGACCTCCGCGAGGACGCCGGAGCGTGCGCAGGAGCGTTTAAAACGTCTGAGAGCGCTGTCAAGAGATTCATTTTCTTTGACATGGATTTCTGCCATTACCTTTTCCCTCCTTCGCCAGTGGGCCGGAGCTAAAGAACATAAAGTTCTTCGTACATAAATGTAACAAGCCTATTATATACTCCCTCTAAGGAAGTGTCAAGAGAAAAAATCGCAGATTTTCTATTAAATTTCTATTAACCTGCCATTTTTCTTCCCTTTGGGAAAAATCTTTTTTCCACCGTGTCCCATTTAATAAGGTATAAAGGCAAAAAGACCTTTTCTGCCTCTTGCGGTTTTTTCGCCGCCGTGCTATACTGAAAGGCAGAAAAAAGCGAAAGGTGGTCATTCCCATGATCGTTGAAGAAGAAGAGGGCATCGAGATCTTCTGCCCGTTCTGCCAGAAACCCGTTCTGATCCCGGCGGGCTATAACCGCCCGACCTATCTCTGTCCCCGCTGCAAACGGGCGATCCCGCTTTCCGAGGAAGTCCTCGAACAGCTTCGTCACGCCGTTCCCGCCGACAACTGAACCACAAAATTGAAAAGCCTCCCCGAAAAGGGGAGGCTTTTTTGTCTTTTCGGCGCGAAGGCTCCCGACAATCGGCTTTTGGTGCGGGAGCACCGGCGGCGCGAATCGCCGCCTTGCGCCCCTCGTCAGAGGAAGCGCGAAGCGCTCGGCGCGGTAGTGAATGA
>CALCUE010000026.1 GCA_937906945.1 uncultured Clostridia bacterium | reverse complement strand
GCTTCCATACCTTCCTTGACCTCTTCCTCCTTGACGGCATCGCCGAGCACGTCGAGAAGGTCGATCACGACCATATCCTTATTGGTCGCTTCTTTCAGCGCGTCCTCAACCCATCCATCGGATTCGCCGCCAACGTAGATAAAGAGGTCACAGCGGGAAATCTTGATGATATCGTCTGCACTGGGCTGATAGCTGTGCAGATCAACACCGTTATCAAGGAGCATAGTGACGTCAGCGTCAGAGGCTTTTTCGCCGAGAATATTCATCACCCAGTCGTATTCCGGGAAGATGGTAGTCACGATGGACAGTTTTTCGCTATTGCCTGTGGGCACTTTGCCGCAGCCGGTGAGAATGCCTGCAAGCATCAGGACGGCAAGCAGAACAGAAACAATTTTTTTCATAAAAATAAACCTCCGAATGAAATCAGAAACTGAAAATGAGCGCAAAAATACAAGGAAGCGGCAAACGCCGATACGCCTATCCCGGAAGGATAGACTGCTCCCTTGTGAGATCAGTTCTGATTTAATCCGAAAGTTTTACCTTGAGAGTGACGAGAGAGGTATTGTATGCCGGCTTTTTTGCAAAAGACGGCATAGAAAACATAGTGATACCGATGAATGCCGCAAGGATCAGAATGATAACAGCCTGCCCGACAGACCTCAGCGTATTTTCGCAAACGCTGATTTGATAGCAGATCGGGCAGTCGTCACCAATGCAGTCATGGTCGGCTTCGATAGCAATATAGCAGGCAGAGGAAAGCATCACAAACAAAACCGCCGCTGCAAGCAGTACAGTCATAATACGGTTTCTCTTTGACATGATGGCTTCCTCCCTTCGTTTATGTTTTCTGACAGGCTTCGCAGATTCCGTATAAAACGGTTTCCGACCGATCAACGGAAAAGCCTTCCTTTTCCGCGATTGTGCGGATCAACTGCTCCGCGCCGGATGTGTTCATGTGGAACATTTTCCCGCATCGTTTACAGGACAGATGCAGTTTTTCGACGCATTCCGAATCGTCTGTATATTGAAAGAATGCTTCGTGACTTCCGGGTTTGCTGACGCGCTTCAGAAGTCCGTCTTCCTCCAGTGCAGCCAGATTCCGGTACACGGCGCTGGCGCTGATCTGATCTTCACCGAGTGCATCCGCGATCTGTTTTGCTGAAAGTGCTTCATGGGTATGACGCGAGAAATAATCGAGCAGAGTTTTCCGTTGTTTCGTCATATACTTCGCCACACAAGCACCTCCAATTTGCGATTCATTCGCAGATTAGTATAGCAGGGAATCTGACAAAAGTCAATGTGATCCGGGAAAGACATGAAATATTTACAAATCAAAGATGGATAACGGTTTTCTGTTGCCGTTCAGCCATCGCTGCGAACTGTGCTGCACCGCCCCAGGAATGGGTAACGTAGGCTACAACATAATCTGACTGACGAAGCATCCATTTGTTGCGCCAGACAATCGCAAAACGCGGAGGTACTTCCTCGATGCCCTCCAGCAGCATGGTATCGGAATAGTCCTCCGGAATATCTTCGTCCCGTTTTCCGGGCATACGCTCCAATACCACAGCGTAATGGATGTGAGCGTATTTCTGTGCCAGCTCCTGCAGAACGGTGCGAACCATCCGATCATAAGCTCCTTTGTTGCCAACGTAAAACACATCCACCGAATGATTCTCTATCAGATCAGTCAGAACTTTACGTAGCTTCGACTTCACCTCTGCCGGACAGTTGTGATGACCAAAGAAAGTACACACGCTCATTTTTCTCCTCCAGCTCATGTTGACCAGTATCACGGACAATATTTTTCCTCATTGTAGCATACCATATAGATAATCTGCAACCAATACTGGTCAATCAGGTATGCGAGGTGAGGAAATGAAACAGAAAATACGGCGTGACCGCAATATGGGCGACAATCTAAGAAGGCTGAGAGCTGAAAGCGGGCTTTCTCAGGAAAAGCTGTGTGCAGAGCTTCAGCGCCGTGGCTGTGACATTGGCCGCACGACATACGCGAAATATGAAGCCGGAGAACTGAATATCCGCGCCAGCGTTTTGATTGAGTTGAAAAAGATTTATAAGTGCAGTTACGATGATTTTTTCGTCGGACTGGATATAACGGAACAATAAAAAATGTGCCCACCGATTATGATTTTGATCGGTGGGCGCTGCTATATTTACTGTTAATCTATCAGCCTATGTTCCGGTGTTTCTTTCAAGTATGCCTGCAAGTCACCTCCAAGTACAAGCTGTGCATACTCCAGCGGCTTGTTGTAAATCATCCAGTCCAGTTCGGAACGCTGATACATATTATCGGCAACCTCATTTTCCACAGCAATAGTGTCGATGGCAATCATACTGCCGTCAGAGTATTTCAGCTCCACACAGGCAGTATCCATATTAAACTCGCAGGAAATCAGTCTTTTCATCCCTATATTCCTCCTAAATGGCAATCGCTGCTATGTATTTCACTTCCACTTCGTGCCCCGGCGCGGTGCGGTCTGCGCGGGTGTAACTCGCGCGTCGTATGGTACTCATCTTCTTGACCATCTGGCCACCGACAGAACCGGCCTGACGGGAAGTGAGGTCGCCGTTATAACCCTGTTTGAGGTTTACGCCAACTTCATTGGCAGCTTCCTGTTTAACTCTTTCAAGAGTTTCTTTGGACTGTTTGTTAGACATTGATTTTACACTCCTTTAATCATTTTGCGTTTGCACCATTATTTTGGCAAAAACAAAAACGATTATGAAAGGGAAAAAAATCCAATTACCGCACAATTTTTCGAGCTTCCAGATAATACCGTTTTTCAAACGGGTGTCCCATGGCAAAGCTTTTGCGAACGAAGACGGCGTTGTTTTGAATCATTTGCAGAACGCTGTCCCGGTCGAAGGATCGATAGACAAAAGCGATACAGCCTTCCTTTTTACCGAGATTTTCACAGGTGTCGGCGTCGTGAACGTATTCGAGGGTAACTTCGGGGTGCTTTTCCAGATAGGAATCCAGAATGGGCTGCAGTTCCTGCAAAGAAGGAAGAGACGACAGCGAAAGCCCCATTTCGGAAAGCGCTTTTTCGGGGTCGGATACGCCGGAGAGCAAACGGTTCATACATTCATAAGGCATGGCCGGATCGTAGAGGTTGATGATCTCCGCCAGACAGTAGCGGGCCGGATGGTTTTTCTGCTCTTCCGGAGAAAGCGTCTTTTTCAGTTCCTCCCAGTAGCTTTTCGCGGAAGCAAGGGAGTGGTTTCCATCGCCGATGGCAAAGGAAAAACGGCTGTCATTTTCGAGAAAAATTTCCTCCATGGTATCGGCCACTTTTTGAAGAAGAGACGGATTAGCGACTTTTTTGCCGGAAAGGTGACCGCCGCCTTCCATCAGATCAAAGTCATAGAGCGGTTCCATGTTGTCGTACTCCCGGTCAAGCATGGTCATCAGCTTGTCCTCCTTGTCGATAATGAGCATGAGCACGTGGGGAAGTTCCAAAGGAGCGTGACGGCGGATCTCCATACGGGGAACGACTCGGGAAAAATCGGTGCGCTCGGTGACTTTGATGAGGTTGTCGCCGCCGGGCTGATAGTCATACTGTTCAAGATCAAAAGCGGCGATAAGACCGTGGCGCATTCCGTCGGGGGTTTGCCGGTGATTGAAAACCATGGCCTCCCCGATATCACAAAGAGTACCATCGGAAAGATAGCGGTTCATAGCTTCGTTACGTTTGCCGTAATCTTTGTCGCCGGCCAAAAGCCAGGCTTCGGGCAAAGTCATATGAAGGGTGGAAGGAGCGTCGCCGACCGTTTGGCGGACACGCTCCCAATAGTCGGGTTGAGCGGCATATTGGTCGCAGGCCAGGACGGCATACCGGGCATAATCGACCGTGTCATTGGGAAGAAGAATGTGGGGGACCATAACACCGAGTTTTTCCAGTTTCTCTTTATAATCCATACCATTACCTCCAAATTTTATTTCTGCGTTTATCATACCTTGTTCCGTCATAAAATACAAGAGAGGAAGCCCATCTTTGGATAAAATGTCAAAAACAAAAAAGAAATCAGAAGAAAAGTTTTCAAAATGCGGCGAGAAAAGAAAAATAGTGTTGTTCCCACTTTCTTCTTATGTTACAATGGAAACTGAGAGGTGAGCGATATGCCGAGAAAAAATCAGCGCAACACCAAAAGCCGGATCGTTGACGCCGCGTGGAGACTATTCTACGAGCAGGGCTACGATGACACGACCGTTGAGGATATCATTGAGGAATCCGAAACGTCCAAGGGTTCTTTCTATCATTATTTTGCCGGAAAAGACGCTTTATTAAGCTCCCTTTCTTATCTTTTTGATGAAAAGTATGAGGAACTGGAAAAAACGGTGGCGCCGGAAATGGATTGCTTTGATAAGCTGATGTTTTATAATGAAGAACTTTTCGGCATGATCGAAAACCGGATTTCCATTGATCTTTTGGCTCGGCTTTATTCATCCCAACTGATTACAAAAAGCGAAAAACATTTGCTGGACCGAAGCCGCACGTATTATAAGCTTCTGCGGGTTACTGTGGTGGAAGGACAGGAGCGGGGAGAACTGCGAAACGACGTTTCCGCCAACGAGATCGTCAAAGCCTATGCTCTTTGCGAGCGGGCTCTTCTATACGATTGGTGCATTTGCAACGGAGAATATGCGCTCAAAGCCTATTCGCAGAAGATGCTGCCCATGTTTATGAACGAGTTTCGAATCCAGAAGCGACAAATTGAGGGATAAAAAGGACCGGCTGATTTTTTTCAGCCGGTCCTTTTTACAGATTGTCCGGGTCATAGAATACTTTTTGTATGAGATAAAGCCCTGTTACGGGGTCCTTTTCGATGTAGTCGGCCAGAATGGCGGCTTTTTCGGAGGACAGAAGGGCAAAACCACGTTTGACGTTGGGCTTTCGGCAAAAGGCTTCCTGAGATTCGATGGAAAGACGGATTTTTTTAATGGCGGGATCGGAGACCTTGAGCACGTCCGGTAATTTTCCGGAGGCGTTGGAGGCGATACGGTCAAAGATCATACAATCTTTGAGCACCGGTTCTTCCACGCCTTTCAAAGAACAAAAATAGGAATAGGCAAGTTCCGTATAAGTATCCAGAGGAACAAAAGCATCCACTTTATCCGCAACAAAAGCGCCGAAACCGTCAAAAAGCTCGAAAGGAGAAAGACCGGTGGACGAAAGAACATAGGAAAGCGTCTGGACAAACCGTCCGCTGTTGGCTAATCGCTCCAAAGCGTCTTCTACCCGGTGAAGCCGGCACAGAACCGCTTCATCGGTCCAAGGGGTAGAAATGACCTCGTAAGGGGGTTCCTTTCGGAATTCGCAGGGATATTGTTCAGGTTTTTCTCGCATAGCGGCACCATGCAAAAGCTTCAAAAATCCCAGTTGGAGCATATTGGGAGCCAACGAATAGGCAATGTTGAAGCTTTGAATGAAGCTATCCAGATCCTCGTAGGGAAGACCGGCGATCAGGTCGATATGAATGTGGATATTTCGCGGTGCGACCAGTTTTTGGATGTTAGCTTTCAGTCGTTCGGTATTGGTTTTCCGGTTGACCGCCGCCAATGTCTTTTCGTTAAAGCTTTGGAGGCCGATTTCGAGCTGCATGGAGCCCTTGGGAGCGCTGTTCAAAATGGCAATGGATTCCTCGTCCAGAATATCGCCGGCGATCTCAAAATGAAAGCAAACGCCGTTCGGGATTCCCTTGCCATGCTCGGCAATGATAAAACGCCAGATTTCTTTGGCACGTTCTTTATTAGCGTTGAACGTGCGGTCAACCAGTTTGACAGTCTGGGTGCCGCTGTTGGCCAAAAGAAGCATTTCCTGTTTAGCCCGGTCTAAATTAAAAAAGCGAACACCGCCGCAGCGACCGGAAAGGCAAAACGCGCAGGAATAGGGACAACCGCGGCTGGTCTCCAAATAGCAGATTCGACCGTGTAAAGAGGCAAAGTAGTCATCGCAATAGGGGGAAGGTGGCTCTCCTTCACCGATGTAGGGTTCAGAAAGCACCACCCCACGGTTTCCACGGTAACAGACGCCGGGAATGGCTGGATCGGAATGGGAGAAAATGGCGTCACAAAGCGCCGAGAAAGGGTATTCGCCCTCTCCGGAAATGACATAATCGCACCAGCTGTAAAGGGATAATACTTCGCAAGCGTTATAGGAAACTTCCGGACCACCGAGGATGATTTGAAGCCCGGGGAGAGATTTTTTCAGCCGTTTGCCGAGTTCTTTGACGGACTGAAAATTCCAGATATAGCAGGAAAGTCCCAGGATGGAAGGATTTTCAGCGACGATCCGTTCCTCGATTTTTTCGAGCGGTTCATTGATGGTGCCTTCGACGATTTTATAATCAAAAACCATCTGGCTGTAGGTACGGATTCCGGCGGCTAAACACCACGGAGCCAGGGGAGAATGGACATATTTGGAACTCAATGAGCACAGGATGACTTTATTGCGATCCGTAAGACAGTCCTCCTTTTCGAAAAAATCTCTTTGCAAATAGGGCAAAATATGATAAAATAAAGTGTTCCATAACATTATAACAAATATTGACGGAAAGTAAACGGGTATTTTTCTTTCTATGCTGACGATCTATTATTGTGACGCCGAAAATTTTACGGGGACTTTTGAAAAAGGCTTTTCCCTTTTGCCAAAAGAGCGGAAGGAAAAGACGGAACGACTTAGAAGAACCGAGGACAAAATGCTCTCGGTTCTGACGGGGCTTATGCTTCAAAAGGTTTTGGGCTATTCGGAAAAGAAGCCGCTTCGTTTTTTTGAGCACGGCAAACCCTATATGGATGACGCGCCTTATTTTTCCATTTCTCACAGCGGATCTTTTGCGGTGCTCGCTGTTTCGGAAAAACCAGTGGGGGTGGATATCCAAAAAGCGGTATTCATTCGAAAAAACGTTCTGCGCCGCTCTTTTACAAAGGAAGAACAGGATATGATTGGAGAGGATCCTGTTCGGTTCCTTCGCCTTTGGACAAGAAAAGAGGCAGCGGTCAAATTGACCGGGGATGGCCTTTCGGTGCCATTTTCGAGCTTTTCGGTTATCCCGGAGGATCAAAAAGTCACGGTTTCCGGCAAGGACTTTTATATTCATACAGAAGAATGGAAAAAGGCAATCCTTTCTGTGGCTTTTTTGGAAAAAGACGAACCGATACTTATTAAGGAATTTTACCCGGAAGATTTTTTTAATAAAGGAGAAAATCCATGAAAACAGAGAGAAATTATCCCAAGGCGACGGTAACGAAGAAAGCGGAGCTTTCGGCTATGGGCGGTCACCCGTGGATTTATGATACAGAAGTGCGATCTCTCAGCGAAGACTGTGAAAACGGCGCTTTGGTCGATGTTATCAGCGAAAAAGGTAAATATATCGGCACCGGATTTTTGAGCAGGAATAGTAAGATCCGTATTCGTCTGATTTCCCGCAACGCCAACGACAAGTTTGATCGGGAGTTTTTTAAGCGCCGCATTCGCTACGCTTGGGATTACCGGAAAACGGTGATGGGAAACGATATTTCCTGCTGCCGTGTCATTTTTGGAGAAGCGGATCAGTTTCCGGGTCTTACGGTGGATCGGTTTGGAGAAATTCTTGTGACACAAACCCTTTCGGTGGGAATAGAAAAGCGGAAAGATCTTATTTTCCCGCTTCTTTACGAGGTCTTAACCGAGGACGGGCAGAAAATTTCCGGAATTTATGAAAGAAACGACGTTAGTATCCGAAATTTGGAGGGACTGGAGGAAAACAAAGGTTGGTATCCGCTTCCCGGTCTTCCGATCCCGGATTCCACGGTAACGACGATCGTGGAAAATGGGATCGAATATGAAGTGGACTTTGAAAACGGCCAAAAGACGGGCTTTTTCCTCGATCAGAAATATAATCGGCTGGCGGTAGCCAAATTGGCCAAAGGAAAACGGGTGCTGGATTGCTTTACCCATACCGGTTCGTTTGCTTTGAACGCGGCAAAAGGAGGCGCCGAGCACGTCTGCGCCGTGGATATCTCCGATTCCGCCATTGAAATGGCAAAAAAGAACGCGGAAAGGAATGGCCTTTCCGACCGCATGAGTTTTCGGGTCGCCAATGTTTTCGATTTACTTCCGGCTTTGGAAAATTCGGCGGAAAAATACGATTTTATCATTCTTGACCCACCGGCGTTCACGAAGTCCCGGAAAACGGTGGACAGCGCTTCCAAAGGATATAAGGAGATTAATCTCAGAGCGATGAAGCTACTGCCGAGGGGCGGTTATTTCGCCACCTGTTCCTGTTCTCACTTTATGCCGGATGAGCTTTTTGTTAAAATGCTTCACGCGGCGGCCAAAGACGCTTCCGTAGAGCTTCGGCAGATTGAGGCCAGACAGCAGGCACCGGATCACCCGATTCTTTGGAACGTGGAGGAAACGGACTATCTAAAATTTTACTTATTTCAGGTTATTTGAAGGGGGATACCATGGAAAAACGGAAAATAACCAAGGCAAACTGGCTGACATTCGGAGAGCTGACACTGGCGGCGGTTCTGACCGCCATTGGCACGTGGCTTTTCAAATATCCCAATAATTTTACCTTTGGTGGTGTGACAGGTCTTTCGATTATTCTCGGAAACATTGTCCCCATTCCGGCCAGTACGCTGAACCTTATCATGAACGGGATCCTTTTGGTGATCGGTATGGTGGTTTTGGGCAAAGGTTTTGGAGGAAAAACGATTTACGTATGCCTTTTGGCCACCGTTGGCATTTCGGCGTTGGACAAGTTTTTCCCGTTGGAAGCGCCTCTGACCAATCAGCCGGTGTTGGAACTGATTTTCGCCGTGGGGGTACCGGGTATCGCTTCCGCCATTCTTTTTAATATTGACGCGTCCAGCGGCGGTACAGATATTGTGGCAATGATTTTGAAAAAGTACACCACCATCGAAATCGGTTCGGCCATTTTCATCGTGGACCTCTTTATTGCCCTCAGTTCGTTCGTTGTCTTTGATTTTGAAACCGGTCTTTTCTCGATCACCGGCCTTTTCGCTAAAACGCTGGTCATCGATAGCGCCATCGAAAACTTCAATCTTTGCAAATATTTTACGATCATCACGATGAAACCGGAGCCGATCTGCGAGTTTATTCAGCAGACCTTACATCGAAGCGCGACGATTTATAAAGCGGAGGGAGCTTATACGCACCGGGAAAAGAATGTCATTTTAGCGGTCATGAAGCGCAGTCAGGCGGTATTGCTCCGACGCTACGTCAAAGAAGTGGATCCGGAAGCGTTTATTATGATTACCAACAGTAGCGAGATCATTGGTAAAGGATTCCGCGGCTTCAACTAAACGAATAGAAAATCAAAAAAGAAAGGCGGGACACCGATGGAGGGACAGACCAAAGAAAAATTGCTGTATATTCTCGAATTTTTAAAAAAGACGGACGAGCAGCATCCAGTCAACACCAACGAGTTGATCGCTTATCTGGCAACCAAAGGGATCAAAGCGGAGCGAAAATCGGTGGCGAGGGATATCGCCGTTCTCCGCAATTCCGGCTATTCGATCATTCTTTGTGACGAGCTGAAAAAGGGCTATTATATGACTGATCAGCTTTTTGAGGATTATGAGCTGAAAATGATTGCCGACGCCATTTCCGGAGCGAAATTCCTTCCATATAATGATTCCCGCACGTTGGTGGACAAAATCTGCACGATGGCAACAGCCACAGGGGAAGAGCTGATCCGGGAACAGAGCTTTATTGATGAACAGATCAAACCGAAAAACCGCACGGTACGGTTTTCCATTGATAAAATCATCAACGCGATCAAACAGGGACGAAAAATCTCGTTTCATTATCTGGAGATCCAACCGGACGGCGGAATGAAGCTGAAACGGGACGGCCATACTTATGAGATCTCGCCGTATTATCTCTGCTGGATGGACGACGGCTATTTTTTGATCGGGAACAGCAAAAGCCACAATCATTTGACCCATTTTCGGGTGGAAATGATGGTGGACGTGGAGATTTTGAAAGAGCGCATCCGTCCCAAAGAGGAAATTGAGGAACTGGACGAGAATTTTTCTATCGGGGAGTATTTGAGGCATAATATCAACATGTACACCGGTGAGATCATCCGGGTAGTATTGGAAGGCAGTCAGAAAATCGCAAAAGACTTTCGAGCCCGTTTCGGAGAGAATGTTCCCATTGAATCCATCGGGGAAAACCGCTTCCGTTCTGAAGTTTTTGCCTCGGAAGGAGAAGGTTTGCTTCGATGGCTGTCCCAATTTTCTGCGTCGGACTTGACGGTGGTGGAACCGGAAAAGCTGCGGGAGGATCTGAAGGCGAGAGCCCGGGCGATCGCGGAAAGTTACCAATAAAAAAGAACCGGGAAACCGGTTCTTATCCGTTCTGTCCCAGACCGAAGCTGATGGAAAGGGCTTCATCAACGCGTCCCATGGAGCCGTTGTCAAGCCGACCCATGTGTTCTTTCAGACGCTTTTTGTCAAGGGTGCGGATCTGTTCCAAAAGAACGATGGAATCTTTGGCAAGGCCGCAGTTCTGGGAGGAAACCTCGATATGGGTCGGTAATTTGGCTTTGTCTTTCTGGCTGGTAATGGCGGCGGCAATGACCGTCGGACTGTAGCGGTTGCCAACGTCGTTCTGTACGATAAGTACGGGACGAATTCCACCTTGTTCCGAACCGACAACGGGGCTCAGATCCGCATAAAAGATATCTCCTCGTTTAACCGTCATTTTTCTCACGCTCCGTATTTTTGATACAGAGATATTATGGCCGCGAACAGAGCGGATTAAACATCCCGGCATCATCCTATTGCATAAATCTTTATCACGTGATACTATAATAAAAGTTGTTTTTTTGGCGGAAAAAGCCGTCGCATTTGTTTTAATTCACAAAGGGAAAGGAAATTCCTATGGCAGAACTGAATTACATCGAGTCTGTCCGTGCTCTTCTTGAGAAAAAGCCGGGACCCCATACCGCTTTTGTCCATACTTATGGTTGTCAGCAGAATTTTTCCGACGGCGAAAAGCTGGAGGGGATTTTGGAGCAGATGGGCTATACGTTGGTGGAGTCAGCGGAAAAAGCGGAATTTGTCATTTTTAATACCTGCGCTATTCGTGAGAACGCTGAGAAACGGGTTTTCGGTAACGTCGGTATTCTGAAAAAGGCTCATAGCGAAAACCCGGATATGATCATCGCAGTCTGTGGCTGTATGGTACAGCAGGAGCATATCGCGAAGAAATTCCGGGAAAGCTATCCTTTTGTTGATATCGTTTTCGGAACACACGCCGCGCCCCGTCTTCCGGAGCTGGTTTATAAGCATCTGAGAGGGAAAAAACGTCTTTTCGATATCGGCGAGGGCGAAGGCTGTATGATGGAGGCTCTTCCCATCCATCGGGACGATGATATGAAAGCCAATCTTCCCATTATGCACGGCTGTGACAATTTTTGCACTTATTGTGTCGTGCCGCTTGTCCGTGGTCGGGAAAAGAGCCGGGAACCGGAAAATATTCTGGCGGAAGCGAGAGAAATCGTGGCCGCCGGCTATAAAGAGATCACGCTTTTGGGACAAAACGTCAATTCCTACGGGAAAGGCTTGGAAAATTCGATCACTTTTGCCGAGCTCCTGCGGCAGGTGAACGCCATTCCCGGTGATTTTCGCATTAAATTTATGACTTCGCATCCCAAGGACTGTACAAAAGAGCTTTTGGAGGCCATTCGTGATTGCGAAAAGGTCTGCCATTATATACACCTTCCGGTGCAAAGTGGTTCTGATGACGTTCTTCGCCGGATGAACCGGCACTATACGGCGGAACATTATCTGGATCTTTTGAAGATGGCTCGGGAGATCGTGCCGGATATCACGATCACCAGTGATATCATCGTCGGTTTTCCCGGCGAAACGGAGGAAGATTTCCAAAAGACCATGGAACTTTCCCGAAAGGCCAACTGGTCGATGACGTACAGCTTTATTTATTCCAAACGAGAGGGAACCAAGGCCGCCGTTATGGAAAACCAGATCCCGCCGGAGGTTTCGTCCCGGCGGTTTCAGGAGCTTTTAGATCTGCAAACGGAAATCAGCCACAAAGTCAACGCCTCTTACGTCGGAAAGACGACAACGGTTTTGTTTGATGATGAGGTGGACGTCGGAGCGGATTATATCAGTGGACGAAGTTTTGAAAATCTGGTAGTGCGAGCTCCACGCGCTGAAGTAAAACGGGGCTTTGCCAAAGTTTATTTGAAAGAATCGCTCGGATGGGCGTTGGATGGAGAAATTATTAAAACGGAGGAATAAAAATGGATCTTATTGAAATGACCCGGGAACTGGGCAAGAAAATTCAGGCGGATGAAAGCTATATCAAACTCAACATGACGCAGAAAGATGTGGAGGATGATGAAGCTCTTCAGGAAAAAATCGCCGACTTCAATATGAAACGGTATGAATTGACCAAAGAGGTTTCGAAACCGGAGCGGGATGACGCAAAGATCGAGGAACTGGATCAGACGGTCCGTACCATGTATGACGAGATTACCAACGATCCGAAAATGGTCGTTTATAATGAGGCTCAAGACGAATTTAATGAGCTTTTTGAGTATGTTATTCATATTCTTCAGATGTCCGCGGCTGGAGATGATCCGGATACCGTAACGAAACCGGAACAGGGTGGTTGTTCCGGAGACTGCGGGTCCTGCGGCGGATGTGGCTGATAGGAGAACGGATATGGATAAAACGGAAGTAGCTAAAACATTGGATTGTACCCTGCTGAAACCGGACGCGACCCATGAACAGCTCAAAACGCTTTGTGATGAGGCAAAACAATATGGTGCCGCCGCTGTTTGTGTCAACTCGCTGAATGTCTATTTTGTGCATAAGCAGTTGAAGGGAACCGGAATTAAAACCTGCTCGGTGGTCGGTTTTCCGCTTGGAGCTACCGCTTCTGCCGCGAAGGCCTTTGAGGCCGCCTGTGCCATCGAAGACGGAGCTGAAGAGATCGATATGGTCATTGATGTGGCCTCGGCCAAAGTGGGCGATTGGCGCCGCGTAGAGGACGATATCGCTATCGTTCTGGACGCCTGTGACAACAGGGCCATTTTGAAGGTCATTATTGAGTGCTGTCTTTTGACGGACGAGGAAAAAGTGAAAGCCTGTCTGGCGGTAAAACGGGCCGGAGCTCAGTTTGTTAAAACCTCCACCGGTTTTTCTCATGGCGGAGCAACCGTGGAAGACGTAAAGCTGATGCGGGAAACGGTTGGGCCGGAGATGGGAGTCAAAGCGGCCGGAGGTATCCGGGATTTTGAAACCGCCTGTGCGATGCTTGAAGCTGGCGCTTCTAGGATCGGTACTTCCAGTGCATCGAAAATTTTGGAATAAAACGAAAAAAGGGCAGCACCTTCGGTACTGCCCCTTTTTTTCATTCGGCGATAGTAAGCATTTTCTGCGAGCAGCGGAGCATGACTTCGGAATAATAGAGAGCGTCGGCTTCAGACATGGTCGAAAGGTCGTAACCTTGAAGAGCGGTTTCAAATGCGGTATATTCCCGAAGGATCTCCAGATAATCGCTGAGCATGCTCAAAGGATCATCACTGTCTTTATAACGCCTCATAAAGGCGACGTAGCGGTCAATGAACGATTCGTAACTTTCGAGGAAGTCCTGTAAAGTTACGGTCGTTTGATTTGGATTTTCTTCCTCGTCCTTTTCTTCCGGTGGTTTGTTTGGAATGATAGGGGACTCGGATGACTGACTTACCGAAGACACCTCGGAAGCAGGGGAAGGCAGCGGAATCTCCTTTCGACCACAGGCGGAAAACAGACACAGCAGGACGAGGGGAATAACGATTTTTGAGATGGATTTCATAAACATTCTCCTTTTATGTTTTGTATACGCAAAGAGCGTATCATAAAAGTCGGTGTTTTTTTCGCGTATAAAAAGCGCCGCTTGACGCGGCGCTTTTTATGTATTGTATTGATCGAGCGAGGCACGTACCGTTTTTCGGATGTTTTCCATTTTCTGATCCAATTCGGCGCTGGTTTCCGCGCATTCTTTCAGTTCCCGGGACATTTCTTCCGTAAAACTGAAGTTCTTTTTATAGCGAAGCTGATGCTCTAAGCTGGCCCAGAAGTCCATAGCCATGGTACGGAACTGAATTTCGACCTTCATCATGCGTTTTTCGTCGGAAAGGAAAATCGGAACCCCGACAATTAAATGAAGGCTTCGATAACCGCTGAGTTTGGGATGTTTAATATAATCTTTTCGGGAAATCAATGTGATGTCATCCTGTTTCAGAAGAGCGTCAGCAAGAAAATAGACGTCGCCAATAAAAGAACAGACTACACGAATGCCGGCTATGTCGTGAATGTTATCCCGAATACTGTCCAGGGAAAATTCCAAGCCATAGCGTTCCAATTTGTTTCGGATGCTGGCAGGACGTTTCAGACGGCTTTTAATGCTCTCAATGGGGTTGCGGTCAAATTGAAGTGAAAACTGCTCGTTCAGCACGTTGAACTTTGTCTCCACTTCCATGATCGCGCAGCGATAATAGGCCATCAATTCCGCGTATTCACGGGTATGATCCTCAATATAGTCCAATGTGTTTTTGTTATAAAAAATCTCTTCTAATTGATTCCGAATTTCGGCCTCATTCTGAACTTCGTTCGACATGGAAAATCCTTTCTGCAAAACGGACGTTATAATATTTATTTTACTGACTATATTCTACCATATTTTACAGAAAAATATATAGACAAACTGTAAAAAAATTCCCTCTGTATTGCTACAGAGGGAATTTTTGTTTTGTTATTACTTAAGGAAAAGGGGAAGGAATACAACAGATACGATGGTCATGAGCTTAATCAGAATGTTAAGGGAAGGACCGGAAGTATCTTTGAAGGGGTCACCGACAGTATCACCGACGACGGCGTTCTTATGGGATTCAGAACCTTTGCCGCCGAAGTTGCCGTTTTCGATGAATTTCTTCGCGTTATCCCAAGCGCCGCCGGCGTTGGACATGGTGATGGCCATCAGAACACCGGTGACAAGAGAACCGGCAAGAAGTCCGCCGAGAGCCTCAGCGCTGTAAAGACCAACAGCGATCGGGCAGACAACAGCGAGAATGCCGGGGAGAAGCATTTCTTTCAGAGAAGCGGAAGTGGAGATGTCAACGCATTTGGAGTAATCCGGTTTCTGGGTTCCTTCCATGATGCCGGGGAACTCGTGGAACTGACGACGAACTTCTTCGATCATCTGGTTGGCGGCTTTACCAACAGAGTTCATGGTAAGAGCGGAGAAGAGCATGGTGAGCATACCACCGATGAAGAGACCGGCGACGACTTCCGGTTTCAGAAGGTCGATAGCGTTGAGGTTTGCGATCTGAGAATAGGATACGAAGAGAGCCAGAGCGGTAAGAGCGGCAGAGCCAACGGCAAAGCCTTTGCCGACAGCGGCGGTGGTGTTACCGACGGCGTCAAGAGTATCGGTGATTTCACGGACTTCTTCGGGAAGCTCGCTCATCTCAGCGATACCGCCGGCGTTATCGGAGATCGGGCCATAGGCGTCAACAGCGATAACGGTACCGGTGGTGGAAAGCATACCAACAGCGGCAATGGCGATACCATAGAGGCCGAAAGCCCAGTAAGCGCCAAGGATACCGACAGCGATCAGAAGGATCGGGAAAACAGTAGAGGTAAGACCGGTGGCATAACCGCTGATGATGCAGGTGCCGGCGCCGGTCTGGCACTGACGGGAGATTTCCTGAACCGGTTTGTAATCGCCGGAGGTGTAATACTCGGTGATCTTACCGATGGCAACACCGACGACAAGGCCGATGATAACAGCTACGAACGGCATAACGCTTCCATCGAAGAAAACACGGCTGAGGAAGAAGGAAGCGACAATGACGATGGCGGAGCTGATATAAGTACCAAGGTTGAGCTGTTTGGCCGGATTCTCAGTTTTGCCGTTTACAAAGAAGACGGCAATAATGGAAGAAAGGATACCGACAGCGGCAAGGAACAGCGGGAAGAGAGAGCCGTTGACTTTCGCGACAGCGTCAATGGTATAAGCAAGGGTGATGGTGGAAACGATGGAACCGACATAGGACTCGAACAGGTCGGAGCCCATACCGGCGACGTCGCCGACGTTATCACCGACGTTATCGGCGATAACAGCGGGGTTTCTCGGGTCATCTTCCGGGATACCGGCTTCGACTTTACCGACAAGGTCGGCACCGACGTCAGCCGCTTTGGTATAAATACCGCCGCCGACACGACCGAAGAGAGCCACAGTGGAAGCACCGAGGGAGAAACCAGTGATGATGGAAGCGAATTTTCCGGCTTCCACAGCCATGAGGCCGGTTTCGGGGTTAAAGATGATGTAGGTGGCGGAAACACCGAGGAGACCGAGACCGACAACGCAGAGACCCATAACGGCACCGCCGCGGAAAGCGACTTTCAGTGCGGAAGGCATACCGTTTTTACCGGCAGCGTTGGTGGTACGGACGTTGGCGTTGGTAGCCGTTTTCATGCCGATATAACCGGCGAGAACGGAGAAGGCGGCGCCTACGAGGAAGGCAACACCGGCGAAGACTTCGATAAGGAAGGCTACGACAGCGCAAAGGATCACTACAAAGATAGCGACCATTTTATATTCGCGGCCAAGGAACGCCATAGCGCCTTCGCGAATATAGCCGGCGATTTCTTTCATCCTGTCATTGCCTTCATCCTGTTTATCAATCCAGGATTTGAGCACAAGAGCTACTACAAGAGCAGCGATGCCGATGACAGGAATTGCGTAAAGAAGTTTGTCCATAAAACTTTTTCACTCCTGTTCGTGAATTTGTTTTGGGCCAAAAGGCCCACTGTTGTAAGTCAACAACTTATTATATATAGAATAGGTTGCATAAGTCAATAGAGTTTCCTAATTTCGTTCACAATTTTTTCAAAAAAACACAAAAACTCCGTGGGAATTTTTATTTCCACGGAGTTTGGTTTGAAAGATGTTTCCTTTATTTTTGGAAGAAACGACGCCAGCTTTCCATCCACTCAAGCAAAGCAAAACGAAATTCGACGCCGTTACCGAGCACAAAAGAGGCGTCACTTCCGTAACGGGACAAAGAATCTTTCGCGCCGGGAACGCAAAGTTGCGGATAAAGGACACACCACCAGTTTTGTCCCTCGCCGGCACCGATCACGATCCGAACCGCGTCATAGTCACCGGCGGGAAGGGTGAAGCCATCATAGCTTCGGGTCTCAAACCATGTTTCGGTTATTTCCACGGAAACAGGATAATCAAATCCCTCTTCGGCCACAACTTTTTCCGCGGCGGCTTTGATGTCGTTAATGGAATAGGCAGCCAAGGCTTTGGCCTCGCTTTTTCCTTCCACTTCGGCAAACAGTTTTCCTGTTTCGGAAAGAACACGGTCACGCACCTTGAGTTTCAGTTCCTGATCGTAATCCTCGTCGGAGTTGGCGATGATATGGAGGCGCAGCGTATCGGAGCGGATTCGGGAACCGACGCGATAAATATTGCGGGCGCCGGAAGTTACCATGGTAAAAATAAGGGCGATAAGTACGATACTTTCGATAGACCGTAAAGGGCTTCCTTTTTCGTTGTGGAAGGTGCGCAGATGAAACGATTTCATAAAAAATCCGTCCTCCTTTTCTTATCGAAAAGTCTGGACGGATTTTTGAGGTTTATTCAATCAGATATCCACAAAGCGGATGGAATTGCCGTTGCTTTGAACCAATTTTACTATATCGGAAAAACGAAGCCAAAGGGTCGAGGTGTTTTGGTTCGGATGAACGCCAACGACCGTATCCGGCTCAAAATCCCTGTCAAAGACAAATTCTACCGCGGCATCCCGGTCATTGATGACGCCCATGGGGGAAACGCTTCCCTTCGTTAGCCCGAGATAGCGGGAAAGACGCTCGGCAGAGCCAAAACTACAGTGCTTCATGCCGATTTTTTCCTCAATGGCGTGAAGATCCGCTTTTTTGTCGCCGCAGATAAAAATAAGAAAATGGCGACGACCTTTGCTATCCCGCAAAAACAGATTTTTTCCGACGGTACCTTTCGTAAAAATACCAAGACTATCCATCTCTTCCATGGTATAGACCGCCGGATGGTCAATTTTTTCGTAAGGAAGGGAAAGGGCACGAAGTCGATCCAAAACGGGAGCGCTTTTGTCAAAATCCACACCGTAAGAGGTCGGTCTTGCCAGAAAGACGATGGGGTAGCGTTCGGAGAGAACAGCCTTCGCGGCGACCGCCTTTTCTTCCTCATCGAAAATACCAAAGACAGCGGTTCCGCTTCCGGTCATGGAAGAACCAAGAGCGCCGTTTTCTAACAGAAGGGAACGGAGTGTTTGGACCTCCGCACCGGGAACGGTACCTTCCAGGACATTGACCAGATTTTGACAGATGCCGGAAAGATCCTGTTCCGAAAGAGAATTTTTCAAGGCGGAAAACTCGCCGTGCTCGACGGAATTTTGTTCGTGCTCATCGAAAATCCGATAGCTTTCTTTGGTGCTCATTCCAATCACGGGCTTTGCCACAAGGATCCAACAATCGGGAAGAGGGGAAAGCTCTGTAAAAGAGTCGCCAATTCCTTCGCAAAGCATGGTAGAACCGGTAAGAGAAAAGGGAACATCGGCACCGCAGTGAGCACCGATCTCACAGAGCTTTCCCCGGGAAAACCCGGTTTCAAAAAGCTCATTGAGCCCAAAGAGAACAGCAGCGGCATCGGCGCTTCCACCGGCCAAACCGGCTTCCATGGGAATCCGTTTGTCAATAAAGATAGAGACTTCCGGTGGTTGTCCGATTTCCTTAAAAAAGAGCTCGGCGGCTTTATACGCGATATTGTTTTCACCGTTCAGAGTCGGTTCACTGCAGGTGACAGAGAGAGCGTCGCTTTTTTGGATCGTCACATAATCAAAGTAATCAATGCTTTGCATGACAGAGCGAAGGAGATGGTACCCGTCGTCCCGTTTTCCGGTGATATCCAAAAAAAGGTTTAGTTTCGCGCAGGCTTTGACAGAAACATAGTCCATATCAGTTTTCTTTCAACTCGTTCAAAAATTCCTCGATTCGTTTGATGGCTTCCATCAGATGCTCCAGAGAATACGAATAAGAGACACGGACGTAACCTTCACCGCTTTCACCAAAAGCGTTTCCGGGAACGACAGCGACTTTTTTGCTCTCCAACAGCCGTTTGCAGAATTCTTCGGAGGAAAGACCGGTGGATTTGATGCAGGGGAAAGCGTAAAAAGCGCCTTCCGGTGTGAAGCAGGAGAGACCGAGACGGTTAAAGGAATCCACGACCAGCTTCCGGCGCATATCGTACTCCTTGACCATGGCATCCACTTCTTCGTCACAATCCCGCAGAGCGGCAACAGCGGCGTACTGGCTGGTGGTCGGGGAACTCATGATCCCGAATTGGTGAATTTTCAGCATTTGAGCGATAATGGGAGCCGGTCCGGCGGCGTAGCCGAGACGCCAGCCGGTCATGGCGAAAGCCTTGGAAAAACCGTTGACCACAACGGTGCGTTCCTGCATACCGTCGATTTCAGCGATGGAAACATGACGCTTGCCGCCATAGGTCAGTTCCGCGTATATTTCATCAGACAGGACCAGAATGTTGGTGTCCCGCAGGACCTCGGCGATCTCTTCCAGATGTTCTCTCCTCATAACGCCGCCGGTGGGGTTGTTAGGGAAAGGAAGAATGAGCAGCTTCGTATTGGGGGTAATGGCGTTGCGAAGCTCTTCGGCGGTCAGACGGAAGTCGTCTTCCTGCTTGGTTTCGATCGGGATAACATTGCCGCCGGAAAGACGGCAGATGGGATCATAGCAGACGAAGGACGGAACGACGAGAAGCATATCGTCTCCGGGCTCGATGACGGAACGAATGACAAGGTCAATGGCCTCAGAACCGCCGACGGTGACAAAAATGTCCTTTTTAGCGTCATATGTGAGATTGTATTTGCGTTTCAGATAGGTGGCGATCTCCTGGCGGAGTTCAATCAATCCGGCGTTAGCGGTGTACCAGGTACGGCCTTTTTGCAGAGAGTCGATACCGGCTTCCCGAATATGCCAGGGAGTCTTAAAATCCGGCTCACCGACGCTAAGAGAGATGACGTCATCCATTTCAGCGGCAAGGTCAAAAAATTTACGGATGCCGGAAGGTTTTATATTCCGGACTTTTTCGGTAAGGATCTTGTTATAATCAACCAAGAGACATGCTCCTCTCGTCCTTTTCCGGTTCGACAACCGGAATGTAGCGCTCTTTATAACGTTTCAGAATGAAGTTGGTGGCGGTAGAGGTGACGGAATCCAAAGTGGCCAGACGTTTGGCGACAAACATGGCGATATCACGGAAACTGTGACCGCGAACGATGACGGAAAGGTCATAACTGGAACTGCTCATCAGCCAGACAGTTTCCACCTCGTCAAAGCGCAGAATTTCCGCGGCGATTTCATCATAACCGAAATCCCGCTTCGGCTGAACCTTCAGCTTGATCATAGCGGAGCAGTAGGTGGGATCGATTTTTTCCCAGTTGACCAGAGCGTTATATCCGAGAATAATCCGTTCCTTTTCACAGCGGGCGATTTCGGCGTCAATTTCTTCTTTCGGAGTAGCGAGGAGAGCGGAAAGCTGGTCTTCGCTGAGACGGGCGTTTTGTTCAAGTAGTTTAAGAAGTTGTTCCATCACAGATTTCTCCTTTTCAGTTTATGTCGATCAGCACCGGCTGGCGCTGTTCAAAATAGCAATAAGAATGAAAACCGGCTTCGGCGATCAGACTGATGCCCTCGGAAAGGTCGGCACCAAGGCTGTCTGTACCATGAGCGCCGGAACCGATAGTTACATATTTTCCTCCCAGTTCCCGGAAAAGACGAAGGTATCGGACCGGCGGAAGAATGGTGTTGAGCTTGCCGCGAAGAGAGGAAGTGTTGACCTCCAGCGCCTTGTCATTTTCCGCCAGACACTTGAGGACGGTTTCAATGATATCGTCGCAGACACGAATGGAAAAATAGGGAAGATGGTCAATGCTGATATAGCGCATGGGAAGCATCAGTTGGCTGAGAACATCAAAATTTCCCCATTCGGCGATTTTCACAAGACTTTTGAAATATTCTTCCAAATAAAGAACAATGTCCCGCTCGCTCATTTCGGAATAGAGCAAATCGCGGACTTTAGTGCCATCCGGATATTTTTTTGTGGAAGCTAAAACGATGTCAAACGGATTTTTGGACAGAATATAATCGGCTTTTTCTATATTATCGAGAGGTTGCCCGATTTCGATACCGTTGGAAATGATCAGGTGATCGGAAAAAACGGAACGGGCCTTATAGACGCAGTAGATGGATTCCCGTACCCTTTCCGCGAATTGCATTTCGTCAAAGCGGTCGCAATCGCAGCAATCGGTGACCGCGAAGCCAAAAAGATCCCGATTGATCGCCTGTTCGCAAAGGCTGATCACGGAATCGTTGCCTCGGGGAGAACAATCGCTGTGGACGTGGCAGTCAAATTTTTTCTGATGATACATGGGGGCGCCTCTTTCGGTGTTTAATTCACTAAATTGTAGCACAATTCACTTTATTTGAAAAGATTATTTTAAAAAATAAATGAAAAAGCGGTCGATTTTTAATCGACCGTCGATTCTGTCAGAACAGGATAGGAACAAGATAGAGAGTCCGTTTGATCCTGAAGGATACGGGAAACGTAAGAGCCCCAGCGGGTTCCCTCAGAGAGATGAATGAAATCCTCCTGTAAGGAGCGTTCCAGAAGAGAAGGAGTGCCGCCAAAATAATAGACGTTGGCTTTGGCGCTGAAGTCACAGAGTTTATCCAGAAATTCCGGATCGGAAACGGTGTGGGAGAGACTTTCTTTCGCTTGATTATAAGCGTTTCGATAGAAGAAATCGAAACCATAGTCGGAGTAATTCAACAGGTTTTCATCCGTCAGCGTGTGGTTCTTGGCATAGGTTTCCACATTGGTTTCTTTTGCTTCATAATTCCATTTATCTTTATCAAGGGTGATCACACCATAGTGGTGAGGATAAACAGCGAAGCTGCCGCCGGCAATATCCGTCACCACTTCGTTTTGGGCGATATGTTGAGCGTGCATATGTCCACTCAGATAGAGCGTCACACCGTATTTTTCAAAGAGCGAAACCAGGGCGGAGGAGTTGCCGATTCGGTAGCCCAAAATGAACATTTCATTATGCGTCAGCAGATTGTGGTGACCAACAGCGATTGGAGTATCGCCGGCTTCCTGGCAAAGAAGCAACTGGCTTTCAATCCACCTCAGAGTCTGAGGGCTGATTTTTCCGTAAGAGGAACCATAGGACATATTGGTGTCCAGCATGAAAAAGCGGATGCCTTTCCCAGTATCATAAACGTAGGAAAGAGAGTTTTCGTCGTAGGAAAGGCCGCCCTCATAACCGAAAGGCCGGTAGATTTCCGCAAATTCCTCCGGCGTTACGGAAGAAGTCTCGACAGCCTCTCCCTCAGGAAAAAGGAAAGAGGAGCCGGTGATATCGTGGTTTCCGGGAATGACCAGAACGGTGATACCGTTTTCAGCGAGGGTAGAAAATTTTTTCGCGATAGCCTCATGGGATTCTTTGGCACCGATGAAAGTGATATCGCCGGCGACCAGAAGATAGTCAGGCTTTTGTTCGTTCATTTCCTCAAAAAAAGCGTCGGTGATCTCATCCAGATAACGCATCTGTTTTCCGCTTCCGTTGGCGTCGTTGATTTCCAGATAAGTCCCTTGATATTTATGATTTTCCGCTCCGGCATAATGAAGATCCGTTACGACGGCAACGTTAAGGAAGGATTTTTCGGGAACGGAATGACAACCAATTAGAAAGCAAAGGATAAGAAGGATCAAAATAACCAGGTTGCGTTTTTTCATAAAGTGTTCCTCCGAAACAAAGTTTTATTTCTTGATTTTTCCGGTGATGATAGTGTGTCCGGTGTTATCGGGCGAGAGAACAAGGTCCCTCAATTCTTCGGGAAGATAATAATGGGAAGCGGTCTTCTGTCGGGTGATCAGATAGTCGCCGCAAAGAAAGATTTCATCAGGGGTGAGCATCTCCACATATTCTTCCAACGTCAGCCGGTTTTTCATAATGATCTGGGAATGGGGAAGACCGACATAGCGAAGGTGCCACGGTTCATAATCAATACCGGTGACGCTTTCTCCGTAATAAGGATAACGAATGATAAAACCATATTCATCGCAGTAGGAATTGACAAATTTCCCCTCGTCAGAATCTAAAAAGCCATATCCGGCATGATATTTTACATAGACGTCAAGAGCAAGTCCACTTTGATGCTCACTGGTGCCGACAGCGACAGCCAGTTCTCCCTCACTTTCAATGGCTTCGGCCTGTTCCTCCGGAGTGCGATAAGCGCTCATAATATATAAAGAATTGTCAAATTTGCGCTTGATCCGCGTTTTCAGATGAAAATAAGCGTCATGGATGCAGGAGTTCATGACAACGTCGGTATCCCGATAGCAGGAAAGGTCAAAATCATATCCATCGGGTATAGGATGCTCGGCACTGATGAGCATGAGGGAATCGTTCCAGACGGCTCCCTGTTCCGCAAGGGATTCGATGGTTTGTTCCCTAAAAGAAAAACGAAAATCGGTTCCATCGGATTGCGGGAAATCACTGGTGCTCAAAAACTGGTAAGGAGAGGGATCCGGAGAGTTAAAGGAAAACAGGTGCTCAAAGGCGCTGATAGAAGAATAAAATTTATGAGGCCAGATTTTACCGCAGAGAAAAATTACAAAGATGAAAAAAACGACAAGAGCAAGGCCGGCCAAAAGAATTTTCAGTTTTTTCAATTCTTTTTCACCTCACAGAGAAGAATAGCACAAACAGGAGAAAAAGAAAAGAAAAAATCAAAAAGTTCCAATGGAAAAGAAGGGAAAAAGTTTTTAATAAATTCGAAAAATAGGTTGACAAATGATTTATGATGTGATATTATAACTCTCGTCGCTGAGATGCTGGTGTAGCTCAGCTGGTAGAGCAGCTGATTTGTAATCAGCAGGTCGGGGGTTCGAATCCGTCCACCAGCTCCACTAAGACAAAATTGAATACATGGGAGTGTACCCAAGCGGCCAAAGGGGGCAGACTGTAAATCTGTTGTCAGTGACTACGGTGGTTCGAACCCACCCGCTCCCACCACATAATCGGTTGATTTTTCGAAATCAACCGATTATTGCTTTTAAAATAAAAATCTCCGGATGGGATTCCCGTCCGGAGATTTTTTGTTAGGTAAGACCGTTTTCTTTCAGCATTTCTTCCACAAAACGATTCCACAGTTTATTGTAGTTTCCTAAAGCGGCGTACTTTTCGGAGTCATCCAGGCCGCTATATAGGATCGAATTGATCCCCAGCTGCTTCAGATCACTGAGATCCAGATTCCATCCGACAACCGCCGCGAAAAAGTCATCCGTCAGCGTTTCATTTTCCATATAGGCCGGATCGTCCGAGCAGAGGGCAAGCGCCAGTCCGCTGCGAAGGTATTCCGTGGCAGGGTGAACGCGAATATCCGGTGTATAGCCGAGCCGCTGGTTACTGATGGGACACACTTCAAGACAGATTTCGGCCTGAATGAACCGGTTATGAAGGTCCGGATAGCGGTACAGATTCAAACCGTGTCCCACACGGGAAGAACCAAGCAGATAGGCGTCAATCAGATTGATATTTTCCGCCTCAAGGCTTTCGCCGCCATGGATGTAGAACTTCATGTTGGGATATTGCTTTTTAACTTTTAGAAGCATGGGAACGAAGGCGTGCAGGGGAAGACTGGTGTCCTCTTGGTTGACAAGGTCAAACCCGATCACGAAATCCACTGGGTGTTCCGGGTCACTTTCGTCTTTGATGATTTCCTGCACATAAGAAGTGTTGAGAAAGCACTTTTTGGAAAGGTCGATGTTGTCGCTGTCCGCTTTGACACCGGCTCCGATGATGCGGACGGTAAAATAGGGATACTCTTTTTTGACATTATAATAACATTGCCGAATGACTTTCAGATAGTCGGAGCTTTCATCCAAACTGTCCGTCAGCATAAGATGAATTTCAACGTGCTGAATCCCCTTCCGACAATAATAGCGAAACGTATAGTCATAATATTTCGCGGCGAAAGAAGGATTGCTGGAGAGTACAGCCTGTCTCTCAAACAAAATCTCAAAATAGTCCCAACAGTTGAGACCGGAACGCTCGACTCCGGTGACAGTCCAATTGAAAAGCAGATCCTCGTAGGTATAATAATCAGTTTCCATGGCCTCAGAAAAGCGCATATATCCGTTGGGAACGGGCTTTTCCGGATCAACAACGATAAGATCATAAGACTTTCGATCCGCGTTGATACAAAACTCAGGGCAGGATAGCAACAGGGAAATCAGCTCTTTCAAAGGAAGAAGCGACATATCGTGCACGTGCAGATCGGCCCCTTTAGGAAGGCGGGAACAGAATTTATAGAGAGGACTTTCAATAAGGGAGGAATCGGTCAAAACGGGAATGCTGTAAGGAATTTTACCTTTACAGTCCTGCCGGTACTTCTCTTTCAGCTGAGAAAGGTAGGCGTTCAGCCGTTTTTCCGGCTCACGGAGGACAAGACCATGCAGGTTGGAGTTGGCCTCGATCAGCTCCCGGCGTTTTTCCTCATAATTTTCTAAAGTGATTTCCGACTGCATCGGATTTTTCTCCTTTTGACGGTTTATTTTCCGAATAGTTTGGCCAGAGGCTCTACGATCCGTTTCAAATCGGTGATCGCCGTGTTCAAAGAGTCAAAATCAACGGCGTTGACCTTTTGAAGGGCTGTCTTAATGCCGTCAATGGCATCGGTCAAACTTTCACCGCTCTCTTTGATCAAGTCGTTGGCATTCTGCAAAAGCTCGGTCAGACGGGACTCCTCCAAGAGGGTGTTGATTTCCTGCGAAAGGGAGGTAATCTCTCCGATCGCCACGTTGAGTTCGTTCAAAGTCCCTGTGATTTTGGCGCTCAGAACCAAAAAGATGATAACAAGAACCAGAAGCAGGGAGGTAACGGCAATCATCTGAATTTTCATGGTCTTGTGCTGTTTCTGCAATAATTCGGTCTGTTCCAAAAGAAGAGTCTGCAAATCTTTTTCCTGATAAATTTCGTTGTTATCCATATCGTTCCTCCTCAGACAAATAAATTAGCGATGCCAAAAGAAAGGATTCCCATAATGATTCCGCAAGTAATCACGCCGAGCGTGATAGCGAAGAAAGAATTTTTTATCCGAAGCTGCAAAAGAGCGGCAACAAGAGAGGCGCTCCAGGCACCGGTTCCGGGAATGGGAAGAGCCACAAAAAGGAAAAGGCCTAAAAGCTCCATGTTTCCGATTTTCAGCGCTTTTTTATTTCCGTGATCAATGATTTTCTGAAAGAGCCAACCGATTTTCGGGAACCGGGCCAAATAGGTCAGGACGGCTTTGGAAAATTTGATTAAAAAAGGGATCGGAAGAATATTTCCGATGACACAGCAGAGTAAACTGGGAAGGAAAGGAAGACCGACGACAGCCGCGTAAATCATGGCGCCGCGCAATTCAATAAAAGGCACCATGGATATGAGAAAGATGTGCAGATAGTTTTCCAAATCATCACTTCCTTACCGCGATAATCCTATTGTATAAGATAAAATAAAAAAAGTAAAGAAAAATCCGGTAAAATACTTTTATTTACGTTCTGTTTATGATATTATTAAAATGTATTTCTATGACTGGAGGATATTATGAAAAAAATTCTTTCTATATGGCTTGCTTTTTGCCTGGTCTTTCTTTTGGTAGGCTGTGGAAAAGAGGAAGAAAAAGAGAAAAAAGAACCGGAAGAACCGACGGCGGTTGAAATTATCAATGAGACCTTGGACATTGTTGTCTATGATCGAGGCGACGATGAGGGCTATTGGAACGCGGTGGTGGACGCTTTTGAACAGGCGAACGCCGGTGTTACCGTCAACATGACGCTGACCAAAGACGCGGCTTATGTGCTTCGGGATCGGATCCTTTCCGGAAACTCTCCGGATTTCGTCTATCTTCCGTCCGGGGACGAGAGTGGTGTTACCGAAGCTCTTGTCAAGGACCGTGCGATGACGTCACTGACGGACGTAGAGCAGGTTTTGTCCTCGCTGATGCTGACTGGTGCGGTGGACAATGTCCAATGCCGGCCCTATGATGATGGGAAAACGTATCTGGCCCCGCTCTTCTTTGATATGGAAGGTTTTATTTATAACAAAACTCTGCTTGAAGAAAATGGTTGGACCCTTCCGGAGACCTGGGATGACCTGATCGCTTTGGCGGAAGATTGTGACGCGAAGGATGTGGCGGTTTTCTCCTACGCGGGAAGAGAGCCGGAAGAATTTGTCAAAATCTTCGCGGCGGCACTGGTTCCTTCGGTGGGAACAGACGGCATGAACGAAATGCTCGGCTGCTCGGAAGAGGCATGGAAGGACAATGAAAGTGTCAAAGCCTTTATCGAAAAAATCGAGGCTATCAAAAAACTGGTGGTAAGCGGAAGCAGCACCAAAAAGGCAGAAGATGTTTGGGAAGATCTGACCGACGGAAAAGCTCTTTTTATCTCGGGCAATACGGCGGATCTGAACGAACTGGCTGAAGATGAGAATTATGAATACGGCTTTGCCCTCTATCCTAAACTGGATGGAAACGGGGAAAAGACCGCCATTGTCAATTTTTCGGAAATGTATATTCCGTTTGAGGCGAAAAACGCGGATCTCGCTAAAAAATTCCTGATTTTCCAGTACAGCGACGAAGCGGTAAAAATCGCCGCTGAGACGTTGGGAGAAATGACCCCGGTGCTTAAGATCTCGACGCTGGCGGACCAGTACGGGTTGGACGAGGAAACGAAGGCTATGTATAAGAAACTGGGAACGTCGGTGTTTTCCTCCCGTTTCGCGGTTAAATCCGCGGAAAATGCGACGCTTTCCGATGAGTTTTCCGCCCTTGTTGTCTCTGTTTTCAAAGGGGATGTCACAGCGGAAGATTTTACTGAGAAAATGATCGAATTCATTCAAGATTATTGATTTTAGATAGGGGACGAAAAAATGGAAAAACCGAAATTTTATATTACCACACCGATTTATTATCCTTCCAGCAAGCTCCATATCGGTCACAGCTATTGCACCGTAGCCACGGATGTCATGGCAAGATATAAACGCCTTCAAGGTTATGATGTCCTGTTCCTCACCGGAACGGATGAGCATGGTGTAAAAATTCAGCAGAAGGCGGAAGCCGCCGGCGTGACGCCGCAGCAATACGTGGATAATATCGTCGCCGGCATCAAGGACCTTTGGAAAATGATGAATATTTCCAATGATCGTTTCATAAGAACTACGGACGATTATCATGTGGAGAGCGTCAAGAAAATTTTCAAGAAGCTCTATGAAAAAGGCGACATTTATAAAGGAACGTATAAGGGCAAATACTGCACGCCCTGCGAATCGTTCTGGACGGAAACGCAGCTTGTGGACGGCAAATGCCCGGACTGTGGAAGAGAAGTCATTGACGCCGAGGAGGAAGCTTATTTCTTCCGTCTTTCCGCTTATGCGGACAAACTGGTTAAATATTATGAAGAACATCCGGATTTTCTGCTTCCGACCTCTCGCCTGAACGAGATGGTCAACAACTTCATTAAACCGGGTCTGGAGGATCTCTGCGTCTCCAGAACGAGCTTCAATTGGGGCGTTCCCGTTGATTTTGACCCAAAACATGTCGTCTATGTATGGGTGGATGCGCTGTCCAACTATATTACCGCTTTGGGATATGGCAACGAGCAATACGATGATTTTGAAAAGTATTGGCCGGCGGACGTCCATTTTGTCGGCAAAGAGATTGTTCGTTTCCATACGATCATCTGGCCGGCGATGCTCATGGCTTTGGATCTGCCGCTTCCGAAGCGGGTCTATGGCCACGGTTGGCTTCTGATTGACGGCAACAAAATGTCGAAATCTGTCGGCAACGTGGTCGATCCGGTCATCCTTTGCAACCGGTACGGAACGGACGCTCTGCGGTATTTCCTGCTTCGGGAATTCCCGTTTGGTTCCGATGGCTCTTTTACAAATGAAGCGCTCATCAACCGCATCAATTCTGATCTTGCCAACGATCTGGGCAACCTCGTGTCCCGTACGGTCGCTATGGTTGACAAGTACTTCGGCGGAACGCTTCCTGTGGAAAGAAAAGCCGATCCGTTGGATGACGAACTCATCGGAATGGTTAAAGGACTTCGGGAAAAATATGAGACCGAGATGGAAGCCTACGCTTTCCAGAACGCTCTCATTGAAATTTTCAAAATTATTTCCCGCTCCAACAAATACATTGACGAGACAGCGCCGTGGACTCTTGGGAAAGACCCATCGCAGAAAGATCGCCTGGCTTCCGTTCTTTATAACCTTTTGGAAACGATCCGTGTCTGCGCGGTACTTCTGACACCGTTCATTCCCGAAACCGTTGAGAAGATCCTTGACCAGATCGGAGCGCCGCAGGAAGGCAGAGGTTACGAGAGCGCCGGTTCTTACGGTACGCTTCCCGTTGATGTGACGGTACACCGCGGCGAGACGCTGTTCCCGCGTATTGACGTAAAGAAAGAACTGGAAGAGTTGGAAGCGGCGCAAAAAGCGGCTCAGGCTCCGAAAACGGAAGAAAAGAAGATCGAGTTGGAACCGGAGATCGGCATCGAAGATTTCGGGAAAGTGGAGCTTCGGGTGGCTAAAATTCTTTCTTGCGAAAAGGTTCCAAAAGCGAAAAAGCTCTATAAGATCCAATTGGACGACGGAATGGGTGGTCGTCAGATCGTTTCCGGTATCGCTTTGCATTATGAGCCGGAAGAACTGATCGGCAAAAAGATCATTGTGGTAGCCAATCTGAAACCGGCGAAACTCTGCGGCGTGGAATCCAGCGGTATGCTTTTGGCCGGTGAGCGGGAAGACGGTTCTGTCTGCGTGACCTTTGTGGACGATTCGGTACCGGTAGGAACGAGACTGCACTGATGGATTATTGCGGAATTTTTGATACGCACGCCCATTACGATGACGAGCGGTTCGATGAGGACCGGGATGCCGTATTGAGCTCTTTAGCGGAGCGTGGCGTTTCCCTTGTTGTCGATCCGGCGTGTGATCTGGCCAGCTGTGAAAAAACATTGGCGCTTTCCATGCGTTATGATTTTCTCTATTCGGCGGTAGGGGTGCATCCCCATTCGGCGGAAAGTGATGGAACAGGAAATTGGCTTGACAAGGTAGAAACCTTTACGCACCATCCCAAAGTGGTCGCTATCGGGGAGATCGGTTTAGATTATCACTATGATTTTTCTCCAAGAGAAAGCCAGATTCGTGTGTTTTCCGAACAGTTGGCGTTGGCCAACGATCTGAGTCTTCCGGTCATTATTCATGATCGGGAAGCCCATGCGGACACGTTGGAACTGGTGCAAAAATATCGTCCCAAAGGGATCATCCATTGTTATTCCGGTTCAGCGGAAATGGCAAAAGAGTTTTTGAAATTGGGCATGTATATTGGTTTTACCGGTTCCGTTACGTTCAAAAACGCGAATAAGCTATTATTGGCCGCGAAGGAAATTCCGGAGGACCGCCTTTTGTTGGAAACGGATTGCCCCTACATGGCGCCGGTACCTTATCGGGGACAGCGCTGTGACAGCACCCTTATTCCGGCGACGGCGGAACGGTTGGCTGAGCTTCGGGGAACGGACGCGCAGACTTTAATCGACAGGGCCAGAGAGAATGGCTGCCGTGTTTACGGAATAGAATCGGAAAGGGGAAAACCATGAGGATCAGAAGAAAACCATGGGCAAGACCGGAATTAGCGGCCTGGGAAAACTGCATAGACCATCCGGAAGAGAACCGGGGAAAATGGAAGGACGCTTTCCCGAAAAAACAGCCGCTTGTTCTTGAGCTCGGTTGCGGAAAAGGCGGCTTTATTTCAAAATTAGCGGTAGCGCATCCGGAAATTAACTATATCGCGGTAGATATCAAAAGTGAGATGCTTGGTCTGGCGATGCGAAACATAAAAAAAGAATATGCGGAGGCAAACCGGGAAATTGATAACGTACTGATTTTCAGCCAGGAGATCATGCTCATTGAAAAAGTCTTTTCACGGGAAGATGTCTGCGAACGGATCTATATCAATTTTTGTAATCCTTGGCCAAAGACCCATGACCACAAAAAGCGATTGACTCATAACCATCAGCTGATGCAATACCGGGAATTCCTTCGGGACGAGGGCGAAATCTGGTTCAAAACCGATAACGACGATCTTTTTCTTTCCTCAAAACGATATTTTGAGGAATGCGGGTTTGAGCTTGTCTATGTGACGGAAGATCTTCACCGTTCCGGTTTCGATCAGAATATTGAGACAGAACACGAAAAGATGTTTTCCGAGCAGGGAATTTCGATCAAATTTTTGATCGCGAGGAAAAAGCCGCTGGAAACAGAAGAAAATGAGGAAAAAATCAACTAATTTTTAAAAACTGGCGGAAACCCCTTGATTTTTTCGGCTCAATGGTATAAAATAGTGTTAGCACTCGAGAAATGAGAGTGCTAACTCATTTGAAATAATAAATAACATATAAAACAGGAGGAACTGCAATGAACGTAAAACCCCTTGGAGACAGAGTCGTTATTAAAATGATCGACACGGACGAAGTGACGAAAGGCGGCCTTTTCATTACGGCAACGGCCAAAGACAAACCGGAGATCGCAGAAGTAATCGCGGTTGGCCCCGGCGGTGTTGTTGACGGAAAAGAAGTCAAAATGGAAGTCAAAGTCGGCGATCATGTCATCATGGGCAAATATGCCGGCACGACCGTTAAAATTGATGGGGAAGAAATCATCATTCTTTCTCAGGCCGACATCCTCGCGATCGTCGAAGACTGATTCCTGACTGGTTAATTATTTTCGGAGGTAATAGAAATGGCAAAACAAATGTTGTATGGAGACGACGCCAGACGCGCTCTCCAGGCCGGTATCGATAAACTGGCTAACACCGTTAAAATCACCCTTGGCCCGAAGGGCTGCAACGTCGTTCTTGATAAGAAATTCGGCACCCCGATCATCTGCAACGATGGTGTTACCATCGCCAAAGAGATCACCCTGGATGATCCTTTCGAAAACATGGGCGCTCAGATCGTAAAAGAAGTCGCGACGAAGACCAACGACGCGGCCGGCGACGGTACGACGACGGCTACGCTTCTCGCTCAGGCTCTTGTTCGCGAAGGTATGAAGAACGTAACAGCCGGTGCTAACCCGATGCTCATCAAACGCGGTATTCAGAAAGCCGTTGACGCCGCCGTTGAAGCCGTTCTCGGTGATGCCAAACAGGTTTCCGGTTCTCAGGATATCGCCCGTGTCGCCACCATTTCCTGCGGTGATCCCCAGCTCGGTGAACTGATTGCCGACGCCATGGAAAAAGTGACCACCGACGGTATTATCACCGTTGAGGACAGCAAGACCGCCAACACCTATATCGAGGTCGTTGAAGGTATGGAATTTGACCGTGGTTACCTCTCTCCTTATATGGTTACCGACAGCGACAAGATGATGGCTATTATGGAGGATTGCTCCATTCTTCTTGTTGAAAAGAAGATCGCTGTTTTCCAGGAACTGGTTCCGATTCTGGAGCAGTGCATGAGAAGCGGCAAAAAGCTTCTTATCGTTGCTGAGGATATCGAGGGCGATGCTCTGACCAACCTTATCGTCAACAAACTTCGTGGCACGCTGAATGTCTGCTGCGTCAAAGGTCCGGGCTTCGGTGACAGAAGAAAAGAAATGCTCCTTGATATCGCCGCCCTTACCGGCGCGACCCTTGTCTGCGATGATATCGGTCTTCAGCTTCAGGACGTCAAGCTTGAGCACCTCGGCTTTGCCAAAAAAGTCAAAGTGGATAAAGATAAGACCCTTATCGTTGATGGCGGCGGTACGCAGGAAGCCATTCAGTCCCGTGTCGCTATCATCAAAGCCTCTTATGAGACCGCCCACAGCGATTATGACCGTGAAAAATTGCAGGATCGTCTGGCCAAACTGGTCGGCGGCGTAGCTGTTGTCAAATGTGGTGCCGCAACCGAGACCGAAGCAAAAGAGAAGAAACTCCGTATCGAAGACGCTCTCAACGCCACCAAAGCGGCTGTTGAAGAGGGTATCGTAGCCGGCGGCGGTGTCGCTCTTGTCAACGTTATCTCCGATGTTGAGAAGATCCTTCCGCAGACCCATGGCGACGAGAGAACCGGTGTTAAAATCGTTCTCCGCGCTTTGGAAGAGCCGATGCGTCAGGTCGCTATCAACGCCGGTTTGGACGGTTCCGTCGTAGTGGATAAAGTCCGCCGCGCCAGAAGAAACGGCTATGGCTTCAACGTCTTCACCGAGGAATTCTGTGATATGATCGAAGCTGGTGTCGTTGACCCGGTCAAAGTCACCCATTCTGCTCTTCAGAACGCCGCTTCCGTCGCGGCCATGGTTCTTACCACCGAGAGCCTTGTCACCGACATTCCGGAATATAACGGCAGAATGATCAACACCGTTCAGGATCAGATGGTTCAGAAACCTCATCCGGGCGGCTACAGCATGTAAAAGTAAAAAAAGGAGCTTCCGAAAGGAAGCTCCTTTTTTCTGATAATAATGGTCAAAAAAGACCGCCGTTGTATTTTTTCTGAACAATAAAAATAATGATAATAGACAGAGTAAGTCCGCCCATAAGAGCGAAAAGAGATAATTTGGAAGATAATTCATTTTCAAAAAGCCCGAGGAGTCCGCTTGCGAAACAGGAGACGGAAATTGTGAACATGGATGCGGAAAACGCTTTTCCGTATTTCTTTTTCTTTTCTTCGGGAATATTCGTTTGATGATAGTCGTGAATGAGGTCGGTTTTGCCCCGATAAATAGCCAGACCAAGACATAAAAACAGGATGGCGATAGCCGCCATTAATACGGCGTATAAAATCACGAAAAAGCACCTCCATAAATGAAAAAACCGGATGAGCATCCGGTTTTTGCTTATTCCTTGACTTCACCGAGCTGGCGGTCGAGCCATGCAGCGGCCAGATCCAGCGCGTTATAAAGGCCGTCCCTTTCGGCACGCTTCAAAACCATTTCGGTCGGAGCGGCGTTAGGGTCGGTGGACATCATCTGCAAGGTGATATGGTCAGCCATTTCCATACCGGAAGATTCTTTGGTGCTGTTGATCTGGAGCATAATGACGTAGGGGTCACGCATATCTCCATAATAAAGAATTTTTTTGCTTCGTACAAGCGGACGACCTTTATAGGTCGGGAAAATCTGTTTTTCTTCTGCCATAATTGTCCTCCCAATCAGTCATTAAGGTAATCTTTTACAAGAATCTGAAGAAGCTCATCCCGGTCAATCCGACGAATAAGGCTTCTCGCGTTGTTATGTGTGGTAATATAGGTCGGGTCTTCCGAAAGGATGTAGCCAACGATTTGGTTGATGGGATTATATCCTTTCTGACGCAGAGCATCATACACGGTAGTAAGAATCGCTTTGATCTCTTTTTCTTTGTCTTCACGAATGGAAAAGGAAATGGTAGGTTCGTTCATTGGAAATCCTCCTCTCGATATTTCATGCTATGGACAATAGCTAAAACTACTACAACTATATTTTACAACAAAATAAAGTTTATAGCAAGAGAACAGAGGCAAAATTTATAAAAAAATAAGAAATATCTGTTTTTTATCAAAAAGAAGAATAAAATGGCGATATATTTTCAAAATAACCTTCGCTGTCGATAACAACTTATGGGGAAGACGTTGAAAAATGGTTTGCGTTGTTGTATAATAAACTTGTTATAAAAGATTTAAGAAAAAGCAACAGGATCAGAAAGTGATGATTTATGACAGATAAAGAACTAAGAAAACTGAGCCGGGCGGAACTGTTGGAGATGCTGATCACAGTTTCAAAAGAAAATGAAATGCTTCGTACCCAGATCGAAAAGCAGGATACGCTTTTGAAGGAACGGGAAATTTCTCTTTCTCGCGCCGGTTCCATCGCTGAGGCGGCTTTGGAGTTGAACGGTGTTTTTACCGCGGCGGAAGCGGCAGCGGCCCAATATCTTGAAAACGTTCGCGGACAGGAGGATATTTGTCAGCGAATGGAAGAAGGTGCCAAAGAGGAAGCGGAGAAAATTGTGGCGGAGGCTCAACAGAGAGCGGGTGTTATTGAGGCCAGAGCCAAACAGAACGCTGTTATGATGGAAACACAGGCTAAACAGCGGGCGGATGCCTATTGGGCAGCGGTCTCCAGAAGACTGGAGGAGTTCTATGAAGAACATAAAGGACTTCAGGAAATGCTTCGGTTGGACCGGAATAATGAATAACCCCAAGGAGACCGAAGGAGACGGTCTCTTTTTATGCGCGAAAAGCGACTATATTAATTTTAGAAAACAGGAAAAAGATGAAAAGAAAAGAACAATGGAAAATCCGCTTTGACTGGCTTTTGCCACCCTATGCGAGGCCGTGGTTTTTTGGTGCGGTGTTTGCACTTCTGGGTGTTTATTATGGAAATACGCTGATTACAGACCATTTGCCACATTATGATGTAACACTTCCCGTTGATGGGAAAATTCCTTTTATTCCGGAAGCTGTTCTGGTTTACGTTTTGGCTTTCGCGTTTTGGATTGTGAACGGGATCCTTATCGCGAGAGAGAACAAAGAAACTTGTTCCCGTGTTTTGTTGGGCGTTATTATTGCCAAACTTTTGTCACTATTTATTTTTATTGTTTATCCGACGACCATGGTAAGACCGGAAGTGAGCGGGACAGGTTTCTGTACATGGCTGGTTCGCTTGATTTATCGGATCGACCGTCCGATCAATTTGTTTCCTTCAATTCATTGTTTGAACAGTTGGGTTTGTTGGCGGGGAATTTGGCACTGTAAAAAAGTGCCCGGTTGGTATAGAAAATTCAGTCTTATTTTTGCGATCATGATTTGCGCATCGACCGTGTTGGTCCATCAGCACGTAATTTTAGACATTCCTTCGGGAATTTTAATGGCCGAGATCGGATTATTTCTTTCCCGTCGTTTTTGGAGCAGAAAAGAGGGATCCCGTTGAAAGAGAAAGACGCGAAATATAAAGTTACCATTGATATGCTCATGCGCAACGAAAACAACGTGTTTACACCGGTTGGTTATCAGCGGATGCTCATTGATGTTGTAGAAAGGCATTTTGCCTTTGTGGGCGCTGATGAGCACACCTTGCTCGCAAAGGGAATTTCATGGGTCCTGCTTTCCATGACAGCGGAAAAAAGAAGTGAGATAAAACCTTCGGAATCCCTGACCGCCCGAACCTGGATTTCAGGGAAATCGGGTTTCACTTATCGGAGAGAGATCGCGGTCTTTCATGAGGATGGGACTTTGGCGCTTGTCGGAGCGCTGTTTTTTGCCATGATCGACCTGGAAAAGCGGCGTATTTGCCGCAACCCGGAGCTTTACGCGAAAGAACCGGAAGAATTCGGTGAGGAACTTTTAAAAGCGGAAAGCCGGATAAAGGAAAACGTGTCCGATTGGGAGACAAAAGAAATTTTGACGGTACGGCCCAGTTGGTTGGACGCTGTTGGCCACGTCAACAATGTCCGATATTTTGAAATGGCCTATGACGCTCTTTCGGAGGAAGAACGGGAAAAAATGGAAGAGCTGAATCGGTTTGAAATGTATTTTATCGGGGAATTGCATAAGGAGGAAAAAGTTATCCTTCGGTGCAAAAAGGAGAAAAATATGGTCATGGTGGCCGGAAGCAGGGAGGATGGAAAGAGTTCCTTCCTGGAAAAACTATTTTTTGCCTCCAACGAGGGTCAGCGTGAAAAAAGTTTTTAAAGTTTCGCGATTTACTTGACAAAAGCGTTGGGATATGCTATAAGTAGGTATAATACTTGAAACCGATGATTGAGAAGAGTAACTTTTTGTACCGTTTCCAGAGAGCGGCGGGAGATGGAATTGCCGTAACGTAAGAAAAGCGAATGGACTCATGAGGACAGCGGGAAAGCGTTTTGCGAGTAATAGCTGTCGGAACCGGACCGTTATCATACCGGGCGGATATGGTTGTATCCGGTGAGGTGGGCTTTTGCCAATTCAGGTGGTACCGCAGAGATGATTTTAGTCTTTGTCCTGTTTATACAGGATGAAGACTTTTTCTTTTAGGAGGAAATAGAATGAAACGATGGCGTAGGATTCGATAAACTGTTTTATTCAATATTTTGCTGAGAAAGGAATCATAATTATGAAAAAATACATCGCTTTGCTTTTGATTTTTGCTTTTTTGTTCACTTTTGTCGGTTGTGGCGGAGGGAAGGCCGAGGACGGAACGCTCCGGATTGGGATCATTCAATATATGAGTCACCCATCGTTGGATAATTGCTACCATGGTGTGATGAACGCTTTGGAAAAGTCCGGACTTTCCTACACGGTGGATTATCAGGTCGGTTCCAGCAGCTCTGCGGATTCCGATTGCACGAACTTTGCGAAAAACATGGTGGCAGAGGGCTGTGACGTAATTGTCGCCATTGCGACACCGGCGGCCAAATCCGCTTTCGCGGCCACGGACGATACGGAGATCCCAGTCGTTTTCTGCGCCGTTTCTGATCCGATCGCGGCAGGATTGGTGGAAAGCATGGATAAGCCCGGCTATCTTTGTACCGGGACGTCCGACGTGCTCGACCTGGAGGCGCAGGTGGAGCTGATCCAATCTTTCCAACCGGATGTAAAGAAAATCGGTATTCTTTATACGTCCTCCGAAGATAACTCGCTGACAAACCTCAAAAATTTCCAGGCGGTCTGCCAAAACAAGCATTTGGAAATCGTAGCGGTGGCAGTACAGGGAGCCGCCGATATTCCGTCGGCAGCGGAAGAGTTAGCAGCCAAGGTGGATTGCATCAACAATTTCACCGATAATAATGTGGTAAAGAACCTGAAAGTGGTGCTCAGTGCCGCGGATAAATACGGAATTCCGGTTTATGGTTCCGAGGAGGAACAGGTCAAAGCCGGTTGTCTGGCTTCCGTCTCCATTGACTATGTCGCTTTGGGTGAAACGACCGGGAATATGGTTGTTTCCATTTTGAATGGGGAAGACGCGGCGACCATGGCCGTCAAAACTATTAAAGAGGCAACGCCGGTTATCAATAAGGATGTTCTGGAAAGTCTGGGACTGGAGCTTCATTATGGTAAGGAAGCGGCATTTGTAACAACGGAGTAAGGAGAAAACACGTGAGCATTATCAGTACCATAGAGGTTTTTTTGGAAACAGGCCTTGTCTTTTCCATCCTGGCCATGGGGTATTACGTCTCCTATCATATTCTTGACTTTCCGGATCTGACGGTCGAGGGGACTTTTTTGAGCGGAGCCGTTACGTTTGGCTTATTGGTCAGCCATGAATGGAATCCGTGGCTGGCATTGGTTCTATCGTTTATAGTGGGCGCGATATTTGGTTCTTTGACGGGATTTTTGCATGTCAAATTAAAAATCCGTCCGCTTCTTTGTGGAATTCTGGTTTCCACCGCGCTTCTCACGATCAACCTGATCGCGACTTCCGCCGGGATGGAAGGTGATTTTACCGGCCAGGTCAGTTCTTCCATTTCCTACGGAAGAACAGTGAAGACGCTTCATGATAGCTTTTTTGGCGATTGGATTCCATCAAAAATCGGGATCGTCGCGGTGCGGGATCTCCTGATTTTCCTTTTTGTGGCCCTTATCGGAAAACTGTTGCTGGATTTTTATCTGAAAACAAAAAACGGTCTGCTTTTACAGGCGGTAGGCAATAATGAGCAATTTGCCAAAATGCTCGCTACGGATCCGGGGAAAAGCAAAATTATCGGTCTTATGATCGGAAATGGCTACGCGGCGGTTTCCGGTGCTCTTTATACGCACATCAGCGGCAACGTCAACCAGAGTATGGGTATCGGAATGGTGGTCATTGGTCTGGCTTCGCTGATCATTGGCACGTCACTTTTGAAAAACGTGACCTTCATGAAACCGACCAGTAAAGTGATCGTCGGCGCGATCCTCTATCAGGCCTGTCTTACCATAGCGCAGAAGATCGGCGTTCCGAGCAGTTATAATAAACTGATCATGGCTATTATGTTTACGGTGGCGTTGGTTTTGAGTCGGAAGAAAAAAGGGCAGGAGGAAGCAAGATGCTGAATCTGGAACATATTGATAAGTCGTTTAATCAAGGTACCGTAGATGAAATGAAACTGTTCGATGATTTCGGATTTACGGTTCAAAAGGGAGATTTTATTTCCATTGTCGGTTCCAACGGAAGCGGAAAAACGACGCTTTTGAACTTGATTTGCGGAAGTTTAATGCCGGATAAAGGTACCATTCTTTTGGACGGACAGGATATCACCGGATGGCCGGAATATCAAAGAGCGAAAAAGATTGGACGGGTTTTTCAAGATCCGAAAATGGGGACCTGCTCCAACTTGACCGTACTGGAAAATTTCGCTTTGGCTGACAATAAAAACAAAGCCTATGGGTTGGGGAAAGCTATCAATAAAGATCGCATGGATGAATACGTAGAACGGCTTCAAGCGTGTAATATGGGATTGGAAGACCGACTCAATACACCGGTCGGCCTTTTGAGCGGCGGTCAACGTCAGGCTATTTCTTTGGTGTTAGCCGGAATGACCCACGTGGATCTTCTGATTCTGGATGAGCATACGGCGGCTTTAGACCCTAAATCGTCGGAAACGATTATGGCATTGACGGATAGGCTTGTAAAGGAAAATAACATTACAGCTGTCATGGTGACGCATAATCTCCGGTTTGCCGTGGATTACGGTAATCGGTTAGTTATGATGCACGAAGGGAAAATCGTTATGGATTACTCCGGCGACGAAAAAGAAAAAATTACGGTTTCCGATCTTCTGGGGACCTTTAACGCGATTAGTATTGAATGTGGAAACTGAAAAAAGCGATGACGGAATCCGTCATCGCTTTTTTAGTAGTATGCGATATATTTCTCTTAATTCCCGCATAGATTTTATGAAAATATTTTGCATTAAAAAGAAAGATGTGATATAGTTGTAGGGGAAAATAAAGGGGAAATGGGGGAGAATATGGAACTTATAAAAAAATATGCCAAAAAATATTTCATGGACGCCATGTCGGCCATGGCGCTTGGACTTTTTGCGTCTCTTTTAATCGGTACCATTTTTGGCACGATTGGTACTTATTTGGGAGAGCAGTATGTTGCCGTCCCGTTTCTAAACAAAATCGGCTTCTTTTTCACGGAAATGAAAACCTTCGCGCAAGGAGCTTCGGGAATGGCTATTGGAGTGGCTATCGCGTATTCACTGAAAGCGGACCCGTTGGTCATGTTCTCCTGCGCCGCGGTAGGAAGTCTTTCTTATTCACTGGGTGCGTCGATCGTGTTGTCAAACGAAAGTACCATCAGCTATACAGCGGGTCCGGCCGGTTCTTTTATCGCTGTCATCGTGGCAGTGGAAATCGGGATGCTCGTCTCTAAAAAGACGAAAGTTGATATTCTGGTAACGCCGACGGTTACGATTCTTGTCGGCTATGCGGTAGCGAGGCTGGTTTGCCCGGCGGTAGCTTATATTATGTATTACATCGGCGATTTTATTAATACGGCGACGGAAATGGAACCGTTCTTTATGGGAATTATTATTGCCGTTGTGGTCGGTATGATTCTGACTCTTCCAATCTCGTCGGCGGCTATCTGCGCGATGATAGGGATCAGCGGCATTGCCGGTGGCGCGGCGACAGCCGGTTGCTGCGCTCAGATGGTCGGTTTCGCGGTCATCAGCTTCGCGGCCAATGGTTGGGGTGGATTTTTCGCTCAGGGGCTTGGGACCTCCATGCTCCAGATGGGAAATATCTTAAAGAAACCGCAGATATGGATTCCGCCGACGCTGGCGGCGGCTGTGTGTGGTCCAATCAGTACCATGGTGTTCGGTCTGAAGTGTACCGGTGTTTCTGCTGGCATGGGTACCTGTGGTTTAGTGGGTCCGCTTGGTGTTCTGGCCGCTATGGAGGGCGGAACCGATATGTGGGTCGGTATTCTTGTTTGCTGTTTTGTCTTGCCCGGCGTTCTGTCCTACGTTTTCTATTATGGAATGAAAAAATTAGGTTGGCTTACTGATCAGGATCTTAAATTATCGGAATGAGGGAGAGTCAGTTTGGATAAAAAAGAAATAGCCGCCAAAGCGGTGGAGCTTCTGAAAAAAGAATATCCGGGCGCGGTGTGCTCGCTGGAATATACAAAACCCTATGAACTTTTGATTGCTACCAGGCTTTCAGCGCAGTGCACGGACGCCAGAGTCAATTTGGTAACGCCGGTGCTTTTCGGAAAATATCCGACGTTGGAGGCGTTAGCGGAAGCCGAGGAACAGGATATCAGTGACATCATCCATTCCTGCGGATTTTTCAAAACGAAGGCACATGATATTTCAGAGACCTGTAAAATTCTTGTACGGGATTACGGCGGTGTTGTTCCAGACACGGTGGAAGAGCTGATCAAACTTCCCGGTGTAGGCCGGAAGACGGCCAACCTTGTGGTCGGTGACATTTATAAAAAACCGGCGGTTGTCTGTGATACCCATTGTATCCGTATTACCAATCTTTTGGGGCTTACCACAACAAAAGACCCTTTGAAATGTGAAAAAGAGCTGAGGGAGCTTTTGGATCCCCAAGAGTCCAATGATTTTTGCCATCGCACCGTCTTACATGGTAGGGCGGTTTGCATCGCCAGACGCCCTCAATGCGAAAAATGCGCGATGAAAGAGATCTGTCCCTCCGCCTCAAAAATGGAGGAAAAACCGTAAAATTGGATTTTTTGCCGGTATTTGGGTAAGATAAAACTTGAAAAAACCTTTCCGGCGAATTATAATAGAATTATAAAAATAAAAGGAGCGTTTAAAATGGAATATAAAGTCACAAAAGATTCCCTGGTGGGAGAGGTTCTCGATTACGATAAAGGAACGGCTGAGTTTTTCTTCGCGATGGGTATGCATTGCCTGGGATGTCCGGCTTCCCGTGGAGAGAGCATCGAGGATGCCTGCGCGGTACACGGTGTCGATTGTGAAGAGATGGTTGAGAAGATCAACGCTTATTTTGCCAATAAATAAGAACCACTACGGCAGCCGCAAAACTTGTGGCTGCCGTCGATTTGTATAAAGTGAGGAAACTGTTTTGGATAAATTGGATCTGCGCCTGACCACAGCGGCAAAATTTGTAAAAGAAGATACGGTTGTTGCCGATGTGGGAACGGACCATGGCTATCTGGTTTGCTATCTTGTGGAGAGTGGCGTATGCAAAAGGGCTTACGCGACGGATATCAACGAAAAACCGCTTCAGGCGGCGAAAAATCTGATTGAGGAAATGGGTCTGCAAAATCGGATCGAAACCCGGTTGGCGGATGGATTAGAAGGACTTCCCGCGAAAGAAATCGAGGAGATCACCATTTGCGGAATGGGTGGTGAGACGATCATCGGCATTCTGGAGCGTGGCTCTTGGGTGAAAAGTGAGCGGGTCCACCTGATCCTTCAGCCGATGTCCCGGGCCGATATGCTTCGTCGTTGGCTTTCGGAAGAGGGTTTCCGGATCGATGCGGAAGAAGCGGTCGAGGTGGAAGGCCATCTTTACACCATTCTGAGCGTATACTATGATAACGAGGGAGAAAAGCCGGATGAAATCTATACGATTACGGGGGAATTGCCTCGTCATCCCAGTGAAGCGGCTGTCAAATACCTTCGTTGGCAAGCCAAAATCCAGCGTAGCGTCGCGGAAGGCTTGATGCGTTCCACAGCGGGGAAAAACAGCGCTCTGCACCATTTGAGCCTCGCGGATATGATCGAAGAACAGGCCGATGAGATGGAGAACGAGCTATGAGCAAAATTTTGGATTTTTATCATTTTATGGATGAAATCGCGCCGTTTTCTAAACAGGAACCGTGGGATAATTCGGGCTTTCTGGTCGGCGACGGAGAAAAAGAGGTCAAAAAAGTTCTGGTGGCGTTGGATGCGACATTGGCGGTGTTGGAAGAAGCGGAGAGAGTTGGCGCGGAACTGATTATTACACATCATCCTGTTATCTTTCGCGCCATGAAAGAGATCCATCCGGACAGCATTGCCTTTCTGGCAGCGCAAAAGGGCATCGGGATCATCAGTTCCCATACTTGTCTGGATGTAGCGGAAAACGGCGTCAGCGACTGTCTGGCGATGGCTTTGGAGCTTTCCGATATCCAAAACGGTGGCGATGAATTGGGTGTCCTCCGTGTGGGAAAATTGAAAAAGCCTCTTTCCTGCGAGGATTTTGTCGCTTATGTGGCAGAAAAACTCAAGGTCGGCGGCATTAAATATATAGCGGCGCAAAAACCGATCCGTACGGTGACGGTTTGCGGCGGTGCCGGAGAAGATTTCTTTGAAGACGCTATAAGGGCCGGTGCCGATGCCTATGTGACCGGAAACATCAAACACAGTTTCTGGATCGAAATGAAACGGAAAAATTTTTGCGTTTTGGACGCCGGACATTTCGCGACGGAAAATCCGGCGATGGAACCGCTTGCCAAACGGTTGGCGGAACACTTTTCGGACACTGAAATCCTGTTGTCGAAGGATTCGGCTGACCCGGCCGAATATTGGGCAAAGTAAAGAGGTGAAAATCCTTGGCTTTAGATGGCATTTTTTTGAGCATGCTCAAAAAAGAGATGGAGAAAACGCTGATCGGAGCAAGAGTGGATAAAATCCACCAGCCTTCCCGAGAAGAACTGATCATGGCGCTTCGTTGGAACGGGGGAACGGGAAAACTGCTTTTTTCCGCTTCCGCGTCGGCGCCGCGTGTCCATTTTACCGAAAGCGCGATTGATAATCCCAAAGCGCCGCCCATGTTCTGTATGCTGATGCGAAAACATTTGAGTGGAGCGAAACTGATCGCCATTGAACAGTTTGGGTTGGAGAGGCTTTTGCATTTTTCTTTTTCCACTTACAATGAATTGGGCGATCCGGTCGTTTTGAAACTGGCCGTAGAGATCATGGGACGCCACAGCAATATTATTTTGATCGGAAACGATGGAAAAATCATTGACTCCATCAAGCGGGTGACAGCGGATATGTCCAGTGTCCGGCAGGTCATGCCCGGGATGAGCTACGTTTTTCCGCCGTCCCAAAATAAACTGGATACTTTGAACCTGAATAAAGAAGTATTTTTGGAGCGGCTTTCAGGCGGTCGGGACATTCCGCTTTCGAAAGCTTTAATGGAGCATCTGGACGGTGTTTCACCCATTGTCTGCCGGGAAATTTCCGAAACGGTGACTGGGACACAGGACAAAACGGTCCATGATTTGACACCGGAAGAACAGGAAAAACTGACGGAAACGGTGGAAAAACTGGCGGATACCGTGCGAAATCAGGAAGCGTTACCTTATATGGTACTCGATGAAAACGGAACACCGGTCGATTTTACCTTCCTTCCGGTCAAACAATATGGCGAATCAATGACGGTAAAGCTCTATGATTCCTGCAGCACGATGCTGGATCGGTATTATGCCGATCGGTCCGGAGCGGATCGGATGAAGCAGCGTTCCGGCGATCTGTTCCGCTTTGTGATGAACCTTGTGGACAGACTGTCCCGAAAACTGGACATTCAGCGCCAGGAATTGGCCCGTTCCACGGAACGGGATATCCTTCGGGTAAAAGGCGAACTCATTCAGGCCAATCTTTATCAGATGGAAAAAGGAATGAGTTCCGTTATTTTGGAAAATTATTATGATAATAATGAGCCGACGGAGGTCAAGCTGGATCCGAGACTGACGCCCATTCAAAATGCCCAGCACTATTTCACCGAATATCGCAAAGCGGATACGGCGGAGCGGATGCTGAGAAAGTTCATTGAAAAAGGCGAGGAGGAGCTTTCCTATATTGAGTCCGTTTTTGACCTTCTGACAAGGGCAAGAACGGAAGATGAGGTTCTTTCGTTACGGGATGAATTAGTCGGTCAGGGTTATCTGAAAAACCACCGGCAACGCAATCAGAAACCGATTAAATTGGCCCCGAAAGAATACGTTTCCACCGATGGGTTCAAAATTCTTTGCGGAAGAAACAACCTGCAGAACGACAAGCTCACATTTAAAGACAGCAGAAAAAACGACCTTTGGTTCCATACGCAGAAGATCCATGGTTCCCATACAATAGTCGTTACGGAAGGACGGGATGTGCCGGAATCCACCATCGCCGAAGCGGCGCTGATCGCCGCCTATAACTCAAAAGGACGGGATTCGTCGCTGGTGGCGGTGGACTATACCGAGATTCGGAATGTGAAAAAACCTTCCGGAGCCGCGCCGGGAAAAGCGGTTTATGAGCATTATAAGACAGCCTACGTCCGTCCGGCCCAGTACGAAAATTATTTTAATTAAAAGAAAAGCCCTTGGGAAAGGGCTTTTTCTATACAAAAAAGGAAAAGTATGATATAATATTATTCATAACACAGGAAAGCGAACGGATTTATGAAGAAGCTAGTAATCGGAATGTTGGCCCACGTGGACGCTGGAAAGACGACTCTTTCCGAAGCCATGCTATATCAAAGCGGAAAAATTAAAAAGCTCGGACGAGTGGATAATAAAGACGCCTTTTTGGATAACGATCCTCTGGAGAGGGAACGAGGCATCACCATTTTTTCCAAACAGGCGATTTTGCGTTGGAACGACCTTGAAATGACGCTTTTGGATACGCCCGGTCACGTCGATTTTTCCGCCGAAATGGAGCGCACCTTGCAGGTTTTGGATTATGCGATTCTGATCATCAGCGCCAGGGATGGGGTACAGCCCCATACGGAAACTCTTTGGAAACTTCTTCAGCGTTATCATATTCCGGTCTTTCTTTTTGTCAACAAAATGGACTTGGAGGATACAAACCGGGAATTTTTGATGCGGTCACTAAAAACGAGGCTTTCGGAAAACTGTGTGGATTTTTCCGTTTCGGATGGAGCATTTTCGGAGGAAATCGCGCTCTGTGACGAAAAAGCCATGGAGGATTATCTGGAAAAAGGCGAAGTTAAAAGGGAAAAGATCCAGACGCTTATTTCAGAGAGAAAGGTTTTCCCTTGTTTTTTCGGGGCGGCGCTTCGAATGGAAGGCGTTTCCGAATTGATGACGGGTTTGGAAAACTATACGGTTTCTCCGCTATATCCGGAGGAATTTTCCGCGAAAGTTTTTAAAATTGCCCATGATCCGTCCGGAAACCGCCTGACTTATTTGAAAATTCTTGGCGGTTCCATAAAAGTCAAATCCTTGATTTCCTATAAGACAGCGGAAATGGACGAAAGCCTGGAAGAAAAAATTCACATGATCCGTTTTTATTCCGGGGCGAAGTTCGAAACCGCGGAAGAAGCCACGGCAGGCAGCGTATGTGCCGTGTTGGGACTGACGAGAACAGTACCGGGACAGTATCTCGGCGATGAGAAAGAAAGTTTTGAACCGCTTTTGGAGCCGGTCATCGTCTATCAAGTGAGACTTCCGAAAGAAATCGGGAAGCAGGAGTTCCTGCTGAAAGCCCGCCTTTTGGAAGAGGAAGAACCCCAACTTTCTATCGAATGGGATCCGGTTACGGAAGAAATTTGCGTGCACCTGATGGGAGAAATCCAGGCGGAAATTTTTCGCCGCCTTGTCTGGGAACGTTTCGGCATTGAAATTTCTTATGACGAAGGAAAAATTATATATAAAGAAACTATTTTGTCGCCGGTAGAAGGAGTGGGACATTTTGAGCCGCTTCGCCATTACGCCGAAGTCCATCTTCTTCTGGAACCGGGTGAGCCGGGCAGCGGCCTTGTGATCGAGTCCAAATGTCGGGAGGAAATTCTGGACAAAAACTGGCAGCGTCTGGTTTTGACACATCTCATGGAGAAAACACACCGGGGCGTGCTCATCGGTGCTCAACTTACGGACGTAAAAATAACGCTCATTGCCGGACGTGCTCATGTAAAACACACCGAAGGAGGAGATTTTCGGCAGGCAACCTATCGGGCGCTTCGGCAAGGTTTGATGAAGGCCAAAAATGTTCTTTTGGAGCCTTATTACGCGTTTACGTTGGAAATCCCTGCGGATCAAATCGGTCGGGCAATCAGCGATATTCAAAATATGTCTGGTACGTTTTCGGCGCCGGAACTGGTGGGGGAAATGGCTTTTCTTCGAGGAAGAGCACCGGTTTCGGAAATGCGTTCCTACGCGAAAGAAGTGGTGACCTATACAAAAGGGAAAGGCCACCTGAATTGCCTTTCCGATGGCTACGCCCCCTGCCATAATGAGGCGGAGGTCATGGACTTCTATGACTATGATCCGGAGAGTGATCTTGCCAACACACCGGATTCTGTCTTTTGTTCCCACGGTTCCGGTACCATTATCAAGTGGAACGAAGTCGAAAAATATATGCACGTTACCAGTGGTGTGACGTTTGATACAAAAGACGGAATTCCCCATCTGATGGACGTTAAGGTTTTTAAGCGAAACCTGAATCTCGATGAAAAAGAGCTGGAAGCCATTATGGAACGGGAATTCGGCCCCATTAAACGGCGGCAATATTCCACTTCAGCCATTATGGATATTCCCAAGCCGACAAAAGAAACAGGGAAAAACAAAAAGGAATATTTTATTGTAGATGGGTATAACGTCATTTTTTCGTGGGAGGGTCTGAAACGCTTTTCGGATGAGAACTTTGATGGGGCCCGTCATATGCTGATGGATATTCTGAGCAACTACCGGGGTTATCGGGAATGCGAACTGGTACTCGTTTTCGATGGATATAAAGTGAAAGGGAACGAGGGAGAACGTTTTGATTATCATGGGATCCATGTTGTCTATACGAAAGAAAATGAGACCGGTGATATGTATATCGAAAAACTGATCGAAGAGATCGGAAAAAATGACTCGGTCAAAGTGGTCACTTCGGACAACCTGATCCAGGTAGCGGCATTGCGATCCGGAGTTCTCCGAATGTCGGCCAACGAATTCCGGGAGGAGATCGACTGGGTCGAAAAGCACATTGAGAAGACCATCGAGGAACGCTGTAAAACGGGACATTTTCATCCCTTCGAGAAAATAAAGAACTAAAAAGGAACAGCCGGGATCGGCTGTTCCTTTTTGTTAAGGTTTGGGCTGAAAAGCCGGATTAAAAGCGTAGTAGTTTTTGCAGTTGAGACCGTCGAGCACGTGTTCCAGACTTTCGCCAAAACGCTGATAGTGAACGATTTCCCGTTCCCGAAGAAATTTGATGGCGTCACGAACGTCGGGATCATCAGCCAGAAGCAGGATGTTGTCATAGGTGATCCGTGCTTTCTGTTCAGCGGCGAGGTCCTCATGCAGATCGGCGATAGGATCACCGGTAGATTGAATTGTCGCGGCGGAAAAGGGTACACCGCTGGCGTCAACCGGATAAATACCTGTGGTATGGTCGGCAAAATAGGGAGCAAAGCCGCTTTCCTTGATTTCCTCCATGGAAAGACCTCGTGTCAACTGATGGACAATGGCGCAGATCATTTCCATGTGGCCGAGTTCCTCAGTACCCAAATCGCAGATGCAAAGAAACACCCTTCCGAAAAGCAAGGAAAATCAAGGGTTTCCAGCCCCATATCTGCGTGAAACGCCGAATGTGCCGATTCCGGGATACCTCTATTCCATACCGTTGGCGGAGGAAGATTCCCGCCGCAGGGACAAGCCCACATGGCAGGTGGATGTCTGCGCCGCTCTGCCGGATGACCGTTCTCCGAGAGGAGGTGCGGCACGATGAGCGAACAGGTACGGGAAATCGCCGTCGCCGAGCTGCACGGCTTCAAGAATCATCCGTTTCAGGTGAAGGACGACGAAGCCTTTCAGGAACTTTGCGACAGCATTCAGAAATATGGTGTGCTGTCCCCATTACTGGCGCGTCCAACGGAGGACGGCTATGAGATCGTCTCCGGGCACCGCAGGAAGGCCGCAGCAATCTCGCTGGGGGTGGACAAGCTCCCGGTTTTGGTGCGGGATATGACTGACGATGAGGCTGTAATTTTGATGGTGGACAGCAATATTCAGCGCGAGAATCTGCTGCCGAGCGAAAAGGCGTTTGCGTATAAGATGAAAATGGAGGCATTGAAAAGGCAGGCAGGGCGACCGAAAAAAGAAAATGGTGGACAAGTTGGCCACAAAACAAGAGATACACTTTCAGAAGATGAAAGCGGGCGCACCGTTCAACGCTATATCCGTCTGACTTATCTCGCCAAACCGATTCTCGACCTTGTGGACGAGCAGCGGATCGCATTCTCTCCCGCAGTCGAGCTGTCCTATCTCACGAAGCTGGAGCAGGCTGAGCTGTGGGATATCATGCAGTCCGAGGATTGTACGCCGTCACTATCGCAAGCCGTTCGCATGAAGAAGCTCTCGCAGATCGTCCAGCTCACGCCGGAGCGCATCTTTGACATCATGAGCGAGGAAAAAGCCAATCAGAAGGAGCGCGTCCGGCTGGAGGTCAGCGCCATCCGCAAATACTTCCCGCGCAGCTACACCCCGGTGCAGATGGAGCAGAGCATCCTCAAAATGCTGGACGAGCAGTTCAAGCGCCGCCAGCGAAACCGGGATGAGCGATGACGAAACAGGAGGTAATGTTCCATTTTCGGAGCGGAACCAAGCGGCAAGGCAGATATACGCCTTGCCGTTTGCACATTCGCAAAAAGGAGCATTTGCACCTATAATAGACGCAAAACGGAGGGATACACATGACGGAAGCAGAAAAGCGTTTATTGCAGGATTTCGCGCAGACGCGCATAGAGAGCCATTTCAGCCGCTATTTGAACGACATGGACACAGACGAGATGAATGAGGAGAACGAAATACATACTCGCTTTCATTCTATGTACATGGATTTGTCGGAAGAAAATCAAAAAATCGCAGAGAATTACGACAGGCTCATGTTCCGCCGTCTCGCGGATAAGGAGCAGACTATGTATTACGCTGGGTTTTACGACGGTATTCGCGCCGCCCGGCTGTTTCACGAAATCGAAGAAGAACCGCTATCGGAATGACAAGGAGGAGTCATCATGGAGCTTACCTACACACGCGCCGGGGATTATGAGATTCCCAATATCGTTTTGAGCCAGGTCGGCAGCTTCGGTCACTATGGCCGCCTGCGCCGGGACTATCTGAAAGAGTATCGCCCGGTGATCTTCAACACGCTGGTACTGTCCGAGCGTTTGTTCCCGCATTTGCAGGAGATCGAGCGGCATGCGCATGACCGCTTGGATGAGCTTTCGGAGCTGATAAAAAAAGAGCGTATGATCGACGAAAAGCTGAAAGCCCGCGATCCCATGCGGTGGGTCGGTGAGATGAACAACATCCGCGCCTGCGCCGAGGAAATCGTTCTCAAGGAGATCATCTACGCATAAAGACATTGATGTGCCAAGGGAGCCCCGTTCAGAGGCTCCCTTTCGGTTTATTATCGGAGGTAGGATATGAAAGAGAGGATCATCAGAAACGCGATTCAGTGCAGGCATTGCGGCGATGTGATCGAATCAAAGTCGGTGCATGACTTTGTGACCTGCTCCTGCGGCGCTTGCAGCGTGGACGGTGGGAATGAATATTTTCGGCGCTGCTGTATCACCGCACCAGAAAAGGGCTATATTGAGCTGAGCGAGGTAGAGCAGACAGATGAGCGCGGTGAATAGCGCTGTCTCCGATGGGGTCGTGTTTTACGACCTCATATAAGAGCGACGCAGACTTAGCAGGGGTGTCACGAAATGCGACACCCCTGTGCAAAAGCGTTATACCCATTATACCCATTATACCCTGTGCTTGGGTATAATGGGTATAACGACGTAGATAAGGTGTACGCCAGACCACCGTATACCTCGATAAAGCGAACGGTATACCCCAGTCCGGGGTAAACCGAGATTCGGAAAGGGTACGTCAGAACGGCGTATCCTTTTTTGATGTGGTGCGCCCCAAACCGGGGCGTACCGATGAATTATGGCAAGGGAGGCCCTACGAAGGGGTCTCCCTTGTCGTTTTCGGGCTATCTGTTTGTAAAATTCAGCGAATATTCACCGAAAATTCGCTACGGGTGATTGACGAAGCGAATTTTCTGAGTATAATATAATTAGACTTATTTGAGGAGGTCGTCCGATGAATTTTGAAACCGAGAATATTGAATTCAAGTCTCAGTTTACTGAGGAAATCTACAAAGAAGTGATCGCCTTTGCCAACACTGACGGAGGCATTGTATATGTTGGTATCGATAATGAGGGAAATGCTGTCGGACTGACCGATGTTGATAATGAATATACCCGTATTACAAACGGCATCCGAGATGCTATTATGCCGGATGTTACAATGTTTGTACGTTTTACCATTCAGGAAAACAAGGTGGTGCGCATCACCGTAAACGAAGGCACCAACAAGCCATATTACCTCAAAGGAAAAGGACTGAAACCGAGCGGCGTTTTCGTGCGTCAGGGTACATCCAGTGTGCAGGCTTCCCCGGATCAGATTCGTCAGATGATTAAGGAAAGTGATGGCGACAACTTCGAGGAAATCCGTTCTCTTGAGCAAGAGTTAACTTTTGATGCTGCTGAAAGAGCGTTCAAGCTGTACGGCGTTCCGTTCGGAGCAGAAAAATATCGTGTGCTTGGAATAACTGATAAAAAAGATGAAATGTACACGAACCTTGCCTTGCTGCTTTCCGATCAATGCACCCACACAACAAAAATTGCCGTGTTCAGCGACGATGCTTGCACCGTGTTCCGGGACAGCAAGGAATTCGCGGGCTCGATCTTCAAGCAATTTGAAGATGTCGTAAACTATTTGGCACTTTGCAATAAAACCAACTCTGTTATCAAAGGTATCGTGCGGACTGACAAGCAGGATTATCCTGAAGAAGCCATCCGCGAAGCTCTGCTGAACGCGATTGTTCACCGGGATTACAGTTTCAGTGGCAGCATCATTATCAACGTTACCGACCATAAGATGGAGTTCATTTCGCTCGGCGGCCTTTTACCGGGGCTTTCTCCCGATGATATTCGCTCCGGTATTTCTCAGCCGCGGAACAAAAATCTTGCCGAGGTGTTCCATCGTCTGCGGCTGATTGAAAGCTATGGCACTGGCATTCGCAGAATATTCAACCTGTATGCCGATTGTCCGGAGCAACCGGAGATTGAAGTAACACCCAATACGTTCAAAATCATGCTTCCGAACATGAATGCCGTAACTGCTATTGAACCGGATGAAGCTTCGACTGTAACGCCGCAGATGAAAAAAGTTCTTGAATATATCAAGGCGAATGGCCAGATTACCGATAAAGAGATCGGCGATCTTCTCGCCTTGAAAAAGACCCGTACTTTCACTATTGCAAAGCAGATGAGAGATATGGGCTTGATAAAAGCTGTTGGCAGAGGCGAGCAAAAGTATTACACACTGATGTAATATTTTGTTTGTTTGCGAACAAGAAAGAAGGATAGAGTATTATGAACAAGCAACAGCTTGCCTCTAAGATTTGGGAATCCGCCAATAAAATGCGTTCCAAAATAGAAGCCAATGAATACAAAGACTATATTCTCGGTTTCATCTTCTATAAATTTCTGTCTGACAAAGAAGTGGAATTTCTCAAGAACGATGGCTACGAAGATGCGGATATCGAAGAAAATGTCCACGAGAACAATGCCGAACTGGTAGCGTATACGCAGCAGAAGCTGGGCTATTTCATCGCCTATGATAACCTGTTCTCCACATGGTTGGCGAAGGGCAATAGCTTTACCGTTGATAATGTAAGAACTGGCCTTTCTGCGTTTAACCGTCTTATCAGCGAGACGCATAAAAAGGTTTTTAATAAGATATTCAACACGCTTGAAACCGGTCTGAGTAAGCTCGGTGAAAACACAAGCAGCCAGACGAAAGCGATCCGTGATTTGATCCAGCTCATCAAGGATATTCCCATGGATGGCAGACAGGATTACGATGTTCTTGGTTTCATCTATGAATACCTAATCAGCAACTTTGCCGCCAATGCCGGAAAGAAAGCAGGCGAATTCTACACGCCTCACGAAGTCTCGCTTCTCATGTCCGAAATTGTTGCTGACCACTTGAAAGACAAAGATAAAATCGAGATTTTTGACCCCACAAGCGGCTCAGGATCGCTGTTGATTACGATTGGTAAGAGCGCGGCTAAATACATGGCAAACAAGGACAATATCAAGTATTACGCGCAGGAGCTCAAGGAAAACACATATAATCTCACCCGCATGAATCTGGTTATGCGCGGAATAAAGCCGGATAACATTTTCGCCCGATGCGGCGATACGTTGGAAGAGGACTGGCCGTGGTTTGACGATACTGACCCGGCAGGAACATATAACCCGCTGTATCTTGATGCAGTTGTGAGTAACCCTCCGTATTCACAGCATTGGGATCCTTCCAACAAGGAAACCGATCCGAGATATTCCCGTTTTGGTATGGCGCCGAAAGGCAAAGCGGACTATGCCTTCCTGCTTCATGATCTCTATCATATTAAACCGGACGGCATTATGACCATCGTGTTGCCCCATGGTGTTCTGTTCCGCGGCGATGCACTGGGCGGAGCCGACGGCAAGGGCGAAGGCGAAGGCAGAATCCGCCGCAATCTGATTGAGAATAACAACATCAAGGCGATTATCGGCCTGCCTGCAAACATCTTCTTCGGCACACAAATTCCCACCATTATCATGGTTCTGCGTCAGAAGCTCAAAGAGGACGAAAGCACCGATGTTCTGTTTGTGGATGCTTCCAAGGGCTTCACGAAGGTTGGCAAGCAAAATAAGCTGATGGCGTCCGATATTAAGCGGATCGTCGATACCGTCACCGGCAAATTGACCGTTCCGAAATATTCCCGCCTTGTTTCAAAAAAGGAAATCCGCGAGAACGGCTATAACCTGAACATCCCACGTTACATTGATTCTTCCGAAGCGGCGGAATCCTGGGATATCTATGCCACCATGTTCGGCGGCATTCCCAATGCGGAAATTGGGCTGCTGAAGGATTACTGGCTTGCATTTCCGAAGCTGCGTGAAGTGCTGTTCAGCAGTGACGGGACGCCATATTCTGCTCTGGCTGTTGAAAATATCCAAGAAGCTATTGAAAACAGCGACGATGTACAGGCATTTATTGCTGCCTATAACGCCGCTTTCTCTGATTTTGACAGCTTCCTTGACGGTGAACTGATCGGAAAGATGATGGAACTTCCCGTATCACAGGAAGAATCCGTGATTACCTCTGATATATTCACCCGCGTTGCCGGAATCCCGCTTGTGGACAAATATCAGGCATATCAGATTTTGGATGACCGCTGGACTGGCATCGCCGGCGACCTTGAAATGATTCAAACAGAGGGGTTTGCCGCCACAAAGCAAGTTGACCCCAATATGGTCATCAAGAAGAAGGACGGCAAAGAGGAAGAGGTGCAGGAGGGCTGGGTGGGCCATATCATCCCCTTTGAGCTTGTCCAGCTCACTCTGCTTCGGGAGCAGTATGACGCTGTAAAGGCAAAAGAAGCACGAGCAACGGAGATTGACGCGGAAATATCGGAGATCATTGACTCCATTCCCGAAGACGATAAGGGCGATTATCTAAATGACGATAATACCGCCTTTGTAGCTAGGGAATTTGCCGCCAAGCTGAAAGAAATCTACGGTGATATTGACTCTCCGGAGCTTTCCGGCTTGTCAGGCTATGTGGCACTTCTTGACGAAAAAGCCGGGAAAGCCGCAAAGCTAACTTATATCAGCGAACACACCGAGGTCGATTGGACTGCGGTGGACGGCAGTGCGCCCTACGCCAAGGGGAAAGTGAACGAGCGCATGAAAGAGCTTCGCAACGCCTATGAATTTCCGGAAGACTCTCTGGAAGCAAAGCTCGTCAGCGCAAGCAAGCTTTTGGACGAACAGAAGGCCGTGAAGCATGAGGCAAAAGAGATGGCGGCAGCGCTGCATCTTCTGACGAAAAAGACGATTGAAGAACTGACCGATGAACAGGCGACTGAACTTCTGCGCATGAAGTGGATCGAGCCACTGGCAGGTGCTCTGCGGCAGATTCCGGCGGGAATTGTTGCCGAGCTTGTCAAAGCGGCGGATCTGCTGTCCAATAAGTATGCCGTGACATATAAGGACATCGGAGAAAAGATTTCCGATGCCGAAAAATCACTGCGCGATATGATCGGTGAGCTCACCGGAAACGATTACGATATGCAGGGATTGACAGAGTTCCGAAAGCTCCTCGGAGGTGAATGACGTGGAAAAAACAAAGAAACCCGCCATTCGCTTCGACGGGTTTACAGAGGATTGGGAACGCAGACCATTATCTGATTATCTTCAAGTATCTAACGAAAAAAATCAAGAATTGCGCTTTTCAAAGGACGACGTTTTGTCTGTTTCTGGTGATTATGGAATTGTCAATCAAATCGCCTTCAAAGGGCGTTCTTTCGCTGGCGAGAGCGTAGAAAATTATGGTGTTGTTCATACTGGGGATGTTGTTTATACAAAATCTCCGTTGAAAGCAAATCCTTACGGTATTATCAAAGCCAATAAAGGCCCTGCAGGAATTGTTTCTACACTATATGCAGTTTATCATTCGAAAGAAAACGTTAATTCAAGTTTTGTTCAGACGTACTTTGAACAACATGCAAGGATGAACTCATATATGAATCCGCTTGTAAACAAGGGCGCGAAGAACGACATGAAGGTTTCTGCGGAAAATGCTCTTAAAGGATTGGTAATTTTCCCTGAGATAGATGAGCAGAAAAGAATCGTTCATCAATTTGAAGATTTAGATAACTGCGTTTCCATTGCGCAGCAGAAATACGACAAACTCCTGACCTTCAAAAAATCCATGCTGGAAAAAATGTTCCCGCAGGACGGTGCAAAAGAGCCGGAGGTACGGTTTGCCGGGTTTGACGGAGAATGGGAAAGCCACCCGTTGAACGAGATAGCTGATCGCATTATTGAGAAAAATATAGGCTGTGGTATAACAGAAACCTTTACGAATTCGGCGGAATATGGAGTCATAAGCCAAAGAGATTTCTTTGACCATGACATTTCAAACAAGGCCAATCTCGGGAACTATTACATTGTTAAAGATAATGATTTTGTATACAATCCCAGAATATCGGTGACTGCTCCCTGTGGACCAATCAACAGGAATAAACTCGGCAGAACAGGAGTAATGTCACCTCTTTACACAGTTTTTCGGACGCATGATATTGATAATGAATACCTTGAATGGTACTTCAAGAGCCATTATTGGTTTTCATTTATGCGATATAACGGGGACTCTGGTGCAAGATCAGACAGGTTCTCAATAAAAAATGATCTGTTTTTTCAGATGCCTGTTCCAGTTCCCAAAATTGAAGAGCAGAAAAAAATAGGGGCTTTTTTGAAAAGTCTCGATGAGCTTGTTTCACTCTACGGTACTGAACTCGAAAAACTCAAAAACATAAAATCTGCACTACTTGAAAAAATGTTTGTCTGATACAGGAGGCCTGTTATGGCATTTGACGACGAATTACAATTTGAAGCGGCTTTGATTTCGCTCCTGACTACGAAATACGGCTGGGAGCCGGAGGTGCTGCGCTATAAAACCGAAGAAGAACTGGTTGATAACTGGGCAAATATCCTGTACGAGAACAACCGGGATGTTGACCGGCTCAACGATGTGCCGCTGACAAAAAGCGAAATGCAGCAGATTCTTGACCAGATTACCCATCTGCGCACACCGCTGAAGCTCAATAGATTTATCAACGGAAAAACCGTAGCGATCAAACGTGACAATCCGGCGGATGAGCTGCATTTCGGCAAAGAAGTCAGTCTGAAAATCTATGATAAACAGGAAATCGCGGCAGGACAAAGCCGCTATCAGATCGTGGAACAGCCGGTATTCAAGGCTCGTTCCGCCATTCTGCCGAATCGGCGCGGAGATTTTCTGCTGCTGATCAACGGTATGCCGGTCATTCACTGCGAGCTGAAACGCAGCGGCGTTGACGTGAGTCAGGCATACAATCAGATCGAAAAATACGCCCATGAAGGTGTTTTCACGGGGCTGTTTTCACTTGTTCAGATTTTCATCGCCATGGAACCCAACGAGGCAGTTTACTTTGCCAACCCCGGTCCTGACGGCACATTCAACAAAGACTACTATTTCCATTGGGCAGATGCCAATAACGAACCGCTGAACAACTGGAAAGACGTTGCGCAGTATTTGCTGTCGATCCCGATGGCGCATCAGCTTATAGGCTTCTATACAGTGGCGGATGATACGGACGGTGTTTTGAAGGTCATGCGCAGCTATCAGTATTTTGCCGCTTCCCGTATTACCAGCCGTGTTGCCATGCGTCACTGGGATGAGGAGGACAAGCTCGGTGGATATATCTGGCACACCACAGGCTCCGGTAAAACGCTGACCAGCTTCAAATCTGCACAGCTCATCGCCGATTCCAAAGACGCCGATAAGGTTGTTTTTCTGATGGATCGCGTAGAGCTTGGAACGCAGTCTCTTCTGGATTACCGCGGCTTTGCCGATGATGCGGATTCCGTTCAGGCAACGGAGAATACAGACATTCTTGTGGCAAAACTCAAAAGCCCCGATCCTGCAAACACGCTGATTGTTACTTCCATTCAGAAGATGAGCCGCGTGGAGGATGATGCCGGTTTCAATGCGCGTGACATCGAACAAATCCGGGATAAACGGATTGTTTTCATCATTGACGAAGCGCACAGGGATGTATTTGGCGAAATGCTGCGCACGATCAAAGAAACGTTCCCCAATGCAATGTTTTTCGGATTTACCGGCACCCCGATTCACGATGAAAACAAGAAGAAACTGAGCACAACTACGGACGTTTTCGGCAATGAACTGCACCGTTACAGCATTGCTGACGGCATTCGGGATAAGAACGTGCTTGGCTTTGACCCCTGTCAGATGCTTGTCTACAAAGACAGAGATTTAAGAAAAGCTGTTGCTCTGGAAAAGGCAAAGTCAACTTCCGAAGCAGAAGCGCTTGCAGACCCTGTAAAGAGCAGGATATATCTTCACTATATGAGTCATACTGAGGTACCCATGGCCGGATATCTGGATTCCACGGGGAGATATGTCAGAGGAATTGAAGATTACATCCCCAATTCTCAATATGAGCGGGAGGAGTATCAGGAAGCTGTCGTTGACGACATTCTGGATAACTGGGTTACGCTCAGTCAAGGCAGCCGATTCCATGCAATTTTTGCCACCAGCAGTATTCCGGAAGCAATCCAATACTATAAATTGTTCAAAGCAAAGAAAGCAGACTTTCGTGTTACCGCACTTTTTGATCCAACCATCGACAATAATGGTAGCGGGATATACAAAGAGGATGCAATCGTTGAAATTGTTGACGATTACAATAAACGATATGGCATGGAGTTCCGCATGGCTACTTATGCCAGCTTCAAAAAGGATATTTCTCTGCGGTTAGCCCATAAAAAGCCGTATCTCGGAATTGAGAAGAAGCCGGAACAGCAGATTGATTTGCTGATTGTTGTTGACCAGATGCTGACCGGTTTCGACTCCAAGTGGATCAATACGCTTTATTTGGACAAGGTGCTCGTTTACGAAAAGCTGATTCAGGCATTTTCAAGAACGAACCGTCTTTATGGTCCTGAGAAACCTTTTGGTACCATTCGGTATTATCGCAGAGCGCATACCATGCAGCGCAATATCGAAGAAGCATTCAAGCTCTATTCCGGGGACAAACCGCTGGGGCTGTTTGCCGATAAGCTCGAACGCAACATCAATAAGCTGAATGAAATCTTTGATGATATTGAAGCCCTTTTCCGGTCTGAGGGAATATCCAATTTTGAAAAACTGCCTGACGGAAATGCGGAGCGCGCCGCTTTTGCAAAGCTATTCAAACAATTCAATCTTTATCTTGAAGCCGCAAAAATTCAGGGCTTCAAGTGGGATAAGCTTACTTATACGTTCAGCACAGAATCCGGAAAAGTAACGCTTAATCTTCATTTGGATGAAACCACCTATCTGATTCTTGCTCTGCGTTATAAAGAACTATTTGCGCCTTCTGCCAGCATTTCAATCGGCGATGTTCCTTATGAGATTGATACGCATCTGACAGAAATCAATACTGGGGTAATTGATGCCAATTACATGAACTCCAAATTTACGAAATACATAAAGGCGCTACAGGACGGCAGTGAAACAGCCTCTGTATTGGATGAGCTTCATAAATCATTCGCTACGCTGACGCAGGAAGAACAGAAATACGCGAACATTTTCCTGCACGACATTCAAAATGGTGATGTCACCGTTGATGAAGGAAAAACGCTTCGTGACTATATTACGGAGTATATGACGCGGGCGAAGAACGACCAAATTCACCGTTTTGCAGTAGCCATCGGCGTTGATGAATCCGCGCTGCGTTCCTTCATGCAGCTGAAGGTAACTGATGCAAATATCAATGAATTTGGACGGCTGGACAGCCTAAAAGCTACGGTTGATAGGGATGCAGCAAAAACATTCTTTGAAAAGGTTGAAGGAAAATCGGTAAAGCCGTTCCAGGTGAATATGAAGATTGACCAGTATTTGAGAAAGTTTATCCTAAGCGGCGGGTTCGATGTGGAAGGAGAATAAAGAGAAATAATGTCTAATAAGGCCAAGAACAAGAATCCTCATGCGGAGAGACGGCTAAAGATCAGATTTTACCTAATGTCTTTGTGCCTTCTTTTTATGCTGATCTTTTTGTTGACAATAGACATTCCGGTCTGTGAGATTATCGAAAAAATACAGCAGAAGCAAGACATTGCAATAATGGATATTCTCTTAGATAATGTTATTCCAATGGTTGCACTTCTTCTCGCCATATATGGCCTGTTCCTTTCAAGAGTCAGTAAATATGAATGGGGTGGAGCATCAAACCCGCCGTATAAAATCAAGTCTATCAAAAATGAGAATTTTGAGTACCTAACATTTCTGACGACATACATAATACCGCTCATATGTATTGATCTTGACAATATTCGATATGTCATTGTCCTGTGTATTCTGCTAATCGTAATAGGCGCGATATTTATAAAAACGGATTTATACTACGGGAACCCAACACTTGCCTTAATGGGTTATCATCTTTATCGCGTTGAATTAGAAAATTATGATTCCCCCGATGGGGTAATACTTCTTTCAAAGGATAAGCTTATAAAAGGTGCATCCGTAAAATGGATCAGAATTGACCAATATGTCTGGGTAGCGGAGGAGATAAAATGACTGCAGAAGAGATAAAAACAGAACTGAATAAGGTATTTGAGCAACCTTATACTTCTCAGATTTATTTCGTATTGAAAAAGGATAATGATTTTTGCATTAAGCTTGCTGATATTGAAAGTTCGAAAACTGAGCCAGAGCTTAGGGCATTGTTCACGTCAAGCATTAGAAGCAGTATACTTGATAATGACGATCTTACATTGCCCTTGCTATCCGCCGCTGATGATCGAAGCAACGCTCTCTTCCAATATGATTATGACGAGTACCCAGAAGAAATCGGTCTTTTTAATAGGTTTGATATAAAGGAAGCAACGGCGACAGCTCCTAAATTTGACTTTACCCAGGATGATCTTGCTTCGCTGAATGGATTCATCGTTTACATAGGAAGTATGGATTGTGGCATTGCTCTTTTCAAAAAGCATTATCCCATTTCGCTTATTAAACGAGATTCCTTCCTCTTGGGCATGAAAAAAGCAACACAGCGATTCGAAAAGCTTGACGGCGAGGACATTGTTCGCCTCAATGATGACTATCAAATGATCAAGATTGCGGATAAGCTGTTTGTAAAAAACATAAAAGCGATTGAACAGACCATGGGATTCAATGAGCTGATATTCCGAGCTGCAAAAGACGCAATTCAGACTATTGATGGAATAGGTATTATCGAGGACATTCAAGTCCTCAAGGACAGTTCTGATGACATCTCTTTTTCACGCAAACTGTCAAAAGTCAAAAGTTCTTCCCCTATATTCAAACTGAATATTCCAAAAGAGGATATCATTGCTTTTACAAAAACTGCTCCGGGGCTTGCTGGAATCTTTAAGTATTCGGATGATGGCACAACGATCAGACTTGATACTAAGAAATCAAAGGAAGCATTTATTAAATTGCTCAATGACTCTTATTTGCGTTCAGAGCTGACCAAACAATACTATGAAGCAAGAGCAAAGGATAATATCCAGCAATAGCCGATTGTTCTATCGTGTTACGCATTTTTACTTAGATCACATACCATGGCAAGCAATGCAAAGTGGTACCCATTTTGCCAAAACTCGCTTGTTGGGCAGCATCCCAAACCCTTTGAAACCGACTGCATCGGGCTGCGGCTCTGCGAGCCTTCCGTGAGTTGCCGTAGTGATTCGTTACGGCATCAAGAAAACAGAAAACCAAGAAACAGGCATCCGCTGACTTTGGACAGCAGATACCTGTTTTCGCGTAAAGGTATGAGTGAATAAGCGCCGGTACGGTGCGCAGCCGCAGAAGTATTCTGCGATTAAAATGCGGGGGGTGGGGCTGTGCCTCAACAAGCCGAAAACGCCGGATTCCGCGAAAACGGAAACTCGGCGCTTTTTCGTTTGTGTATATACACAAACATTGCTTGCCGGAAAGTGTTTAACCGTTTCTACTTCTCGGAAATACCGGCAGACACGTAGTTTGATAGTTCCTCGACTTTCAGCCATTGATGGTCTTCCGCCATTCTTCCTTCCGTTCGCTGCACAATAGCAAGTGGATCATATTCATCCAGTCCAAGCGCATCCAGATAGTACCTGAGACCATCCCGTTCCCTCGGTATGCAGCGATCTTCAAGGAATTCCATGAAGTCATCCCATGTTGGAAGCTCCCGGACGCCGAATGCACGGTGCAAATTTGGAACATCCTCATTCCGGATGGAAAGCGTTTTATCGGTAAAGTCTGCACAGATTGTCGTGCAGAGCGTGTCGTTTTCATAATAGGAAAGCAGCTTGAGTTCGTGACCGCAGGTTTTCTTGAGATCAACAAATTCATCAAAAGACATGGGCTTTGAAATCACAATCTGATGTCCGTCAAAGTGCAGTTGAATCGCTCTGTCATCCTCGCCAAGCCCAAGCTCTTTTATCCAGGAAGAAGGGAGCGAGACCTTGTAGGTTTTCGCATTTTTGCCTGCCGTTCCTCCGGCGGCTCCGACGATGATTTTGCCGTTACGAATCTCCATGAACATCACCTCGACTATATTATATAACATTCGTAACGAATGAACAATATTATTTGGAAAAATCATAAATAGAAAGTCGGAGGTGGGTAACGAAACGTTACGCACCTCCGGTACGGGATGAACCTTCCCGTACCTCATTCACCCATATAGCAAGTGCTACCTGTAAGCAAATCACAGGCAGCACTTTTTTATTCTTCCTCAGAATCGTCCGGCTTTTCAGCGACAGCTGATGATTCCGGTGCATGGCTCTTTTTTATAATCCATCGCAGCAGGGGCTTGAACGGTTTTACGAAAGAATCCTTCACGGCGGTTTGCTTCTGAACTGCCCCCAAGGTCTGATCGACAACATAATTCAATCGTTTGTCTTCGTCTTCGATTACGTAGGACTGCTCCATAATTTCACGATATTCCGTCATGAATTTCTCGTAATCAAACTTGTGCCGAGTTGTTTTTCCAGCTCGCTTTTCTTCGTCAACCGTAGCCTTCGTTTCCTTCAGAATCCGCATCGTCAAGTTCTGAATATCCGAGATTTCAAGCTCATGTGCGCTGGTTCTGGCAGCAAGGGCAGTATTTGCCGCCATTCTGACATCATCAGAATGCTCGTAATCATCGGCGTGATCACGCGCAAACATGGCACCCATCTTAATTATGTTATTTCGAGATTTCACACCTTCCAGATAGGTATCGTTCAGATAAGCGTCCGCGCTTTTTATCAGATGACCAAAGTCCTTATGCTCCATCAGGCGGCTGAGCGTGTCGCCGTTGATTTCTTTCCGCGCGAGCTTCATACAGGCCGTTTCCGTCAGATGGAGGTCGGACAAAATGAAGGTATTCTGCCTGACAGGGGAAAGACCGAGAATATAATCCGTTGAAACATGGAAGTGTCTGGCAAGTCCGGTCAGAATGTCGCTGCTGATGGTGGCCGTCTTGCCGCTCTCAATACGGGAAAGCTGGGATTCGCTGATTTGCAGTTCCTTTGCCAGATCGCGGATGGTTGTGGATTCATCCTCACGAAGATCATAGATGCGTTCGCCGACTGTTTTCAAAAGAATACACCTCCTGCGCCCGATTTCAACTCTATTATACCATAGATTTGAAGTCTCCGGGCGCTTTTTGTTTGCATTTTTGCAAGTTTTTGTTGAAAGCCCCGCGAAATTGCAATTCTGCTGGAAATCCCCCTTTGCGCATACATCGCAGATATAATGATACACGAACCAGAACGAAAGGAGGACACAGCGATTGCAGAACTACATCCATTCACCCGGCAGACGGCGCTGACGGGCTATTACCCGATTCCGCGGGAAGTGCTGAACCGTGACCTGCCGCCCACGGCGATTCTGCTCTACGCCGTCCTCCTTGACCGGGCGACACTCTCCCGGAAGAACGGCTGGACGGACGATACGGGCTGCGTGTATGTGGTCTATCCCATCGAAAAGCTCGCCGAAACGCTTCACGTCAGTGAAACCGCTGTCAAGCGGCACCTCGCCGAGCTTGCGCAGGACGGACTGATCGAGCGGCAGCGTCCCGTGGGAAACGGGCCGAGCCACATCTTCGTGAACATCCCGGAGGAAAGCAGAAGCACCGCCGAAGGGCAACAAAATGCACCGTCGGAGAGCGCAAAAACGCCCCGTCCGACAGGGCGAAACCGAACCCCAAACAACCGAAGAAAGCAAGAAAAGATATCCGACTCTTATTATCAACACAAGGAGGACGAAAGTCTGTGACGGACGAAGAAATCAAGGATTTCAACCGCATGAATCTGATTCATATCAGGAGAGAAGCCGCCTTTGGCGATGCGTCTGCGCTGTACGGCTATCAATTCAAAAACGACAACGGCGCTGTGCCGCAGATGGCGGAAGCACGGAATTATCTGGAACACTGGCCGGAGATGCGGATAAACAATCTCGGTCTCCTGTTCTGGGGGCAGTCCGGCAACGGCAAGACTTTTGCGGCGGCGTGTATTGCCAACGCGCTCTGCGAGCAGATGTTGGACGTGCGGATGCTGACGCTGGGTACCATGCTGAACAAGCTCCCCGGCATGGAGCTACGCGACAAGGAATGGTATCTCGCCAGCCTGCAAAAATGTGACCTTCTGATCGTGGACGACTTCGGTATGGAACGCCGCACCGATTACGCGCAGGAGCAGGTTTACGGGCTTATCAACGGACGTTACCTTGCCCAAAAGCCGATGATCGTGACCACCAATCTGAGCCTCAACGACCTGAAATCGCCGTAAACCATCACTGAGCAGCGCATCTATGACCGCGTTCTTGAAATGTGCGTCCCGATCTGCTTCGAGGGCGGCAGTCTGCGGCGGGAGCTGGCAAAGGAAAAACTTCGCACCTATAAAGAGTTGACCCGGTAAAAGAGAACCTGTCCCGTGCATAGAGTTTAGGTAGAAAGGAGGGCTGGCAGCATGGAACCGATCACGCTCGAACGCATCGAGAACGACCACAGGATCACCCGCGAGACCGACAGCGAATTTCTGTACGAATATCAGAAAGCCGTGCTGCTGGCACTTGTGGAATCTGGACGGCTGACGGAGCAGCAGTACCGATATGCCGAAGAAAAATTGCGGATGCAGCGGTGTGAATTTGAGAAAAGTCATCCCGCACATTCGCAAAAGTGAGAGACATCTGCGATAATATATCCGTCACCAAGAGGAGGTGAAATCATGATTCCCGTAGCAAGCTACTGCCGTGTATCCACGGACAAGGACGACCAGCTCAATTCCTTTGAATCCCAGCAGCGGTATTTCCGCGAATATATCGACCGCCAGCCGGATTGGGAACTGTATGAGGTCTATGCCGATGAGGGCATCACCGGCACTTCCACCAAGAAGCGCACCCAGTTCAACCGGATGATCAACGATGCCCGGATGGGCAAATTCAAGCTCATTATCACGAAAGAAGTAAGCCGTTTTTCCCGTAACATCCTCGATACGATCTCCTACACCCGCGAACTGAAAGCCCTCGGCGTGGGCGTTCTGTTCATGAACGACGGCATCAGCACATTGGAGCCGGACGCGGAGCTGCGCCTGTCCATCATGGGCAGTATCGCGCAGGAGGAAAGCCGCAAGACTTCCTCCCGTGTGAAGTGGGGACAGACGCGGCAGATGGAGCGCGGCGTGGTGTTCGGCACTTCCATGCTCGGCTACGATGTAAAGGACGGCAAAATGACGGTCAATCCCGAAGGAGCCGAGATCATTCGCCTGATCTTCCACAAGTACGGCGTGGAGAAGAAAGGCACCTCTGTGATTGCACGGGAGCTGCGGGAGGCCGGGTACAAAACCTACAACGGCAACACCAACTGGTCAAACAGCCATATCGTCAAGATTCTGAAAAACGAAAAGTACGTCGGCGATCTGGTTCAGAAAAAGACCTTCACGCCGGATTATCTGACCCACGCCAAGAAGTATAACCACGGCGAGGAAGAAATGGTCTGCCTCACCGATCACCATGAGCCAATCATTGACCGGGAGCTGTGGAATGTCGTGCAGGCAGAGCTGAAAAAGCGGAACTACCACGGCGAGCTGGGAGCCGGTCACTCCAACCGCTATGTGTTTTCCGGCAAGATCAAATGCGGCGAATGCGGCGCGAGCTTCGTTTCCCGGAAGAAATACCGCCGGGACGGCAGCTTCTACAAGCGCTGGGGCTGCTTTACCGCCATCAATGAAGGAACCCACCACACAGACGCGCAGGGCAACGAGGTCGGATGCAGCATCGGCAAGATGATCCGAGATGACGTTGCCATGGAGATCGTGAAGCAGGGCCTGCAGTCCCTGCAAATGGACACGGCATGGGTCATCAACAATGTGACCGCGCTGGCGGCAGAGGCGATCCGTGCGGGCGAGAATATCAGCGCGGACACCGAAGAAAAGATTCAATATGAAATGGACAGAATCACAAAAAAGAAAGAAGACGTGCTCGACGCCTTCTTTTCAAAAACCGTTACCAAGGAGGAAATGCGAATGATGAACGAAAAATACGACGGACAGCTCGCCGATCTGCAAGGCAGACTTCAAACCGTCCGGCAAAAAGCGGCGCTGCACTACGATCTCGATGCGCTCAAAGCGGACGTAAAACGGGAGGTCACAGCCATCGTGCACGGCGACACACAGAGCGAGGTGTTCTACAAGAACGTCCTCGACCATCTGACGGTCTGCCACGATAACCGGGTAGAGCTTCGCTTGAACCTGCTCCCGCAGAAATGGGTGTTCGTCCTCGACAAATTGCAGGACTTAAAGCGGAAAGAACGGGTGGACGCAAACAGCGTAGTGGATGGGGTGTGTTATTGTGACAGCTCTTTGCCGATGTCCGTCAGGACGGCTTTGACCTTGTCGTTGGGCATAGCGTAGCGCTGAGAAAGATAACGCATGGCGGCACCGGTTTCACCATCCGGTCCGCCAAGTTGCGTGATAATGATTTTCGCCATGGCCGGATCGGGTTTGGCGATTTTGATCGGTTTTTGCAATTTTTTCTCATAGATCCACATAATGCTCAGCCCTCCTTATATTCCCACGGCCAAGGACCCTCGGTCCACTGCCAATTGGTTTCACCGGTAAAATCGGAATGACAGAGCATACCGTATTTTTTCGTGTATTCTTCAGCAGCTTTTTTCCGCATATCGAGGTGTTTCTGATAAAACGCGAGCGCGTCGGCGCAATCCGGATGGGTATCCAGAAAAAGAGAGGTTTCTGTCAGAATAAAATCACAAGTGACAATCCTTGCGAAAAGAGCTTTTTGTTCATCCATCAACGTACCTCCTTACCGATAAACGGAAGATCCAACGGGGGAAAGAGCGTCCCACGAGAGAGGGCAACTTCCGGTTCATAGGTGGCCGACCAGTTCTGCACGGGAACTCTTGCCATGGCAAGGATCGGATTCTTCCCATATTCCAAACGTGCCGGCGCATTGGTTGTGATAGTTTCCATATAATCAGACTCCCAATTGATATTACGCAACTCTTTTGCGTGTTCTATTCTATGGAATTGGATAAAAGAACGGGAAGAAGAGCAGAAAATACGAAAGAGGGAGAGAAAAACAAGGGTAAAATCGAAAAAAATTTGTCTTTTTTATAAAAATGATATTGCAAAATCAAAGATTAGCACTATAATATATATTATATAAAAGTGTGTCTGTCAAAAAAATAAAATGGAGGAACTATCATGCCGGAAATTACTTATAAAATTACGGAAGAAGTCGGAGTCATCTCGGAGAATTCCCGTGGTTGGACCAAAGAACTGAATCTTGTCAGCTGGAATGACCGTACGCCGAAATACGATATTCGGGAATGGTCTCCGGATCACAGCCGTATGGCCAAAGGCCTTACTTTCACCGCCGAAGAGTTGGGCGAACTTCGCCGTCTTCTTGAAAATCTGGATCTTCCTACGGAAGATCTTCCGGACTGATTGATAAAAACAGATTCCGAAAAATCCGGGCTTTTCGCTGATATCTTCGGCGGACTGTCCGTTTTTTATGTTGATACTGGGGATTTTTCCCTTTTGGAAGGAAGAGTACTAATTTGATTCGTGAAGATTTAAGAAACGTAGCGATTATCGCTCACGTTGACCATGGTAAAACGACCCTTGTGGACGAGATGTTGAAGCAGAGCGGTATTTTCCGTGACAATCAGGTCGTAGAAGACCGTGTTATGGATTCCGGTGACCTTGAAAGAGAAAGAGGCATCACCATTCTGGCCAAAAACACCTCGATTCATTATAAAAATACAAAAATCAATATCATCGACACGCCCGGACACGCCGATTTCGGTGGTGAGGTAGAACGTGTTCTGAAAATGGTCAACGGTGTTATTCTTTTGGTTGACGCCGCCGAAGGCCCGATGCCGCAGACTCGTTTTGTTCTTCAACGCGCTTTGGAACTTGGTCATCCGATCATTGTTGTTGTCAACAAAATTGATAAACCGGACGCTCGTCTCAATGAGATCGGCGACGAAATTCTGGAATTGCTTCTGGATCTGGACGCTTCGGAAGAGCAGCTTGACAGTCCGATGCTTTTCTGCTCCGGTCGGCAGGGTACCGCTTCGTTTGATCCTTACAGCGCCGGGAAAGACCTTCAGCCGCTCTTCGATACCATTTTGGAGCATATTCCGGCTCCGGAAGGAGATACGGAAGGTCCGCTTCAGGTCCTGGTTTCTTCCATTGACTACAATGAATACGTCGGACGGATCGGTGTCGGTCGTATTGAACGCGGTGTTGTTAAACCCAATATGGATGTTGTTATCACCGATTATCACAACAAAGACGTGAACTATCGGGCAAAAATCGCGAACCTTTTCCAGTTTGAAGGACTTGCCAAAGCGCCCTGCGATCAGGCAACGGTTGGCGATATCGTCTGTATGAGCGGTATTACTGATATTTCCATCGGCAACACCATTTGCGCGCCGGAAAAAGTGGAAGCCATTCCTTTTGTTAAAATCAGCGATCCGACGGTCGAAATGACCTTCTGCGTCAATGACAGCCCCTTTGCCGGAAGGGAAGGCAAGTTTGTCACCAGCCGTCAGCTTCGTGACCGTCTCTATCGGGAACTCTTGAAGGATGTTTCTCTTCAGGTTTCTGACACCGAGACCACCGATAAATTCGCTGTTCGCGGCAGAGGCGAAATGCACCTTTCCATTCTGATCGAGACCATGCGCCGGGAAGGCTATGAATTCGCCGTTTCCACGCCTCGTGTTCTTTTCAAGACCATCAACAATAAACTTTATGAGCCGATGGAGCTTTTGGCTATTGACGTTCCGGAGGATTGTGTGGGAAATATTATGTCTGCCATGGGTAACCGCAAAGGGGAACTGATTAAAATGTCTCCTTTCGGGAGCCGGATGCGGATGGAATTCAAGATTCCGGCTCGTGGACTTTTCGGCTACCGCAACGATTTTATGACCGATACGCGCGGCGAAGGCATTATGAGCTCCGTTTTCGACAGCTATGAGCCGTATAAAGGCGATATTCAGCGCCGGAGCACCGGTAGCCTTATTTCCTTTGAAACCGGTGAATCCATCACCTACGGCCTTTTCAACGCGCAGGAGCGTGGTCAGCTCTTCATTGGCGCCGGTGTTCCGGTCTATGAAGGCATGGTTGTTGGCGCTTCTCCGAAATCGGATGACATCGCCGTTAACGTCTGCAAGATGAAGCATCTGACCAATACCCGTGCTTCCGGTTCCGATGACGCCCTGCGTCTCATTCCTCCGAGAAAAATGAGCCTTGAGGCCGCTATTGAGTTTATTAAAGATGACGAGCTTTTGGAAGTTACGCCGAAGAATATCCGAATCCGCAAGAAGATTCTGGATAACAATATGCGTATGAAAGCCCGGTTCAAAAAGAGCGTGGACTGATTAAAGGTAAAGAGCTTTTCCGAAAGGAAAAGCTCTTTTTTTCTATATTTTTCTTTTATTGTCAAAATCAAGCGAAAAACTCACAAAAAAGGGAGTAAATAGCTGTGTATTTTTAAACAATTCGATAAAACAGCTTGACAATTCTTGCTTTTTTATATATATTAGAGAACAGAGAGCGACGCGAGGCAGCGGGCTTTTTAAGAGGATATTTGATGTGAGGAAGCGTCTTAGGCAAACGGTTTGTTTAGGACGTATTTTTTTATGTGTAAAAAATGTGTTCTGATTGCGGACAAAGATCCGCAGTTTGTTTCTGAATTAAAAAATATTCTTCAAAAAAACGGCTATTCTATTGTTGCGACAGCAAGCGATGGAATTGACGCGGTGTCCCTTTGCGTGGAGAAGGAACCGGATTTTGCCTTTTTAGGAGAAAATCTTCCTTATATGGATGGCTTTTACGCGTCCGCTTGCTTAAGGGGAAAAGGGTATTCGGGAATTCTGTTTGTCGTTACGGAACAATATAATGACACAATTTCGGAACGGATACAGGAATGTGGAGCGGATGGCTCCATAGTAAAGCCTGTCACGGAAAAGTTTTTGATTCCATGGCTTCAGACAAAACTGGTTCGTGTTGGCGATATTTCTGATCTTCAGAAAGAAAAAGAAAGACTTTTAGAGACGCTGGAGTCCAAACGGCTCATTGAAGAAGCCAACGGCGTGATTGCGTCCGCTTCCGGTGTTTCCATTCAGGAAGCGGATCATATTTTGGAAGAAAAAGCGAAAGCGGGAAAACTATCCAAAACAGAACTGGCAAGAATTTTGACTTCATCGGATAAAAAGTGATGATAACAGAAGGTGTGCTCTGTGGCAGAAAAAAATAAGCGGAAAATCAGAATAATGATCGCTGACGATGATTTTGCCGTTCGCAAGGCATTTTTGGAATGCGTAGCGAACAGCCATTATGAGGTTGTCGGTGAGGCTGCGGATGGATTATCGGCAGTGGAGACAGCGAGAGCGGTCCATCCGGATATGGCGGTTTTGGATATTGAGATGCCAAATATGGATGGTCTTTCGGTTTCCAAAATTCTTCTGGATGAAAATGCCGTTTATTGCACAGTCATGCTTACTTCCTTTGAAACGGATGACTATGTAAAAACTGCCATCGAAAATGGGGCGGAAGGGTATATCACCAAACCTTTTTCCCGGGAACAGTTGCTCTCGGTTCTGGATATGAGCTTCACGCAAAGCAGGGAGCGTCATGTCCTTCAGAAAGATTGCGCCAATCTTCGCCGGAAAATTGACAGCAAAGAGGTGGCTAATCGGGCCAAGCTGATTGTGATGGAACAAAAGGGTTTGGATGAAAACGAAGCTTATAAGTATCTTAGAGAGTTGAGCCGGAGAAAAAATATTTCGATGGAAAATGTGGCGGAACTAATTCTTACAGAATGGGAGAATCAGAAGATTGAATAGTATCACACGGACACTTTGTCAGAAATATACGAATCTGACCGATGATGAAATCACCCATTTGGAAGAATACGCGACGATGCTTCAGCCACTGGCCAACGCCGAACAATCCGACGTTTTTATTGATTGCCGTTCTTTCACGGGAAAAACGGCAATTGTTGTGGCGGAGGCAAAACCGCAGACGGTGCCATCCAACTATTCCATTCAAATTCTGGGGATGCTCATCAACTGGCAGGATGAACCGGCTGTTGACCGGACATTCCGGTTTGGAAAACCAACCAGAAAAATGCGTGCTGTTCATATGCCGGAAGACCGAGACGTTATTCAAACGGTGGAACCGATTTTCTTTAATGAAAAACTGATCGCGGTGCTCATTTTTGAAAAACGGGCTGAACTCACCATTGGTGAAGTGGAAGAGGACAGCGGAGACGCTTTGGAGGATCTTTTCGGACCGGCAGTAGCGCCGATCCTTGAAAACCTCAAGGAGGCCGTCGTCGTGATCGGCAACAACGACGAGGTCATTGCCTGCAATCCGGCGGCAAAAATACTTTATACGGAAAAGCTTCGTTATGTGGATGACATTATGACGATGTTCCTGAAGAATATTCAGACGGATTCGGACGAATATTTTCTGCCGGATGGGGATCTGAACGATCAGGGAATCAAACAGCGGGAAGCTATGGTGAGTTCCCGTTATCTTCGCTATACTACAATCCCGATCAATTCCAATTCGATCAAACTCATTATGATCATCGATGATATCACCGATTTGCGGGAACAGGAAAAGAAAGCGAACGCGCAGATTACGGCCATGAAAGAACAGCGGCACCGTCTGAAAAACAGTCTGATCCTGCTTTCCGGAATGCTCAACTGTCAGGAACAGTACGCGGCGGAATTGGAAGCCAGTTCGGTTCTGCATGATACCTCCGGACGATTAAACGCGTTGGCCGCAACGTTGGAGGAGATCGTCCATATTTCCGAAAAGACCGCCTCTTTGAAATACGTGCTCGAAAAGGTGAGAGCCAATATTTTGCAAAGCTCAATGAGCACGACTCAGCCGGTGAGCATCAAGATCGTAGCCGGAGATATTACAATTTCCTCCGCCTACGCTTCGCCGATCGCGTTGGTTGTCAACGAGCTTTTGCAAAACGCCATTCTGCACGCTTTTCCGTCAGGGCGGAAAGGCACGATTACCTTGACGGCGGAAAAGGGCATCCTTTCCACCAAAATCTCCGTTATCGACGACGGCGTGGGATTTGATGTGGATATGGACCGGAAAAACGGTACCGGTCTTGATATCGTGCGGACCATCGTCAAAGACAAACTGAATGGGGAACTGACCATTCAGTCCAATAAAAACGGAACTGTCGTCGCGTTTGATTTTATTGAGTAATTCCTTCTGACCTGAGGAAAGGCAGATTGATATAGGAAAACAAGACTTTTGGAGTTTTGATTTTCTGATTGAGGAATTAAATCCAAAACAAAAAGAAAGGAGAACTTATCTTGAAACTCAAAACCAGATTGAATGGAAAAACCTTTGAGTTCCGTGATGTCAAGGACGTTCTTGCCAAAGCCAACGAGCCGAAGTCTGGTGACCGTTATCTCGGAATCGCTCCGGAAACCGTAACCGAAAAAATCGCCGCTAAAGTTGTCCTCAGCGAACTGACCGTTGCTGATATCACGGAAAACCCGGTCGTTCCTTACGAAAAGGATGAGGTCACCAGAGTTGAGATTGACAGCATGAACCGCCGTCAGTACGACAAATTCAAAAATATGACCATCGCCGAAGTTCGTGAATGGATCATGGACCACAAGACCACGACCAATGATCTCTATCGGGCCAGCTACGCCTGGATCGGTGAGACCGTTGCCGCAGTCGCAAAAATCTGCTCCGCCTCCGACCTTGTCTATGGCGCCAGCAAATGCTGCCGCCCGACTCGCTGCGAAACTCAGCTTGGTCTTCCGGGAACGCTTTCCTATCGTGCACAGTGCAACTCCAGCACCGACGATCCGGAAACCATCGTTCTTGGTGTTCAGGAAGCCGTTTCTTACGGTTCCGGCGACGCCTGCTTTGGCATCAACCCGGTTGAAGACACCGTAGAGACCACCCAGAGAATCGCACACGCTCTTCGTGATTTCAAAGACAAATGGGAGATCCCGACTCAGATTTCCGTTCTGTCCCATGTTACCACCCAGATGCAGGCTGTCAAAGAGGGCGCTCCGCTCTCCATGTTCTTCCAGTCCATCGCCGGTACGCAGGCCGCCTGCGAAGCTTTCGGTGTTGACGAGGCTCTTCTTCGTGAAGCCTATGACCTTGCGAAAAAAGAGTGCTATGGTACCGGTATGAACAAACTTTATTTCGAGACCGGCCAAGGTTCCGAAATGTCTATCGACTGCGATGAAGGCGCCGACGAAATGACGCTGGAAGGCCGTACTTATGGTTTTGCCCGTGCTTTTGAGCCGTTTATGATCAATAACGTAACCGGCTTTATCGGACCGGAAACCATCTATGATGGTAAAGAAATGATCCGCGGCAATCTGGAAGACCACTTCATGGCCAAAATCATCGGCCTCCCGATGGGCATGGCTCCGTGCTTCACCAACCACACCGGCATCACTCAGGACGACCAGGAGATCGCCTGCCTGCTGCTGAACTCGGCCAACTGCAACGACTACATGGGCGTTCCGATGGGCGATGACGTCATGCTTGCCTACCAGGACGTTTCGTTCCATGATGACAACACCATGCGTGAGCTGAGCCACAGAAAACCGGCCCCTGAATTCCACAAATGGGCCATCAAGATGGGCATTCTTGACGAAGACGGCAGACTGACCGAACGTGCCGGCGACGCCTCGATGTTCTTCGCTAAATAAGAAAGGAGGCTGCAATTATAATGAACGATACTGAACTTATGAAAATCATCCGTGAAGCTATCGCACAGGCCACTAAAGGCGAAAAGGCAGCTTCCACCTGTGTTTGCGACGGTGAAGTGGAAGATATTTCCGCTTACAGCCTTCGTGACGAATTCAATATTCCGAATCCCTACAACAAAGAAGAGTATATGCGCCTTAAAGCCAAAACCGACGCTCGTCTCGGTGTTTGGAGATGCGGCCCTCGTCCTCTGACCAGAACGACTCTGCGTGTTCGTGCGGATAACGCCGCTGCTATGGACGCTGTTTTCAATGACGTCCACGAGGAATATCTGGAGAGAAATAACCTCAAGAGCTACACCACCAAATGCTGCAGCAAAGAGGAATATCTGACCAGACCGGACCTCGGCAGAATTTTCGATGAGGAAACCGCCGCTCAGATCAAAAAAGACTGCATCAACGATCCGGACGTCCAGATCGTCGTATCCGACGGTCTTTCCAGCTCCGCGGTTGAAGCCAATATCGACGCTGTTCTTCCGTCCATTTACAATGGTCTGAAATCCACCGGCCTCAAGATCGGTACGCCGTTCTTTGTCAAATATGGTCGTGTTGGCGCCGAAGACTCCATTGCTAAGATCCTTAACGCGAAAGTAACCGTTATTCTTCTTGGTGAAAGACCCGGTCTTGCTACCTCTTCTTCGCTTTCCGCTTATTGCGTTTACGGCGGTTATCCCGGCATTCCGGAAGCCAACCGTACCGTTGTTTCCAATATTCATAAAGCGGGTACTCCGCCTGTTGAAGCCGGCGCCTATATCGCTGAGCTTTGCCAGACCATGTTCCAGAAGAAAGCTTCCGGACTTGATCTGAAAGCAGAATAATCTTTCCACAAAAAAGCGGTGCTCAAAATGAGCACCGCTTTTTTGCTTTATGATTCGCTTTTTTCCTTTTCGGGAAGTTGGATCAGAAGAATGGCGAGGAACATCAGGACACAGCCGCCAATTTCCTGGAAAGTGGGAATTTGCCGGAGAAAAAGAGCACCGGCCAAAACAGCGAAAACCGATTCCAAACTCATCAAAAGGGAAGCGACGCTAGGTTCGGTCCATTTTTGGGCGACGATCTGTAGCGTGAAGCCGATACCACCGGAAAGAGCGCCGGCATAAAAAATGGGAAGCCAGGCGGAAAGAATAGCCGCCGCTGAGGGCTTATCAAACAGAAACATACAGGGGATGGACAGGATCCCGGTAACAAGAAATTGAATACAGGATAGTTTGACGCCGTTGACTCTCGAGGCAAAATGATCGACCGTCAGAATGTGAAACGCATAAAGGACCGAACTGATAAAAACAATGATATCACCTTGATTGGGGGAGAAGATCTCATCTTTCATGCAGAGAAGATATAGACCGCATAGGGCAAGAAAACAGCAAAACCAGATTCGTTTGGGAAGATGACGCTTCATCAGAAGACCGATAAACGGAACAATCAGGACATAAAGAACGGCAATAAATCCGGCTTTTCCGACGGTGGTCTGGGCAATTCCGTATTGCTGTACGGTGGAAGCCAGAAAAAGGATGAAACCGCAGGAGAGCCCGGCTTGGAACAAAAGCTTCCGATCCTCTTCCGTCGGTTTTTTATAGGTTCCGTTTTTCTTTTGAGCTTTTTCGAAAAGAAAAATGACAGGAAGAAGAACGATCCCGGCTAATAGACTGCGAATTCCGTTAAAAGTTAAGGGACGGACATAATCCATGCCGACACTTTGCGCGACAAAAGCGCAGCCCCAGATCAAGGCGGCTAAAGTCAGCATGAGGTTTCCGATCAGGGATTTTTGGTTCATAAACACTCCTAAGCGACGATGATATCTTATTTTACTACAAATTTATTAAAAAAGAAAGTTGTATTTTTCAGTTGAAAAGAGAAGTGACATACTATATAATGAAAAAATGGAATGAGGGATGAATTTGAATTATATAGTCGTCACGCTTATGGGCTATTTATTAGGTTCAATCAATACGGCCTATTTGCTCGTAAAAACAATGGGGAAAGACATTCGTGATATTGGTTCCAATAACGCCGGAGCGTCCAATGTTTTTATTTCGATCGGAAAAAAGTATGGCGTTCTTGTCGGCGCGTTGGATATTCTCAAAGGATTTCTTGCCGTGAAACTGGTCGCCTTTTTGTTTCCGGAAAGCGCACTTCTTCCGGTTTTGGCTGGCGCCGGCGCTGTTTTAGGACACATTTTCCCGTTTTGGATTAAATTCCGGGGCGGAAAAGGGTTGGCCACGTTTATGGGCCTACTTTTGGGAATGGATTGGCGTTACTTCATTGCTATGGCGATTCTTTTGATTGCGGTTCTTTTGATCACGGATTTTATTGGATTGGGAACTATCGCCGTATCTGTTGTTATGCCTATTCTTTTGATTATACAAAAAAAGGATATAGCGATTATTCTTGTTTTTGTTTTTTTGGGAATCGTTATCTTTTGCAAGCATATCATCAATATCCGTCGAATCATAAATAAGACGGAATTGGGTTTTCTGCGGAAGAATAGGGATTTGCTCAATAAAAAATAAAAGGCGGATAGCGTTCTATTCGCCTTTTATTTATAAATTTTGGCTTTGCAACGAAGTCGGCCTTTTTTAGTTTCCTGTTCCATTCCGATGTAAAGGAATTTGCCTTTACTGCGAACGGTAATGATATCATCGGTGTTAGGCCGATAATCGGAACGCAGATTGACGGTTCCGTTGACCAGAACTTTTTCGTGGTCGATCAGATTTTTACTTTCGCTGCGGGAAAGTTTATAAAGAGCGGAAATTACGGAATCCAACCGCTCGGAAGCCACAACGAACGAACTTTCGACCGGTTCGGGGATAATATCGAGGGGGAAACCGTCTATGCGTTCACAAAAAACGGTGGTGTGGCGGACGGAAACGATGTTTTCGCAAAAATAGCCGGCCATATTTTCCAGGCAGACAGTATAGGCTACGCTGTCCTTCACAAGAATATCGCCCAGTACGCTGCGGCGAATACCTAAAGACATGAGCGCGCCTAAAAAATCCCGGTGAGATAGGGGATCGGAAAACTTGGGATTGACAGGGGCAATTTTGAGGTAGGCGATTGGTGGTTCCGCTTCGTAGCCGCAGATTTCCTCAGAACCGAACAAAGCGAGGGCCTTTTCCGCTTCCGGGTAGCCGCCAATAAAACGGTAAGGTGTCTGCCGAAGGGAGGAGCGAATAAGATTCTGTTCAGCGATGGTGAGAAATTCCGTGGAGGTATAGATTCCGTTGCGAAAGGACCGTTCCGCCAATTCGGAAAAACGATGGATCATCGCTTTTTCTTCCTCATTCATCGCCTTCACCACCTGAAAAATGTTGAAAATATTGTATCATATTTATGTTATATCGTCAATTGGGAGAAATTTATGGACTATGAACTGATACGAAGCAAAAGAAAAACCATGGAACTTTCCATCGACGAAGATTTGAAAGTGATCGTTCGGGCACCGGAACGGCTTTCACAAAAGAAAATAGATCAATTCGTCGAAGACCATAGAGCGTGGATCGAAAAGCACCAAAAACAAAAAGAAGAATGGTTGAAAGCGCATAAAGTGACGCCGGAAAAAGAAGAACAATGGCGAAAAGAGGCCCGGGAATATCTGCCGCTTCGAACCGCTTATTACGCCGGATTGATGGGACTGAAGCCAACGGGTGTGAAGATCACCTCAGCGAAAAAACGTTTCGGAAGTTGTAATTCCAAAAATTCCATTTGCTATTCCTGGCGTCTCATGCAATATCCGTCTGAGGCCATTGATTATGTTATTGTTCACGAGCTTTCCCATATTGTGCATAAAAATCACGGACGGGAGTTTTATGGGTTGATTGCCAGGTATCTTCCGGATTACAAAGAAAGAGAAAAACTTCTAAAAAGATAAAAAAGAGCCTTCCGTATTTTGGAAGGCTCTTTTTTATGGCTTTTTTGCTTCAAACCAGGTTCTATTGTGTCCGCAAACGGGACAGGTATTGGGAGCGTTGGAGCCAATGTGAACGTGTCCGCAGTGGGAACAGCGCCAAACGGTGCTTGGAGAGGAAGAAAAAAGGCAGTCATCCTCCATTTTTTCTAACAGGTTGGAATAGCATTTTTCATGTTCTGCCTCGATCTGACCGATGGCTTCCATTTTGACGGCGATGTCATCGAACCCTTCGCTTCGGGCGGTTTCGGCAAAGGCATGGTACATTTCGGACCATTCATAATGCTCACCGGCTTTTGCTGAGGCCAGATTCTGTTGAGTGGTTCCTATCGTCCCAAGATAGGAAAGCCAGATTTCCGAATGGATCTTTTCATTTTGCGCGATCTCGTTAAAAATACAGGCGATGGGGTGATAGCCTTCTTGCTCGGCTTTTTCGGCAAATAGAGCATACTTGTTTCGTGCCTGTGACTCGGCAGAAAAGGCTGTCATCAGATTTTGACCGGTTAAAGATTCTTTGAGTTCCACTTTTTCACAGCTCCTTTCAGTTCGTAGTATGGACAAAAAGAAAAAGAATACACATATTTGCAAAAATATAAAAATAATTCGACAAAAAAGCAGGAAAAAGCGGGAATATTATTGACTTTTTTATAGTTTATGGTATATTATATACTGTTATTTTTGCATCTGTTTTTGACAAAGAAAAAAGGTCCAAGGGAGGTGAAACTGTCGCAAACGGCCCATGTTCGGCAGGAAAGCGATAGAAAAAACGAAAAGCGACCTTCTTCTTTTGTCATATGAAACACGGCACGAACGGAACCTTCTAAAACCGGGCACTGCGGTATGAGAATATGCGCGGCAACGATTAGAAATATATCCTTTTGCGGGGTTGGTTCCAACAGGTGCGGTGGGTCGACAGGTTTTTAACAACACCTATCAAAATCTTTCATTGGTATGTGTACTACCGTTTCAAACGGTATAAAAATGGGTGAGGCAAAAGCCGGATCCTGTTTTTACCTTGCGTGACTGGAATCCGCAAAAGGGGGATGCAGAATGGAAAACAATACGATTATCAGCCTTAAAGATATCGCGGTCAGCTATGGCGGGGAAGAAGTGCTTCGTCATATTGATCTGGATATCCACAATCATGAATTCGTCACACTTTTAGGACCCTCCGGATGCGGAAAGACGACCACTCTCCGTATCATCGGCGGTTTTTTGGTACCTAAAAGCGGGGACGTTTTTTTTGATGGAAAAAGGATCAACGACGTTCCCGCCTATAAACGGGAAGTCAACACCGTTTTTCAAAAGTACGCTCTTTTCCCGAATCTGGATGTTTTTGAAAACATCGCGTTTGGTCTTCGGATTAAGAAGATCCCGGAAAAAGAAATTGAGGAACGTGTTTTTGAGATGCTCGATCTGGTGAGCATGAGAGGCTATGAGCACCGGGATGTCAACTCGCTGTCCGGTGGTCAGCAACAGCGTGTCGCCATCGCCAGAGCGCTGATCAATAAACCGAAGGTCCTTCTTCTGGACGAGCCTTTGGGTGCTTTGGATCTCAAGCTCCGGAAAGAGATGCAGATCGAACTGAAAAAGATCCAGCAGGAAACAAAAATTACGTTTATTTACGTTACCCATGATCAGGAAGAAGCTCTGACCATGAGCGATACCGTTGTTGTTATGCGGGCCGGAAAAATTCAGCAGATCGGAACTCCGATTGATATTTATAATGAGCCGAAAAACGCCTTTGTGGCGGATTTTATCGGCGAATCCAATATCATTGACGGCGTGATGAAAAAAGATTATCTGGCGGAATTTGCCGGTCGTGATTTTGAATGTGTCGATTTCGGTTTCGCCGAAAATGAGGCAGTTGACGTGGTTCTTCGTCCGGAGGATATCAAAATTTCGGAGCCGGAAAAAGGACAAGTCACCGGTATTGTCGAAAGCATTATTTTCAAAGGAGTCCATTATGAGATCGTTGTTGTGGACGGCAACGGTTATCATTGGAAGATCCGTTCGACACTTTATGAGGAACCGGGCCGCAAAGTCGGTCTTTCGGTCATTCCGGATGATATTCATATCATGCATAAAACAACGGAGGCGGAAGAATGAAATCCAAATATCCGGCTTTTCCGTATCTGTTTTTCATGGCGATTTTTATCGTCGTGCCGCTTCTGATGGTGGCTTATTTTGCTTTTACCACAGCCTCGGGCGAATTTACATTGGATAATATTTCCCGCGTCGGGGTCTATTTTCCGGTCATCATCAAAAGCCTGTTTCTGGCGCTGATAGCGACCGTCATCTGCCTGGTTCTCGGCTATCCTTTTGCCTATATCATGGCGCGGAAGACCAGCAATATCCGTCGGACCATGTTTATGCTCATTATGCTTCCGATGTGGATGAACTTTCTGCTTCGCACCTACGCGTGGATGACCATTCTGGAGAATAATGGTTTGATCAACCGCTTTCTGATTCATCTGGGTTTGGAACCGTTGGAACTGATCAATACGCAGGGCGCGGTCGTGCTCGGTATGGTCTATGACTATCTGCCTTTTATGATCGTTCCGCTTTATACGGTGCTCATGAAAATGGATAACTCTTTAATTCAGGCGGCACAGGACCTGGGCGGCAATCCGTTTCAGGTTTTCATGAAAGTGATTCTTCCGCTCAGCGCACCGGGCATTTCGACGGGAATTACGATGGTCTTTATTCCTTCTGTCAGTACCTTTATCATTTCCCGTATGTTGGGCGGCGGTTCGGAGCTGATGATCGGCGATTTGATCGAGATGCAGTTTACGGGCAATACCTATAACCTCAATCTCGGTGCGGCCATTTCCTTCGTGCTCATGATCATCATTTTGGCTTGTATGGGTGTCATGAATCAGTTCGATTCGGACGAAAGTGAAAAAGAGGGGAGAGTGGTGATATGAAACATCTTTCCCGCTTCTATACGGCAATTATTTACCTTTTCCTCTATGCGCCTATTGCCGTGCTCATTTTCTTCTCGTTCAATGATTCCAAAAGCCGTACCGTTTTCACAGGATTTACCACAAAATGGTACGAAAAACTTTTCACCAACGATATCATTATGGGAGCGCTTTTTAATACGCTTTTTGTCGCTTTGGTTGCCGGCATTTGTGCCGTTGTTCTTGGTACGTTAGCGGCCATCGGCATCAACGCGATGAATAATCGGCTGAAAACGTTGCTTCTGAACGTTTCCTATCTTCCAATCATCAACCCGGATATCATCACTGGTGTTTCGCTGATGCTCCTCTTCATTTTTCTCAAGATGGAGTGTGGTTACAGTACGCTGATTCTTGCTCATATCACGTTTAACGTGCCGATCGTTATTTTTAACGTGCTCCCGAAGCTGCAGCAGATGGATAAAAACGTCTATCACGCAGCGCTTGACCTTGGATGCAACCCGATCCGGGCTTTCCAGAAAGTTGTCCTTCCGGAAATCATGCCCGGTATTACGGCAGGTTTTTTCCTTTCCATCACGTATTCGTTTGATGATTTCGTGGTCAGCTATTTTACCAGTGGCTCCAGTGCTCAAACACTCTCCGTCGTTATTTATTCGATGGTGCGGATGAAAGTAAGCCCGGAGATCAACGCTCTTTCGACCATTATGTTTGCTTTTGTTCTTTTGGTCCTTTTGTTGGTAAATATCTATAGTTCGAAAAAGGAAAAACAGAAAGCGGAAGAGGGGGAAGCGATATGAAAAAAATTCTTTCCCTTTTACTGGCGATTTTTCTTATTTTGATGACGGGAATGCCGGCTTATGCTTATCATGAAGCAGAAGGCTATACGACACAGGTCGAGGATGAGGAATATTACAAAAAATTTTACGGACAGGGAATAGAGATCAATGTTTGTAACTGGGGTGAGTTCCTGGCCAATGATTCCGTTAATTTCCTGGATGTCAACGAGGATTTTGAGGAACTGACCGGAATTAAAGTCAATTATTCACTGTTTTCCACAAACGAGGAGCTCTATGCCAAACTTCGTGCCGGCGCTACTTCTTATGATATTATCGTACCGTCCGATTATATGATTGGGCGGATGATCAATGAGGATATGCTCTTGAAGCTTGATTTTGACAATATCCCGAATTACGCGAATGTGGATGAAACCTATAAAAACATGAATTTTGACCCGGATAATGAATATTCGGTTCCGCTTTTCTGGGGCGTTGTCGGAATCATTTACAATACCACGATGGTCGATGAAGAAGACCTTGAAGAAGAGTGGGATATCTTTTGGAACGAAAAATATGCGGACAATATGCTGATGTTCGGAAATTCCCGGGACGCTTTCGCCATTGCGCTGATGGATCTTGGTTATTCCTACAACACGACGAATGAGGCGGAATTGGAAGCCGCTTCCGAGCGCTTGAAAGAACAAAAACCATTGGTCCAGGCATACGTCATGGATGAGATTTATGACAAAATGGAGGGCGGAGAAGCAGCGATCGCTCCCTATTACAATGGAGACGCCGTTCTGATGATGGACACCAATGAGGATCTGGATTTTTATCTTCCGGAGGAAACGAGCCTTTTTATTGACTCTATGTGTATTCCTTCCACGGCCAAAAACAAAGAGGCGGCGGAGCTTTATATTAACTATATGTGTGAAGCGACCATCGCCGCCGCCAATAGCTATTATGTTGGCTATTCCACGCCGATCCATGCGGCTTATGAGCTTTTGGACGAGGATCTTCAAGAGAGCGAAGTGGCGTATCCGGATGTGGAGATCCTGGAGGGATTGGATTCTTTTATGACGCTTCCGGAGGAGACAAGCCTTGTTGTCGATAACTATTGGACAATCATCATGGCGAATTCTTCCTCAGTGATGGTTCAGACGATCATTCTTTGCGTGGTATTCGCGATCGCCGCGTTTAATACGATCCGCAAAAAATATCGAAAATATAAAATGGAACATTAAGAAAACACCGCCAAACAGGCGGTGTTTTCTTTTAATTAAAAAGAAAAGAGGAAAATAATACACTTTTTCGGCAGTAATATACGATTTTATTACAGTAAAACGTTGACAAATAAAAAGAAAATCATTATACTAATAAAGTATGTAATACAATGTTAATAGTATAACTCTGTCTTCTATGAATGGATTCTTTCTATTGCGTAAAAAGATAGGGGATAGCGTTGACATTGAATTATTACATATCCTATTTTTTAAGGAGGAAAAAAAATGAAAAAGTCTCTTTACAGAGTACTGGCTCTCCTTCTTGCTCTTGTAATGGTTCTTTCTTTTGCAGCTTGCAATAACACTGAACCCGAACAGCCTGAAGAACCCACTACTCCCGAAGAACCCGTCGATGAACCCGAAGAAGAATGGGTCCGTCCGACCGAGTATGTTCGTGCAGACGAAGAAGAAGTTTATGAAAACGTCCTTGGCGGCTTTACCGCTCTCTGCGACGCTGCTAAAGAAGCTGAGACCATCAGCGAGAGATTCGTTCTCTTTGCCCAGGCTGAAGCTTATCTTCTTGACTCCGCTGTCATGATCCCGACCACCACTCAGAATGGTGCTTACACCATCTCCAGAGTCGCCCCCAGAACGATTCCTTATGTTCAGTGGGGTAATGACGACGACCGTCTTAAAGGCCTTGTCATCTCCGATGAGTTCCTTACTCCCGATGAGAGAGCGGAACTTCTCGACACTTGGAGCAAAGCCTGCCTTGGCGAAGCTGAGTATGATCCTGCCGCTTACCTGACTGAAAAAGGTCACAAACTTCAGGACACCTACACTCTGACTTTCTCCACCGCTCCTGTCACCATCGACTGGCTGAACACTTCTTCCCAGTCCGATACCGAAATCACCGTTAACTGCGTTGATGGCCTTGTTGAGTACGACAACTGCAACGTTATGCAGCCGGCTCTTGCTGAATCTTGGGACATCTCTGATGACGGCCTTACCTATACCTTCCACATCCGTGAGGGCGCTTATTGGTGCACTTCTGAAGGTAAACAGTATGCCGAAGTCAAAGCTCAGGACTTCGTAGCTGGTTTCCAGCACATGCTTGATACTCAGGCCGGTCTTGAATGGCTGGTTGAAGGCGTTGTTGCCGGTGCTTCCGAGTATCTTGGCGGCGGCTCCTTTGATGAAGTTGGTTATAAAGCTACTGACGACAGAACCCTTGTTGTCACCCTTTGCCAGCCGACTTCCTACTTCATGACCATGCTCACCTACTCCTGCTTCCTCCCGATCTGCGATCAGTGGTATCAGGCACACGGCGGTGTTTATGGCATGACCGAGTATGCAGAAGCTTCTGCAGACACCAACACCTACACCTATGGTAAAGCTGAAGATGTCGCCTCCCAGGTTTACTGCGGACCGTTCCTTCTCCAGAAACTGAACAAAGACTCCGAGATCTACATTGTTGCTAACGATAGTTACTACAACAAAGATCAGGTCACCCTCAAATCCATCAAATGGGTTTACGATAACGGCGAAGACCTTGTCGCTCTTTACAATGATACTGTCGCCGGCACTTATGCTGGTATCAGCGTTTCCAACGAAACCGTTCGTGCTCTTGCCGATAGCGACAAAGGCGGCGATGGCAACTTCCAGAAATATGCTTACATTTCTGAAACCACTTCCACTTCTTACTTCGGTGGTCTGAACATCTGCCGTGGTACCTTCGCTCTTGAAAGCGGCGCTTGCGCTTCTCCTAAGACCGAAGATCAGAAGATCGACACTGACCTCGCTCTGAACAACAAGAACTTCCGTAAAGCTCTTCAGTATGCTTTCGATAAAGAGACTCAGAACGCTGTTTCCCGTGGCTCTGAACTTGCTTGCACCAACCTCAGAAATATGTACACTCACCCTGAGTTCGTATCCCTCTCTGAAGATGTCACCGACGCTGACGGTCATACCTTCAAAGCCGGTACCTTCTATGGCGAGATCGTACAATATTACTGCGATCAGCTCGGTCTTGGCATCAACGTATCCGATGGTGTCAACGGCTGGTATCAGCCTGAAGCTGCTAAAGAGTATCTCGAAGCTGCTAAAGCTGAACTCGAAGGCAAAGGAATTACTTATCCTATCCAGATCGATGTTGTTTACTATTCTGCTTCCGATCTTAACACCGCTCAGGCCGCTGCATACAAAGCAACCGTCGAAGAGGTTCTTGGTGCTGAGAACGTACAGATCAACATGATCGAAGCCACCACTTCCGAGGACTATTATGCATCTGGTTACCGTGCTTCCAACGGCGAAGCCGGCAACTTCGATATGTTCTATGGTTCTGGTTGGGGTCCTGACTACGGCGATCCGTCCACTTACCTTGATACCTTCCTTGGTGAGGGCGCTGGTTACATGACCAAAGTTATCGGCCTCTTCTGATATTTTATAAAACATTAAAATATCCGAATGATCTTACACATAGGAGGACTTTATGTCCTCCTATGTGTTTCGATTAAATGACAATAATAAGTTTAGCGTTTCCGCATAGGATTTAATCGCGGCAAAATGGAAAACTAAGTAGCTTTTCCAAACGGGTTTGCGTTTGATGCGGATGAGGACGCATCAAAGCAACTGGATTTGGAAAAGGAACTTAATTTTTCAGATCCTGATCGTTTTGCAAGTTTGCTGAACTTAAAAGGATCTTTGTATCTTACCTCACAAAAGAAGGAGGATATAATTAAAAGCGATTTTAATTATAGATAGTGACTTATGAAGAAGTATATGCTCAAGCGTATATTGTTCTCGATCTTCTCTTTGTTTGTTGTCGTTATGGTCGTTATGCTTTTGGTTTACTCCCTTATCGAAAGAAACGTTATTTTCCAGACAGATGACCTTTGGAACAAAAAAGCTCTGAACGATAGAACAATATATGAATATACCCAATATTCAAAATATGGATATTTGAATTACATAGATTACGCCAAATTTGTCGGTGAAAAATATAAAGCGGCTTATGGTGACGACTATTATAATATGTCTGAGTATAAATCGGATAAAGCGGCGGTTCAGAATGCCAAAACTTATCTTGATAACGCCAGTGTAAAAGAATTCATCGATCAGTATTCGGGGAAGGGATATGAGATCAAATATCTTGAACCCGTCAAATTTAAGTCCGGTAAAGTAAAACCGGGCGGCACCGGCTATTTGATTGCCATTGAAGAAAAGAACGTTGTAGTTCGTCTTCTTGACTATGTAACCGGTTTCTTTTCCGTTGAAACTAAGGATATGGTTGAGGATGAAAACCTGACCGATCGTTACATCAGGGTAGAAAAGGATCCTTACAGCAATTTCTACGCGGTAGTGGGTTCCGGTACCCATCATAAATATCTTTTGTATGTGGACGGTCGTTTCCCGTTTATTCATCAAAACTGGCTTCATATAAATCTTGGTACTTCCTATACGAAATATAGGGGACAGGAGATTACGACCGTTATTACGACGCCGACCGGTGAACTGGATACGAGAAAACAGCAGTATCCGGCCATGATCGGAACGGACGAGTACGCGGAAACGGCGATTGATTTCCATTCGGTCACCTATAACAGCGTATCCAGCGAGAGTGATCTTGCTGAATTCGGTGATAATTACAGCGTTTACAGTTATCATGTCACTGGTCTTTCCATGATCGAAAACTCTTTTGTCATCGGTTTGATCGCGACGATTATTGCTTATATCATCGGTCTTCCGGTCGGTATTACCATGGCAAGACATAAAGACGGCCTCTTTGATAAGATTGGTACTTTCTATATCATCTTTATCATGGCGGTACCGTCCCTTGCTTACATTTTCATGTTCGCGGCTTTTGGTACCCGTGTCTTTAATCTGCCTTATAAATTCGCGAACGCCGAAGTAAAGATCCTTGCCTATATTCTCCCGACCATTTCTCTTTCGCTTCCGTCTATCGGCAGTCTTATGAAATGGATGAGACGGTATATGATCGACCAGATGAACTCGGACTATGTCAAGTTCGCAAGGGCGGAGGGCCTTTCTGAAAAAGAAATTTACAACATCCATATTTCCAGAAACGCCATCATTTATCTTGTACAGAGCATTCCGGGCAACATTCTCAGTTGTCTGACCGGTGCTATCATCACCGAGCGTGTTTATGCGGTTCCCGGTGTTGGTAACCTTTTGACGAATGCTATCAACAGCCACGATAACGGTATTATCGTAGCTTGTACGGTTTTCTATACTTCGCTTTCTTTGATCTCCATTATTTTGGGCGACCTGTTGCTTGCGAAGTGTGACCCGAGAATCTCCCTTTCTGAGGAAGGAGGCGGCGGAAGATAATGGACGAAAATAAAAATCTCCATGCGGTAGAAGAAGACGAAGGCTTCCATTTTATTGATAACGATGCCATTTCTTCTGAAAAAATCATCGCTCCGCGCTATTCTTACTGGAAATCGGTTTTCCGTGTCTTCTTTAAGAAAAAAATCAATATCATTCTGATTGCCGTTTTTGTGCTGATGTTCCTGGCGGCTTTCATTCTTCCGATTTTCTGGCCCTATGACGCTATGGAAAACGTAACCAATGCGCAGACATTTAACCTTAGCCCGAAAGCCGCAATGTCCTATTTCGGCGGTTTCTCCATGAAATGGGTTTTGGGTACCGGCGCTATGGGTAACTCCATTCTTTATGGTATCATTTCTTCCACCAGAACGTCGCTTCTTCTGGCCATCATCTGCGCTGCGATCAACATGACGATCGGTATTGTGCTTGGCGCTGTATGGGGCTATTCCAGAAAGTTCGACGCGTTTATGCTCGTTGTCTATAACATTGTAGGTAACGTTCCGTACATCCTGCTGATCTCGGTTCTTGTTTACGTTATCGGTTCCGGCTTTTGGAGCTTTATTTTCGCATTGACAATTACCGGTTGGCTTGGAATCGCGTTCTTCTTCAGAACGCAGGTTATGATCATTCGTGACCGTGAGTATTCGTTGGCTTCCCGTTGCCTCGGTACGCCGGTTTCCCGTGTCATTTCAAAGAATATGCTTCCGTTCCTTACTTCGGTCATCGTAACGGTTCTTGCTACGGAGCTTCCTTCCTACATTTCCATGGAAGTTTTCCTGTCCTATATTGGTGTTGGTCTGAGCGCGACGGTACCGTCCCTGGGCCGTATGATCCAGCAGGCACAGACCGGTTTTATGACATTCCCGTGGGAATTCTGGCCGCCGGTTCTGGTTGCTTCCGCCATCACAATTATTCTTTACGTACTGGGTCAGAACCTTGCTGACGCGACCGACCCGAGAACACATATGTAATGAGGTGAGACTATGAGTGAAAATACAGATAAAAAAGTTCTCCTCTCGTTACGGAATGTTGACGTAAAATTTAACGTTCGTGGAAGAATTCTTTCCGCCATTCGTAACGTATCTTTGGATATTTACGAAAATGAGTCGTTGGCCATTGTTGGTGAATCCGGCTCCGGTAAATCGGTTCTGACAAAGACATTCGCCGGACTTTTGGATTCCAACGGCTTTATCTCTCATGGAAGCATTATCTTTAATGATGATGAAATTTCTAAAACGACGGTTAAGGTCACCGGACGCAACGAAAAAATGTTGCAATATATCTTCAATATGCTGAACAAGCATTCCCAACTGGAACGTGGTGCCGACGAATACGTGGCCTATATGCAGAAGAAGAAAGAAATCAACGGTGAAAAATCCCTTTCCGAAGAGGAAGAGCAGAGCTATCAAGATAAGATCAAAATTCTCAGCGATGACATCGTCGATAAGAATAACTATCTCTTGACTTTGGATAGAAAGAGCGCCGCGGATGCTCCGGAAATCGAAAAGACCCTTGCAAAGATAAAAGACTTTACAGAGCAGAAGAACGCCGTTATTGCGGAAAGAGACGCTTTGATCAAAGAGAGAAAAGCCAACTTTAACGCAAACTCGGAGAAAAACGCGGCGGATGCTGCTATCCTTAAAGAGTTGGAAGAAGAGAGAAAAAAGAAGATCGCCACTCCCGATAAAGAATCCAATCCGTATGGACTTTCAGATGAAGTTATTGAGAGAAACCGGATCATTGCTTATGAGGTTCTTCTTTCCATTGGCCGTTACCCCTTTAAGGATCAGGTGACCTTTGTTTATAAGCTGGACAAAGCCTTTAAGCTTGCCATGAGTATCGGCGAGGATTTGACCGATCCGGAAGTCCTCAATAAGATTTTTGACGTGGTCACGTTCCGTGTTGAATATCGCTCTTATGACGAAGCGACCAAAACGCTTTATGGCCATGCCATTATTGACTGCGCCAAAGTGAAATATACCAACGACTGGCAGCAGATTCGTGGTTGCCGGATCGCTACGGTTTTCCAGGACCCGATGACTTCTTTGAACCCGGTCATTACGATTGGTAAACAGATCATGACGGTTATTCTGAAGCACCAGAAATGCTCTCAGGCGGAAGCCAAAAAGAGAACCATCGAGATCATGGGTAAAGTCGGTATTCCGGATCCGGAAAAACGGTTCAACGATTATCCGTTCGAGTATTCCGGCGGTATGCGTCAGAGAATCGTTATCGCCATCGCCCTTTCCTGCCAGCCGAAGATTCTGATCTGCGATGAACCGACGACGGCTTTGGACGTTACCATCCAGGCTCAGATCATTCGTCTGATCAAGGATCTGCAGCATGAACTTGGCTTTACGACGGTCTATATTACGCATGACCTTGGTGTTGTCGCTAACGTAGCAGAGAGAGTTGCCGTGCTTTACGGTGGCCAGATCGTGGAAGTCGGCAGTGTTGAAGAAATCTTCTATGATCCTCGTCATCCTTACACCTGGGCGCTTCTTTCGTCGCTTCCGCAGCTTGGCGAAAGAGGAACCAACCTGTTCTCCATTCCCGGAACGCCGCCGTCCCTTTATAACAAAATTATCGGTGACGCTTTCGCTCCGAGAAACAAATATGCTATGGCGATCGACCTTGTCGAAGAACCGCCGATGTTCCAGGTAAGTGAAACGCATTTCGCGAAAACCTGGCTTCTTGACCCGAGAGCGCCGAAAGCGGAAGCTCCTGCAAACATTCAGAATTTGCATGAGAAGATGCTCAAGACCTACGTCGATTTTGAAGTGTAAGGAGGCAATAGGATGGATTATACAGATAAAAAAGTACTGGTTTCGGTACAGAATCTTGATGTTGTCTTTAAGCAGGGAAGAAAATCGTTTAAGGCCGTTGATAACGTAAGCTTCGATATCTATAAAGGCGAGACTCTTTCGCTGGTTGGCGAGTCCGGTTCCGGTAAGACGACCATTGGCCGTGCAATTATTCGAATTAATCCGTGCTCCAATGGTGCGATTTATTATGACGGAAAGAAAATCTCCGGTAAGCTTTCTCATAAAGAGGACCGGGACGTCATTCGGAAGATTCAGATGATTTTCCAGGATCCGGCGGCGTCTTTGAACGAGCGTGCTACCATCGAGTACATTATTTCCGAAGGCCTTTATAACTTCCATCTTTATAAAGATGAGAAGGACAGAATGGCCAAGATCGAGAAGATTACCAAAGAAGTCGGACTTCTTCCGGAGCATTTGACCCGGTATCCGCATGAATTCTCCGGCGGCCAGAGACAGAGAGTCGGTATTGCCCGTTCCGTCGTTATGGAACCGGAATTCATCATCGCTGATGAACCGATTTCCGCTTTGGACGTCTCTATTCGTGCGCAGGTTCTGAACCTTTTGAAGAAGTTCCAGGACGAAAGAGGCCTTACTTATCTCTTTATCGCTCACGACCTTTCGATCGTTCGCTTCATCAGTGACCGTATCGTTGTTATCTATAAAGGACGGGTCATGGAGATCGCTGAGACGGAAGAGCTTTTCAGCTATCCGCTTCATCCGTACACCAAGTCTTTGATGTCCGCTATTCCGGTTCCGGATCCGATCATTGAAAAGAATAAAAAACTTTTCGTTTATAAACCGGACGAAATGCACGATTATTCCGTGGAACAGCCCCATTTAGTGGATATTGGCAACGGACATATGGTCTTTGGTAGCGATTCAGAAATCGCGAAATATAAAGAGATCCGTTTTGGAAAAACAGAGGAATGATTGGTTTTAGACAATGAAAATGAATGATACTCCGATGGATTCTAAAAAATTGATCCTGAGAGTGATCCTTTTTATCGTTGCGTTTGCCATTGCCGTCATCTCTTTCGCGAGAGCGGTTGTCAATATCGGCGCCAAGGAAGAAGGGTATCATGAGGTAGAAACCAACGCGGACGAGAACGCTATGTTCTATGGAAGCGGGATCAGCCTCAACTACTACTTCACCGGAAGCAGCGATGAAATAAAGAGCAAGCTAAATGAAGTGAAAAACTTCTACAGCGCTTCCTTGAACCAAATCTATAAACTCCTTGATGCGGAAAATGAGTATGAGGGTTGCAACAATCTTGCAACCCTCAATCATAATCTGGGAAAAGAGATTGAAATCGACGAAAGACTGTATCAGGTTCTTGTCGATGCTTATGGAAAGACTCAGGAAAGACAAAATTTCAATATGTTTGCCGGAACCGTTTTTTCGGAATGGAACGGAATTTTGATTTTGTCTGATGCGGCCAGTTTCGATCCGCTTTTTAACGAGAGCGAAAAGGAAAGACTGGAGGCTATTTCCGAGAAGACGGCAAACCTTAGCTATTTTTCCTTGGATTTTGTTGACGACGAAAAGCATCTGGTCAAATTTTCCGTTTCACAGGAATATCTTCAGTTCATGGAGGAAATGGAGATTTCTTCTCCGATCCTGGATATGAACTCCATGCGGGACGCTTATGAGGTTCAGATGGTAGCGAAAGAGCTTTCCCAAGGTGGGTTTTTGGATGGCTATCTGATGACGGAAAGCGGAATCAGTTATATGATGGGCGAGCACCGTCCCGGGGCTTTCTGCGTGTATGGGAAAAATGAGGATGCTGTTCCGTTAATAGGAACCGTGGAAGCGACTCAAGGTTTGGTTTTCTCTCAGATCAGTGCATTTCCGCTTTTAGACGGAAAAGGTTACTATTCGGTGGAAAAAGACGGGGTAATTTATTATCGTTATCCGTTTTTCTCCGTTCAATCCGGCGATTTCCCGGAGGTTCTCTCCACTTCCTATATGGCGACAACAAAAGGGAATGTGGTGGATACCTGGTATGATTTATTGAACCTTCATGGGGCGAAATCCGCTGGGGAAGTGGAAAGCAAGGTGGCTTCTTTGAAACAAAAAGGAGCGTTTGTTGCCTACACTTTGCAGGAAAATGAGAAAAATATCTATATTAAAAATGAAAACGCTGTGAGCTTCCAATTGGATGATCAGAGCGGATATCAGAAGATAGCATAAAAAATGCAGGCATTGCCTGCATTTTTTTATTTGGCTTGGTTTTATATATTCGCTTTGATATTTTGGAGCACAGTTTCTACTTTTTCCGCCAACACTTTCAAAGAACCGTCTTTGAACGGGGAAGCAATTTCGGCTTCTTCCAAAAGATCATTATAATACATTTCACCGCCGTGTTTCATAAGGCGGATATAACGACGGAAAGCGTCATCATAATCCTCCAGAGAAGCGAGTAGGAAGCCAAAAGCGGCGGTTTGCGCCAGGCAATAGTCAATATAATAGAACGGACTTTCATAAATGTGCATCTGGTACTGCCAACGGCGGCCCTCTTCAAGGAACGGCATACCTTCCGTGGAAATATAAGGACGGAATTGCTGCTCCAGCTTTTTCCAGGCGGCATTTCGTTCGGCGGGGGTCATATCCGGATTTTCATAAACGATGTGCTGGAAATAATCGACGATCGTGCCATAGGGAATAAAGGAGAACGCAGAGAGAGCGTGCATATACTGATATTTCTTCGCGTTATCGCCAAAGAATTTATCAATATATTTCCAGGCGAAGAATTCCATGCTCATGGAGTGGGTCTCAGCGGTCTCCATGCCGCCACAGTCAATCTCCAAAGCGAATTTATTGTCAGCAATCAGATAAGCGTTAAAGGCATGTCCAGCCTCGTGAGTGACGACGTCAACATCATCGGCGGTGCCATTGAAGTTGGCGAGGATGAAAGGCTGTTTATACATCGGAACGGTGGTACAATAGCCGCCGCCCCATTTGTTCTGGCGGGCGTCAACATCGAAAGCGTCGTTTTCCAACATCAAGTCGATGAATTTTCCGGATTCCTCGCTCATTTCATGGTACATTTCTTTGGCACCACGGAAAATGACCTCTTTGGTTCCAACCGGTCTGGGGTCTCCGCCGGGAATAATGATGCCGTCATCATAAAGCATATATTTATCAATGCCGAGATCTTTTTTGGCGTTTTCGGAACGAAGTTTGGCCACAACAGGAACAATGGATTCCAGAACGTTTTTGCGGAAGGTCTCCACATCTTTTTTGTCATAGCACACACGATTCATGCGATAATAACCAAGCTCGACAAAGTTTTCATAGCCGAGTTTTTTCGCCATGCGCGTGCGGACCTTGACCAAACGGTCATAGATATCGTCCAATTGATCCGCGTAAGAATTCATGACGGTACCCATGACGGTATAGGCTTCTTTTCTGGTTTCCCGATCATCGGATTTAAAATAGCCAGAGAGAGCGGCCCGGCTCATTTTTTCGCCCCGGAACTCAAATTCCATGCCGGCCATCAGCTTGGAATATTCGGAGATGATTTTGTTTTCCTCTACCATGTCTTCCACAATAAGAGGTGACATGGCTTTTGCCTGCACTTCCATGTAACGGAAATAAACCGGCGAAAGTTTTTCCTCCAATTCCTTACGGAACGGAGAGGAAAGGAGAGCGTTATTATATTCATTGAAAAGGTTGCTGACCTGGGGACCGATCTCGTCAAAGTAGTCATTTTCCTTGACGTAGTATTCATCCGCGGTATTGCCGCTGTAACGAATATAGGAAAGACTCATCGCGGTGGAATAACGGCGCAAGAACGCCACATATTTCTGGCGCCAGGCAAGAATTTCATCGGCACTTTGCGACGCTTTGATCCCGTTGATAATTTCGTTCATGGTTGAATTGATTTCATCCATTTCGATATGTTCATAGGGCATATCACAAATTTTCATATGATCACTCCTTTTAGGAATCGTTGCAAAAATATTATACAATAGCATTTTCGAATTGTCCATGCAAGAAACTCCATTTTTAGCAATATATTTTATTGTTAAGGAGGAGTGTCAGCATGGATTGGTTGTTTTTGGCCGGAATTCTTTCCGGAATGCTTTTTCTGGCTCTGCATGTTACGGTTTCCAGTTCGTTTCCACAGCCCCTTTCTTCGGAAGAGGAAAGAAAATGTTTTGAAAAAATGAAAAATGGCGATCCGGAAGCGAAAAATCAGCTGGTGGAACATAACCTGCGGTTGGTAGCCCACATCATTAAAAAATATTACAGTAATTCGGCAGAACAGGACGATTTGATTTCTATCGGAACGATCGGGCTTATTAAAGCCGTATCGACATTTGATTATGAAAAAGGGGCTCGTTTTGCCACTTATGCGGCCCGTTGTATTGAGAATGAAATTCTGATGTACTTTCGGAATAAGAAAAAGTACGCGCAGGATGTCTCTTTTTCGGATCCAATTGACATGGATAAGGACGGAAATTCTTTGTCCCTTATGGATGTTTTGGCGGATGAGCATTCCATTACGGAGGATATCGAGCTAAAGCTTCAATCGGAAAAGCTCTACCAGACGATTGAGCACGGTTTAAACCCACGAGAAAAAGAGATTATCTATTTGCGATATGGTTTGAACGGGAAAAAAGCCTACGCGCAGAGGGAAGTGGCTCAACGACTGGGAATTTCCCGCTCCTATGTCAGCCGGATCGAGAAAAAAGCATTGGCTGTTTTGAAAGAAGAATGGGAGAAAGGCGGAGGAGAAAAACCGTGAAAATAAGGAAAAACCGCTTTAGTCCAGCAGAATTTCTGGATCTTCCGGAAGGAATGTTGAAAAATTATTCTATCGAAATCTATTCCGGTAAAGAAATGGTATTGAGCGGAGATTTTGAGATCACCGAGTGGGAATCAACGGTGCTCAAGCTAATAAATCATGAGCACCGTATTGAAATCGAAGGAAAGGATTTGATGATCTGCGATTATGAAGAAACAGGAGTTCGCATCCGGGGAATTATAGATGACATCCGTTTCAGAGAGGAAAATGAGCCATGATCCTTGTAAAAATTCTGCGTCGCATAGAAAATACGGTCCTTTTTGAGGCGGAAGGAGCCAGTATAGAAGCTTTTTTATATGCGGTCCGTAAGAGAAATATACCGATTTACGCGCCGAAAAAATCGAACTTCCATTTTGAGGGAGAAGTACGTACCGGCGACTACAAAAAGCTAAAACAGATACGCCAGAGATATGGCATTCGTCTGCGTATCCTTCACAAAAAAGGCTGGTTTTTTTTCTGTAAAAAACAGAAGGAGAAAATCGGCCTTTTCGCCGGGTGTGCAGGAATCGCGGCGGTAGTCCTGTTCCTAAATCTATTCATTTGGGACGTAAGAATTATTGGGAATCAAACGATTCCTGCGGAAGAGATCCTTTTGGCGGCAAAAGAGAACGGTATTTATCCGGGGTGTTTTAGAAAAAATAAAGATGACAAAAAAATTGAGCGGACTTTGGTCCGCCAATTTTCTCCGATGGCCTGGGTCAGCTTAAATATCCAGGGTTCCCGAGCGACTATTTTGATTGACGAAACCGGAAAGGAAGCGGATCAAAAGCCGGACGATGATAAACCGGTCAATTTGGTCGCGTCGAAATATGGAGTCATTCGCAAAATGAACGTATTTGACGGACAAAAAGCGGTGGAAGTTGGAGACGCCGTCATGAAGGGTGATCTTTTAGTCAGCGCTGTCTATGAAGATCGTCATAATAAGTTGACACTAAAACATTCCCGAGCGGAGATCTGGGCAGAAACGGATTATGAGATGGAGGTTCGGTTTCCGCTGAAACAAACCATCCGGGGAAAGGGAAAACTTGTGGGGAAAACACTGACATTATTTTTTTTAGGGAAACCAATCATCTTTGGGAAGGAGCAAACAGAAAAAGATCTTATCACAGAGAAGGAAGAAAAAGAAGTTCGCTTTTTGGGGTTCAAATTACCAATAAAGGCCTTGATTACTCAATATTATGATGTAAAGGAAAAAGACATTACATATAATTTCGAGCAGGGTAAAGACGGCGCTTTTCAGCTTTTGGAAGAAAAAGAACAAAAGGATATGGAAAATCTCAAAATCCTATCCCGAACAACAGAGGAAAAGGTCTCAAAAGACACCTATATTTTGTCCGCTTCCTATATTGTTCTTATGGATATCGCAAAGGAACAGGATATCCTGTCCGATGTTCCATGGGAAAATACCGATGACATGAGCTGAGTAAAAATATAATAAAAAATATTGTAATAAACCGTAATTTATGATAAAATAATAAAAAGGAAGGGGGAATTCTTTTGTCAGGAACGACTATGGCTCTTATTTGGCTTGGAATTGCGGTTTTACTTGGCATGATCGAAGCATCGACGGTGGCACTTGTCAGCATTTGGTTTGCCATCGGTGCGGTCGCGGCGATGATTCCCGCTTATTTTTCAGCTCCATTCTGGGTACAGATTCTTATTTTTCTTGCGGTTTCCGCCCTCTGTTTTGCGTTTACGAGGACGTTTTTTAAGGACGTAATGAAAGTCCGTAAACAGGCGACCAACGCGGACAGCCTTATTGGCGAAGAAGGCGTCGTAACAACGACGATCAACAATTTGGAAGGGGAAGGAAAAGTCTATATTTCCGGTCTTACCTGGAGTGCCAAATCCATTGATGGAAAAGAAATTTCGGAAACTAAAATTGTGGAAGTGAAAGAAATCAGAGGCGTCACTCTGATTGTTGAAGAAAAAGAGTAAGGAGGATTTTCTATGCCGTTTGAAATAACCGGACTGATTGTCGGTTTGATTTTATTCTTTATCATTTTGTTGGTTTTAGCGCTCAACGTTAAAATTGTACCGCAGGCGACGGTCTATGTTATCGAGCGTTTGGGAACTTATTACGCGACTTGGGAGACCGGTCTCCACTTTAAGATTCCGTTTTTCGACCGGATTGCGAAAAAGGTCTCCATTAAAGAGCAGGTCGTGGATTTTAAGCCGCAGCCGGTCATTACCAAAGATAACGTTACGATGCAAATCGATACCGTCGTGTTTTATCAGATCACTGACGCAAAGCTTTTTACCTATGGTGTTGAGCGGCCTCTTTCCGCCATTGAAAATCTGACGGCGACGACTCTTCGTAATATTATCGGTGAAATGGAACTGGACAGCACGCTGACCAGCCGTGACGTGATCAACGTAAAAATCACGTCCATTCTGGATACGGCGACCGATAAATGGGGCATCAAGGTCAACCGGGTAGAGCTCAAAAACATTATTCCACCTCGTGAAATTCAGGACGCCATGGAAAAACAGATGAAAGCGGAACGGGAACGCCGGGAAACGCTTCTTCGGGCAGAAGGCGAGAAAAAGAGCCAGATTCTGATTGCGGAAGGCGAAAAAGAATCGGCCATCCTTCGGGCGGAAGCCGTGAAGGAATCGAAGATCCGTGAGGCGCAAGGTGAAGCGGAGGCCATTCTTGTGGTTCAAAAAGCGATGGCGGATTCTATCGAGCTTTTGAACAAGGCCAACCCGTCACAGGCGGTTTTGACGCTTAAGAGCTACGAAGCGTTTGAAAAAGCCGCCGATGGTAAGGCCACAAAAATTATCGTACCCAGCGAGATCCAGTCTTTGGCAGGGCTTGCCGCCTCGGTCAAAGAAACGATCACTGAAGAAAAATAACGGATAGTTATTGATACAGGGGCGCTTTGTGCTGAGATGGCGAACGCCAGTCCCTTTGACCTGATCCGGACAATGCCGGCGTAGGGAGTGTCAGAAGCGAATTCTTAAAAGGGACCGCCATGGCATTTTCTGCCGTGGCGGCTTTTTTAGGAGGAACTATGGAAAATCGGAACGCAACACTTAAAAAGTTGATGATCAGTGCGGTAATGATCGCTGTCGGAACGGTGCTCAGCCTCTTTAAGTTCCATGGACTTTGGGTACTGGGTGGTGGCGTGACCTTTTGCGCGATGCTTCCGCTGGTCCTTGTCTCTTATCGTTACGGAGTACGCTGGGGTCTTTTGACGGCTCTCGCATTCAGTCTTTTACAGGCCCTTTTGGGGGTAAGCAACATTCAATATGCCACTTCCATTTCCATGGCTTTACTGATTTTTGTGGGAGACTATCTTGTCGCGTATAGTGTGATCGGCTTTTCCGGGCTTTTCAGAAAACGAATGAAAAACCGACCGTTGGCGCTTGTATCGGGGATCGTGCTTACGTTTTCCATTCGCTTTTTCTGCCATTTTCTGACCGGATGGTTTATCTGGGACGCTCTCTGGCCCAACGAAATCGGCCTTTTGCCGCCGATTTACTCATTTTATTATAATGGGTCCTATATGTTGCCGGAAATGTTGATAACGTCCGTCGTGGCACTTATTATCAACAAAACCATACCGAAAATATTCACAGAAACTTAACGATTCCGAAAGGGGAAACAAGAAATTGTTTCTCCTTTTTTCTTGAATAATTCAAGGTTCTATGATAAAATAAAATTAAATATATGGTTTGATGGGAAGTGTCATTTTGGCCGAGCTTTCTCCGATGATGAAGCAATATTTTGATATAAAAGAGAATAACAAGGATGCCATCCTTTTCTTTCGTCTCGGCGATTTTTACGAGATGTTTTTTGATGACGCCAAAATCGCTTCTAAAGAACTGGAACTTACGCTGACCGGGAAAGATTGCGGCCAGGATGAACGGGCGCCGATGTGTGGCGTGCCTTATCACAGCTACGAATCCTATGTGGCGAGACTGATCAAAAAAGGATATAAGGTTGCCATCTGTGAACAGATGGAAGATCCGGCACTAGCTAAAGGTCTGGTGAAACGGGATATTATTCGTGTTATTACCCCGGGCACCGTGGTGGAAAATTCCATGTTGGAGGAAAGCGCCAACAATTACCTTTGCAGCGTTTATGTGGAAGACGGGTCCTTTGGCATTTGTTTTTGTGACGTTACGACCGGGGAGCTTAAATGCACCGGGGGTGACAATACGAAAGAATTGGAAAACCGGATAATCGAAGAAGTCAGCCGCTATAAACCAAGCGAAATTCTGTTTAATGACCGGTTTTTGGATTATAAGGAAGCCGCGCGATTTTTGAAAGAGCGGCTTGACTGCATGGGAGAGCAGATCGAAGAGGAAGAATATCTCCCGGCGCTTGTCGAAAAGACGATTCATGACCATTTTGATAATAAAAGTCCCAAGGAATTAGGGTTCGTGTCCCTTTCCGAGGAGCGGTGTGTTTCCGCTTTACTGAGATATCTTTATCAGACACAGCGAAACGGAACGGCCAGAATTGCCAATGTGCAGTTTTATTCCGATGGAGCCTATATGAAACTGGACCTCTCCGCCAGACGAAATCTGGAACTAACCGAAACCATTCGTGGCCGGGAAAAGAGAGGAACGCTTCTTTGGGTATTGGACAAGACCAATACGGCCATGGGACGACGGCTTTTGCGATCCTATGTAGATAGGCCGCTTTTGGATCCGGTCAAAATCGATAAACGGCTTACCGCGGTGGAAACGCTGCTCAATGATCCGATGTTGTCGGCGGATTTGACCGAGGAACTTTCCGGTGTTTACGACCTGGAACGAATGATGACCCGGATCCTTTTCGGAAACGCCAGTCCCAGAGAATATAAAACATTGGCGGCCAGCATTGGGCGGCTTCCTAAAATAAAGAGCCTGATGGGAGAGATCCACTCCTCGGTTCTGTTGGAAAGCCTTCGGGACGGAATGGACCTTCTGGAAGATGTCAAAGAGCTGATTGATTCTTCTATTAAAGAAGAACCACCGGTCACATTGAAAGACGGTGGTGTCATTCGTTCCGGCTATTGCGAGGAGTTGGACGAGCTTCGGGATCTTTCGGACCATATCAAAGAAAAAATTACGGCCATTGAAATTTCGGAAAAAGAGAAGACCGGTATCCCAAAACTGAAAATCGGTTACAACCATGTTTTTGGATATTATATAGAGGTTTCCAATTCCTATAAAGACCTTGTACCGCAGGAATATATTCGTAAACAGACCCTGACAAGTGGCGAACGGTACATTACCCAGGAACTGAAAGAGCTGGAAGAAAAAGTTCTCGGTGCTCACGATAAAATCCTCGTGCTCGAGGCACGGCTTTTTGAGCAGATTCGTGCTCAGGTTTCCGCCCAAGTAGATCGGGTACAAAAGACAGCGGATTCCATCGCGGCTCTTGACGTTCTTCTATCTTTTGCCGAAGTGTCTTCTAAAAACAATTATTGTCGTCCAACGGTCGATTTCAGTGATATGATCGAGATTGTGGAAGGACGCCATCCTGTTGTGGAACAAATGCTGCATGGTTCGCTTTTTGTACCGAATGACGTTCTTCTGGATAACCGGGAAAATCAGATCGCGGTGATTACTGGCCCCAATATGGCCGGTAAATCGACTTATATGCGACAGGTGGCGCTGATCACGATCATGGCACAAATCGGTTGCTTTGTCCCGGCTAAAATGGCGCATATCGGGGTAGTCGATGGGGTATATACCCGTGTAGGCGCTTCCGATGACCTTTCCGCCGGACAATCGACTTTTATGGTCGAGATGAGCGAAGTGGCTGAAATCCTGAAAAACGCGACGTCGAAAAGTCTTTTGATTTTGGATGAGATCGGACGGGGAACCAGTACTTTTGATGGAATGAGCATCGCTCACGCGGTATTGGAGCATATTGCCGATCGAAAAAAATTAGGGGCTAAAACGCTCTTTGCGACCCATTATCATGAGTTGACCGACCTCGAAAATGCCTATCCCAATATTCGCAATTATAATATTGCGGTTAAAAAACGTGGGGAAGATATCATCTTTTTGCGTCGGATTATCAGCGGAGGGGCTGATGACAGCTACGGTATCGAAGTAGCGAAACTGGCGGGAATTCCGAACAATGTGGTCAAACGGGCCAGGGAAATTCTGACCGCTTTGGAAGAAGGCAAAGAAGTTGAAAAGATTGCCCGGATGCAAAAGAACGAGGAATTGAACGGCCAGACGAATCTGTTCGCTTCGATGCAAAGCGATGTGGAACGGATTTTGAAGCAGACGGATGTGGAAACACTCACACCGATTGAAGCCTTGAATTTACTGTATGAACTGAAAAGTCTTGTAAAAAAATGATTGCGTGGTGAAAAAATGCCGAAGATTAATGTACTGGAAAAGCATGTGGCGGAACTGATTGCTGCCGGTGAGGTGGTGGAGCGTCCTTGTTCTGTTGTCAAGGAACTGACGGAAAACGCCATGGACGCCGGTGCGACGACCATTACGGTAGAAATAAAAAACGGAGGGAATACGTTTATCCGTGTTACGGATAATGGCTGCGGTATGGAGCCGGACGATCTCCCGAAAGCTTTTTTACGCCACGCGACCAGTAAGATCCGTGAGGCAGACGATTTGGAACATATCGCCAGTTTTGGTTTCCGTGGAGAAGCGTTGGCATCCATCGCGGCGGTTTCCCGCACGGAGATCATTACCAGAACAAGAACGGCTTTGATCGGCTGCCGCTGTGTAGCGGAGGGCGGTGAAATCGGGGAAGTTGAGGAAGCCGGTTGCCCATTGGGCACGACCATTGTCGTTCGGGATCTGTTTTATAATACGCCAGCAAGACAGAAGTTTTTGAAAAAAGACGTGGCAGAAGCGACCGCCATTTCCCAGATTCTTGAGAAAATCGCTTTATCCCATCCGGAAATAAAAGTCAACTTTATTAAAGACGGCGAACATAAACTTTCCACTCATGGCAATGGGAATCTGTTGACAACGATTTCCGACGTCTGCGGAAGAGACTTCGCCAACGACCTTTACGCGGTTCATTATTCCTCCATGTCTCAACACGGGTTCTGTGTTGATGGCTATGTGACAAAACCGACCGCGTCCAAGGGATCCCGAGGGTCTCAGACTTTTTTCGTCAATGGACGATTCGTTAAAAATCGCACGGCGATGGCGGCTTTGGAGGAAGCTTATAAAGGTTCCTCCATGGTTGGAAAATACCCGGGCTGCGTTTTGAATATTCACGTTCCTCCGGAATTTGTGGATGTCAACGTTCACCCGGCAAAGACGGAAGTTCGCTTCGCTAACGAAAAGGATGTTTTTGATTTGGTTTATTACGGAGTCAAATCCGTTCTTTCCAATCAGGATCATTCCGCCGTTTTGGAAGCGTCTCGCAAAGTCAACCGGGATTTTTGGGAATCCATTCCGGAGGAAAAACAAGAGATACGGAAGCATTTTGAAAATGTGGTGGAACAGACGTCTCTTCCGATCATTCCCAAAAATTCTCACCATGTGGATTTTCATTATGATGTCAGCGATTATCGTCCTGAAGTGATTGAAAATCAAGATAATCTGACACCATATCGGATTGATGACGGGATCAGCCATTCCATGCAATATAAAATCCATCAGATGGCCAGTGCCGCCGTGGATGAGGGACGAAACATTCCCAAAGAATGTATGGAAAGCGTCGAAAATATGAAGCAGATCGGAGCACCGGTTCCGGTCATACCGCGAGCGATTTCGGATGAGGATTTTCCTCTTGGAAAACTGAAATATATTGGAGAGCTTTTTAAGACCTATATTTTGCTGGAATCGTCAGAAGAACTGATTTTCGTGGATAAACACGCGGCCCATGAAAGAATTCTCTATGAAAATCTTAAAAGAGGAATCAAAGCGTTTGATTGTCAGGTCCTTTTAACGCCGATCACGTGCAGTCTGGGTGAAGAACAGTGCGAGGCTATTTTGGAAAACCAAAATGAGGTGGAAAAGTTCGGTTTTCTGGTCGATGACTTCGGGAAAGGCTGTCTTCTTGTCCGTTCACTGCCGTTTTGGATCAAACCCAACGAGGCAGAATCCGTTCTCGGGGAAATATCCGATTCGCTGATTGCCTGTAAGCACGACATTACTCCGGAAAAACTGGATTATTTGTATGCCAATATTTCCTGTCGGGCGGCCATTAAAGCCAACGACAAAAATTCGGAATTGGAATTGGAAAAAATCGTCAATGTCCTGTTGAATGACCCGGATATCAAATATTGTCCCCATGGACGACCGGTTTCCACCAGTCTCAGTAAAAGTAAACTGGAAAAAATGTTTGGCCGAAAGGTTTGAGCTAAATGGAAAAAATAAAGATTGTGGCGGTGGTCGGCCCAACGGCATCCGGAAAAACCGGACTTGCCATTGAATTGGCAAAAAGGTTTAACGGGGAAGTGGTTTCCGCTGATTCTATGCAAATTTATTCCGAGCTTTCCATTGGAACGGCAAAGCCTTCCGAGGAAGAAAAGCAGGGAATATTGCATCATTTGATGGGATTTTTAAGCGTGAATGAAAATTATTCCGTTGCCGATTATGTAGATGACGCCAAAAAAGCGGTGGCGGACATTGTTTCCCGAGAAAAAATTCCCATTTTGTGTGGCGGAACGGGACTTTATGTAGATTCCTTTTTACAAAATACACGGTTTGAGGAGATTCAAAGCGACCCGACGGTACGTGAAAAACTGCTTCGCTTGGCCGAGGAAGAGGGAAAAGAACAGTTTTTTGAGCGTCTAGTCAGAGTTGATCCAAAATTAGCGGAAAAACTTCATTATAATAACATAGGACGGGTGCTTCGAGCGTTGGAGGTTTATGAACTGACCGGAAAAACCATGTCCGAATTACAAGAAGAGTCCCATAGTACGCCGTCCCCTTATGATGTCTGCTATATCGGAGTATCCTTTGATGATCGGGAAAAACTTTATGATCGGATCGAACAGCGGGTCGAGGCCATGCTCAACGAAGGCGTTTTGGAAGAGGCAAGGTTCCTTTTTGAGCACGGCAATACAACGACCGCGGCACAGGCCATTGGCTATAAAGAGTTTTTTCCTTATTTCCGGGGAGAAATCTCTTTGTCGGAAGCAGTCGAAATGCTCAAAAAAGAAACCAGACATTACGCTAAGCGACAGCTGACCTGGTTCCGAAGAAACAAGGAAATCCATTGGCTATATCGGGATCAATATGAAACGCCGGAAGAACTTTATTCCGAAGCCTTTACTATTGTAGAACATTGGAGAAATTATGAAGAGCAAAATGCTTAAAATACTGGCCATTCTTTTGACCGTATTGTTGATTGCCTATGCCGGGTATCAGATATGGCGATTCTTTTATCATCCCTATGAGACGGAAATTACGGTGACGTCCTCCGTCAATGAGGGGCTTCATGTCAGCGGCCTTGCCGTTCGTACGGAGACCATGATTGATAACGCTTATGGCGGAAGTGTCAGCTATCTTTATGAGGATGCTTCTAGAGTGCTGAAAAACAAACCCATCGCCTATACGCACTCCTCGGAAGAAACGGTCAATAAAATGCTTCAAGTGGAGGAGCTCAATAAGGAAATCAGCAATTTGCAGGAGGCAAGTTCCGGCGTAGCGCAGCTCTATGGTTCCGCGGAGTTTATCAACGAGCAGATCGGAAACGCGGTTGTCCAGTACGCCTCTAAAATCAACAGCCCTTCGCTGGAAGGCTTTTCTTCCTTGAAAGACAGTCTTTTGCTTTCGGTCAACAAAAAGACGTCGCTGACCGGGAAAAACAATTATTTTAAAGAACGAATTCTGGTTCTTCAATCGGAAAGAGACGCTTTGGAGGCGGAGATCACCGCGGATGAGGCGGAAACGGTGATGGCGCCGAGATCGGGTTATTTTATTTCAGAGATTGACGGGTTTGAAACGTTAATCAACAAAGAAATGATTCCGGATATGACAGTGGCTCAGCTCGAAGAAATTATCAATAAAGATGTTGTGACTGTCGAGCAAAAGGTAGGAAAAATCGCCGATAACCATAAATGGTATTATCTGATTTCCGTAACGCCGGAGGACGCGGCTCTTTTTTCGGAAGGGAAGAAAGTGGAGGTCAATTTTGACGGTATTAGCAAATCTTTGGATTTTCGGGTGGACAGCGTCATCAAAGACGATACCAGCGAGAACCAGATCATAGCGCTTCTTTGTGAGACATTTATTCCGGAAGTGGCGTCCCTTCGGCAAGTAAACGCCGACATTATTTTCAGTACAACGTCGGGACTTCGGGTTTCCAACAGCGCGATCCGCTTTGATAGCGAACAAAATCGAGGCGTCTATATTCTGGACCGTGAGGAGGTAAAATTCCGTAAAATAGAGATCCTTTATGAGGGAGCGGAATATGTTATCGTTCGCTGGAATCCGTCGGCCAAGGACTCTTTGCAGCTGTTTGATGAAGTATTTATCGGAGGAAGTGATCTCTATGTCGGAAAAGTTGTTTCCTGAGGTGGATCGGACGGTTGCCGAAATCAGAGAGAAGATCGTTAAGGCCGCCAAAGCTTCAGGAAGAGATCCCGAAGAGATCCGGTTGATGGCGGTCACAAAAACAGTGCCCCCGGAAAAAGTCAACGAAGCCATTGACGCAGGCTGTGATCTTCTCGGAGAGAACCGGGTCCAGGAGCTTTTGGAAAAATACGAAAAATATCGTCCGGGTGTGGAAATTCATTTTATCGGACGGTTACAAACCAACAAAGTGAAGTATATTGTGGACAAGGTTTCCATGATTGAATCGGTTGACTCTCTTCATTTGGCCGAAGAAATTGAGAAACGCTGCGCGGCCATTGACAAAGTAATGGATGTTTTATTGGAAGTAAATATTGCGGAAGAGGAAAGTAAAAGTGGTTTTTCTTATAAAGAAATCCCGTCCGTCGTGGAAAAAATAGGGGACCTTCCGCATTTACGCCTTCGCGGATTGATGACAATCGGGCGTTTAGACGCAAATTTTGAAGAAAGAAAGCAATATTTTGAAAAAATGAGGCTTCTTTTTATTGACATTAGAGGTAAAAAAATAGATAATAAAGATATTAGTATATTGTCGATGGGTATGTCTTCCGATTATGAATTGGCAGTCGCGGAAGGAGCGACGGTGGTTCGGGTCGGAAGAGGACTTTTCGGCGAAAGAAAATAAAGTAACAATAAAAGGAAAACTTTTATAGGAGGAAAATACAATGGCATTTATGGACAAAGTCAAAGGTGTGCTCGGTATTCCCGGACCGGATGAATTGGACCCGGAGACGGATGGCGAGTTTGTTGATGAGGAAGAACAGGCGGATTCCGAGAACAAAGAGGAGATTAAAACCTCTATTTTCGGAAAATCGTCTTCTGACCAAATTAAACAGAACAAAGTCGTCAACATTCACACGACAACTCAGCTTCAGGTCGTTCTGGTAAAACCGGAGCATTTTGACGATGCCAGACCGGTTGCCGACCATCTGAATTCCAAACATACGGTCGTTCTGAATCTGGAATCGACCAACAAAGACGTTTCCCGTCGGCTGATCGACTTTTTGAGCGGTGTCGCATATGCCAACAACGGCCAGATCAAACGGGTCGCCAACAGCACCTATATCATTACACCGTATAACGTAAATATTATGGGTGATCTTTTGGACGAGCTGGAGAGCAGCGGCGTATTCTTCTGATTATATACTAATGGAGGTTGAAAGTTATGTTGACTCCGAATGAAATTTCTGAAAAAAGATTTGAAAAATCCGCGATCGGCGGCTATAAACAGGAAGACGTAGATAATTTTTTAGCGGAAATCGCTTTGTCTTATGAAAAGCTTTTCGCGGAAAAAGAATCTGCCGAAGAAAAGATGGAAGTTTTGGCGGAAAAATTGGAAGAATACCGTTCCAGCGAGGACAGCCTTCGCACCGTTCTGATCGGTGCCCAAAAACTGGGTGATAATATCGTTCGGGATTCCAAGGCTAAAGCGGAAGTTCTTCTTGCCGATGCGGAAAACCAGGTTCGGCAGATTTTCTCGGAATCTGAAGTTAAAATTAACAAAGAACGGGAAACGCTGGCCTCCCTCCAGAAAGAAACGGCGGATTTCAAAAAACGTCTTCTCGCGATGTACAGACAGCATTTGGAACTCATTAGTCTGATGCCGGAAAACGAGGAAGAAAATAAAGAGGAAGGCGAAAAAGCGGAAGAAGAAACGATTCCGGAAATGACAACGGAAGATGTTTTTAATGAGGCGGCATCTGAAATTGATGAAGATCCGGAAGAAACCGCTTATTTTGATGAAGTTTCTATGGCAGAAACAAAAAGAATTGATCTGGACGTACAAGAATAATTAACAGGAGATAAACGTAAACAATGGCCACCGATTATAATGAAACTTTAAATCTTCCGAAAACCGAGTTTCCAATGCGTGGAAATCTTCCACAACGGGAACCGGAAATGCTGAAAAAATGGCAGGAAGATGGTCTTTATCAAAAACTGATGGAGAAAAACGAAGGGCTTCCGCTCTACGTTCTTCATGACGGCCCTCCTTACGCTAACGGCGATATCCATATGGGTACGGCCCTTAATAAGGTGCTGAAAGATATCATCGTTAAGTATAAAAATATGACGGGTTACAAAGCCCCGTATATTCCCGGATGGGATACCCATGGCCTTCCGATCGAACTCAAGGCAATGAAAAAAGTCGGTGTAGAGAATATCCATTCGGCTTTGGAGCTTCGTCAGGTTTGTAAGGAATTCGCGCTCCACTATGTAGATGTCCAGAGAAATGAGTTTCTTCGTCTCGGAAGCATCGGCGATTATGAGCATCCCTATATGAGCCTTCAGCCGAAACATGAGGCGACTCAGATCCGTATTTTCGGCGAAATGGCAAAAAGAGACTTCATTTATAAAGGATTGAAACCGGTTTACTGGTGTCCGGAATGCAAAACGGCACTGGCAGAAGCGGAGATCGAATATGAAGAGGATACCTGCCATTCCATTTACGTCAAATTCAAAGTAGAGGACGAGCAGGGAAAACTGGCTTCTCTTAACGTCGAGTTGGATAAAACCTATTTCGTTATCTGGACGACGACGACCTGGACGTTGCCCGGAAACCTTGCCATTTGCCTTGGTCCGGATTATGATTATGTAGCCGTTCACGCCAATGGCGAGTATTACATCATGGCCAAAGAATTGGTTGACAGCGCGATGAAAGCGGCCGGAATCACCGAATATACCGTTTCCGAAGGCAGCCTGAAAGGTAAAGAACTGGAATATATTACGTATCGCCATCCGTTTATTGACCGTGTAAGCCCTATTATTGTCGGTGACCACGTAACCTTGGAAAGCGGTACCGGATGCGTCCATACGGCTCCCGGACACGGTGTAGAGGACTTTGAGGTCTGTGTAAACCATTATCCGGAAATTCCGATCATTGTTCCGGTCGATGGTGACGGCAAGCTCACAAAAGAGGCCGGTGAATTCTGTGGTTTGACCACCAACGATGCCAACAAAGCTATTCTTGCCAAATTGACGGAACTCAATGCTCTTTTTGCTGTTGAAAAAATCATTCACCAGTATCCGCATTGTTGGAGATGTAAATCTCCGATCATCTTCCGCGCGACGGAACAGTGGTTCTGCTCTGTCGATGGTTTCAAAGAGGATGCCTGCAAAGCCATTGATGACGTTCAATGGATCCCGGAATGGGGCGGTGACCGGATTAAAGGAATGGTCGTCGATCGCAGCGACTGGTGCATCAGCCGTCAGCGTACCTGGGGTGTACCGATCCCGATTTTCTACTGCAAAGATTGCGGAAAACCGATCATCACCGAAGAGACGATCAACGCCATTGCTGACCTTTATGAAAAAGAAGGAAGCGATGCCTGGTATAAATACGAGGCAAAAGATATCCTTCCGGAAGGATTCCGTTGTGAATGTGGCTGCGGTGAATTCACCAAAGAAATGGACATTATGGACGTCTGGTTTGATTCCGGTGTTTCTCACGCGGCGGTATGTGATGATGAGCATGGCCTTCATTGGCCGGCAGACCTCTATTTGGAAGGTGCTGACCAGTATCGTGGCTGGTTCCAGTCTTCACTTCTTACTTCCGTTGCCGCCAAAGGCTGTGCGCCGTATCGTGCCGTCTGCACTCATGGATGGGTCGTTGACGGTGAGGGAAAAGCGATGCACAAATCCCTCGGAAATGGAATGTCTCCTGATGAGGTCACCAATAAATTCGGTGCCGATATTCTGAGAAGCTGGGTCGCTTCGTCGGATTACCATGCTGATATCCGTATTTCTCCGGATATTTTGAAACAGCTTTCCGATGTCTATCGCAAGATTCGTAACACCGCCCGGTTTATTCTTTCGAACCTTTACGATTTTGATCCGGATAAAGATTCTGTTTCGTTGGATAAAATTGACGGTATCGACAAATGGGCGCTTGCAAGAATGGATGAAATCATCACCAAATGCAAGGACGCTTATGATAAGCTCGATTATCACATTGTTTATTCTTCCATGCGTGATTTCTGCACGACGGATCTTTCCAACTTCTATCTGGATATTCTGAAAGATCGCCTGTATGTTGAAAAGGCCGACAGTGAAAGCCGCCGTGCCGCACAGACGGTTATTTATCAAATCCTTCGTTCGATGACGCTTTACCTGGCTCCGATCCTTTCGTTTACCGCGGAGGAAATCTGGGGTTATCTGCCGCGTTCTGAGAAGGACGACGCCCGTTCTGTCTTCTTCAATCGGATGCCGGAAACCAGCGGAATTGCGGCGGATGAGGAATTCATGGCTAAATGGGAAAAGATTGATGAGCTTCGTGATATCGCCAATAAGTCTCTGGAGGAATGCCGTGCTCAAAAAATCATCGGCAAATCTCTGGAAGCTAAAGTAACCCTTCGCTGTGGAAGAGGTTGGTATGAATTCGCGAAATCCGTCGAACAGGATCTTGTTCCGGCCTTGATCGTTTCGGCTGTCGAAATTGAAAAATCTGAATTTGATGGTGTCGAGGTTGAAGTAGAAGTGGCGCCCGGTCAGAAATGCGAGCGTTGCTGGACTCATAGCAGCACCGTCGGTGAATGCGTTGAGCATCCGACTCTTTGTGCTCGCTGCGCGGAAATCGTAGGCTGATTATTGGAAAAACGGGCGGAATTCTTTTAGGGTTCTGCCCGTCATTTTTTGGAGGTAAAATGTTTCCCCTTATTACCACTATTTTTGCCGTTCTGATGGTCGCTTTGGACCAGATGGTAAAAAATTGGGCGGCGGAAGTTCTTATAAAAGGCGAAATCGCCGTGATCCCGAATCTTTTATATTTTCATTATACGGAAAATACCGGTGTCGCTTTCAGTATGTTTTCAGACAATCGGTGGGTTCTTGTTGGCGTGACCGCTGTAATGCTTGTTGCCGTGCTCGCTTTTTTCCTTTCCGGAAAAGTGACGGATAAACTGGAGCTTTTTTCGCTGTCGATGATTTTGGCCGGTGGTGTGGGCAATCTGATTGACCGTATCAGTTTGGGATACGTCATTGATTTTATCGATGTTCGCGCTATCCATTTCGCCATTTTCAACGTAGCCGATATGTGCATTACCGTTGGCGCTTTTCTTCTTTGCTTCGCGGTAATTATGGAAGGAAAGCGGGAAAAAGAGGCGAAAAAAGAAAAGCAGCAGACTTTGGATGCTCTGGATAAAGATCTGGAAATGCTTTTCAGTCAGGACAGAAACCATGAATAAGATCGTTTTATCGGTTCCGGAAGAGGCGGACGGTGTCCGCCTCGATAAATTTTTATCAGATAATATAGATTATCTGACAAGGTCCGCTCTTCAAAAGCTCATCGTTTCGGGAAATGTTACGATGGAAGGAAAAATCGTCGCAAAAAGCCGTGTTGTAAAAAGCGGCGAGGAAGTGGTTCTTCTGGTTCCGGACGCAGTGGAACTTGACGTTGAGGCGGAAAATATTCCGCTGGATATTTATTATGAAGATGACGATCTTTTGGTGGTCTATAAACCGAAAGGAATGGTTGTCCATCCGGCTCCGGGGAATCATACAGGAACGTTAGTCAACGCTCTTTTGTGGCATTGCAAAGATAGTTTGTCCGGAATCAATGGCATTTTAAGGCCGGGAATTGTCCATCGCATCGACAAAGACACCAGCGGTCTTCTGTTGGTGGCCAAAAATGACTTTGCCCACATTCATTTGGCGGAGCAAATTAAGGAACATACCGTCAACCGGATTTATCAGGCTATTGTTTATGGTACCAATCTTCCGGAGGAAGGCGATGTGGACGCGCCTATCGGTAGGAGCGTCAAAGACCGGAAAAAAATGGCCATTATTGATACCGGAAGGAGTGCGCAAACGCATTTTTCGGTTGTACGGCGGTATCGAGGATTTACACACATTCAATGTAAGCTTCGGACTGGTCGTACCCATCAAATCCGCGTCCATATGGCCTCGTTAGGACATCCGGTAGCGGGAGACCCGCTCTATGGTCCAAAAGCCGTTATTGAACAGCTTCATGGACAATGTCTCCATGCCGGTACGATCGGTTTTATTCATCCCCGAACGGGGGAATATATGGAATTTAACGCGCCACTGCCGGATTATTTTACGGCCTTTGAAAACAGGTTGGAGGCTTTGGAATGATAGAAAAGCTTTCGGATATCCTTCTTGTTTCAGATATTGACGGCACCTTGCTACGGGAACGCGATGGACTATCCACAAAAAACAGGGAGGCTATTCAGCGTTTTACTGAAAAGGGAGGACACTTTACAGTAGCGACCGGTCGAGCCATTGACGTCACACGTAAACTTCTGGACGGTTTGATCGTCAACGCTCCATCGATCCACATCAACGGTGGCTATTTGTACGATTGGAAGACGGATGAAATAAAGAATCTCCATTATATTTCTTTACGAGCCAAGGAATATTGCCGGAAAATTGTTGAGGAGTTTCCTTTTTGCGACTGTCATTTTGCTGAAAAAACGGGCGTCAATATTCTGACTTCAGGAAACGTATTAAAAAACTATCTTTTTCAATCGGATTATCGGTTTTTTAAAGACGGTTTTGAAAAGATCCCTGATGATGTCTATAAATATATCATTAGCTGTGATCCGAAAGATATGGACAGAGTCCGTTCCTTCGCGACAGAAATTTGTGGGGAGGATGTTCAGCTTCTTACGTCCAGTCCCTATTATTTAGAGATCCTCCCGCCGGAGAATTCCAAAGCCAATGCGCTGAAAGAGCTTTGCCGCTATATGGATTTTCCGATGGATCATGTGGTCGCCGTCGGCGATTATGAAAATGATAAGGAAATGATTCAGATGGCGGGAATCGGGGCCGCGGTGGATAACGCGCAGGAAGAGGTAAAAAGTGCGGCGGATTTGGTTTTGCCGTCTTGTGAAGAGGACGCGCTATATCATTTGATTGCCTTTTTGGAGGAAATTTATGGATGAAGAGAATCAAACTTCGGAGGAAAAAGTAAAAATCAAAGTGGTGGAAGCGAGTCGGGTCGAAGTTGTTATGCTGATGGCCTGCATCGTTTTTATGTTCCTTTTGGTTTTCTTTTTCATTTTTATGACGCCGGGATTTGATTATACAAAGCCGGACTATGAGGAAATTCTATCGTCGGAAATAGAGGTAAACAAGGATTTATCGCTTTATTCGGGTATGGAAAACGCCGAAGATTTTCCGATTTTGATCAACACAGCGACGAAAGAGGAATTGCAGAAAATTCCCAACATTGGTCCGGTCATGGCACAGAAAATTATTGACTATCGGAGACAGAGAGGAACGATCGTGAAAATCAGCGATCTTTTGAGCGTGGATGGAATCGGTAAAAAGACGGTAGCGATTCTGGAAGAATATTGTATTGTGAACTGAAAAAATATTTCTAAAAAATCTTTCTAAATGGTTGACATTTCCGAAAAATCATAGTATAATATCAAACGTCGTCGAGAGACGCAAGATGCCTTTGTAGCTCAGTTGGTAGAGCAGGGGACTGAAAATCCCCGTGTCGTTGGTTCGATTCCGACCGAAGGCACCATTTGCGGGTTTAGCTCATCTGGTAGAGCGCGACCTTGCCAAGGTCGAGGTAGCGAGTTCAAGCCTCGTAACCCGCTCCAGATTTTACGCCCCATGTTTTGGGGCGTAAAATATATGGCGACATAGCCAAGTGGTAAGGCAGAGGTCTGCAAAACCTCGATTCACCAGTCCGAATCTGGTTGTCGCCTCCAGGAGAACAGTAAGCCGATCGGTTTACTGTTCTTTTTTTATATATCCCGTTTACCGGAGAGAAATTTTGTGGTAGAATAAAACCAAACCATTCTTTTGGGAGATTTTTATGAAACGAATCTGTATTATTTATACCGGCGGAACGATCGGAATGGAGAGAACCGCTGACGGTTATAAACCGGGAAATGAGCCATTCGTCGATATGATGGCAAAAATCAGCGACTTTTCGTCACCGGAATTACCGGATTATGATGTCATCGAATTTTCTCCGCTTCTGGATTCATCGGATATAACCGTCAACGAATGGAATCGGATGGGAAGGACCATTTTTGAGCATCGGGATGAATACGATGGATTTGTTATTCTTCATGGGACGGATACGATGGCCTATACCGCTTCGGCGCTCTCGTTTATTCTTCAAAATCTGCAGAAGCCGATCATTTTGACCGGATCGCAAATCCCTCTTGGCGAAATCCGAAGCGACGCCAAAGATAATTTGATCGCGTCCATGATGATTGCGGCGTCGGATGAGGTATCGGAAGTCTGTCTCTATTTCGCGGGAAAGCTTCTCAGAGGGAACCGTGCGGTCAAGGTTTCCGCCGATACTTTTATCGCTTTCGATTCCCCGAACTATCCGCATCTGGCCGAGGCCGGAATTACCATTAAATACAGGGACGCCGTGCTCAAAAAGAAAAATGATCTTGTCCCGGTGCTCAAAGAACTTACGGAGGAACCGGTCGGTGTCATTAAAATTTTCCCGGGAATACAAATTGAACTTTTTGAACCTATTATTACGGAAAAATTGACCGGTGTCGTTTTGGAGGCCTTTGGAGCCGGCAACGTACCGAATTATTGTTCGGCCTTGGAAAAAATCATTAAAAAGGCGGATGAAAAGGGAGCGGTCGTCGTTGTTTGCTCTCAATGTCCTATCGGACACGTCAGTATCGGCACATATGCTGCCAGTAATTGCTTAAAGGGAGCCGTCAGCGGCAAAGATATGACCACGGAGGCCGCTGTCGCAAAGCTGTATTATCTCTTTAGCTGCGGCTATTCTAAAGAAAAAATCAAAGAATTGATGGAAGTGGACCTTTGCGGCGAATTGGACGCTTAAAATAATTTCATTTTAGGAAAGAGGAAAATGGATGAATAAACTGTTGGTCGTTGTGGATTATCAAAATGATTTTGTTGTGGGAAGCCTCGGTTCCGAATTTTCCAAACAAATTGACGGAGCTATTGCTGAAAAAGTGGAAGCTTATCGTGCCGAAGGCGCGGACATCATCTATACGATGGACACCCATGGCCCGGCTTATCCGGAAATGCAGGAAGGAAAAAAACAACCGGTGATCCATTGTCAGAATGGAACAGAGGGCTGGAGACTTTATGGAAAAACGGCGGAAGTATGTAAGGACGCCATGACTATCGGCAAGCACACTTTCGGAAGTTTTGATCTTGCGATGATGGCGCTGAACCGTGGCTATGACCAGATCGAGCTTTGCGGTGTCTATTTGGATGTCGGGGTCTTGGCTAACGCGGTGCTTCTGAAAACAGCGCAGCCGGAGGCGGAAATGATCATCGACGCACTTTGTGTTGCCGCGAGAGATGAAAAATTGAAGGCGGAGACGCTGGACCTTATGGAAGGAATGCAAATGACGGTCTTGAATCGGTAAAATCCATATTGCTTTTTACCGGTTCCATACTGCGTTGGGAATTTCGCCGGAAAAGACAATTTCAGTCAGAATGATGTCATCCGAGACAGTTTCGGAAAGCGAGGAGAAGGGAAAAAGCGCAGCAATCTCCACCGAATACGACAAAAGAATCTGATAATGGGTCTGATTGATGCCGTAAGACGATAAAAGACCGTGAATTTCCGCTGTTGGAACGCCGATTACGCGAAAACGAAAAGGAATGGTAAGCGAATTTTCCGGAAAAAGATCGATAAAAATTGGGATTTCCGTTTTGCAGAGCCGAATATCGGAAAAATCATCCAAAAGCTTTTGGGTGATTTTTTCTTTTATAATGGAAAAAAGATAACTGTTTGCCACAAGGGAAGTGACTTTTCCGTTATCGGATTTTTGCATTGTTACGGCGTTTTCTAAAAGTTCCCGACCATTCTCCAATTCTTCCATAATCGCGTTTTGGATGATTTCGGTCGCTCGGAAACGAAGCCGGACACGAACGAGAGCTTTCATTGCCGGACCGAATGACACAAAAAGCAGGAGGACCATTAGTACTAAAAGGGAAAAAATAAAAAAACGTCGTCGAATCTGTTTTTTCATAAGATTACCTCCTTTTCTTTTATTTTATTGCTTTCTAAGAAAACCGTTCCACTCTTTCGGGAATTTTTTTACGCTTTCCGTTGATTAAAACGGAAAAAATGCTATACTATATTTATTAAATCGGTTCATACAGGAGGACTTTTTATGGAAAAAGCCGCCGCGGAAAAAAGAATTCAGGAACTTCGGGATTTGGTTCGTTATCACAGCCGTCTGTATTATGATCTGGACAGCCCGGAGTTGGATGATTATGAATATGATTTGCTTTATCACGAGCTGTTGGATCTTGAGGAAGCTTTTCCGGAGCTTCGCACGGAGGATTCTCCGACCCAAAAGGTTGGCGGCAGCGCTTCTTTGAAGTTTGAGCCGGTGGTCCATCCGGTTCAGATGGCCAGTCTGCAGGATGTTTTCAGCTTTGAAGAGCTTTATGAATTTGATGAACGAGTCAGAAGCGTTGTTCCACATCCCGAATATGTAGTTGAGCCGAAAATCGATGGCCTTTCGGTGTCTCTGGAATATCGAAATGGCGTCTTTTTCCGTGGATCCACCCGTGGAGACGGTTTTACTGGAGAGGACGTGACCCACAACCTTCTCACGATTGCCTCCATTCCGAAAAAAATCCATTGTCCGGATATCTCCTATCTGGAGCTTCGTGGGGAAGTCTATATCTCTAAAGAGACGTTCCGGGAGCTTGTGGAGGCACAGGAGCTTTCCGGAGAAAAGCCTTTTAAAAACCCGAGGAACGCTGCCGCCGGTTCTCTGCGGCAGAAGGATCCGAAAATCAGCGCTAAACGCAAAATGGATATTTTCATTTTTAATATCCAACAGTGCGAGGGACGGACGTTCCAAAGCCACAGCGAGACGCTGGATTTTGTCAAGAGCCTTGGTTTTCCTGTTTCTGTCTCTTATCATAGATATTCTAAAATTGAAGACGCTGTCGAGAACATCCGCTTTATTGGAGATAACCGGGAAAATTATACCTTTGATATTGACGGCGCTGTTATTAAAGTCAACGATTTATCGGATCGGGAACAGCTTGGCGCTACGGCCAAATATCCCAAATGGGCGGTCGCATTCAAATATCCTCCGGAAGAAAAAATAACGACCCTTCTTTCCATCGAGACACAGATCGGGCGGACGGGAGCCATAACGCCGGTCGCGGTTTTTGAGCCGATCCAGTTGGCCGGAACCAGTGTATCCCGAGCGGTTTTGCATAACCAGGATTTTATTGACACCAAACATATCAATGTGGGAGACAAAATTATTGTTCGAAAAGCCGGTGAAATCATTCCGGAAGTGGTAGCGCTTTCGGAAAAAGGCCCCAATGAGGGGATTTTCCAACTCCCGGAATTTTGTCCTGTTTGTGGTACAAAAGCGGTCCGTGAAAATGATGAAGCCGTTCTTCGCTGTCCCAATCCTGACTGTCCAGCGCAACTTTTGCGAAATCTGATCCATTTCGCCAGTAGGGATGCCATGGATATCGACGGTATGGGTCCGGCGGTGCTTTCGGCGTTGGTGGAGAATGGATTGATCCATTCTCAGCCGGATATTTACGCGATCAAAGCGGATGATGTCGCTTCTATTGAGCGCATGGGCGAAAAATCCGCGGAGAATCTCATTGCCTCCATCGAAAAATCGAAAAACGCGGGACTTTCCCGTTTAGTTTACGCTCTTGGTATTCGGAATGTTGGTCAAAAAACGGCGGATATTCTGGCGCAGCAATTTGAAACCATGGATGCCCTCATGGAAGCGTCTTTTGAGGAAATCAGTTCGATCAATGGTTTGGGTGAGGTGATCGCCGGTTCGGTCGTCGATTATTTTTCTCTTCCGCAGTCCAAAAAACTGATGGAAAGACTTCGTGAATACGGTCTTTCTATGAAAGCGGAAAAACGAGCGTCAACCGGCCTTTTTGAGAATATGACCTTTGTGCTTACCGGAACGCTTCCGGATATGACAAGGTCGGAAGCCGGCGAAATGATTCTTGCTAATGGCGGAAAAGTCTCTTCCTCGGTATCCAAAAAAACCACCTACGTTCTGGCGGGGGAAGAGGCCGGAAGCAAATTGACCAAAGCGCAAGCCTTGGGAATCCCCGTTATCAGTCAGGAAGAATTTCTGCAAATGCTCCATTCCTGATATGACATTTAATGAAAAGCACCTGCTTATAAAAAGCGGGTGCTTTTTTGTTGTCATATTATCGGACAAGTCTTCATAGGATGAGGCAAAGGCGGTGAAAAATATGGAAAAGTCGGAGATCCTTTTTTCTCATCTTGGGAAGACGGCGGAAACAGCTCTAAAAGGCGCAGAATGGAAACAGCTGAGTAAGGCAAAGGAATTACGCTTTGCAGTCAATAGGCCCATACAGGCCGTTTACCACGGTCACAGCGAATTCCTTTCCAAAAACGGCAAACCCTGTTCTGCGGAAAGTGAAAGGGATTTTTTTTCTCAGGAAGAAATCCAGGATATTTTTCTTAGCCTTTGTGAACATTCCGTTCATTCCTATAAGCAGGAAATTTCTCAGGGATACCTTACGATTGAAGGAGGCTATCGAGCCGGAATATGCGGAACCGCTGTTTATGAAAAAGGAGAGATCATTCATGTCAAAGATATCTCATCCATCAATCTTCGACTGTCCCATGAAATCAAAGGTTGTGCTGACGCGGTTTTTCAGACCATTGATCCTCAAAAGTTGCGGGGAATTCTGATCATCGGTCCTCCGGGAAGCGGAAAAACGACGTTGCTTCGGGATATTGTGAGACAACTGAGCAACGGGGAAAAACATCTCTGTGTTGTGGATGAACGGATGGAGATCGCCGGAATGGTCCACGGCATTACCGGTTTTGATCTCGGTGTTTCCTGCGATGTACTGAACGGTTATAAAAAGAGCGATGGAATTCTTTCCGCTGTTCGTTCTATGTCGCCCGATATTATTTTATGTGATGAGTTTGGTGATGAGGAGGATTTAAGATCCTGTTTTCACGCCATGAAAAGTGGAGTTGCAATAATAGCGACCATGCACGCCGAAAACTATTCGGAACTTTTGACAAAAGATATTTTTGAACCGATGCGGCAGAAAAATATTTTTCATTGGCTGATTACGCTAAATAGAAATTGTCAGATTGCGGAAATCAGGGAGATATAAAAAGATGAAAATACTGGGAATTCTTTTGATATTAGCGGCATCCGGCGGAATAGGTTGGGAGGTTGGACGGCAATGTCTGTCTGAACTGAAAAAAATAAAAAACGCCGAAGCTATACTTACAACGATACTGACCGGTTTAGAAAACGGAAGACAGACCATTCATGAAATTTTTCATCAGTTAAAAGCTACAGCGAGCCATGATCAAGCGGCTATCTTGGCGCAAATGGAAAAAAGCCTGAAAGACGGAGACCTTTCTTTCAACATGGGGGAGTTTGGTTTTCTGTTCGGAAGAGATCCAACAGTAATCGAGAATATACGTTACACTTTTTCAATTTTAGGAAAGAGCTCGGCGGAAGAACAAATAGAAAAAATTCGGTTTTATCGGGAAAATATCCGAAATCGGTATCAGATATTGGACGAGCCGATTCGTCAGAAAGTGAAACTTTTTCAAAGTCTGGGCGTTTTAGGCGGTCTTTTTCTCTCAGTCATCCTCTTATAAAGGAGAATTGCTATGGATGTGGATATGATTTTTAAGATTGCCGCGGTGGGAATTCTTGTGGCGGTGCTCAATCAGGTGCTTATTCGTTCCGGACGAGAAGAACAGGCTATGATGACAACACTCGCCGGACTTATTGCTGTGCTCATGATGCTCATTGGCGAGATCGGCAATCTTTTTGATACCGTCAAATCTGTTTTTCAGTTATGAAAGAGATGCTGTCCATAGCGGGAATGGCGATTTTTTCTTTGGCGGCTATTCTTCTGCTTCGTCAATATAAACCGGAATACGCGTTTGGCGTATCGGTCGCGGCAGGGCTTCTTTTCTTTTTATATATTTTGACGCCGCTTCGGGACGTTTTCGGGGAATTGGAGCGCTGGATGACGTTCTCTAACGCTCAGAAAGAACATTATGCCATTCTTCTGCAATGTTTTGGGATCGGAATGATTACAAAGCTCACGATGCAAACCTGTCAGGACTTTGGAGAAAATTCCTTAGCCGGAAAAGTGGATCTGATGGGGAAGATTTCCGTTTTAATTACGGCTTTACCGTTGTTTTCGGAATGGTTGGATTTGATTAAAACATGGGTCGGACTATGAAAAAGAAGACGATTATCCTTATTTTAGTTTTAGCTGGTTGGCTTTTTCTTTGCGGATTTCGATATGACTTACCGGAAGAAATACTTAATGAAAAAGATCTCTCCGCGTCACTTTCCAAAGAGACGCTTCATATTCTAGATGAAATCGGGCTATCGGATCTTTCGATGGATACTTTGGAGAATCTTTCCGTTACGGATATTCTGAAAGAGATCGGAAACGCTGTGCTCAAAAAAGGGAAAGAACCCTTTCGTGCGGTCCTTTCTTTTCTGGTGACCGGAATTCTTTGTATGATTTTACAATGTCTGGAAGACAAAGAGGAAGACACCGATATGGCTTGCCAAATCGTGGGAATGTTGGTTTTATCGACCATTATTCTGTTTCCGCTTCTGGACGTCATTCGCTCTGCGGAAAAAATGATCAAGGAATGCTGTGGGTTTATGCTCAGTTTTGTTCCGATTTACGCTTCCACTTTGGCGGCGTGTGGCCAGGTCGTGACCGTTTCCGGTTACCATACCCTTGTCTTAGGGATGGTTACCGTTGTTTCTCAGGTGTTTTCCGGCCTGTTGGTGCCTTTTGTCAGTATGTATATGGCTCTTTGCGTAGCCGGAGCCATCGCTCCGATCCAATGGGATGATCTGACCCGTTCCGTAAAAAATGGAATTATTTGGACTCTTGGTTTGATAACCGCTCTTTTTTCCGGAGTATTGGGACTTGGCACTTTGATCGGATCCTCGACGGATCGGCTGAGCTCCAAAGCGGTTCGCTTTATGGTGGGAAGCGGTATTCCCATTGTCGGTGGAGCGGTCGCGGATACGTTGACAACAGTCCAAAGCTGTTTGATCCTAACCAAAAACGTTTTGGGAACGTATGCGCTCGTCGTGACGGCGGTTCTTTTCCTTCCGCAGCTTTTGAACGTTTTGTCGTGGAGAATCTGCCTTATGATTGGGGAATCTGTTCTCGGTATGATGGATAACCGAAAATTACGTGGCCTTTTTTCGGCGGCTTCCTCGGCGATTTCTATTCTATTAGCTATGTTGGTGCTTCTGGCCGTTCTGTTTATTTTTTCTATCGCCATTCTTTTAATAGCGCAGGGAGGAATGGGTTGATGGAAACGATAAAAAATACGGTATTTTCTCTTTGTCTGACTGCGGTTTTTGGTTCCGTTCTTTTTTATTTACTTCCCAAAGGCAGTTTTCAGAAACTTTTTCGGCTGATCTTTTGTCTTTTTTTTCTATGCTCGCTCACGACGCCGCTTATAAAAGGTTCTTTTGAAAATTGGCTGCGGATGAGAACGAATGAAAGAGAGGAAAGAAACATAACTATAATGACGGAAGACATTTTTGAAAAAAGCGAGGAGTTTTTTGAAAAGGAACTGGAAAGAAAAACAAGGGAATTTCTTGCGAACTGTGGAATCACTCCGGAGAAAATTGACGTGGACGCTCATATTTCAAAGGATGGAAGCATAACTATGGAGCGGTTTTCCCTTATCCTTGCGGCAAAAGACGTTTTTCCCGAACTGGATGAAAAAATAGAGGAAGCGATCGGAATAAAACCGGAACTTCTGATTCAAAAGGAGGATGAAAATGAAGGGGTTTGAAAAGATTCGTCAATTTTTCAAAAAAGAAGCGTCTCAAAACAAAATAACCATTTATCTCTGTCTTTTGGGCGCCATTGGTCTTCTTCTGGTTTTTCTTTCTGACGGTGTTTTCGACTTTTCGTCGCGAAAAACAGATAATAAAAGAATCAATCCCATGCTGTCCTCCGAACAGGAAATCATGTTGGAAAAAAGGTTGGAAGCGATCCTTTCCCAAATTGATGGTGCCGGAAAGACGAGGGTGATGTTGACTTTTGAAGGTTCGGAACAGTTTTTCTATTTGACCGATACCGTTGAGCGCTTTTCAAAAAATGAACAGGAAACCGAGACGGAAACAGAAAAGAAAATCGCTGTCGCTGAAAAAAACAGTCAGGAAGAACCGGTGCTGTATCAAATTCAGGAATCGGAGATCCGCGGCGTGACCGTCGTTTGTGAGGGTGGAAACAACGCCGAGGTTCGGGAAAAAATCATCAGCGCTGTCTGTGCGGTTCTGCGTGTTCCGTCCCATTGTGTATGCGTTGCCAAAATGGCATAAAATAACGAAGCTGGAGGAATTTTATGACAAGTATTCAAACGTACGAAAGCGTATTGTTCCCGGAAAAACCGGAGGAAAAGAAAAAAAGCGTGCTGTCCCGGATGAAGGAAATCAAATGGCCAAAATGGAATTTTCACCTTCGCAAAAAGCATATTGCCGTCGCGTCGTTGGCGTTGATGCTTTCGGCGGCTGTCTATGTGAATTACCTTTACGCCAATGGTGATTTAGATGCTCTGATCGCCACCGGGAAAAATTACGGAGATTCCATTTTGGTCGGAAAGTCAGTAGAGGACAAAGAGGACCTCTCTCAAGCAGCCACCTATTTCAGCGAAGCACGGGTATCCCGGCAGCAATCCCGAGATGAAGCGGTGCAAACCATTCAAAATCTTTATGGAACCGCGGAGATCGGGGAGGATCAGTTGGCAGAATTGACAGCGAAAGCAGAATCTATAGCGGCCAATACAGAACTGGAAAGTAAAATTGAATCTATGATCAAGGCAAAAGGATTTAACGATTGTGTTGTTTATATTTCCGGTGAATATGCGGACGTCATGGTAGAAACAGAGGGATTGATTGACACGGAGGCGGCACTGATTAAAGAGGCGATCATTCAGGAAACTTCGGTACCGGTTGAAAATATCTCCATTGTGGAAGTCAGCCAATAAATAAAGAGCCGCGGATTTTTAGTCTGCGGCTCTTTTCAAAATGTATATTTACATATTTTTTGTATATAAATTGGTTTTATCTATTGTAAAAAGAGAAAACTGTGTTATAATTTATTTATAAATGTTGCTTGAAAACTGAAAGCGAGTTATTCCTCCTCGGTAAAACTGGGGAGGTTTTTTTATGGAGGAACAGAATATGACAAGAAAAGAAGAAAGAGAACAGGCGTTTGCCATTGTGTTTGAAAGCAGTTTTCATACCGAAGGGTTGGATTACATTTTGGAAAACGCGGCGGACGGAAGAGATCTCATTCTCGAGGAAGGCTCTTTTGCCAAAGAATTGGCCAGAAAAGCCATTGATCATCGAGAAGAATTGGATGAAATCATCGCTTCCTGTTCTTCCCACTGGAAACCCGGCCGGATGGCCAGAGCGACCCTGGCTATTTTAAGAGTCGCTGTTTGCGAAATGTATTATTTTGATGAGATCCCAGATAGCGTTTCTATCAATGAAGCTGTCGAATTGGCGAAAATATACGGCGGGGACGAGGATCCTGGTTTTGTAAACGGTGTTCTCGGCGCTGTGGAAAAGAAAAAGACAGAAAGCGGCGAAGCGGATGTTTCTGGGGATTGATACCAGTAACTACACAACGTCAGCCGCCCTTTATGATCCGGATACGCAAACCGTCCGTCAACAGAAGAAACTTCTTCCGGTTCGGGAAGGAGAATTGGGTCTTCGACAATCCGATGCCGTTTTTGCCCATGTAAAACAACTGGGTGAAATTGTCGATTCGCTGTTTGACGGCGAAACCTGTATTTTAGACGCTATCGGCGTTTCGACAAGACCAAGAGATGTGGACGGCTCGTATATGCCCTGTTTTCTTGTGGGGGATATGGTGACTGAATGTCTGTCAGCCAGTCATTCCGTTCCGAAGTATTGTTTTTCGCATCAACAAGGCCACGTTGCCGCGGCGTTGTTTTCCGCCGGTCGGTTAGATCTTCTAAAAAAACGGTTTCTGGCGTTTCATCTTTCCGGAGGAACGACAGAAGCTCTTTTGGTAGAGCCGGACGATGAGCGAATCCTTCGCTGCGTCAAAGTCGCCGGTTCCTGTGATTTGAAAGCGGGACAGGCCATTGACCGGGTGGGCGTTATGCTTGGCCTTCCGTTTCCGGCAGGAAAATTTTTAGAGGAACTGGCTTTGATGAGCACGGCCTGCTATAAAATCAAACCGACAATGAAAGGGTTGGACTGCTGCCTTTCCGGTATTGAGAATCAATGCCGGAAGATGTTTGACGCCGGTGAGAAAAGGGAAGACATTGCGCTGTTTTGTTTGCGTTCCGTTGAGGCGGCTCTTTGCGGCATGACGGACGCTTTATTGAGCGAATATGGAAATCTTCCGCTTCTTTACGCCGGTGGAGTCATGTCCAATTCGATCATCCGAAAGACAATGGAAAAGAAATATCAAGGCATCTTCGCGAAGCCGGAATTTTCTTCGGACAATGCCGCGGGAATCGCTGTTCTGACTTCGGTTGCCCACAAAAAAGCCAGATAAAAAAGAAAGGGGAGATTCTGTGTGGCAAGTTTTCAAATATTGACGGTCGCCCAGATTTCCGCCTATCTGAAATCTTATTTGGAAGAAAATAAAAAACTGTCCGGCATCTATATCAGCGGGGAAATCAGCGATTATCGGGGAAACTATTTTTCCGGACACCTCTATTTTTCCTTGAAGGATCTGGCTTCTGACGTCAAAATAAACTGTGTCATGTTTCGCTCCTATGCGGAACGGCTTCGTTTTTCACCGGGTGATGGAATGAAAGTGCTCGTCCGCTGTGACGTTTCTTTCTATTCGAAAAACGGCGCCTGCCAACTGACAATTTATGATATTCAGCCGGACGGGATCGGAAGTAAAGCCCTCGCTTTTGAGCAACTGAAAGAAAAGCTGGAAAAGGAAGGTCTTTTTTCCGTCGAGCATAAAAAGAATATTCCGACGTTTCCGGAAAAAATCGGCGTGATTACCTCGGCACAGGGCGCCGCGATCCACGATATTCAGAATGTGTTGGAACGTCGGTGGCCTTTGGCAAAAATTGTTTTGACCCCCTCTGCCGTACAGGGTGAAAACGCGCCGGATGAGCTTCGAAAAGCGTTGCATTTACAAGAGAGTCTGGTTCATCCCGACGTCATTATAATTGGTCGAGGCGGCGGCAGCTCCGATGACCTTTCGGCGTTCAACGATGAAGCGTTGGCACGGGAGATTTTCGCCTTGGAAACACCGATCATTTCCGCCGTCGGTCACGAAATTGATTTTTCCATCTGCGACTTTGTCGCGGATCTTCGGGCGCCTACACCGTCAGCCGCGGCGGAACTGGTCGCTCCCGATTCTTTGGAGTTGCTGCGGAGGTTGGACGATGATCTGCAGTCTCGAGCGGAGTTGCTTCAAGGGAAAATTGATCGCTGTTCGTTCCAAATCTCCGAGTTTTATAATGTAAAGCAAAATCACTTTATAGAAAGATTTCTTGATAAATATGAGGAAAAATGGCGTTGCCAGTATTTACTGTTAGAGGAAAACGCCAAAAGAACCATTGAGAAAAAAGAACAGGCGCTTGCTGGGGAGCTACTTCGTTTGGAAGCCTTGAACCCGGCGAAGCTTTTAGCCCGATCAGTCTGTATTCCCGAAAAAGAAGCTAAAAAAGTCCGTTTCGCCGCAGAGGTAGCGGTTGGCGATACGCTGTCTCTTCATTTTTCCGATGGAACGCTTACTGCCTTAGTAACTGAAAAGAAAGAGAGGGAATCCCTTTGAAAGAGGATATGAAATTTGAAGAAGCTTTGAAAGAACTTTCCATAATCAATGAGAAAATGGAATCTCCCGACCTTTCTTTGGAAGATTCGGTCGAGCTTTTCAAACAAGGTTTGGAACTGACCAGATTTTGTCAGAAAAAACTGGAAGAAGCCAAACAGGAAATTGAAATCATCGAGGAATAAACGATATGACGCTTTCTTTTATTTACGAAGATAAAAAGCTGATTGACGAGGCTATGGATCGCTATCTGGTTTCTACCTGCCAGGCCGAAGATAAAATCATAGAAGTCATGCGGTATGCCGCTTTAGGCGGCAAACGACTTCGGGGGATTCTGACAATAGAATTTGCCAAAATGTTGGGACTTTCCGAAGAAGAAATTCTTCCTTACGCCCTTTCGGTGGAGTGCGTCCATGCCTACTCCTTGGTTCATGACGATCTTCCGTGCATGGATAATGACGTCATGAGAAGGGGAAAGCCCTCCTGCCATGTCGCCTTTGGCGAAGCCAACGCTTTTTTGGCCGGCGACGCTTTGTTGACTCACGCGTTTTCTCTGTTGGGAGAATGTGAGCTTTCTAAAAATCATCCAGATCGTGCCTTGAAAGCCATGACCCTTTTGGCGTCTTATGCCGGTTATCGGGGAATGGTCGGCGGACAGGTTTTAGATTTGGAGGCTGTCAATCGTACAGTCACGCCGGAGGAACTTTCCGTGATCCAAATGATGAAAACCGGCGCATTGATCAAAGCGGCCACGCTTCTTGGCTGTGTCGGTGCCGGAGCGAATGAGGAAATTCAGTCGTTCGCAGAAAGCTACGCGTCGGAATTTGGACTGGCCTTTCAAATCATTGATGACCTTTTGGATTTTAACGGGAATTATGAGGAATGTGAAGGCAATTCCTATGTAAAATTACATACGGCGGAAAAAGCGAAAATGGACGCCTATCTCTGTATTTCCCGAGCCGGATCACCCCTTTATGAATTAGATAAACGGGGTTATGATACCGGAGCTTTTGCCGCATTATTGGATTTTCTAATCACAAGAATGGAAAATAAAGGTTGAGAAAAAGAATGGAAAAACGCCTTTTGGACACGATCGCTCTCCCGGACGGAGTTAAAAATTTGAATAAAGAGGAGCGAACGGAGCTTTGCAAAGAACTGCGAGAAGAAATTCTCAACAAGGTTTCCGTGACCGGCGGTCATTTAGCCTCCAATCTCGGCGCTATTGAATTGACGGTAGCGCTTCATTCGGTGTTCGATTCACCAAACGAGCCTATTGTATGGGACGTTGGCCATCAATGTTACGCTCATAAAATTCTTACCGGCAGAGATATTACCGGAATTCGGACCGAAAACGGCCTTTCCGGTTTTCCGAAATCCCAGGAGAGCGTTCACGACGCATTTGTCGCCGGGCACGCCAGCACTTCGGTTTCGGCGGCGCTTGGCATCGCGGAAGCGAAAAAAATGCAGGGCGATAACCATGCGGTGGTGGCTGTTGTGGGGGATGGCGCCGCTTCCGGCGGCATGATCTACGAAGCGATCAATAACGCCGGGCGGAGTAAAGCCAACTTAATCATTGTGCTCAATGACAATGAGATGAGCATTTCTAAAAACGTCGGAGCGATGGCAAAATATCTGGCGAAGATTCGCACGAAAGAAGGCTATTTCCGTTTTAAGGACGGTCTTCAGAGCGGCATGCTGAAAATACCGGTGGTTGGAAAGGGCATTTTCAAAGCGGCCAAATCCATTAAAGCGACGGTCAAGGATTTCTATTACGGAAGCAATACGTTTGAGCATTTCGGCTTCTCTTATTTGGGACCTGTGGACGGGCATAATACAGAGATGCTGATTCGTGTCTTCCGTCGTGCTCAAAGTCTCAAATGTCCGGTGCTAGTCCATATCAATACCGTAAAAGGAAAAGGCTATCTGCCGGCTGAGGAAGCGCCTTCCAAATTCCATGGTGTGGCGCCCTTTCATAAGGAGACAGGGGCTCTCGTTTCCTCACCGAAAAAGTCTTTTTCGGACGCTTTCGGGGAAACACTTTGCCGGTTAGCCCAAGAGGACCCTAAGATTTGCGCAATCACGGCGGCTATGACCGACGGGACCGGTCTTCGTTCGTTCAGTGAAACCTATCCCGACCGATTCTTTGACGTAGGAATAGCGGAGGAACACGCGCTGACTTTTGCCGCCGGTTTGGCAGCCGGAGGAATGAAACCGGTTTTTGCCGTTTACGCCACCTTCTTGCAAAGGGCTTTCGATCAACTGATCCACGACGCTTCCATAGAGCCGAAACATGTCGTTCTTGGCATTGACCGGGCCGGAATTGTTGGCGGTGATGGGGAAACGCATCAGGGAATTTTCGATATTCCCATGTTGACGCCGATTCCCGGCATAACGATCCGCTGTCCCTTCACTTATCAGGAGCTTTTCTTTGATATAAAAACCGCTTTAGAGGGGAATGGGGTACAGGCGGTCCGTTATCCGCGTGATTCAGAAAAAACAGTTCCGGAGTTTTATCAACGGGACTATCACGACTTTGATTTCTTTGGGGACAATAAAACCACGCTTATCGTCACTTATGGCCGTCTTTTTGCCGAAGCCTGTATTGCCGCGGAAAAGATTGGTGCCTCCGTATTAAAGTTGAACCGGGTTTTTCCTCTAGATCCCGCAATGATGGAAGAGGCTTTCCAATATAAGAATATCGTTTTCTTTGAGGAATCCGTGGAACCGGGCAGTATTGCCGAGCATTTTGGCGCCGAGCTTCAAAAACGTAGCTTCAAAGGTCGTTATAAAGCTTGTTGTGTCAAAGGTTTTGTACCTCATATGTCGGTTTCCCGTGCGATGCAGATCCACGGCTTGGATCATGACTCTATGATAAAAACGATCGAGGAGGTTTGTCATGATTGAAAAACAGCGTTTAGACGCGGAATTGGTCTCCCGTGGAATTCTGACCAGCCGGGAACAGGCCAAAGCCGCCATTATGGCCGGCAAGGTTTATGTCAATGAACAAAAAGCCGATAAAGCCGGCGACTTCGTCACAGCCTCTGATAAAATCGAGTTTCGTGGTGAAACGCTAAAATATGTCAGCCGGGGTGGCTTAAAATTAGAAAAAGCCATGGAACTTTATCATTTCCGCTTGAACGATAAAATTTGTATGGATGTCGGCGCTTCCACCGGCGGTTTTACCGACTGTATGCTCCAGAATGGCGCGACAAAAGTTTACGCCATTGACGTCGGATATGGTCAGTTGGCCTGGAGCCTTCGGCAGGATGAACGAGTCGTCAATCTGGAGCGCACCAATGTGCGGTATATTACCAAAGAACAGATCCCGGATACCGTCGATTTTGTCAGCATTGATGTCTCTTTTATTTCGTTGGGACTTGTAATTCCGGTCTTACCTTCGTTTCTTTCTCCGGATGCCATGATGGTGTGCCTTGTCAAACCGCAATTTGAGGCGGGAAAAGAAAAGGTGGGAAAACATGGCGTCGTTCGTGACCCGAACACCCATCGGGAAGTATTGGAACGGGCCGTTGGTTTCGCGAAAAACGCCGGTTTTGGCATTGTCGGCTTGGAATTTTCACCAATCAAAGGACCTCAGGGCAATATTGAGTATCTGATGGTCCTCTCCCGGGAAAAACCGGAGCTTTCTGTTTCCGCTGAGGAAATCAAAGAACTGGTCGAATCCTCCCACGATGAATTGGATAAAAAGGAGGGGTCCTGATGAGTCGGGAAGAAAAAATTCGCCTGAAAAAAGGAAAATCGACGGTCTATATCATCAGCAATCTGAATAGAGCAGCTGTTGTTCCCGCGACGGAAAAACTGTTGGATCTTTTGGCAAAATATCAAATCCAAGCCTATATGGATTCCTTCGCCGAAGAATTCGTTCATAGAAAAAGTGTTATCTTTTCCGAGGACGCCTCGAAAATGGCCCTTGTGGACCTTGTTTTTGTCGTTGGCGGTGATGGAACGATTCTCCGTGCGGCTAAACGCGCCTTACTTTATGACAAGCCGATTTTGGGAATCAACGCCGGACGGTTGGGCTTTCTTTCCGATATTGAAACGGATGATTTGCCGGCTATTGAAAAACTGATCAAAACCGGTTGTCCCATTGAAAAACGAATGGCCCTCAATATTTCAGTGGGAGACAAATCGGTTTACGCGGTCAACGACGTTTATGTTACTAAAACGGAACCGGGAAAGATTTCCGAGCTTTTTGTCGAATGTGATGAACGGGAAGTTTGTCGTTACCGCGCCGACGGTATTGTTCTGGCAACACCGGTGGGTTCCACCGCGTATTCCATGTCAGCGGGCGGTCCGGTTTTGGATACGAAACTGAACGCCATTATTATGACGCCGGTCTGTCCACATTCGCTGATTTCCTGTTCTATCGTTTTTTCACATGATAAAACCATTACCATCGGTTCCTCATTCAACGGGGATGAAAAAGAACTGAACGTCGTCGTGGACGGAGAAATTTGTTTTGCTATGCAAAAAAATGAAAAAGTGACAGTCAAATCCTCGGATAAAGCTATCCGTTTTGTCAACGTTTCCGGTCGGGGCTTTTATGAAGTGTTGAATCAGAAGTTTCTCGGAAGAAGATAAAGAAAGGAGCTCAGATAATGAAAACAAAACGCCATTCCAAAATATTGGAACTCATTTCGGAAAAAGATATTGCCACACAGGAAGATCTTCTTGCTTATCTTAAAAGAGACGGTTTCAACGTAACGCAAGCAACGGTTTCCCGTGATATCAAAGAGCTTCGTCTCGTCAAAATCATGGTCAGCGACGGCAAATATCGTTACGCGCAAACAGCCTCGGACGCCAATTCGGATATCAGCACCAAATACGCTGTTTTCAGCCAATCCGCCAAAAGCGTGGATTATGCCGGAAACATGGTCGTAATCAAATGCTATACCGGAATGGCCAACGCCGCCTGCGCCGTTCTGGACGCCATGAACCATGAAGGAGTCGTCGGAACGCTGGCCGGAGACGATACGATTTTTGTTTTGATGCGTGACGAAAAAATGGCTGTCGCGCTGGTCGATACCATTGAGAAGTTAATCGACTAAATACATTGATTGAAAAGGAGGGATTCTTTTGCTTTCCCAACTTTTTATAAAAAATATCGCTGTCATTGAAAGTGCCTCCATTGATTTTGAAAACGGTTTCAATGTGTTCACCGGAGAAACCGGTGCCGGTAAATCCATTCTGATCGACTCGATTAACGCCGTTCTCGGCGGAAGAACGAGCCGTGACCTTGTGCGCACCGGTACCGAAAAAGCGAATGTCTCCGCGGTATTTTGCCAGATTTCTGAAAAAGCGAAGGCTCTTTTGGAAGAACTGGGATATGATTACGAAGACGAACTTCTGATTTCCCGGGAAATCTCCTCGGAAGGAAAAAGTATCTGTAAAATCAATATGCGACCGGCAACGGCGGCCATTTTAAAACAGCTTTCTTCCGTTTTGATCGATGTTCACGGACAGCATGACAGTGTCTTTTTACAGAATCCGGAACTACATATCCATTATATCGATGCTTTCGGGAATACCGAGAAAGAATGGGAATCCTATCATCAATCCTATTTGGCTTATAAAGAGACGGAACGGGCGATTCAAAAGCTTCAATCGGACGACGGCGATAAGGCTGCCCGTATGGATATGCTGAAATATCAAGTCGCCGAAATCGAAAAAGCGGCGATTGAAGACGGAGAAGAAGAGGAATTGACCGCTCTGAGTAAAAAAATAAAGAGTGCGGAAAATATTATGGAACTCGTCACGGAAACCGTTTCGTCATTAGAGGGTGGAAATGATGGGGAAGGCGCGTTGGACGGTATGGAAACAGCCATTCGGAACGCGGAGGAATTGTCAGAATTTTTCCCCGAATTTTCCGGTCTTTCCGAAAAATTCAAAGAGATGTTCTATGAGTTCCAGGAATTCTCCAACGATGTCAAAAACATCGCCGATGAACTGGATTTTGATCCTGCTTTGCAAAACAGAACGGAACAGCGATTGGACCAGATCTTCCGTTTGAAACGGAAATATGGCGGTTCCGTTGCGGCAATGAACACTTATTATGAAAAAGCGTTGAAAGAAATTGATGATGTTGATTTTTCGGAAGAACGGTTAGAGGAACTGAATCGGAAGAAAACAGCGCTCAAAGCGGAAACGGAAGAAAAAGCGGCGGTGCTCAGTCAAAAGCGCCATGCCGCCGCTAACGTTTTTGAAAAAGCCGTTTTAGAGGAATTGCGTTATCTCAATATGCCGAATGTCCAATTTTCGGTCCACTTTGATAAAACGGATTTTACGGATAGCGGTTGCGACGCTTTGGAGTTTTATATTGCCACAAACCTTGGCGAACCGCAAAAGCCGTTGGCAAAAATCGCTTCCGGCGGTGAGCTTTCCCGTATTATGCTAAGCATCAAAAACGTTCTGGCGGATAAAGACCAGGTCGATACGCTGATTTTTGACGAGGTTGACACTGGAATTTCCGGTTCAGCGGCTCAAAAAGTGGGGCAGAAGCTCAAACAGGTCTCCCGTGGTCGTCAGATCATTTGCGTCACTCATCTGGCGCAGGTGGCCGCTTTCGCGGACAATCATCTTTTGATTTCAAAATCCTCTGACAAAGGGAAAACCTTTACATCGGTGGAAAGTCTGGATCGGGAAGGACGTATCATGGAACTTTCCCGTATTATGGGCGGTACGATGACGGAATCGCTTAAAAAGAGCGCAGAGGAACTTTTGGATTTTTCAAACGGTTGACAAATCCAAAAGAGTTTAGTATAATGCAACCATATTGTTAAATGCGTTGATGGAATTGAGTAGCGCTGTTTCCGACAGCAAAGAGAGCTCCCGGTCGGTGTAAGGAAGCGAGTGGAACAGACGGCGAATTACCTTCCGTAGCAGCGGAGCTGAACAAAAAAGTAGGTTCCGTCCGGTGCGCCGGTTATCGCGCAAAAGCTGATTTATAAGCTTGCTGAGATGAAAAACGCGAGTTTTTCATGAACCAGAGGTGGTACCGCGATTTTTCGCCCTCTGTCGGATTTCCGACAGAGGGCTTTTATTTTTTGACATTAAAAATGGAGGATAGATCAATGACAATTTATGATGAACTGGTGGCCCGTGGCTTAATTGCCCAGGTTACCGACGAGGATGAGATCAAAGAGCTGATCAACCGTGGCGGCGCAAAATTCTATATTGGTTTTGACTGTACGGCGGACAGCCTGACCGCCGGTCACTTTATGGCTCTTACCCTGATGAAACGGCTTCAGATGGCCGGAAACCAGCCTGTGGCGCTGATCGGCGGAGGTACAACCATGATCGGCGATCCCAGTGGACGGACCGATATGAGAAAAATGCTCACCAAAGAAGATATTGAGCATAATGCCCAATGCTTCAAAAAACAAATGGAACGTTTCATTGAGTTCGGTGAAGGGAAAGCCATGATGGTCAATAACGGCGATTGGCTTTTGAAATTGAATTACGTAGAGCTTCTCCGCGACGTCGGCGCCTGCTTCTCCGTCAACAATATGCTCCGTGCCGAATGTTATAAACAGCGTATGGAACGGGGACTTAGCTTCCTGGAATTCAACTACATGATCATGCAGGCCTACGATTTCTATTATCTTAATAATCACTACGGCTGCAATATGGAGTTTGGCGGTGATGACCAGTGGAGCAACATGCTCGCTGGTACGGAACTGATTCGGAAAAAGAGCGGAAAAGACGCTTACGCCATGACGATCACGCTGCTCACGGACTCTCAGGGCAAAAAAATGGGAAAAACCGCCGGCAACGCCGTTTGGCTTGACCCGAACAAAACGTCGCCTTTTGATTTCTTCCAGTATTGGAGAAATGTCGGCGACGCGGACGTTATGAAATGTCTCAAAATGCTGACCTTTATTCCGATCGAAGAACTGGCCGAAATGGAAAAATGGGATGACAGCCGCATCAACGAAAAGAAAGAAATTTTGGCGTATCAGCTGACCGAAATGGTCCACGGCAAAGAAGAAGCGGACAAAGCGTTGGAAGCTGCCAGAGCCCTTTTCGCCGGTGGTGTTTCCAGTGAGAATATGCCGACCGTCGAAATTGCCGAAAGCGATTTTGTGGACGGAAAACTGGCCGTTACCGATGCTCTGATCAAAGCCGGCATCTCCAAATCTAAAGGCGAAGGCAAACGCCTCATTGAACAGGGCGGTATCACCATCAACGATGAAAAAGTAACGGATGTTTTCGCTACTATCGACCGTGCGGCATTCGATGGCGAAGTTATTCTCAAAAAAGGCAAAAAAATCTTCAAAAAACTGATTTTGAAATAATTGAAACGGGAGCGCGAAAACGCTCCCGTTTGTCCGTTTCTGCGCTTTTCTCCAAAGAACGAAAAAAACCTGGGAATTATGATATAATAGGAGCAGTTTAAAAGGGAGAAGGAATCGTATTTGAACAAACGGATAGAAAATGTTTGCTCGCAAATTCATCCGGCCGATCTTCCCACAATGGAGGAAGCGAAAAAGCGACAGGCCGCATTGGCAAAGCCACCGGGAAGTCTTGGCTTTTTAGAGGAACTTTCCATTCGATTAGCCGGAATGACTGGAAAAGTACATAATACCGTTCAAAAATGCCGTGTGGTGGTGCTATGCGCTGATAACGGTGTCTGTGAAGAAGGGGTGTCCTGTACGCCGCAATCGGTCACGTTGTCCCAGATGATCAATCTGACCCGAGGACTTACCGGCTGTTCCTCTTTGGCCCATCACTTCGGCGATGAAATTTTGGTTGTCGATGTAGGTGTTCAATCGGATTATAACTGTCCCGCCGTGCTCAATCGAAAAATTTCTTATGGCACAAAAAACCTCTACCGGGAGCCGGCTATGACAAGGGATGAAGCGGAAAAAGCGATTATCGTCGGTCTGGAAGTGGCCGATTTCTGTGCCGCGGATGGCGTTGACGCTCTCGGCGTTGGTGAAATGGGAATCGGCAATACGACTACGTCTTCCGCCATCTTATCGGTTCTTACAGGGAAACCGGCTTCTGTAACTGCCGGAAAAGGGGGCGGACTTTTAGAGGAAGCGTTTCAGCATAAAATAGAAGTGATTGATGGAGCCATCCAAAAGCATCATCCGGATCCAAACGATCCCATTGATGTTCTCGCTAAAGTGGGAGGCCTTGATATTGCCGCCATGGTCGGTGTTTTTCTCGGAGCGGCAAAAAATCGGATCCCGGTTGTCATTGACGGTTTCATTTCCGTTGTGGCCGCTTTGGTCGCGGCACGGCTTTGCCCCAACGTGAAAGATTATATGATCGCTTCCCACGCTTCCTTTGAACCGGGATATCGTCTTGCCTTGGAGGAGCTGTCTCTCGAAGCGCCTCTTTTGCTTAAAATGCGCCTTGGAGAGGGAAGCGGTTGCCCGTTGATGTTCCGCATACTGGACGCGGCTTGTGCTGTTATCAATGAAATGGCTACCTTTGAGGAAGCAAGCATAAACGATGACTATCTGACAGAAATTCGGAAAGGCGATCATTTTACGGTGAAGCGATGAAAATTTTTATATCCGGTGGAGCGAAAAACGGAAAATCCATGTTCGCGCAACAACTTGCCAAAAAGCTTTCCACCCCAGATCATCTTTGGTATTTGGCAACCATGGAACCTCATGATGAGGAGGATTGGGCACGTATCGCGAGGCACTGTAAGGAACGAGACGGTTGGGGGTTTAAAACCGTCGAATGGGGTCGGAATCTTCTGTCCCATCAGGAAGAAATGGATTCCAAAGGTGTTTATCTGGTGGATAGCGTAACGGCTCTTTTGACCAATGAAATGTTCGGGACCATGGACGGTCATTATAACGCCCATGCCGTCGAAGATGTTTCCAAAGGACTTTTGGGCCTCTTAAAGAGAGCGGATTCGGTGATTCTGGTTTCTGATAATATTTTTGCTGACGCCACGACCTATGATAAGATGACGGAGGATTTTCGAAAAGGGCTTGCCCGAATTGATCGCTGTCTTGCCGAGGAATGTGACGTGGTGCTGGAATTTTCCTGTGGTTGTCCGATATTTTATAAAGGAGAAAAACTCCTATGAAAAAAATTGGTAAGGCTTTTTGCATGAGCTTTAGTATGTTCTGCGCGATTCCTACGCCTTTTGCGCATGTCTGGGAGGATTCACTGCGCTCGTTGATGCTTCTTATGTTTCCGTTTGTCGGAACGGTCATTGGCGGTCTTTGGGCACTTTCTGGCGCTCTTCTGACCGCCATACACTGTCCGCTTTACATCAAAGCGGCTCTTATGGCTTTGATCCCATATTGGCTCACCGGCGGCATTCATTTGGACGGTTATATGGACTGTTGTGACGCTATTTTTTCTCGTCGTCCGTTAGAAAAACGGCGGGAAATATTAAAAGATTCCCACGTAGGTTCTTTTGCTGTCATTGGTCTTTCTATGCTGTTTTTGCTTTCGTTCGCGGCTTTTTCTTCCGTCAGCGAAGAGAAAAACAATTGGGTTCTGCTCTTTATCTGTATGGCGTCTCGGGCATCCAGCGCTATTGGTGTTTCCACGCTTCGCCCTATGAACCACAGCGAATACGCCGGCAATTTTCAAAAAGGAATACAGGGGAAACATCTGTCGGCATTGATCGTACTCTTATTTGTAATTATAGGAACGGCTTTTTGGCTTTGCTCCTGGAACGGATTCCTTTCGGCTTTGGCTACGGTGGCAGGCTACGCTGTTTTTACCGCTTTTGCCTTTCACGATTTAGACGGTTTTTCCGGCGACGTAACCGGTTTTGGTCATACGTTGGGGGAACTCTGTGGAATTTTTGTCTGGACACTTTTATAAGGAGAAACCATGGAACTGATTATAGGCGGTGCTTATCAAGGAAAAACCAATTTCGTAAAAACGGCATTTTCTCTTTCGAATGACGATATTTTTGTCTGTCAGGAAGGAGAAGAATTGGATCTTCATAAAAAATGCCTGTCCCATTTAGAAAAATGGAGTGCCTGCTGCGTAAAAAACGGGGTATCGCCGGAAGAAGAATTTTTTAAAGTGGTGAAAAATCCGGAGGAAAAGATTTTGATTTCGGACGACATTTTTTGTGGAGTTGTCCCTTTGGATCCTATGGAACGAGCTTTTCGGGAGGCTCATGGCCGTCTCCTGCTCAGAATTTCAGAAAAGAGCGAGCACGTCACTCGTGTTTTCTGCGGAATTCCAGCGAGGTTGAAATAAAATGAGCACGATGTATCTGATCCGTCATGGAATCACCGAAGGTAACGAAAAAAGGCTTTATTACGGAAAAACCGACCTTCCCTTAACCGAACAGGGAATCTACGCCATAAGAGAACGAGTCCAAAAAGGACTTTATCCATCGAATAAGAATCTTTTATTGGTCACAAGCTCCCGAAGACGTACCGAAGAGACACTTTTTGCTATTTACGGTACTGTTTCCCATCGGACCGATCCACGGCTCGACGAGATGGATTTCGGCGTTTTTGAAATGAAAAGCTATGAAGAGTTAAAAGAGAGGGAAGATTACCAAAACTGGATCTCAGGCGACAACTGGAGCAACGTTTGTCCTGGTGGGGAAAGCGGCGAACAGATGGAGCGGCGTTTTTTGGAAGCGTTAGCGGATTATAAAGATCATGACACTTTTATTGTTTGCCACGGAGGAATGATTTCCGCCTATCTGTGGCGGCTTTTTCCTAAGGACTCAAAACGACACAATTTTTATGAATGGACGCCAAATCCGGGTGAAGGATATAAAATTGACTTTGAAAATGGCGTTCCGGTAAAATATCAAACAATCTCTCTTAGATAAAAAAAGCGTGCGAGTTATCCTCGCACGCTTTTTTTATGTGGAATTCAAATACGCCCCAATGCCTTCATTTGTGTCAAAACCCGCTCAACTTTTTCATAGCGGTCTTTGGCGGAAACCTCATGGGTTACGTAATCCGGTTCGACCAGATCCAAGATCTCCTGAGCACGGGAACTTTCCATCGGCAAATGTCGGTCGATCTCCAAAATGAGCGCGTAACTTTGAGAAAAACGGTCGTAAAAATCTTTCTCAGGAACGACCGTGCGCTTTTTTAACGCGGCGATCACGTCGCCCGTCGTGGATTTATGCAGATGCAACGCTTTGATGTAGTGGGCTAAAGACCCATGATTGCGTACCGTATCTAAAACGAAATCAATACCTTGTTCCTCGTCAACAATGTTTTGCGGAGCGCACATCAGATGGCCGGTATCCAGCAAAATTCCCTTGTTTTCATAGTCGGTCAGTTCCAGCATCAAAGCGGTCTCTTTAGGATTTAACAGCATCATTCCGGGCGTAAACAGGTTTTCGAAAAGGAATTTGAAATGATAGTTTTTTCCTTTGGTCAAAGCGTTTACGATTTCCGCGACGCCGCGAATGACCTCCTCGTTTGTATGTTCCCATTGATAATTGAAAATTTCCTCGTTGGAGACGTCGTTGACGTGAAATACCACATATTCCGCTCCGACGGATTCAGCGTATTCCATATCCTCTTGATAGGGCCGAAGAAATTCTTCCCGGTTGGTCGCCCGATAATACCCCTCCCAAACGGCTTGTGAACCAAATTGCGCCATAAGACGGGGAACATTGTGGTTCCAGAAATCTAGCCAGTTCGGATAAAAGAATAAATGAACGCCAATCACGTTGGTGGAATCATAAATTCCGGTGGTATCCTCACCGCCGCGAATAACTTCCACACCGTCACAGAGGCACTCCTTGACAAAAGAATCCATATCGGCACGGTCCCGATAGGCTTTTAACCAGTTATTTTCGCTGACAACATTGACAATATGTTTCATAATATCACCCAAAACGATTATACACGAAATAATGGGAAAATGCATCGGATTTTTATAGGAAAATCCGTCGAAACCTGCTCACTTTTGCTATAAAAAAAGACCCAAACCGAAGTTCAGGTCTTTTTGGTGGGGACAATAGGACTCGAACCTATGACCCCCTGCTTGTAAGGCAGGTGCTCTAACCAGCTGAGCTATGCCCCCAGACGACTTGCTTATTATATCCTAAAACAAATCGAATGTCAAGAACTTTTTTAATTTTTCAAGGCTACCAGAATCGCCCTCTGACTGTCTTTTCGGAGAGGGAGGAAACTATCCTCATCAAAAACCGCCTTGACAGTAAAGCCGGATTGCGTCAGCATCTGCTTCAAATCGTCGATCTCATAGGCCCTTTCAGAGAAATCGGTGCTGTACCGACGATAAAGGCCGTTTTCTGGCATTTTCTCAAAAAAGTCGAGAAGAATATCCACGGTGATACCGTCCTTCTGGAGGCTATTTTGCCAGGCGCAGAAGACATCGTCCTGCTCAAAAAGGAAACTGTTGTTTCCCAATACACTTTGATGTTTATAGACCGTGTTGACGTCAAAAACAAAAACAGCCCCACGATTGGAAAACAGAGAGACTTTTTGGAATACTTCCAGAAGCTCTTGTGGATCGGTAATGTGGTTGACACTGTCCAAAGCGCATACCGTCGCGTCTATCGTTCCGTAAAGGTCGAGATCGGCCATCTCCTGGCACAAAAACAAAACACCGCTATCCAGTTCGCCCCGTTTCTCCGCGGCAACAGAGAGCATCTCATAGGAATTATCCACCGCGACGATATCGTAACCAAAAGGCTCCAATTCAAAACTAAGCGAACCGGTCCCGCAGGCAAGGTCCAAAAGGAGCTTCGCATTTGGGTTGTATTTTTGAATGATCGTATCAAAATAACGAGCCCGAGCAGGGTAATCGACATTCAAGGTGAAACGGTCATAAAACCTCGCGAAATCGCCATAATCACTGGTCATCGTCTTCCTCGTCCATCCGGTCAAAAACAAGGGCGTAGCCGCCGCAGGAATCATAATCTTCGGAAAGAGAACGGTTGACACGGCTGATGGTTGCGGTGGAAGCACCGGTTTCTTCCACGATATCGCTGTAAACACGATGGTCCAACAGCATTTTTGCCACATGGAAACGCTGAGAAAGCGTTTTCAGTTCCGGAACCGTGCAAAGATCACGGAAAAAACTATAACATTCCTCTTTCGTTTTCAGCGTAAGAATGGCTTCAAAAAGGTTATCCAAACTTTCGTCCTTCAGACGTTTATTCATAACAAGAACCTCCAAAACCATAATTTTCCTGGGAAAACCCCAACATTCATATTTTAGCACTTTAGTTTACGAAAATCAAGAGGGCGTTCCGCAAATATCAAAAGGAAATTGCAAATATTTCAAATTTATAGATATACAAATCCGCTTCCGTATGGTAAAATAGCTTTTGGAATAGCACCCTTTCTTTCTGTGTATAAATAGGAGAAAGGGGATGAATCTTGTTTTGAAATATACGGCTATAAAAGCGTTTTTATTGGTTGTTTCCACCTTTCTGATCGTTATTTGTCCGTTTACGACGCAGATACCGGAAAATAATTCCTTTTTGGCGGTTTCGGCTTCTTTATCAAAATCAGCGGAATGTATTCTTCTGGATCCCGGTCACGGTGGGGAAGATAGCGGGGCGATCGGTGTCGGCGGAATTCTGGAGAAAGACATCAATTTGCCGGTCACATTAAAAACAGGGGCTTTTCTTCGATTTTTCGGCTACCGCACGGAGTTTACCCGCAGGACAGATCGAATGACCTGCGATGAAGGCCTGACCCATCAAAGAGATCGGAAAAAATCCGATATCCGCAACCGATTTTCACAGTTGGAACAGTCGGATTGCGCCTGTTTTCTTTCGATTCATCAGAATTATTTCGGCGGCGATGCTCACGGTGCTCAAATTTTTTACGGTCCACAGCAAGAAGAAAGTGCCATGCTCGCTGATATCCTGCAAAATAGCCTGATCTCACTTTTACAGCCGGAAAATAAGCGAGTCATAAAGCCGGTCACGGATGATGTCTATCTTGTTTATCACGCCCAAAAAGTGGCTGTACTGGCGGAATGCGGTTTTCTTTCATCCAATCACGACGCGGCGCTCCTGATGGATGATACATACCAAAATAAAGTATCGTTTGTGCTTGCCACAGGAACGATCCAATACCTGACAGAAAGGGAAGTCAACGAATGGGAAAAATGAAAGCGGTCTATGTCTGCTCGGAATGTGGTTACGAATCTCCAAGATGGTACGGACAATGCCCGGAATGTAAAGAATGGAATACTTTTGTGGAGGATATCCGGGCGGAAGAGTTGCCTTCCAAGCAGAAAACCGCCGGAATCGTGCCGGACACTGCCGACGAGGAAGCCGTCGTTCGAATCAGCGATGTCGTTGTCGAGGATGAATATCGCTACGTTACCGGGATCAAGGAATTGGACCGTGTGCTCGGCGGCGGCATTGTGAAAGGGTCCGTTACGCTTTTGGGCGGTGATCCGGGCATTGGAAAATCCACCATGCTTTTGCAGATTTGCGGAAAACTTTCAGAATCTATGAAAATTCTTTATATTTCCGGAGAAGAGAGCAAGGCGCAACTAAAACTTCGCGCTCGTCGGCTTGGTGTTACCGGAGATAATCTTCTGATCGCTCCCTATACCGATATCGGACAAGTGGTCAACGCGATCATAAAGGAAAAGCCAGATATGGTCATGATCGACTCCATCCAGACTATGAATTTCGCGGCCATATCTTCTTCCAGCGGCAGCGTTACGCAGGTCAAAGAATGTACCTCTATTCTTACTAAAGCGGCCAAGAAGGCTGAAATTCCTATGATTATTGTCGGCCACGTCAACAAGGACGGTGCCATCGCCGGTCCGAAGGTCATGGAGCATATCGTCGATACTGTTCTTCACTTTGAAGGAGAACGCACCATGAGCTACCGGATCTTGCGTTCCATCAAAAACCGGTTTGGTTCCACCAACGAGATCGGTATTTTTGAAATGGGCGAAAACGGCCTGCATGAGGTGGAAAATCCCTCCATAGCGCTGCTTTCCGAACGCCCCAAAAACGTTTCCGGCACCTGTGTCAGCTGTATCATCGAAGGCACCCGTCCGATTTTTGCCGAAGTGCAGGCCCTTGTGACCAAAACCGGTTTCGGCGTTCCTCGCCGCACTTCCACCGGCTTTGATTTCAACCGCACCAGTCTTTTGATTGCCGTCTTGGAAAAACGGGCCGGTTACTTTTTCGGAAATATGGATACCTACATCAATGTTATCGGTGGCCTCAAGTTAGACGAACCAGCGGCGGATCTTCCCGTTGCCATCGCGTTGATTTCCAGCCTAACGGATACGGTCGTCGATGAAAGTGTTGTCGCGTTCGGTGAAATCGGTCTTGGCGGGGAATTGCGGAGCGTTTCTCATGTGGAAAGCCGTATCAAGGAAGCGGAAAAACTGGGATTTACCGAAGTGATTTTGCCCAAACAATGTCTGAAAAACATCGCCGTCGAAGATTATAAAATCAAATTGAGCGGCGTTTCCAGCGTGGGAGAGGCCTTTTCTGTCATTCATAAAAAGGAGTCTTAAACCAAAATGGAGTATCTGGAAAAGCCGAATTTTCCGAAAGGAAAGGCGACCGTCATCGCCGTTTCTTCTTTGGCGGAGGATGTAAAAAGCGCATTAGCATCAGCAAAAATCGCCGTTATTCCCATTGACCCAAGTGATGATCTTCCGAAAGAAATCGCTTCTCATGCGGATTTACAGCTTCTTCATCTGGGCGGAAAAAGCGTTATTACGTCCTCCTGTTCTGAAAAAACAGTGGAAATGCTGAAAACGCTCTCTTTTGAAGCACAGGAATCGTTCCAAAAAGCAGGGGATACATACCCCAATGACTGTCACCTGAATGTTCAGTTTTTGGGAAAACAGGTTCTATTAAATCCCAACACAGCCGATCCACGGATATTACAGTTTTTGGAAGAGCAGAATTATAATTTCATCGCTGTCAAACAAGGCTACGCGAAATGCGCGGTATTGGCCATTTGCGAAGACGCGATCATAACTGCCGATAGGGGAATCGCTAAAATTGCCGAAGACCACGGCATCGAGGTCTTAACGATCCGGGACGATAAAATCCGTTTGGAAGGATATGCCAACGGCTTCATTGGCGGTTGCGGCGGAATGATCGAAAAAGAGATCCTTGGCACCAGTGGGGATTTACGATCCATCCAGGATTATCAAAACATCAAAGATTTTTTACGCAACCGAAACGTTTACGCGGAAAATCTTGGAGGCAAAGAACTTTGTGATATCGGCGGAATTATACCACTTTGCGAAGAATGATAAAAATCCGTTTTTCTTTATGAAAAGCGGATTTTTTTATTAAGAGCCTTGACGGGAAGAGAGTTTTATGCTATAGTATTTGCAGATGATCCTATTTCGCTAAATAGAAATTTAATGAAATAAAGGAGGGGCGAAAACCTATGAATAAGTCATATTTGAACGATTGCCCGGATTATCTACGAGATTTCTTATTTTATATGGAAACCATTAAAGGTCGTTCTTCACGAACTGTCGATGGCTATTATATTGACCTTCGTTCTTTTTTACGTTTTCTTTTAATTAAAAATCATCTTGCGGATGAGTTGGTGGATTACTCGGAAATTAAAATTCAGGACGCCGGATTTGATCTTATCCAAAACGCCACACGACTGGATGCCATGGAGTTTTTAGCGGAGTTTCAGCAGAACCATGATAATCACGCCAAAGCGCGTTCCCGCAAAGTTTCCGCCATTCGTTCGTTTTACAAATATCTGAACGTATCGGTTGGAAAACTTTCGGAAAATCCGATGCAGAATCTGGAAACGCCGTCCTTAAAAAAAGCGTTGCCAAAATATCTGACGTTGGAACAGGCTCTGGAGCTTTTGACTCATGTGGAAACCAGCTTTACCGAACGAGATTTTTGCATGATCACGCTGTTTCTGAACTGCGGAATGCGTCTTTCCGAACTTTGTGGCATCAATCTTTCCGATATTAAAGAAAACCGCTTGAAACTGCTTGGTAAAGGCAATAAAGAACGGATCGTGTATCTGAACAATTCGTGTTTGGAGGCTATTGAAAATTATAAGAAAGTTCTGGATTCCGGTGAAAAAGTCAAACGGGTCGATAAAAACGCGCTATTTTTGAATCGGAACGGCAAACGGATCGGTCCTCGTCGTGTGGAACAGATTGTGGAAGAATGCTTAAAAAAAGCCGGTCTGGATGGCATGGGCATAACGCCTCACAAGCTTCGTCATACGGCGGCAACACTTCTTTACCAAAACGCCGGTGTGGATATTCGTGTATTAAAAGAGCTTTTGGGTCATGAAAGCCTTTCGACAACGGAAATCTATACTCACGTCAGTAATCGTCAGATTGAAGACGCTTCCAATAAATCACCATTAAAAAATGTCCGACAACCAAAGAAAAAATCAAGCCAGGACGAGAGATAAATAAGACGAAAGAGCGGAAAAAACGGCTAAAATAACTGTAAAGCATATTAATTTCACAGCTTGATTTTTCCCATTATAATGCGGTTTTTCATCATTCTTTTTTTGTATAATGCGACGAAGGAGTTCGGAGGAATAAAACGAATTTTCTCCCATGACCAGAAAGCAAAAAACGGTGAAAATAAGAAAAGAAAAAAACTCGGCCAACGCTGGAATCAAATAACCCGAACCCAAAAAGTGATAACTGACGGCATTTTTTACTCCGTAAATCATGCCATAAAGCAAAAGTAAAAAAGAAGCGGTTCCATGTCCAAAAAGGCTGAAGCCCGAAATAAAGAGGCCGAACAGTACACATTCTGAAAAGGCAAAACGATCCCACCAGATCGTTTTGAAATCCTTTTTTCCCATAATGGATAGCGTTTGAACCTTTTCCAGAAGCTCCTTTGGCAGATTCTGAAGAGCGACAACACCGATCACCGTTCCTAATAGAAGAACGCTGACCGCTAACAGCAAATAGCGGTTCCGGCGAAGAGTTTGTCTGATTTTTTCGTTCATTTCTGTTCTCCTTTCCCCTTCTGTCTTCCCTGTTCTTTCTAAGATATGAAAAACAAGCTCCGGATATACCGGAGCTTGTTTATTTATCCATATTATTTTATCGGTTGACACCAATAATACCGCCTAGAACGCCTGCTGCTGATATAATAGCGGCTTTTATAAGAGCTTCCCATCCGAAGTTTGCGGCTCCAAAAATGCCGCCACAGATCCAAATCATCGCAAAAAACAGAATTCCGGACAAAAGGCCACACAAAAACCCTTTTTTTCCCGCTGTCATCCCGGAAAAAAATCCTCCAACAAATCCACCAATAATTTGTGCCGCTAATGCCATAGGGCCAACCACGACCGGTGAAAGCTGACCGATGGAAAGGACCGCCGCTAAAACAAAAAGCACGATGGCTGATATGAAAGTGCCCAACGCTGTCCCGATTGAAGCGCTTTTTACGATCTTTATTCCTATATTTTTCAAAAACAAACGCCCCTTTCTCTTAACCATTTTAAGGTTATTCCAAAGGGACGTATTTTATTCGGACTTATTTTTGATTTTCGTCTTCTTTATCCGTGGAGATTTTCTGGGATATCGCCCATTTTGCTACGCGAATACGACTGCGTCCGCTGCCGGTTTCAACGACGACGGTTTCGTCTTTAATGGAAGTGATGATACCGATAATACCTCCGGCGGTAACAACTTCATCACCGATCTCCAGATTTTCGCGCATAGCCTTATCTTCTTTATCTTTTTTCTGCTGAGGACGGATCAGAAGAAAATAAAAAACAACCAGAACAAGAAGCAGAGGCGCAAAGCTGAGGATCGTCTCCCAAATGGATCCCTCTCCGGCTGCCGCTGAACTGGAAAAAAGCAAATTGTACATAAAAAAATTACCTCCCAATTAATATAATCCTATTATATAGAAAAAACGACGATAGCGCAAGGCTTTTCCTCAAATTCTCTTTCCAAGAATGGGAACGTATTTCTGATAAAACTCCTCAAAAGTTCCGTTATCCAATGCCTCACGGATCCGTTCCATCAACGTATTGTAGAAGAAAAGATTGTGCTGAACCGTAAGACGGTGCGCCAAAAGCTCGTTGGAACGAAGTAAATGGCGAACATAGGCGCGGCTGTGGAGCCGACAGGTCGGGCAATCGCATTCCGGATCGACAGGACCATCATCATAGATATACTTTTCATTATTGAGATTCCGAATTCCCTGCCAGGTAAAAAGCGTACCGTGACGGGCGTTTCGGCTTGGCATAACGCAATCAAAAAGATCAATGCCGCGATGGACTCCTTCCAAAATGTTGACCGGCGTTCCGACGCCCATCAGATACCGGGGCTTTTCCACCGGCATATACGGTTCCACAGCTTCGATGATCCTATACATTTCCGACGTAGGTTCTCCCACGGCCAGACCGCCGATAGCGTAACCATCCAGATCCAGTTTGGCAATCTCCTTCATATGCTCAATACGAAGATCCTCGAAAGTACAGCCTTGGTTGATTCCAAAAAGCATCTGGTGCGGATTGATCGTATCCGGAAGCGAGTTCAAACGATCCATTTCCGCCTTACAGCGGTAAAGCCAGCGGGTCGTCCTTTGGCAAGATTGCGCCGAATAGGATTTTGGCGCCGGATTTTCAACGCATTCATCAAACGCCATGGCGATCGTACTTCCCAAATGGGACTGGATCTGCATGGATTCCTCCGGCCCCATAAAAATCGCGTGACCGTCCAAATGGCTCCTAAAATAAACGCCTTCCTCTTTGATTTTACGAAGCTTGGAGAGGCTGAACACCTGGAAGCCACCGCTGTCCGTCAAAATAGGACGATCCCAGTTCATAAATTTATGAAGACCACCCAATTCTTTGACGACCAGATCACCGGGACGAAGCGACAAATGATAGGTGTTGCAAAGCGCCACCTGACAATGTAGTTCCTTCAGATCCTCTGACGCTACGCCGCCTTTAATAGCGCCACAGGTGGCCACATTCATAAAAGCCGGCGTTTGAACAGTTCCGTGAACGGTCTCAAATTCACAGCGCCGGGCTTTTCCTTCGGTTTTTAATACAGTAAACATTGCTTAACCTCTGATATAAAAAAATACATTGTTATTATATCGTAGATTTCGCTTCTTGGCAAGAGCAATTATTTTTAACATGCATTACCAATTGAATAATAATTCTTGACAAATATTCAAAATCAGTTTATATTAAATAATACATTTTGTAAAAGCGGAGAAAGAGGAGTTTTTATGGCTGCTGTCGAAGATTTCGGAAGAAAAGTGAAAAAAATTATGAAGCAGCGTGGAATCACGCAAAGTTGGCTGGCGGAAAAAACAAAGACGACGGAAGCCACCCTTTCCCGTTATATCAACGGAAACCGGAGGCCGCAGTCCGACATCGCCGCCGCTATTGCCGAAACATTAGATGTATCGCTGGATTATTTATTCGGGATCACCGGATGCCCTGCCCCGATCCGCACATTGAGCACGGAAGAAAGCGTCGTACTCAGCGCCTTCGGAAGAGCTAGCGCCCGGGATAGAAAAATCATTCTGGGCGTTTTGGAAGACCATATGACCGCCGAGGAAATCGCCTGTTTTCAAAAATAATGGAAGAACATAAAAAGCCATCTGAAAAAATTCAGATGGCTTTTTATGCTTTGTTTTTATAAAATGCACATGGAATCTCCAAAAGAGAAAAAGCGATAGCGCTCCTTGATTGCGATATCATAAGCATTCATCACGTGCTCATACCCCGCGAAAGCGGAAACCAACATGATAAGGGTACTTTCCGGCAGATGAAAATTGGTAATCAATCCATCCAGAACCTTGAAATGAAATCCCGGATAAATAAAGATACTGGTATCATCGTCGTCTTCCCGAACTTCCCCGTACTTTGCCGCTACCGACTCCAATGTGCGGCAAGACGTTGTTCCTACCGCAATGACCCTGTGGCCGGACTCCTTGGTCTTTTTAATGAGGTCCGCCATTTCTTTGGAAACCATATAATGCTCCGTGTGCATGATATGATGTTCAAAGTCTTCAACTTTAACCGGGCGGAAGGTCCCCAGACCGACGTGAAGAGTCACAAAAGCCGTGTTGACGCCTTTGGCCCGAATGGTATCCAAAAGCTCGTTGGTAAAGTGTAATCCAGCCGTAGGAGCCGCCGCGGAACCAACCGGATCGGAATAAACGGTCTGATACCGCTCCTTATCTTCCAATTTTTCTGTAATATAAGGCGGAAGCGGCATCTGCCCGATCTCGTCCAGAATATTATAAATATTGCCCTCATGCTCAAAACGAACGATCCGGTTTCCGTCCTCGATCACGTCGATGACTTCCGCCTTTAAAAGTCCTCCGCCGAAAACAAAGCGTTTTCCGATTTTAGCGTGTTTTCCGGGGCGAACAAGAATTTCCCAAACATCCAGGTCTTTTTGATTAAGAAGGAGGAACTCAATGGGAGAATGAGTGTCTTCCCTTTCCCCTATCAGTCTGGCCGGAAGGACACGGGAATCATTCATAACCAAAAGATCGCCCGGTTCCAACAGATCCGGCAGTTCATAAAAGTGTTTGTGTTCCACTTCACCGGTCTCTCGATTGAGATGCATCATGCGGGAATGATCCCGTTGCTCCACCGGGTGCTGCGCGATCAGTTCTTCCGGTAAGTCAAAATAGAAGTCACTTGTTTTCAATTCTTTCACCTGTAGCTTTCGTGTAGTAAAAAATATTTGACAGAAAAAAGCCAAAATGATAAAATCATATTTATATTTATAACTAATATATTATATTGCAAGTTGCTTTTGATTTCAAGCCTATTTTTATAGAAGGAGGTTTTGATCAATGAAAGAATATCGGGTGGGTATTATCGGCGCTACCGGCATGGTAGGACAGCGACTGATTACCATTTTGGAAAATCACCCATGGTTTCATATTACCATGTTGGCCGCCTCGCAAAAAAGCGCCGGAAAAACCTACCGGGAAGCGGTCGAAGGCCGTTGGGCCATGAAGACTTCCCTTCCCGAATGGATCTTAAATATGCCTGTTTATGACGCGAACCTTGACGCAGAAAAAATAGCCGCCGCTGTCGATTTTGTTTTCTGCGCCATCAATCTCAATAAAGAAGCCACCAAAGCGTTGGAAGAGCGCTACGCCAGACTGGAATGTCCCGTCATGTCCAACAACAGCGCCAACCGTGGCACGCCGGACGTTCCCATGATCATCCCGGAATTAAATCCGGAACACGCCGCCATTATTGAGGCGCAGAAAAAGCGTCTTGGCACCAAACGCGGCTTTATTTCCGTCAAATCCAACTGTTCCATTCAAAGCTATGTCCCCGCTTTGCATCCGCTCCGGGAATTCGGTATCACGAAAGTTCTTGCCTGCACGTACCAGGCCATTTCCGGTGCCGGAAAGAATTTTGAGCGTTGGCCCGAAATGGTCGATAACTTGATTCCGTATATTGGCGGTGAGGAAGAAAAAAGTGAAAAGGAACCGATGAAAATCTGGGGAAAAATCGAGGGCGATCAAATCATTCCGGCCACCGTTCCCGCTATTACAACACAGTGCCTGCGTGTTCCGGTTTCCGATGGTCATACAGCGGCAGTTTTTGTCAGTTTTGAGCATAAGCCGAGCATCGAGGAAATCAAAGAACGCTGGGCTGCCTTCAGCGGCGAACCGCAAAAGTTGTCTCTTCCCTCCGCTCCTTCCCAGTTTCTCCATTACTTTGAGGAACCGGACCGCCCGCAGGCCCGTTTGGATCGTGACTTTGAGCACGGCATGGGAATTACCATTGGACGCCTTCGCGAGGACAGCCAGTATGACTATAAATTTGTTTGCCTTTCCCATAACACCCTTCGCGGTGCCGCCGGTGGAAACGTATTGATGGCTGAACTTCTGGCCGCCAAAGGCTATTTTGATTGATTATCCAAAAATCCCTCTTGTTCATATCATAAAAAGATGGTATGACAGGAGGGATTTTTTATGGATGCTCTTATTTTTACCGGTGCCGCCGCGGCCACCATTACCCCAATGCGGTCTGACGGTTCCGTAGATTTAAATCGTTACGCTGACTTTGTCAACGAACTGATCGAACAAAAAATAGACGCGATTGTCGTCAATGGAACCACCGGAGAGGCGGCCACTCTTTCCGACGAGGAACAATATAACATTATTTGCCGTATCAAAGATACGATCCATCATCGGGTACCGCTGATTGCCGGAGCCGGAAGCAACGATACCCGACACGCCGCCCGGTTAGCGCTGAATGCCCGAAACGCCGGTGCCGACGCCATTCTTTGTGTGACACCCTATTACAACAAAGCCAACGAGGATGGACTGGCGGAACATTATCGTTATATTGCCGAAAGAGCTCAGCTTCCGATGATTCTTTATAACGTTCCCGCCCGGACCGGCGTCAATCTGCGACCGGAATTTTATGAGAGACTGGAGGACATTCCCAACATTGTCGCAATAAAGGAAGCCAGTGGAAATCTCTCACAAATCGCTAAAATTCGTTCTCTCTATGGAGATCGCTTCGCTATCTATTCCGGCAACGATGACACCATTGTCCCAACGCTGAGCTTCGGTGGAAAAGGTGTCATTTCCGTTTTAGCCAATATCGTCCCGAAAGACGTGCATGACCTCTGTGAAGCCTATTTTTCCGGTGAAATGGAAAAGGCCGTCGATCTTCAGCTTCGGTATATGCCACTTATTGAAGCTCTTTTTTCCGATATCAACCCTATTCCGCTAAAAAAAGCGTTGAAAGAACTGGGACGTGACACCGGTGTTCTGCGGTTGCCGTTGGGAACAATGAAATCGGAAGCCGAAAGAAAAATGATCGAAGTGTTAAAATCTTTTCGTCTGTAATAAAAAAATCCCTCTTTGCAAAAAGAGGGATTTTTTATTATTCTTCGTCTTCATCCGAGCACAGCTCTTCCAGAATTTCTTTCAGTTCAGCAATTCCCTCACCGGTTTCTGTACTGGTCCAAAGCATAGTAATCTGATCAGCGCAGGGAATTTCCTCCAGAAAAGCCTTTTCTCTTTTTTTTCGCTCGGTCTGGTTCAGTTTATCGCATTTTGTCAACGCGATAATAAACGGCATCTCGTTGTCGATCATAAAATCGATCATCTGAATATCGTCTTTTGTTGGTGTGTGGCGGCTATCTATCAGTTGAACCACCAAACGGATATCCCGGTCACTCATCAGATAACCTTCCACCAGATCAGCCCACCGTTTTTTATCGTTGAGAGAAACTTTAGCGTAACCATATCCTGGCAAGTCAACGAACTTTACACCGTCCACGTCATAGAAATTGACCGTGACCGTTTTTCCCGGTTGACTGGAAACCCGTGCCAACGCTTTTCTTCCAAAGATGGCATTCATCAAAGATGATTTTCCCACGTTGGAATGACCGGCAAACGCAAATTCGATGTGTTCTTCTTTTGGAAGTTGCTTCGAGGTACCATAGGCAGCCTCAAAAACAGCGTGATTATAATTCATAAATATCCTTCCTTACTGAATATTGACCATGATCGGCTTTTTGTCATCCAACGAGATCATGGGAATATCCGTGGAAATATAGGGAAGCTCATGGGAGATGATCGGTTCTGTCGGCTTTATCAAGGCGGCATCCAATACCGTTTCAATACGTGATGCCGGAATGAAGGTAATCGCTTCCCGCACCACCGGATCAATCTCTTCCAGATCCGGGACGTTATCGGCAGGTATAATTACCGTTTTTACACCGGCCCGATACGCTGCCATCGTTTTCTCACGAAGTCCGCCAATGGCGAGGACCCGTCCACGAAGAGTGATTTCTCCGGTCATAGCTACCTCCCGACGAACCGGAAGTCCGGAAAGAGCGGAAACGATCGCCGTACAAAGCGTGACACCGGCAGAAGGACCGTCCTTGGGAACGGCTCCCTCTGGTACATGGATGTGAACGTCTTTTGTTTTATAAAAATCGTGCTCGATCCCATATTTTTCCGTGCAGGAACGAACGTAACTGATGGCCGTTCTGGCCGACTCTTTCATCACGTCGCCAAGATTACCGGTCAGCTCGATTTTTCCGCTGCCATCAAGGATCGCCACTTCTACTTCCAACATATCGCCGCCGACCGAAGTCCAGGCAAGTCCATTAACCAAACCAATGGCGTCTTCCTTTTGAATGGTTTCTGGTTTGAATTTTTTCACGCCAAGAAATTCCGAAACGTTGTTTTCGCTTACAACGATTTTTTTCTCTTCCCCGGAAACGATCTTTTTCGCCGCTTTCCGGCAAAGAGTGCCAATGGTGCGTTCAAGATTCCGGACACCAGCTTCACGGGTATAGAAATCGAGAAGCGAATAGATCCCATCATCGGTCAGCTTAAAATCCCGGGCTGTCAAACCATGTCGTTTCATTTCCTTTTTGATCAGATGATTTTTAGCGATATGGAATTTTTCTTCTCTGGTATAAGAGGTCAGCTCTATGACTTCCATACGGTCATACAGCGGCTCCGGAATCGTACTGGCGTCATTAGCCGTTGTGATGAAAAGGATGTCCGAAAGGTCAAACGGGACCTCAATAAAATGATCCCGAAACGCCACGTTCTGTTCCGGATCCAAAACCTCCAACATGGCGGAAGCCGGATCTCCGTGAAAGTCGCTGCCCATTTTGTCAATTTCGTCCAAAAGGATCAGCGCATTTTTGCTTCCCGCCAGTTTGACCGCGTTCATGATCCGTCCCGGCATAGCGCCTATGTATGTTTTTCTGTGCCCACGGATGTCCGATTCATCTTTCATACCGCCTAAAGAAATACGAGTATATTTTCGTCCCATAGCTAAGGCGATATCTTTCGCGATGGATGTTTTGCCAACACCGGGCGGTCCTACAAGGCAAAGGATCTGTCCTTTGATATCCGGCGCCAACTTTCGCACAGCAAGAAGCTCCAGAATTCGATCTTTTACTTTTTCAAGGCCATAATGATTTTTGTCAAGCTGTTTTTTCGCTTTGGCAAGATCAATTTTCTCCGTTGTTTTTTTGTTCCACGGAAGAGCCAGGCAGGTGTCCAAATAGGTACGGATCACGCTGGATTCGTGACTGTTCGGCGGCATTTTGAAAAGGCGATCCGTCTCCTCAAGGAGCTTATCACGAACCTCTCCCTCCAGATGCAAGTCTTCGATCTTCTTACGATAGACGTCCGATTCCTCCTGGACGTTTTCCCCTTCGCCCAATTCATCGGTGATCGCTTTCAGTTGTTCGCGCAAATAATATTCCCGCTGATTCTGATCGACCTGATCTTTGACACGCTCGAAAATATCGTGCTCAACACTTAAAATGTTGTTCTCGTTTTCGAGTACATTGGCAAGAAGCTCGAGCCGTTTAACGTGGTTCGATTCTTCCAGAATTGTCTGTTTATCTTCTGTATCAATATTAAGATTCCCGGCCAAGAACTCTCCCAAAGCGACCGGATCCTCAATGGTAAAAGCCTTGACGATCAATTCTTTCGGCATTTTGGGCACAAGGAATGTATATTCGTTAAAGAGATCTTTGACGGTGCGCATCAGCGCCGTGCAAAGCACCGACTTTTTCGGTTTCAAGTTTTTCAGAGGATATTCCTCGACCGTTGCCGTCAGATAAGGTTCCTCTGAGACGATCTCCAGAAGTTTGGCACGATACTTGCCTTCCACCAAAATCCGCATAGTTCCATCATCCGTTTTTAAAACTTGACGGACTTCGGCAACCACACCGACTTTATGAAGCTTATCGGTCGAGATTTCTTCTTCCTCTATGTTCTTCTGGGAGGTCAGAAAAACACGCCGTTCTCCCTTCATTGCTTCTTCCAGCGCCGCCATGGATTTTTTGCGGCCTACGTCGAAATGAAGGATCATATTGGGAAAAAGCACAAGACCACGCATGGCGATCATTGGCAATGTTTTCTGTTCCAGAATTTTTTCTTCTTCCAAGGTATCCACCTCCGGTAAAAGGAAACGGTAACCCCGGTGGCTATTCCCAACGGGGTTACGAATCGCTTATTTTTCTGCTTTTACGGCCACTTCCAGCGGCACGTTTTTCTTATAAGGATTGTGCTCGACCACCGGTTCCGCACCGTCATTGACACAATCCTCCCCGATAACAACGGCGACTGCCGTCTCATCGGAAGGAAGTTCAAACATCAGTTTCGATAAGGTTTCTTCCATAATGGAGCGAAGACCTCTGGCGCCGGTCTTGCGGTCAATGGCTTTTTGAGCGATGGCCTCCAAAGCGCCATCCGTAAACTGAAGACTGACTCCGTCCAGATCAAACAGCTTTTGATACTGTTTAACCAGGCTGTTTTTCGGTTCGGTAAGAATTTTTACCAAAGCCGGTTTATCCAGATTTTCCAGAGCGGTGATAACCGGAAGCCGGCCAACCATCTCCGGAATGATCCCGAATTTTACCAGATCATGCGGCGTCACCTGCTTGAGCAGATCCGTCGTTTCTTTGGCTTTCTGGCTGAGCACGGTAGCGCCGAATCCCAATGCTGAACTGGCCACCCGTTTTTCAATGATTGGTTCGATTCCATCAAAAGAACCACCGCAGATAAACAGGATATTGGTTGTGTCAATCTGGATAAATTCCTGCTGCGGATGCTTTCTGCCGCCTTGCGGCGGAACATTGGAAACAGTTCCTTCCAACATTTTAAGAAGCGCCTGCTGAACGCCTTCGCCGCCAACGTCCCTCGTAATGGATGGATTTTCCGACTTTCTGGTGATTTTATCGATCTCATCCACATAGATAATGCCCCGCTGAGCGGCTTCCACATCGAAATCCGCGGCCTGAATCAATCGAAGAAGCACGTTTTCGGCATCTTCACCGACGTAACCGGCCTCGGTGATAGTGGTTGCGTCCGCAATAGCGAATGGAACGCCAAGCACCCTCGCCAATGTCTGCGCCAACAGCGTTTTACCGGTACCGGTCGGTCCCAAAAGAAGCACGTTGCTTTTCTGAAGTTCGACGTCCTCGGTGTTCACTTTGCTCAAAATGCGTTTGTAATGGTTATAGACAGCGACACAAAGCGTCATTTTCGCCGCGTCCTGACCGATGACATATTGGTCCAACACCGCTTTTAATTCCGCCGGCTTCAAAAGTGTCGCCGGATCAATTAAAGCTTTTTCTTTTCCCTGCTTCTTGCGTTTTGTCTTCTCAAGCGGATCATCTTCTTCGCCTTCATAGAGAATATCCATGCAAAGATTGACACATTCATCGCAAATACAGACCCCGGGACCGGTTATCATTTTATAGACCATATCCTGCGTTTTTCCGCAGAAGGAGCAACGCATTTTCTGTCCGTCTTTATTGGCCATTCGTTAAGCCTCCAACTTTTGTTGATTATTCCCTGTGGTCGATTACTTTGTCGATCAGACCATATTCCAAAGCTTCCTGTGCCGACATAAAGTTATCACGGTCCGTATCCCTGTAAATGACGTCCAGCGGTTGGCCGGTCTGTTCAGAAAGGATGCGATTCAGTTTTTCTCTCGTCGCGATGATATGATCCGCGTGGATCTTGATATCCGAGGCCTGACCCTGTGCTCCGCCGAGAGGCTGATGAATCACAATTTCGCTGTTGGGAAGGGCGATCCGTTTGCCTTTGGTTCCGGAACTGAGCAGGAACGCTCCCATGGAAGCGGCCATACCGATACAGATCGTGGAAACGTCGCATTTAATATATTTCATTGTGTCGTAAATCGCCATACCGGCGGAAATGGAGCCACCGGGGCTATTGATATAAAGGCTGATATCCTTATCCGGATCCTGACCTTCCAAATACAGAAGTTGGGCGACAACAAGGCTTGCCGTCGCGTCGTTGACCTCGTCACAAAGCATAATGATCCGGTCGTTCAGTAAGCGGGAGAAAATGTCATAGGAACGTTCTCCGCGATTGGTCTGTTCAATGACCATCGGTACCAGACTCATTGATATTCACTCCTTCCAAAATGTGAAAAGCTTGTCAAAAAAAGTCTCATATTACACGAAGGACCTCCGGAAGAAATTCCGGAGATCCTCCAATACAAGCGATGATATTGCAGTTTCTCCTGAAACCGTTATGTTTTATCAGTCCATCGAAGGATCAAGTTCTTCGGTTTTCTTTTTGCGGGGTGCTCTTTTCTTCGGAGCTTCTTCCGCGGGTTGTTCTTCAGCCGGTTTTTCCTCGGTGGCGGTTTCCTCTACCTTTTTCTTGGTAGCGCGTTTTTTCTTCGGAGCCTCTTCCGTGGTCTGTTCCTCAGCGGGAGCTTCCTCGCTCTTTTTCTTAGTGGTGCGTTTTTTCTTCGGAGCTTCTTCGCCGGGTTTCACTTCGGTGATCTTTGCGTTCTCACGAACGAATTTCATGGCTTTCTCAACAGCAAGGTCTTCCGAAAGAGACTCAAACGGAGCGATCTGACGAACCTGTTCTTCTTTAAGGTCATAGCGTTCAGCCAGCATCTTATATTCCTCATCCATTTCTTCTTTGGAAACGGTGATATTCTCCATCTGCGCGACAGCTTCCAGAGCAAGACGAATCTTGACCTGACGCTCAGCCTGCGGACGGAAACCTTTCAGGAATTCCTCTTTGTCAGCGCCGGTATATTTAAGATACTCATCCAGAGTAAGACCGGAGCGGGCCAGTCTGTTCTCGAAATCGGAGACCATATCTTCGATTCTGGCTTCGTACATGCATTCCGGAACGTCAACGGTGGTGTTGGCGATGATGACGTCAGCCAACTGCTCCTCGATCTCGTTGTTGGAAGCATCTTCAGCTCTTTCTTCCAGATGTTTTCTGATGTCCGCTTTCAGTTCGTCCAGCGTGTCAAACTCGCTGACGTCTTTGGCAAATTCATCATCCGCTTCAGGAAGCTCTTTGCATTTAATGCTGTAAAGATGGCATTTGAAAACCGTGGCGGCGCCTTTCAGTTCCTCGGCGTGATAATCTTCCGGGAAAGTCACGTTGACGTCAAAATCCTCGCCGATGCTGTGGCCGCAAACCTGATCCTCAAATCCGGGAATAAAGGTCTGGGAACCAAGCTCCAGGGTATATTTTTCGCCCTTGCCACCTTCAAACGGAACACCATCTTTGAATCCTTCATAGTCGATCTCGACCTGATCGCCATTCTGGCAGGGTCTGTCTTCGACGGTAAGGATTCTGGCGTTTCTTTCCAGCATATGGCCGAGCTCATGCTCGATCTCATTGTCGGTAACGGTAACAATCGTTTTGTTAACTTTAATTCCTTTATAGTCTTTGACGGTAACTTCCGGTTTCACCGTGACAACGGCAGTAAAGGTATAACCATCTTCAGAACAATCCACGATAGCGATATCAGCCTGGTCAACCGGAACGATATCCGCTTTTTCAACCGCCATTTCATAAGCGGTGGGATATGTCGCGTTGACAGCGTCAGAATAGAAATAAGCTCTGCTGTAATGTTTCTCGAGAAGAGCTTTGGGGGCTTTGCCTTTACGGAATCCCGGAACGGTCAAAGTTTTACCTTTTTCACGGATAGCGTTGTCAACAGCGCGTCCGAATTCTTCCGCCGTAACTTTAACGGTGAGCTTAGCTTCGTTGGCTCCGGTTTTTTCAAATTGTGTCAGTTCCATTATGTTTCCTCCTGATAGATGTTTTACAACTTTTTAAGTATAACATAGCCTTTTGTAAATTACCAGTATAATTTTAATTATTTTATAATAAATTTATATTTTTCTTTAATCAACGCGCCAAAAATGGAAACCAAGGTGGTCGGCGGAAATCAGTTTGAACTGAATTCCCATATATTCTCCCTCGTTGGCCATATTTCTGGCCGCTCCATGAATATGCCCATAATAGACCCGTTTGACATTATATTTTTTTAGTACATCCATGATATTAGGCACCATTTCATTGGCATAAACCGGTGGATAGTGGAGAAAAACGATTTTTTCCGCCTCCGGAAACCGGTTCGCGTCCTCCAAGGACATACCGAGCCGAAGAGCTTCCCTGGCCGATATCTTAAGATCATGGGCTTCGTTAGGCATAAAGACCCATCCTCTCGTTCCGCAAAGGGCTTTTCCCTCGCACAGCACAGAATTATTATGGAGAATGTGGATCGTTTTTAATCCATTTTCGGCAAAAAACTTTTCCGCTTTTGTCCGGGTCGTCCACCAGTAATCGTGATTCCCTTTCATCACGTATTTCTGACCGGGAAGTGACTCAATAAACTGAAAATCCAAAAGCGCCTCTTTGAAGTCAATACCCCAGGAAAAATCACCGGGAATCACAACGGTATCTTCCGGTTTGATATTTTCCATCCAGTCTTCCCTTATGCGCTCCACATAATTTCGCCATCCGTGAAACTCATCCATTGGTTTATCAGTACCCAGTGAGAGATGAAGGTCCGCCATGGCCCAAATCGCCATCAGCTTTCACCTCCCAGACAGTTTTTCACGAGGTTTTCCATTTCCTCTTTGGCAAAAGAGCCGGAAAAACGAATATCCTTTTTCTTGAGATCCCGAAGAGATGGTGGCATCGGAAGAGTTGAGCACCGCTCCAGTTCTTCCGCCGCGAAAAATTCATCTTTTAAGTTTATCCCTTGAATGGCTTTGAGCACCGTGCTCGGAAATTTATAGGGGCTCGCTGTGGAAGCGACAATTGTTTTTGTCAAATCGCCGCTACCATTCCGATAATCGTCATAAACCTTCATAGCGACCGCCGTATGCGGGTCACACAAATAGGAATACTCCTTAAAAAGGCGGCCAATGGTTATTTCCGCCATTTCGTCTGTGCAATACCCAGCATAAAACAGCGCATCCATTTTTTCCTTGATCTCCGGCGTCACCTGATAGTTTCCATTCTTTTGAAGCGAAGACATCCATTCTCGGATCAAACTGTCATCTTTTCCGGACAGCTCGAAAAGAAGCCGTTCCAGATTGCTGGAGATCAAAATATCCATGGATGGCGATTCCGTCATATAGAATTCACGGTTCCGGTCGTAGATCCCGCTTTCAAAAAAATCCGTAAGAACCCGGTTGGTGTTGGAAGCGCAGATCAGCTTTTTGATCGGAATTCCCATCTTCCCCGCGTAATACGCCGCCAGAATATTGCCAAAATTCCCTGTCGGAACGGCGATATTGACAGCCTCGTTTTCCTCGATCTCTCCATCGGCCAAAAGATCCGCGTAAGCGGAAATATAATAAACAATTTGTGGCAGCAAACGGCCAACGTTGATCGAATTAGCGCTGGAAAAATGAAATCCTTTTTGGGAAATCCGCTCCCGGATGGTCTCATCGGTAAAAATTTTTTTGACTGCTGTCTGGGTGTCGTCAAAATTTCCCCGAATTCCAAAAACGGAGACATTGTTTCCTTCCTGTGTCTGCATCTGGAGCTTTTGAATCTTACTAACCCCATTTTCGGGGTAAAAAACCAAAATTTGCGTGCCTTCCACATCGTGGAAACCGTCCAAAGCCGCCTTTCCGGTATCACCGGACGTTGCCGTCAAAATAACCGCTTTTTGTTTTGTATTCGTCTTTTTTTCAGCTGTTACCAAAAAATGTGGCAAAATCTGAAGCGCCATATCTTTGAACGCACAGGTCGGACCATGCCAAAGCTCCAGAACGTAGGTATTTTCCCCCAGTTTTGTAAGCGGAGCGGGAATATCCTTTTCAAAATGACCCAGATAGGCTTTTCGCGTACAATCGGCGATCTCTTCCTCCGTAAAATCCGTTAAAAACTTCGGAAGGATATAATCGGCCCTTTGGCAATAATCCATGGAAGCCAAATTCTTGATTTCGTCCCTGCTCAAAAGCGGTACGGTTTTCGGAACAAAAAGTCCTCCATCTTCCGAAAGACCCCGGATGATCGTCTCCGACGGCTTCACCAAGTAATTTTTGTTTCTTGTGCTTTGATAATCCATACGTTACCTCAAATTCGACTGCCAAAAAAGCGGTAGGCGTTGCCCCAGAAAATTTTAGCGAGCAATGTTTCGGAAAAACCACTCTCCCGCAATTTCCGATACAGATTTCCGATATCGTTCAGCATCGTGATTCCATCTACAACGTCGCAGCCGTCATAATCGCTGCCCATGCAGATCGTGTCTTCTCCACCGAGCTCTAACATCCGTTCGATATGTCTCACCACGTCGTCCAATGTCGCCTTCTCTTCCTCTTCGTTGAGGAAAGCTTTATAAAAATTGATTCCAACCAAACCTTTGCGGTGAACGATTTCCTTAAACTGCTCTTCTGTCAGATTGCGCTGATGCTCACAGCAGGAACGCAGATTGCTGTGACTGGAAACAATAGCGCCGCCCACCGTCTGAAACACGTCCTCAATTCCTTTATCCGAAAGATGGGCAATATCAATGGTCATGCCGATCCGTTCCATTTCTTTAATGGTGTCCAAACCAAAAGGTTTTAATCCTTTTTCCGGCGTCGGAGCGCCAAAACCGATCTCATTTTCTCCGTTCCACGTCAGTGTCATCATTTTTACGCCGTCGTTCTGGATTTTATGAAGACGCTCCAAGCTTCCGTTGATTACGCAACCACCCTCCACGGTAAGAATAGCGGCTGTTTTTCCTTCATTGGTCAGACGGTCGATATCCTTGAATTCCCGTACCTGTTCCAGATAATCCGGACATTTTACCAGCTGTTTTTGAAAATAACGCAACGCTTTTTCATAATACTCAACGGCGCTTGATCCCCGATAAGAATCCGGAGTAAAAATAGCGAAACATTGGGTATGACGGCAAAGTTCCGACGGAACAGGAAAATGAATGGCAAGCCTTTCATCCGTAAAATCCCGTTCTTTTCTCATCGCGTATGTTGTGGTATCACAATGCAAGTCAAAAAAATCCATGTACAGCCTCCGTTCCGAACGCGTTTTCTATATAGGTATATTTTTGGATTTCAAGATTCTGTTTTCCATAAATGATTTCAAATATATCAAAGCGAGGTTGCCCAGTAAAGCCCTTTTTCATCTTGTAAAGCATTGCCGCTTTACAGATTTTTCTCTGCTTAGAAAACGTGACCGCCTCTCTCGGCGCGTATAAACAGTCATCCGCGCGGGCTTTTACTTCCACAAAAGCGATATAGCGATCTTTTTTCGCGATAATATCAATTTCCCCATATTTGGTGGTATAGTTTCGCTCCAGAATGGTATAGCCCGCTTTTTGAAGATAATCAACGGCGAAGTCCTCGCCCATATTTCCTCGGCGGCGCTGTTCGGTAATCACGTTCTCACCTTCAATGCATTTTTTTCAAAAAAGTCATTCGGTGAATTTTACTGGGACCGAATTCCCTGATTTTTTCATAATGCAGTTTGGTCGGATAGCCTTTATGTTTGGCGAATCCGTATTCCGGATATTCTTTATCCATTTCCATCATAAACCGGTCACGACTGACTTTCGCCAAAATGGAAGCCGCCGCGATATTGGCGGAAGTGGCGTCCCCTTTTATTACACATTCCGACGGTATATCCCATTTCGGCAAACGGTTTCCATCCACGAAAACCATATCCGGACGGACGGAAAGATCTTCCACCGCCGTCTTCATGGCGAGCATAGTCGCCTGCAGAATATTGATCTCATCAATAACTTTTTGATCACAACTTTGAATGGAATAAGCGATGGCATGCTCAATGATCTCGTCAAAAAGCTTCTCTCTTTTCTTTTCTGAAAGCTTTTTGCTGTCGTTGATCCCCTCAATTTCATAATCCAACGGTAAAATAACGGCCGCGGCGAAAACTGGTCCGGCCAAAGGACCCCTTCCGGCTTCATCCACACCGCAGATCAATCCACACCCATCCGCCGTTTTCTTTTTTTCAAACTCATATAAGCTCATTTGGCTTCTCCAACGTAATTCTTCCGATTTTTCCGCCACGAAACTCGTCTAAAAGCATAATGGCGGCTCGTTCAATGTTAACTTCTCCTCCGGAAATTTTCATTCCTCGCTTGGCCCCAATCAATTCCAAAAGCTCAAAAGGCTCGATATTTTCCGTCTCCTCATCCGTCAATTTGTACCGCTCGCAAAGAAGCTTATGATAGTCCCGATTCAAAAGATCGGCCAGGCGCATCGCCAAAAGTTCAATATCTAAAATATCGTCTTTCACGGCACCGGTAAACGCCAGGTGTTCCCCGACGGTTTTATCCTCAAATTTCGGCCAGAGTACGCCGGGCATATCCAGCATATCGATCCCATTTTCCAGCGTCACCCATTGTTTCCCCCGGGTAACACCGGGACGGTCTTCGACCTTCGCCCGTTTTCCACCGGCAATACGATTGATCAGCGACGATTTCCCGACGTTGGGAATTCCGACGACCATCATTCGGATTGGTTTTCCTTCCATCCCCTTGTTGGCACGGCGCTCCAGTTCCGCTTTCAGAACTTCTCTGACCACTGGAGTTAACTTGTTGAGACCGCGTCCGGAACGGCAATCCGTCGCGATGGCCGGAATTCCGTTGGCTCGATAATAGTCGATCCACTCCTCGGTCAGTTCTTCATCCGCCATATCACATTTGTTAAGAACAACAACGCGCGGTTTTCTCCCGACAAGATTTTTCATTTCCGGATTTCGGCTGGAGAGCGGAACCCGGGCATCGGTGATTTCCACGACAACATCCACCAAAGACAAATTATCTTTCATCAGCCTTCTCGTCTTGGCCATATGGCCGGGAAACCACTGAATATCCACTGCTTCCATGGAAGAAATCCCTCCTTTTTATATTCCACTGCTATTATACAACATTTTTGATAATAAAGAAATACTCCCCCGTCCATTGACGAGGGAGATTTTTTGAAGCCCTAAAATTATCTGACTTGTTTGACCTTAGCAGCTTTACCAACTCTGTCACGGAGATAATAGAGTTTCGCTCTTCTGACACGACCATGACGAACAAGTTCAACTTTTTCGATCAGCGGGCTGTGGATCGGGAAAACTCTTTCAATACCGCAACCATGAGCAACGCGGCGAACGGTAAAGGACTCGGAAATTCCGCCATGCTGTTTAGCAATAACGGCACCCTCGAAAATCTGGGTTCTGTAGTGGTCGCCCTCTTTGATCTTGCAATATACCTTAACGGTATCGCCGATAGCAACCTCGGGTTTGTCTTCTCTCAGGCAATCCTGAGCAATCAGTTTCAGTGCATCCATTTGAAATATCCTCCTTCTTATTTTTCAGACATTCATACTCTCGGATTCACTCCGATGACAGAGGACTGTCCGCCCGGCTAAAAGCCGTTCCCGTCGCCGGAAAAAGCGACAGAACTATTTGAGCATACAAATAGCTATATAATAATAGCATACACCTTTTCAAAATGCAAGTATTATTTTATAAAATCAGCGGAATTTTTCCATTTTTTCATTATAAACCGCCATTCTTGTCACCGAAATGTCCTCACATTTCATCCCGGAAAAATCCAAAAACGCCGCAAAGAGCAATTCCGGATTGATATTCAGTTCCGTCCCGGCGGCAAGTCTTGCCGTAAAACAAAAGCGCCCTTCTTTTTCTTTCAGTTCAGAAAGTTCGACATGGGATCTAATATCCAATTCACTCTCGCCATGTTTGGTCTTTTTTGTGACCACGATATGTTCCCTCGAAAAGCAATCGTTCCAATCCTTTTTGACCATTTTCGGATCGTCGTTTACGGCAAAGAATATCTCATAATCCGCGAAACGGATCTGTTTGGCGTCCATTTTGGGTTTTCCGGCGCCGATGGCCTTAAATCCCATGGGAAGAACCGCATTGATGCGGTTGACGATCTCCTCATACGGAAGCGGCGTCACCAACCGAAAATCCACGGACTCGGCAACGCTTTCATAGCCAAGAGAAAGCGGCAACGCAAAGGTCAGATAAAGATGGGGATGGAATCCCTCCGTGTACCAGAAATCAATTTTGGAGCGTTTCAGTGCCCTCTGGAAGGCACGCATCACGTCCAAGTGAGAAATATATTTCGCGGTGCCTGTTTTGGTATAAAAAAGGCGCACGTCGGTAAAATCAATCATCTCATTCAAAGCAGGCGCCCCCTTTCAAACAGTTGGCTCCGCAGCCGGAACATTTCTGTCGGCAGTTCGGCGTAGTAACGCCCGAATGGGCCTTTTCGTTCTCATGGATCAGGAACTTTTTAGAAACACCATAGTCAAAGATTTCCCAAGGCATGATTTCCTCATAACTTCTGGTACGAAGAGCGTAGAAATCCGGATCAACGCCACACTCCTCAAAGGCCTTCATCCAGCGGTCAAAATGGAAATGCTCATCCCAACTATCAAAGTTACAACCATTTTTCCAGGCTGTTTCGATCACTTTTCCCACACGGCGATCTCCCCGAGCCAGCACCGCCTCAAGGTAAGAAGTTTCCGCGTTGTGCCAATCCAGATTGATCTTACGGCTATGTAAAGCGGAACGCATGACTTCCTGCTTCCGGTGAAGCTCTTCCCTGCTATCCTGTGGCTCGAACTCAAACGGGGTAAATGGTTTTGGAACAAAGCTCGCCACACTGCAAGTGACCTGGACCGCTTTCCCTTTCGGCTTATTGGGAAGATGATAATACAGATCAACCACACGCTGCGCCGTCTCGACAATGCCCCGGACATCATCGTCCGTCTCTGTAGGAAGACCGATCATAAAATATAATTTAACCGCCGTATAGCCGCCTTCAAAGGCGGTCGTGCAGGTCTGGATCAATTCTTCCTCCGTCACATTTTTGTTAATAACGTCACGCATTCTTTGGGTTCCTGCTTCCGGCGCGAACGTAAGGCCTGTCTTTCTTACTTTGGAAATTTTCTGAAGCAGGCTTTCGCTGAAATTATCCACCCGGAGGGATGGCACCGCCAGATTGACGTGCTCTTTCGGTGTCCATTCCAAAAGATCGTCCAAAAGCGGTTCCAGTTCCCGATAGTCACTGGTGCTCAACGATGTTAAAGATAGTTCCTCATACCCAGTGCTGTCACAAAGGCGGTGAGCATCGCGGGAGAGCGTATCAAAGTGCTTGTCCCGAACCGGACGATAAATAAAACCAGCCTGACAGAACCGACAGCCGCGAATACAGCCGCGCATCAATTCCAGCATACTGCGGTCATGAACGATATCGATAAACGGAACAACAAAGGTATCCGGATAAAAGACCTTATCCAAATCTTTAATGATCCTTTTTTGAACCGGAAGCGCCGCCGTTTTTTTAGGAACAAATTTCTGAACCGTACCATCCTCATTGTAAATGACATCGATCAAAGATGGCACATAAACGCCGGGAATCCGGGCCGCTTCCTCCAAATATTTCTCCTTGCTCCAACCCTCGTCCTTCGCCGTTTTATAAAGCGCCACTACTTCCGGAAGGACTTCTTCCCCTTCACCGGGCATAAAAAGATCAATAAAATCGGCGATAGGCTCTGGGTTGCAGGAACAAGGTCCACCCGCCACAACCAAATTTTTAAGCTCGTGGCGATCCTCGCGACGAATAGGAACACCGGCAAGATTCAGCATATTGAGAATTCCGGTATAGGACAACTCATACTGCAAAGTAAAGCCGATCATATCGAAATCGCCGACGGAATCCCGACTTTCCAACGCAAATAGCGGAAGACCGTTTTCCCGAAGGAGCTTTTCCATGTCCAGATCCGGAGCGAAAACACGCTCGCACCAGACTTCCGGATCTTTATTCAACAAACTGTAAAGGATCTTCATGCCGAGATGACTCATACCGACTTCATAAAGATCCGGGAAACAGAACGCAAAGCGCACTTTAACGTCCTCTTTATTTTTGATAACACTATTCAGTTCTCCACCGGAATATCTGGCCGGTTTCTGAACCAGTCCGAATAGTTTTTCAGGAATAGTTGGCAAAACAATTCCCCCTCTCATAATTAGATTATTATATCATAAAAGGAGGCTCTATTTCAATAGGACAATAGGGCAAAAAACAGATAAAAAACTGGAAGGAAAAGCGAGACATTTTTCGTTTTCCATAACAGAAACAGTAGGAAAAAAAGAAAAACTACACCGCTTGTTTTTCCGACCCGTCGGCTGATGGAAAGTGGAAAAAGCAGTTTGAGCACCGCTCCTCCATCTGTTGACGGAAGAGGAAGCGACGTAAAGCATCCTAAACATAAGTTGATCACGCTCCACGCCCTTTTCCCTAAAAAACAGAAAAGCGCCGAAAGGATAAAATTCAAACTGAAACCCGCTATCAGGACTTTTACCTTGTCCCCCGTTTCCATTTGATCCGAAAGTTCCATCCGAATTCCTGTTATCCTCAAAGAAACGGACAAAGGTGGCGTTTTTTCCCAAAGCAAAACCAGAAAATGAGCCGCCTCATGTAAACAGGAAAACACAAGGACCGGTAAAGCTATCCCATTTCGATCCGCAAGAAGGAACAACGTGAGCACGGCAAAAAGCACGGGCGAAATTTCCACCCTTGTTTTGAGCACGATAAAATTCAGCAAAGCGGAAGATACTCCTTAGGATCAAGATTCCGTCCTTGAATCATCACCTCAAAATGGAGGTGGCTACCGGTCGCCCAACCGGTTTTCCCCGCTTCCCCGATTTTCTCTCCCGCCTGTACAAAATCTCCTTCTTTCCGGTCCGTGTGGGAAAGATGCGCATATTTGGATTCAAAGCCGTCCGAATGAGTAATAATGATATAGTTACCATAGATTTCGTCAAACCCACATTCTTTGATTACTCCAGGCCATCCGGCGTATATTTCCTGTCCCTCCGCAGCTGCCAGATCAATGCCCTTATGATATTCCTCCTGAAAGCTGATCGGATTCGTTCTTTTTCCAAAATCAGAAGTGATCGTTTGAGCGGCGCACGGCAAACAGGCATCGCAAGTCACCAGGAACGGAAGGATTTTTCCCGTTTTTTCGTTTTCCCCAATGCCACTTTCCATCTTTCGCCACCAAATCAACACGTTATCTCGTGTACTCTGAAAAAATTCCATCAAGTCCTCCCATGGCGTCATTTTTTCAACTTTTTCTTCCCATTCTTCCCTGCTGATAACTCCTTTTTTCATGGTTTCGATGTATTTTGGAAAAATTAATATAATAATCCCCGAAAGCAAAACAAAAAAGAAAACACAGAAAAACAGTTTTTTAATCGGCGCGGATTTTTCTTTCATATCTTTTCTCTCCTTCCGCTTTTCATAAATATGCTGAAAAGGAAAAAGTATGTTGAATAAATCAAAAGTATCTTCTAAAACCTCTCCGATCACGACGAAAAACAACATAAAAACCCGCCGAAAAAGGAATCCCTTTTCGGCGGGTTTTTCAGCCCATGACGCTATTTCCCCTGGATTTTCTTCCGGTTTATCCCAGGACAGTCCGTCCTCTGGAAGAACTTGAATCGCTTGCCGAAGAATCGTTTGGCAGTTTCTCGATGATTTCTTCCTCAGGCTCACTGTTCTCCGGTTCCTCTTCCGGAAGCGGCGGCGCTTCATAAGAGGAACCGCCAGTGGACTGTGTCCCGTAACTATAGTTTCCGTTCCGTCCGATCGAACCGAGATAGCTCTGAACAGCGTCGGCAATACCGGACGCGATGGAACGCTGGTAACTGTTCTGGATCAGTTTATAATAATCCGATTCGTTGCTGACAAAGCCGATTTCGCCAAGAATAGCCGGATAATCCTGCACTCTCGTCACATAATATCGACCAATCCGTCCGCCTCGATTTGCCGTGCCAAGGGCCGACGATACGTTGTCCGAGAAATAAGTAGCCAGCGGCGAAGAAAAACGTGTGAAGTAAAAACATTCCGTTCCGTATCCGGTACTGGTCGTACTGGAATTGCAGTGGACGCTGACAAAAGCCAACGGATGCTTCGAGAAGGCATAAGTGGTCCGATCCTCTAATGATGGCCGGGAATTGACCGTATCCATCATATAGACAGTGGCACCGCGGCTTTGCAGCTCCGATTTCAGATATTTTCCGACGGCAAGGTTGATCTCGTATTCGCCATAGGCTGACAAATAGCCAAGAGCGCCCACGCCAAGAGCGCTGTGCCCGACGTCCACAACGATCGGGACACCGGAAAGGCTATACGAACCGGTCGGGTTATTGAAACGGAAAATCAGACTTCCGCTTTCATAATAGGCGAAATAGCCCAAGAAACCGGACGTTGTGCTGAGTTTCAGCGTCAGTTTGGAACCGCTCCATGTCGCCGAATCAAAAAGCGGCGTACAGTTCAGATTTAAGTCACCCGGTACACTATCCGTATATTGGAAATCAATCGTAAAAGCGGAACTGCTGTATTTGGCGATATAAGCGACTTGCTGATCCATTTCAAAGGAAACGTAAGTATAGCGGGCATTGGACGAAACGGTCATATTTTGGATTTTATTACCGCCCAATTCCCCTGCCACCGGAACAACGTCCTTTGTATAGACTCTCTGTCCCGATTGCAAGTTGTAATAAGTATATGTTTTATCGCCTTCCACATAGACGATTTCATCGCCGACAATATAATCTCTTGTCCCTTTAGCAAGAGGATAGCAATCATAATCCGAAAGATCGTTCAGCGTGTCGCATGGGAATGTTTCTGCCGCGCTTGCCACGACTTCCACCAAACCACCGGCTGCCGCCTTTTGTGAAACGGTGACAAAGGCTCCCTCCAACGTTTCTGTCGGCGCGTCATTCCATTTGCCAACCACTTTGATATTTCCGAGCTTTTGTTCCGATCCGGTCGCCGCCGGAACCGTGATCATACCGGAATAAATCTTATAGGTGGACTCATTATCCGTCGCGTCGTCCGCCTCCGTCGATGGCTTAAGAGAAATTGTTGAAGAACCAAGCGAGGCCGTCACCGTGGAACCCTCATAAGCCAGAGCCGTGACCGTGACGCTCATTCCGCCACCGATGGTCACGTTGCCAAGTGGCGTGATCTCTTTCAGAATTTTGATATTTCTCGTAATATTATAGGTAATCGTCTTCTCCTTATGGGTAAACATAAAAGTATTGAGCCCGGTCTTAAGATCAATGGTCAGCATGAAAGCACCGTTAGAATCCCGTTTTACTTTTTCCCCATTAAGGAAAAGATCAAAATTGACGTCCGACGCTCCGGCGAAGGTGACCACGTTTTCATAAGTGGAATAGGTCTTTTTCGACGGACGGGTCATTTCGAGCTGCGTCAGCAAAAAACTCGGATCAATATTTTCCGTCAGATACTGGATCAAAGCGTCTGTGGACTGCTTGGGGTTCTCTTTCAATGCGGAAAGAGAATCAAAAATACTGCCGCAAAATCCATTCATTTTCTCCGCCGCGATTACCTGATCGGAAAGCTCCGAAGGATCTTTCCATCCTTTCGCTTCGGTACAGGCTTTGGTCGCGTATTGGAAAATATAGAGCGGGACTTTTTCAGCGACTACGTCGCTCCACCAAGTCAAATAATTCTTGAATTTCGCCGATTTATCGGTTGTCGCATAGGTACACTTGACAGAAACGAAATCCGCCAATCCTTTTTCCACAAATTTTTTGGTATCGGCAAATCCCCCGGTCAGACTTTCAAAATCCGCGGTCGTATCGCTTCCGCCTTCCTGATTTTCCCCATTGGCCCAAACCGCGTCAACCGCCAAACCGACGGCAACGGAAGGATCCGCCCGTTTAGCCGCCGCATAAGCGGTTTTGATGGACGCTTCCGTCCTGGAATTCAGGAAATTTTCATAGCCCATACCGCCGCCGTTTTCCAAATAACCGGCATACGCCTCACCATCAGAGGAAAGCGTATAGGAATCCAGCATGATCCCGTCCACATCATAAGCGCAAAGCGCTTCCACGTCTTTCTCTAAAATGGAAAGAGATTTTTCACCTGCCGTGTCTTCACTGCCGTCAATATCCAATACGGTATAGACGTAAAAATCCATCTCTTTCGCTTTATCGGTGATACAGCGAAGCAGATCCAAAGAGCTTTCCACCTGCGCGGTACCCTCCGAGGTAAAAAGAACTTTTCCCTCGTAACCGGTACGAACAAAAACCGTATTGGCCGAAAGGTCTTTTGCGCTTTTCAGCATCTTTTCAATAGAGGCCTCCATGTCGGAAACGCTCATTTTGGGATCGGTATAAAAATCCTTTCCGGCTTCAACTGTCACCGCCATCATCCGCTCCGGTGCCGCATATACGATCGGACGGTCATCCGCCGGTTGCTCGGTCTCTTTCTGCGGTTCCACCGGACTAATTTCAATGGGATCAATGGTAATCGGTTTCGGTGTCGTATTTTCCGGCTCGGTTGGCTCCTGCGATATCTCTGTTTCTTTTTCTCCTAATGTAGGAATTTTTTCTTTGAGCATCGTGATCCCCGGAAGGCCGCTTTTCCATGCCGCCAATGCTCCGATTCCCCCAATGACGAGCACGAGACACAGGCTGAGCACTAAAGCCATCAATTTTTTGTTCAAAAAGAATTTTTTCATCTTTTTGTTCCGTCCTTCCAAGGTTTTTTGTCACAAAATTTCTTTTAAGCTGTTTCTTTCTTTTTTCATCATAGCCGAAACCGCTGAACTTGGGTGATAGAGAGAATCATAGCGATAAAGAGCGAAACCGCCGTATCGGCTCTCATTACGGGCCGCTGTCACCTGTCGGGAAAGAATATCCGAATAGGTTTCCCACTCATTTTTTCCGTTTCCGGCGTAGGCGTCGGTCGCTCCCACTTTATAAGCGGCCAAACCGACGATCAGTTCCACTTTGCTTTGTGAAATCATATCGTTAAATTCCGCCAGAACGTCCAGATATGGTTTCGTTCCATGGTTGAAGCCATAATAAATCTGCGGACATATGTAATCAATATAGCCGGAATTAGTAACCCATGTGGCAACATCGCAATAAAGCGAACCGTAATTGGATTCCATATTTCCTGTGGGGCTGATTCCAAAACGGCAGGCCGGGTCAATGGATTTGATCGACGAATAGACCCTTTCTATCAGCGTATTGACATTCTGTCTTCGCCAGGCGGAAAGGCTGAGCTTTCCGCCGGAACGAGTATAATTTTTATAGTAGGTGTCATCAAAAGATTCCGCCGTCGTCGGGTAAAAATAATCGTCAAAATGGATGCCATCCACGTCATAATTGCGAACAATCTCTTCCACCCCGGAAACAACAAGATCGATAACATCTTCATCCGCCGGATTATAATAAATACCGGATCCTTCCACAATAACGACCTTTCCCGTCCCAAGCCAATCATAGGCCGGGCTTCCGGCTGAGATTTTCGCAGTGTCCGTCGTTCCTTTCACCCGATAGGGATTGACCCAAGCCTCAATTTTAAGTCCCGCGTTGTGCGCTTTTGTAACCATAACCGCCAATGGATCAAAGCCGGGAGATTTTCCTTCCGTTCCGCTACAATAGACCGACCACGGGAAATAGGCGGAGTCATACATGGCGTCGCTGTGAGAACGCGCGTGGACATAGACGGTATTGAAACCATCTCCGGCCAAATTGGAAAACATGGTCTCCACATTGGCGCTGAATTGGCTTTTGGATTGTCCCTGCAGAATCGACTGGTATTCCAAATAGGAAATCCATACGGCTTTTGTTTCCCCCGTGACTGGGGTCGAAACAACAACAGGCGGCTCTGAAGTTTCCTGAGAGCTCGTCGTTGTCTCGCTTTGCGAAGATTCCGATGACGAACTTGATGAACTGTTTTTATCCTTTTCCGTCGTTTTTTCCGAAGAGGACGAACTGGAAGAAGGCTTCGTTTCCTCTTCCGGTTCCGTAGGCTCCTCAGAAACATCCGAGCTTTCTATTATCGAAATCTCTACGGTCGGTTTTGATTTTTCCGGCTCGGACTCAGAAATCAACGGCGCGTCCGTTTCAATTGTTTTAGAAACATTTTCTGTCGAACAAGCTGTCATAAAAGCGGTCATACCCAAAACCAATAGCAAGCAAAGCAGTCGTTTCATAGCAACCTCCGTTTTTCATGACAAATTTCTGTAAGAATAGTATAAAAAATCCGGTTCTTTCACGCAAGCGGAAAGTTCTTCCTTATCGCAATTTGACGTTTTCTTCACCCAACATTTTACCAAGACGGTTTACCACATATTGATTGCCGACGGCGGTATCCACCCAAAGCTTGGTCGGCGCCTGTACTGTCTGTTTCGTGTCGGTGAAGTGCAAATAAAGTGGAGTAAGCCCCTCAAAAACCGCTAAAAATTTCATAGCTTTCCGATATTCTTCCGAGTTCTTGGATGGCAGGCGAAGGAAAAGCCCTCCTCGCTCCGTCGCGGACGGTTTAGATGAAACCGGTTCCGATTCCTGCCGGCGTAACGCCGTCCGGTTGGAAAATGCTCCGTTCGGATCAAACGGAATCCTTTGCGCGTCCGAAACGCTTAAAAAGCGTTCCGCCATCAGTTTGACTTCTTCTTCCTCTTTGGAAGAAAGATGGGCTTCCAGAACAATAGCCTCGTTGACATTGATAAGGCCACCGTATTCCGCCAACACCTTCGGGAAAACAAGGGCTTCCAAACTGCCTGTTGTGTCCTCCAACGTGATAAAAGCCATCACGTCGTTATTCTTAGTGGTTTTCATTTTTTTGCTGAGCACAATGCCGCAAAGACGGACCCGTTTTTCACTTTCCGTATTTTCGTTATGGAATTGTTTGATTTCCAGCACCGTACTGGCCCCGATTTTCCCGAGCACATCTTGATATTCATTCATCGGATGACCAGAAAGATAGAGCCCCGTTGTTTCTTTCTCCATATTAAGCCGTTCCCGAAGGGAGTAATCCGGCAAATTCGGAAGATGATCTTCCAAAAGGGTATCTTCCTCAAAACCGCCAAAAAGGCTCATTTGTCCGGAAAGATTTCGCTTATTTTCCGCATCAATGGTGGAAAGAAGCGATTCATACCCGGACAACATGCTATGACGGTTGATCGCGAAGCCATCCAATGCTCCGGACTTGATCAGACTCTCCAGCGTTCTTTTGTTCAGTTCCCGTCCATAAGTCCGCTTGCAAAAGTCTGTAAAGTTCTTATACTTGCCATTCATTTCCCGTTCGGAAATGATCTCATGGATCAGCCCTTTTCCCAAGTTCTTAATGGCTAAAAGTCCAAACCGAACGCCTTTTTCCTCCCAGGTAAATCCGCTTTCCGAATGATTGACATCCGGTCCGAGCACATTAATCCCCATCTTCTGACATTCGCCGATATACTCAATAACTTTATCGGTGTTATCCAAAACGGATGTCAGTTGTGCCGCCATATACTCCCCCGGATAATGGCATTTGAGATAGGCGGTCCGGTAAGCCACCGTCGCGTAAGCGGCCGCGTGGGACTTATTAAAGGCGTACGACGCGAAGGAACTCATCTCATCGAAAATCTCGTTGGCAACGGCTTCCGGAACTCCGTTACGGACGGCACCGGGAAGCTCAAGATTTCCGTCCTCATCAAATTTTCCGTGAACGAAATATTCTCTTTCCTTTGCCATAACGTCCAGTTTTTTCTTGCTCATGGCACGGCGCACAAGGTCCGCCCTTCCATAGGAATAACCGGCCAGTTTCCGAACGATTTCCATAACCTGTTCCTGATAGACGATACAGCCGTAGGTAACGTCCAGAATCGGCTTCAAGAGCGGTGTTTTATAGGTCACCTTTTCCGGGTGGTGGCTGTTTTCGATGTATTTAGGGATGGAATCCATCGGACCGGGACGATAAAGAGAAATAACAGCCGTCAGATCTTCAATGGACTTCGGTCCAAGTCCGACGAGCACGCTGCGCATGCCCGCCGACTCAAACTGAAAAACGCCCTGCGCCTGTCCTTTGGCGAGCATTTCATAAACCGCCGGATCATCGTCCGGCACTTTGGAAATATCGAAATCCGGATGGCGTTTTCGGACTTCCTTTTCACAGTCGCTGATAGCCGTCAGGTTCCTAAGACCCAGAAAATCCATTTTCAGAAGGCCCAGTTCCTCCAACGTTGTCATGGTAAACTGCGTGACGACTGATTCATCCGGTTTTGCCACCGGCACAAATTCCGTGACCGGTTCCGGCGCTATAACGACACCGGCAGCATGAACGGAAGTATGCCGCGGCATTCCTTCCACTTTCATCGCCGTATCCAGAAGTTCCCGCACTTTCGGGTCGTTTTCATAAAGCGCTTTCAGATCCTGTGAAATATTCAAGGCTTTTTCCAGCGTCATATGAAGATCCGTCGGAACCAGTTTCGCGACCTTGTCCACATCCTGATACGCCATACCAAGCGCCCGACCGACGTCACGAATGGCCGCTCTGGCTGCCAATGTTCCAAAGGTGACGATCTGCGCCACATGGTCGGAACCGTATTTTCGATTGACGTATTCAATGACCTCCTGCCGCCGTTCATAGCAGAAATCGACGTCAAAGTCCGGCATAGAAACCCGTTCCGGGTTCAAAAAGCGTTCAAAAAGCAGATGATACTTGATCGGGTCGATATCGGTAATTCCGATACAATAGGCGCAAAGGCTTCCGGCACCGGAACCACGTCCCGGTCCCACCGGAATTCCTACGCTTTTCGCGTAATGGATAAAATCATGGACAATGAGATAGTAGTTTACGTATCCCATCCGCTTGATGATGCTCAATTCATAATTGAGACGTTCCCAAAGTTCTTCTGAGGGATTTTCTCCATAGTGTCGATAAAGTCCCTCTTTACACATGGTCTCAAAATATTCCACATTGTCCCGACCGTCCGGCGCATTAAAGGCCGGAAGTTTGGTATGGCCAAACTCAAACGTCATATTACAACGATCGGCAATTTTTTGCGTATTGTCAATGGCTTCCGGTACAAAAGAGAAAATCTCCCGCATTTCCTCTTCAGATTTTACATAGAACTCCTCGGTTTCAAAAGCCATATCGTTGGCCTCATCCACCGTGTGGTTCGTTCCGATGCAAATGAGCACGTTCTGCATTTTGGCATCGTCTTTATTTATGTAATGACAGTCGTTGGTGGCTACAAGCGGAATTCCGGTCTCTTTTGAGAGACGGACAAGGCTCGGTAAAATCCGTTTCTGATCGGTGTAACCGTGATCCTGGATCTCAATAAAATAGTTGTTTTCCCCAAAAATGTCCCGGTATTCCAACGCCGCGGCTTTGGCGGCGTCATAATCATTCTGCGTCAGTAAACGTGGAATTTCACCGGCCAAGCAGGCAGAAAGCGCGATAATTCCCTCATGATACTGACGAAGCAACTCTTTATCCACACGGGGTTTCTTATAGAAACCGTCGATAAAGCCGGCGGAAACCAATTTGATCAGATTTTTATAACCGGTATTGTTTTCGCAAAGAAGGACCAAATGATAGCTCCAGTCCATTTGATGCTCTTTACTGAAACGAGAGCGGTTGGCCACATAGACCTCACAGCCAATAACCGGCTTTATGCCATATTTCTGCGCTTCCCGATAAAAATCAATGACCCCGTACATAACGCCGTGATCGGTGATCGCCACAGCGGTTTGTCCCAGTTCCTTGATTCGCGGCATCAGATTTTTGATTCGACAAGCCCCATCCAACAAACTGTATTCCGTATGTAAATGAAGATGTACGAAGCTCATTTTTTGCCTCCTGCTTTATTTTTCCTGGTGATCCTCCCGTCGGATCTCTTCGGCGATCCGGCTTAAATGCTTGAGCCTATGGTTGACTCCGGAGCGGGAAATCGGCGGATGAAGAGCCTCTGCCAGTTCCCGAAGAGACATTTCCGGATTTTCGATTCGCATTTCGGCCAACTCCAAAAGTTCCTCCGGAAGGACCGATTTATCCCGGTGCTCAAAAATATAATGGATGTCCTCCACCTGCTCGAAGGAAGCGTTGATTGTTTTGTCCATGTTGGCGCTTTCACAGTTGATCCGGCGGTTCACTCGGTTTTTGATATCTTTCATGATTTTGATATTCATCAGCTCCAAAGCGGCCATCGGTGCCCCAATATAGGTCAGAATATCTTCGATATTTTCACTTTCCTTATAGTAAATAACATAAGCTCCCCGGCGAAGAACGGTTTTCGGTTGATCCAACACCTCACCAATCAATGTCGAAAGATCCCGGCTCAGATTCATAAAATTGACGGAAAACTCACAATGATAATCTTTCTCCGGATCCGTCATTCTTCCGCAGGCAAGAAAAGCGCCCCTTAAAAAATACGGAATACCGTTTTCATCCTCAAAATTGGAGCGATTGATTCGCAAATGCGGCTCTTTTGGAGCGTGAGAAAATTTCTCCATCAGCAATTTCCGCTCGGAAGATTTCTCAATTTGCACTTTATAAATAGTCCCACGAACCCGTTCCTTAAAAGTGATCTTCGCCGAAATTCCACAATGAAGGGCAACCGCTTCAGCGAAAAGCCGAGCCGTCGGCTCATGTCTGGTTGAAAAACTGATTTCGTCCGGAGCGAAACGATGGGAAAAAAGTAAAAATCCATATAAAAGAGCGTGAAGTTCCTGGGGGTTATCCGGGATATCTTTGCAAAGCTCATCCCGCAGCTGTGTCACAAACGCCATTACCCTTCCTCCTCACTCTCTCCAGATTTCCACTTCCGGCTCCAGAACGAAACCGGTATCCTCTTTAACTTTTTGGCTCACTGCCTCCATCAGACGTAAAACGTCATCGCAGGTCGCTCCCCCTTCATTGACCACAAAACCGGCATGTTTGGTGCTGACTGCCGCTCCGCCAATCTGAAATCCTTTCAAACCGCATTGATCAATCAGCGCTGAAGCGAAAGCGCCTTCCGGACGCTTAAAAGTGCTTCCGGCGCTCGGTTTTTCCATCGGCTGTTTCTCATACCGTTTGGCGATCAACTCCTCCATTCTGGCGTTGATCTCCTCATGATCCGCCTTGTTCAGATGAAAAGCCGCCCCAGTTATATAATACTCATTTTCGCTATATATGCTGTGCCGATAGGACATAGCCAGTTCATCACCGGAAAAGCGTCCCAACTCGCTATTTTTATCCACGTGATCCGCATAAAGGATTACGTCTTTGATCTCGCCGCCATAAGCGCCGGCGTTCATATAGACAGCGCCACCCACCGATCCCGGAATCCCGTAGGCAAATTCCAGACCGGAGAGATTATGTTCCAACGCGAAACGACAAAGCCGTCCCAAACTGGTTCCCGCTTCACAATAAACCGTTCTGTCGTCCAAGAGCTCGATTTTGGAAAAGCGATGTCCAAAATGGAGAACAAGATCCGATATTCCTTCATCCGGTGCCAGAACATTGGAGCCTTTTCCCAACGGACGAAGACGAATGTTCTGTTCCCGACAAAACCGGACCAACGACTGGATCTGCTCCAAAGTTTCCGGTTCCGCGAAAATTTCGGCGGGTCCTCCGATCCGAAAAGACGTATGGCGGGAAAGATCCTCTTCCTCCATATATGGCAAAGCAATCGTCTCGGCAAAAGCCTTAAACACTTTTTGATCCATGGTGAATCTCCTCATTCATCCAATCCGAAATAGGAATCCCATTCGCTGAGATCATCCTCTTCGTTCATCGGCATGGAAAGCCGATCCATCAGCTCCACCGCCGCGTTATTCCCCATTCGTTTCTGGCGGTTGTTCATGGCGGCCACTTCCACAATGACCGCTACGTTCCGTCCCGGTTGGACCGGAATGGTAATTAGCGGAACTTTGACGCCTAACACCTCGGTATAAACATCCGTCGCTCCCATGCGATCATAGGCTTTGTCATTGTCCCAAGGTTCCAAATTGATGACCATATCCAGTTTGGCGCTTTTCTTAACAGCGCCCATACCGAAAAGGTTCCGGGCGTTGATAATACCGACGCCGCGAAGTTCCATAAAATGGCGGATATTTTCCGGAGAAGTGGCCACAAGGCTCCGCTTGGAGACCCGTCGGATCTCAACGGCGTCATCCGCGATGAGGCGATGTCCCCTTTTTATCAGTTCCATCGCGACCTCACTTTTACCGACTCCGCTTTCCCCATAAAGCAAAACACCTTCACCATAAACTTCCACAAAAACACCATGGCGGGTAATTCGTTTAGCTAACGCCAAACTGAGCGTCTGGGTAAGCCCGGCCATAAACTCCGAAGTGGACTCCGACGTGCGATAAATCGGCACGCTATATTTCTTAGCCAGTTCAATAATTCCTTTATCGACGATCAGATTCCACGTAATCACCGTAATCGCCGGTTTGTGAGAGAAAAACTCCTCCAACGTGGGCATCATCTTAGCCCCCAGACTCCGGAGATAGGTGTATTCCGTTTTTCCTATGATCTGAACCCGGCTCGGATCAAAAAGTCCGTAAAACCCGGCGAACTGAAGACCGGGGCGGTTCAGCTCGTTGGTCTCGATCCGCAATTCCTCAATATTATCCGGCGCCCAGATTTCTTCCAGGTTGAATTCCTTGATGATACTGGCCACACTGACACTGTAGCTTACTGCCATAAGACCTCTCCTTTTCTTCCAGAGAATATACCAAGTTTATTATACTCCATTTCTTCCTCTTTTTGCAATTATTATTTTATATATAATACAAATAATTTTATGAAAAAAATTCTTTTTTGTGTTTTATCGGTTTTCTCCGTCTTTTTATACAGTTTCGCTTTTTCTGTTTTTGTTCGGTCTTATTGTCATTGTTCAAAAAAATCAAAAATAGCGGATATTTTTCCGTAATAATGTAAAAATACATAAAAACCATTTGAACAGAAATCATTTCTATGGTAAGATTATTAAGTAGAAAAATATACTTAAGGAGTTGAGAAATTTGGCACGCTCAAAAAAGACCATGGACGGTAATACAGCGGCCGCCCATGTTTCCTACGCTTACACAGACGTCGCGGCGATCTACCCGATCACCCCTTCTTCTGTCATGGCTGAGTTGGCGGATAAATGGTCTGCTGAGGGAAGAACCAATATTTTCGGCAATAAAGTCCAAGTCACGGAAATGCAATCGGAAGCGGGCGCTTCCGGTTCGGTACATGGTTCTTTAGCCGCCGGTGCTTTGACTACCACCTTTACCGCGTCCCAAGGACTTCTTCTGATGATTCCCAATATGTATAAAATGGCGGGTGAATTGCTTCCTGCCGTTATCAACGTCTCGGCAAGAGCTCTGGCTTCCCACGCTCTCAGCATCTTCGGCGACCATTCCGATATTTACGCCTGCCGTCAGACCGGTTTTGCCATGCTTTGTTCCGGAAACCCACAGGAAGTCATGGATCTCGCTCCCGTTGCCCATCTTTCCGCTATCAAAGGTCGTGTACCTTTTATTCACTTTTTTGACGGCTTCCGCACTTCCCATGAGATTCAGAAAATTGAAGTCTGGGATTATAATCAGCTGAAAGCTCTCGCCGATTTTGACGAGATTGAGGCTTTTCGCAGCCGTGCTCTGAACCCCAACCATCCGGTGACCCGTGGAACTGCCCAAAATCCGGATATTTTCTTCCAGGCCAGAGAATCCGCCAACAAATTCTACCTGGCTTTGCCCGAGGTTGTCGAAAACACCATGAAGAAAATCAACGCGGAGATCGGCACCAACTATCAGCTTTTTAATTATTACGGTGCTCCCGACGCTGAACATATTATCGTAGCTATGGGTTCCGTCTGTGATACGATTGAGGAAACCATCGACTATCTTAATGCTGCCGGTGGAAAATACGGCCTTGTCAAAGTCCGCCTCTATCGTCCTTTTAGCCCGAAACATCTTTTAGCCGCCATACCAGAAACGGTCAAAACCATTTCCGTCCTTGACCGCACCAAGGAACCGGGCAGCGTCGGAGAACCTCTGCTCCTGGATATTGCCGGGGCTATTCGCGGAACAAAATTCGAAAGTGTTCCGCTTTTCGGCGGACGTTATGGCCTTGGCAGCAAGGATACCACACCGGCGCAGATCATCGCCGTTTACCGCAACGCAGAACAAAACGGAAAGCGCGCCTTCACCATCGGTATTGAGGATGACGTCACTCATCTTTCTTTGGAACTAAAAGAAAATCCCGACACCACCCCAGCCGGAAATACCAGCTGTATGTTCTGGGGACTCGGTTCCGACGGCACCGTCGGCGCCAACAAAAACTCCATCAAAATCATCGGTGACCATACTGACCTTTACGCACAGGGCTATTTTGCCTATGACTCCAAAAAATCCGGCGGTGTAACCATTTCCCATCTCCGTTTCGGAAAGTCGCCGATCCGTTCCACTTACTATATCAACCGGGCTGATTTTGTCGCCTGTCATAATCCATCCTATATCAACAAATACGATATGGTGTCCGTGCTCAAAAAAGGCGGTAAATTCCTGCTCAACTGCGGTTGGGATCTCAATGAGATCGATCGCCGCCTTCCCGGTTCTGCCAAACGATATATCGCCGAAAATAATATCGAGCTTTACACCATCGACGGAATCTCCATCGCCCGTGAAATCGGACTCGGTGGAAAAATCAATACCATTCTTCAAGCCGCTTTCTTCAAAATCACGGAAATCATTCCCGCCGAAGACGCCGAAAAATATATGAAAGAGGCCGTTGTCGCCAGTTACGGAAAAAAAGGTGACGCCGTCATTCAGATGAACTTTGCCGCTATTGATCGCGGCATGACCGATTTTGTAAAAGTAGATTATCCCGCCGAGGAATGGAAAAACGCAGAGGGCGACCTTTGCGTCCCTGTAGCAACCGGTGATAATAAAGAGCTGGTCGATTTTGCCAACAGAGTACTGATTCCGGCTTCGGCACAAAAGGGCGATTCTCTTCCCGTTTCTGTCTTTTCCGGACGGGAGGACGGCACATTCCCCTCTGGTACTTCCGCTTTTGAAAAACGAGGAATCGCGGTCGATGTTCCCTGCTGGATCCCCGAGAACTGCATCCAATGCAATATGTGCTCCTATGTCTGCCCCCATGCCTGCATCCGTCCCATCGTTTTGAATAATGATGAGTTGGACAACGCTCCGGAAGGCACGAAAAATTGTTCTATGACCGGTTTGACCGGCAACTATTTCAGTGTTACCGTCTCTACTTTGGATTGCACCGGCTGTGGTTCCTGTGTCAACGTCTGCCCCGGTAAAAAAGGCGCCAAAGCGTTGGAGATGAAGCCGCTTGAGACGCAGCTTCCTCAGCAAAAAGTCTTCGAATACGGAACGACCATTGAAGAAAAATCCGAAGTCTCCGAAAAGTTCAAAACCAATACACTCAAAGGTAGCCAGTTCAAACAGCCGCTTTTGGAGTTTTCTGGTGCCTGTGCCGGTTGCGGTGAAACGCCCTACGCCAAATTGGTCACACAACTTTTTGGCGAGAGAATGTATATCGCCAACGCCACCGGTTGTTCTTCCATTTGGGGTGCTTCCGCTCCTTCCACGCCTTATTCGGTCAGCAAAAACGGAAAAGGTCCTGCCTGGGCCAACTCGCTCTTCGAGGATAACGCCGAATACGGCTATGGAATGTTCCTTGGACAGGAAGCGATTCGTAAAAGTTACATTGAAAAAATTCGTTTCATCGCTGAAAACGGCAAAAAAGAATCCGCCGTCAACGCGGCCCGAAACTATCTGGATACCATCAATGACGGCGAAGCCAATGCCGTCGCCACTAAAGAACTGATCGACGTTTTGACCGCCTGTGGCTGTGAGCGTTCCAAAGATATCCTGAAAGGAAAAGACTATCTGGCCAAAAAATCCGTTTGGGCTTTCGGCGGAGACGGTTGGGCCTATGATATCGGCTTCGGCGGCTTGGATCATGTACTGGCTTCGGGACGCAATATCAACGTTCTTGTTTTCGACACGGAAGTTTATTCCAACACCGGCGGCCAATCCTCCAAAGCCACTCCGACTGGTGCGGTCGCTCAATTTGCCGCCGCCGGAAAAGAAGTTAAGAAAAAGGACCTCGCCGCTATCGCGATGAGCTATGGCTACATTTACGTTGCTCAGATTGCCATGGGCGCCAATATGGCCCAATGCGTCAAAGCGATTGCTGAAGCGGAAAGTTATGACGGTCCTTCCCTTATTATCGCTTACGCTCCCTGTATCAACCACGGAATCAAAGGCGGCATGGGCAACTCCATGGCCGAAGAAAAACACGCCGTTGAGGCCGGTTATTGGCACCTGTTCCGCTATGATCCTCGTTTGATCTCGGATGGAAAGAATCCTTTCCAATTGGACAGCGCCGCACCGACAGCCAGTTATAAAGATTTCATTACCAGCGAAGTCCGTTACAGCAGTTTGCTCCGTACCTTCCCGGAGCGGGCGGAAATACTTTTCGATAAAGCGGAAAAGAACGCCGCTGAAAAATACGAACATCTTGAAAAGTTGGCCGGAAAATAATCCTGTTAACAGAAAAAAAGAGCCATGAAAAATTCGTGGCTCTTTTTTGTTTTTATGATTTATTTTTTCTTTTTCAACGCGACAGCGGCGGAAACAGCAATGAGCATACCCATTGTGCTCAAATTGAGCACCGGTGCTCCGGTCGTCGGGTTTTCTTCCCTGCCATTAAGGATAATAGGCGTGACCGGTCTTTCAGGTTTTTCGGGCTTTTCAGGTTTTTCTGGCTCTTCCGGTTCTTCCGGCTCTTCCGGTTCTTCCGGCTCTTCCGGCTCTTCGGGCTCTTCCGGCTCTTCTATCTCCTGTTCAGATACCTTTCCTTCCCAGAACAAGGACCATCCGCTTTGATCACTAAAAGTAATTTTTCCGTCAGCAACTGTAACACCCTCGGGGACTTCATCGCCTTTAGCGAAATCAACGCCGCCATTACCGGTACCCAAATTACTGATTTCTTCCTTGATTTTTTCTTTAAGCAATTCTTTCTCCTCATCGGTCAGTTCTTTCTCTGTCCAAATCAGATAGTCATGCCCTTTATTGGCTACGATCAGATTCGTTTCTTCGCCGATATCAAATTCCCTCTTATTCTTTTCGGGAACTTTTGTAAGCTCTACAACCAATTCTTTCTCCCCGACAAGAACTACCGGATCGGCTACCGCTGTCACCGAAAGCATGAAAAAGGCCATCAGAACAGACAGCATTAAACAAAAAATTCTTTTGTTCATGTGTTTTTCTCCTTTACAAAAAAATTAAAAAAACGTCTTGCAAAAACGTTTTTTCTTCTGCAAAGGTACCATGATTTTAGGTGCTAAACAAGAAGCCTTAGGGCTATTTTTATGGTGGACTTCGGGCTATTTTTCCTTTATTGATACATTTTCAGCAAAAGAAACAATTCCATCCGGTTATTGACAGAAAGTTTTCGAAATATTTGCGCTGTATATTTTTTGATCGTACTTTCCGCTAAAAAAAGTTCCTGACCAATCTCTTTTCTTTTTTTATTCATCAAAATCAGCCGAAGCACTTCTTTTTCCCGATCCGTAAAATCTTTCAAAGCTTCACAGCGAGAAAAAATATTATCAATGCTTTCCTCAGAAAAAACCGTCTTTTCTTCTCCTTGGATTCCCTTAAAAAGCGGCTCCGATGACTTTTTCAGAATGTTGTTTTCTCCTTCCTTGCGGGAAGTGTTGAGTGCGCCAATGTGGAGATAGATCAAAACTTCCGAAACCAAATAAGCGATGGATAAAAATTCCCATTCTTTTTCCGTAAACTGTTCCAGAATCCAGATCAGCAAATTTCCGGATACAATAAAAAATAAATAGAGAATGTGCATCCGGTTGACGAATTTCTTTTTAAGAAACGTATAGCCGATCACCGTCAACATACTCATAAAATAGGCAAACAAATATAAATAAAAAATAATATGAAGCGGCCCATATTCTCTATCCAAAACAGAAAATCCATCCACCTGGATTAACTCGACACTGGCGTAATAGACGTTTGAATAACCGGGGGTAAATGTCAAAAGCAAAATAGCTGCGCTGAAAACCAAAGCGGCCATCAGAAATTTTTTGGAAATGGAAATCTGGCAAACGTTCAAAATTAACGATAACATGAAAAGTGGAAGAAATACGTTGCCAAGATAGGCGATTCGATTGGCCCTCAACGCTCCCTTTAATGTCTGAGAAACCGATGTTAAAAACCAACCAAAATTGCTGATAAAAACAGATAGCGCTACAGGAAGAAGACAACTGATTTTTTTCTGTTCAATGAAATAAAAAGCAGCCGTCATAAAAAGAGCCGCTATGCTCATTGTCCCGTAAATGATACCTGCCATAAAATATCACAGTCTCCTTTCTTTTTTAATAATTTTTATTATTTTCCAACAAGTGTGTTTATGAAATCCAACTTTTCATTCTGCTAGCTATGTTCCGTTTGGAAAAACGCGTTCTTTTTGAAATCTCTTTAACTAACTCTTTTTTATTCATAGTATTTCCTCTTTCCATTATTTCAAAAACAAAAGTTTTTATCAGTCAGTACCTTTATCATCCTTTTCTTTCTTCTTGTTTTTGAAACAAAAAACCTGTTTTTTCCAGGAAGTTTTCAGGGTTGCGGGGTTCGTGGAAAGTTCTTCCTGCGAAAGCTTTTTCTGACAATTTCTGCAAAGCATTTCCCCTTCTATAGCCGGCTCTCCACAAGCGACACAAATATCTGTAATGATATACATCTTTCGTTCCATATCCGGCCACCTTTTTCTCCCTGATGGATTTCCCCTCTATCACAAACACAGCTTCGTGAAAGATATCCATCTTTCTTCGTGATAGAATCCGCCTTTCTTTCGGGCGTTTTTGTCTCATTTGGACATTATAATTTTATCAGACTTTTTAACATAAAGAAATTATCCTTTCGGTTACTTTCCCATGGACCTTGGGCTACTTTCTTTATTTTGGTGGTTTTTGGCAAAAGAAATAGACCAATTTCACCCTTGTTCGAACTATTATTAGGTGATTTATTTGATTCCGTTTATTGCAACATTCTTTTCAAATTTTTATAGTACACATAAAAAAAGTCCCGTGCTCATTTTGAGCACGGGACTTTTTCATTCATTCAATTACATGAATTTCGCCGGGTTGATCTTAACGCCAGGACCCATCGTAGCGGAAACTACGCAGGATTTAACGTACTGGCCTTTTGCGGCAGCCGGTTTTGCTTTGATGATCGCACCCATAAGAGTGTCAAAGTTTTCCTGGAGCTTTTCAGCGCCGAAGGAAGCTTTGCCGATCGGGCAGTGGATGATGTTGGTTTTATCAAGACGATACTCGATTTTACCAGCTTTAGCATCTTTAACAGCTTTCGCGACATCGGGAGTTACCGTACCGGCTTTGGGGTTCGGCATAAGTCCTCTCGGGCCAAGGATTTTACCGAGTCTACCGACAACACCCATCATATCGGGAGAAGCGATGACAACATCAAAATCCATCCAGCCTTCGGACTGAATTTTCTGAACATATTCTTCAGCACCGGCATATTCAGCGCCAGCATCAAGAGCGGCCTGAACTTTATCGCCTTTGGTGAAGACAAGGACGCGGACGTCTTTACCGGTTCCGTTCGGAAGAACGACAGCGCCACGGACCTGCTGGTCAGCATGACGGGAGTCGACGCCAAGACGGATGTGGCATTCTACGGTCTCATCAAATTTTGCCGTTGCGGTTTTGCAGGCAAGATCAAGAGCTTCGGATGCCTCGTAGAGTTTAGCATGTTCAACAAGCTTAGTGCTTTCAACGTATTTCTTACCGTGTTTCATTCCTGCTAACCTCCCTCATCAGTCTTCAACGGTAATACCCATGGAACGGGCAGTACCGGCAACCATGCTCATTGCTGCTTCAACGGATGCGGCATTCAGGTCAGGCATCTTGGTTTCAGCAATTTTACGGCATTGTTCAGAAGTAATTTTGGCAACCTTGGTCTTGTTCGGAGCGCCGGAAGCCTTGTTGATATTGGCAGCTTTCTTGATAAGAACAGCAGCCGGGGGAGTTTTGGTGATGAAAGAGAAGCTGTGGTCAGCGTAAACGGTGATGACAACAGGAGTGATCATACCAATATCATTTTTGGTACGCTCGTTGAACTCTTTCGTAAATGCCATGATGTTAACACCATGCTGGCCAAGTGCGGGGCCAACAGGCGGAGCCGGAGTAGCTTTTCCGGCCGGAATTTGCAGCTTGATTAAGCCAATAACTTTTTGTGCCATTGTTTTCAAACCTCCAACCATTATGTGGTCAAGCGGAGCCGATTCAGAAAAATTTTCGGTTCCTCCCACACGCAAGAACTCTTTGTCTTGCGTTCGCCGGTCTTCTTTTTTGCTGTTAAAGACCGACTACCTCAAAAAGATTTTCAATCTTTGCAGGCCGCCTGTTCAAGCTCCAGCTCGACCGGCGTGTCTCTTCCGAACATGGAAACGATCACGCGAACTTTGTTGTTCGGAACGTCGATAGACTCGACCTTTCCGTCAAAACCTTCGAGCGGGCCGCCGATAATCGATACGATGTCTCCTACGGCATACTTCAGTTCAACCGTCTTGGAACCAATACCCAATTTAGCGACTTCTTCATCCGTCAGCGGGACAGGCTTGGAAGCCGGACCCACGAAACCGGTAACGCCACGGGTATTTCTTACAACGTACCAAGATTCATCGGTAAGGATCATCTTGACAAGGACATAACCAGGGAAAATTTTACGTTCCACTTCACGTTTTTTGTTGTCATTTACCTCAACGACCGTTTCGGTAGGTACGCTTACATCGAAAATAAAATCATGAAAACGCGGGTTTTCAATGACTTTTTCAATGTTTCCGGCTACTTTATTTTCATAACCGGAATACGTATGGACAACATACCATTTAGGAGTTTCAGCCATAAGATTGTTCCTTTCTCATTAAGAGCCGAAGAACAGCTTAAGAATCAGACCGAAGAAATAATCGATCAAGCTGATCCCCAACGAAGAGAGAATGACGACAACGATTACAACAATGGTATTGTTGATGACCTGTTTTTTGCTGGGCCATACGACCTTTTTCAGCTCACCAACAATGTCTTTGAAGAATCGACCGATTTTAGCGAAGACGGACGGTTTTTTCGCAGTTTTTTCAGTAGCCACGGCAGTACCTTCCTTTCCTCACTTAGTCTCTCTGTGGAGCGTGTGTTTCCGACAGAATCTGCAGTATTTTTTCATCTCAAGTCTGTCCGGATCGTTCTTTTTGTTTTTCATGGTAGTGTAGTTGCGTTGTTTGCACTCTGTGCAGGCCAACACTATTTTGACTCGCATTGCGGCACCTCCTGATTCTTGGAATTTTTGCCTCCCTCAATTAAAAGGACGCGGTTTTTTACGCAAAAAAATAACCCTTTTAGAGGTATATTAACTATACCACAAAGAGTTCCCATTCGTCAAGCGTTTTTTATAAAAATTTAATATTTATTCTTTAACAAATATTATATGCGTTTTTCTCCTTTTTGGCAAGCAAAACTTTGCCTCTCATAGAAAAAGTAAATTACGAAACACTATTTTCGGAGGTGTTTTCGTTGTATCAAATTTATCGCCGTTTTTCCTGCGCCCTGATTGCTTGTATCGTTCTGATTTTAGGCCTGCTTTGCTTTTTTCAAACCACTTTACCCGATACCTACTATTTTTCACAAAGCAACGATCTGCAATTTCCCGAATCGTACCGTCCGCTTCTCTCTTTTCAAAATACACGTTCCTCGACTAGCCTTGTTTTTTCTTCCGAAACGGTGCCCAGAAAAACCGAAATTGATCTTTTTGGCCTGATTCCCGTCAAAGCCGCTCACATAGAGCCTTTGAACGATAAAACCGTCACCGTTTGCGGTACTCCCTTTGGGGTAAAGATGTTCACGGATGGTGTAATGATCGTCAGCCTTTCCCCTATTCCGACTTCCGAAGGAATGCTCTGCCCTGCCGCCAACGCCGGTATCCAGGAGGGAGATGTCATCCATTCCATCGATGGACAAACCGTTTTTACCAATGAAGATGTGGCGGCAACGATTCAATCCAGCGATGGTCAATCCCTGTCTTTCTCTTTGGAGCGGGACGGAAAACCTCTCAGCGTCACCATCATCCCGGAAAAAGCTTCCGATGGAAGCGGTTATAAAGTCGGGTTCTGGGTGCGCGACAGTTCCGCCGGAATCGGCACCATGACGTTTTGCGATCCGGAAATCGGAATATTCGCCGGTTTAGGTCACGCTATCTGTGATACCGATACCGGAAACGTCCTTCCTCTCTTAAATGGCGATGTAGTTCCCGCCATCATATCCTCAGTAAAAAAAGGAAAATCCGGCAAACCCGGTGAATTAGTTGGAAATTTTTTCATGGCGGAAACCATTGGTATCCTAAAAATCAACAACGAAACCGGCGTATATGGAACACTGCTTGCCGAACCGCAAGGTTCTTCCGTTCCTATCGCTCCCAAACAAGCGATCCGCGAGGGTGAGGCGACCATTCTTTCCACCATCAGCGGCAGCGAAGCAAAGGAATACACCATTCAAATTGAAAAAGTTTCTTTAGCGGAAAAAAGTCCAACTAAAAACATGGTCATCCGTGTGACGGATCCGGAACTTTTGGAACAAACCGGAGGCATCATCCAGGGCATGAGCGGCAGTCCCATTCTCCAGAACGGAAAACTAGTCGGTGCGGTTACCCATGTTTTTGTCAACGATCCCACCAAAGGATACGCGATTTTTGCCGAAAATATGTGGCAAACCGCATCCTCTCTTTTTGAATGAGTCTTTTAATTTCCTTTTTTTGGAATTTTTTTGGAAACCTCTTGACAATTTGTAAAAAAGTGGTAATCTAAATGACGGAATGGTAAATATTTACAATTTTAGGATTATTTTTCCACCATACAGGAAAAATAGCCTTAAAAGAACAAAATGTATGGAGAAGGACGAAATTATGGAAAAGAAAATCAAAATTTTAATCGCAGATGAGGAAGAAGATTTTTGTCACGCCTGTCGTGACGTTTTAAGTCCCACGGAATTTTCTCTTTCTTTTGCCAAAAAAGACGGAGCGGAACTGTTGAGCACGATTTTTGAGCACAAACCTGACGTCGTTTTGGGCAGTGCTTTTCTTTCTACGCTTGATATGATCGGTGTCATCGAAAAAGCGAAATTGACCCTCGGTGACGCCATTCCCCTTTTCATGGTCATCGTTCCCGCTAATAACGCCATTTTGGAGCAGGAACTTCTTTCAGCCGGTGCCGCTTATTGCTTCATTCGTCCCCTCAATTTTTCGGCGTTGGCTGAACGGATTCACAGTTTTTACATCAACGCGGCTGGCTCGGTTGTCTCTGCCGCTTCTAAAGAACCTTCCAATATGGAAGTGATCGTTACCGATATCATCCACCAAATCGGTGTTCCGGCCCACATCAAAGGATATCATTATCTGCGAGAAGCCATTATGATGGCGGTGGATGACATTGATATTATGAATTCCGTAACCAAATGCTTATATCCTTCCGTCGCTAAAAAGCACAGCACCACTTCATCCCGTGTGGAGCGGGCCATTCGTCACGCCATCGAGGTCGCATGGGATCGTGGTGACGTTGATGTCCTGAATTCCTACTTTGGTTACACAATACATAGCGGAAAAGGAAAACCCACGAACTCAGAATTTATCGCGCTGATCGCCGACAAGCTTCGCATCGGCACGAAAGCCGGCTGATTCCCTACACAAGCAAAAAAAGAGCGGTATTACCGCTCTTTTTTTGCTTGTGTAGGTATTTCACTTTACATTGTTATTTACGAGAAAAACAGGTGTTCAATCAGAATTTTTATTCCCATAGCGACCAAAACCGCGCCTCCAAAAAATTCCGCTTTGGATTTATATTTGGTACCGAAAATACTTCCCACCTTTACCCCAATGACCGAGCAAAAGAAAGTCGTGCAGCCGATAATCGTGATGGCAAGCCAGATATTCACCTGTAAAAAAGCGAACGTAATGCCAACCGCCAAAGCGTCGATGCTTGTCGCTACCGCTAAAAGCAACATCGTCAGAAAAGCAAAAGAATCATTTTGTTCACCATCGCTTTCCCTGGATTCTTTGATCATGTTTCCGCCAATGATGCTCAAAAGAATAAACGCGATCCAATGATCAACGCTTACCACATACCGTTCAAAAGCCGAACCCAGAAAGTAACCGATCAAAGGCATCAGTGCCTGAAATCCTCCAAACCAAAGTCCTGCCAAAAGCATATGTTTATATCGGATTTTTCCTACAGAAAGCCCCTTGCAGATCGAAACGGCGAAGGCATCCATAGAAAGACCGATCCCTATGACAAAAAGTTCAAAAAAAGACATGATTTTTCCTCCGATAAAATAAAAAAGACTTATCCGCATACAATAAAATGCGGATAAGTCTCATCATTTAAAGCCAAGCCAGGATAGATCCAGTATGTTGGCAAAGCTACGCTTTTGCGCCGACTACTCCCTTATTCCCGTTTATTTTAACAAATCTCTGTCGGAATGTCAACCGTGATCAAAGTTCTTTTCCGCTTTCTATTTCATATATATTCTTATATACGGCGTGATAGACCGGCGGAATTTTCAAATCCATATGGAAACATCCGAAAAACCATGTTTTATATTGGCAGGTGGCCGCCACTTCATTCAGATAAGCATGCAGATTATTGAAACAGTTGCTCTCCATCCGAAGCATACTTCGAAGCTTAAATCCGACGTCATACGTGACGATATAATCTACCGTATGATGACATTCATCAAGAATCTGACGGGAATGATCGCACTCTTTTTCCGTGGGAAGTCTCTGAAAATCCGGTGCTTCTTTGATTTCTGAAAGTTCCCTTTCCTCATCGTCACCGCCGCCAAAAGCCAAAATTTTCTTGTTTTCAATGGTAAAAATTTCGCCGCGCATCAGCTGATAAATATTTCCCGCAATCTGTCGAGCCCGACCACCACAAAAATCCATCTGTGGATATTGGCTGAGCATCTCAAAATTCTCGTGAGCGCCTTCCACAAAAAGAATCTGATATTTTCTTTTGGAAAGCCAATCCAGATGTTTTAATTCTTCTTTTGAACCATCCCAAACAAAGCCGAAATCGCCGCAAACGATCAGCGTATCGCCTTTTTTCAGTTTTGCCGTCTTCAATCTGGAAAGATCGCCATGTGTATCCCCTGTAATATAGATCATAGTATCCTCCGCTACGGATTAAAATTTAACATTCTATTAATTTTCTATAATATTAAAAGAAACTATTCCCATTCGTGTTTTTTTTTGCTATAATGACAGTATAACAAATTGGACACCCTTTTCGCAATATTTTTTTGCTTTTCTCTTCTTTTTTGACATAAAATTTTGATTGTTTTCGGAGGAATTTATGAAAAAAGCGATTTCCGTTCTTCTTGCCCTCATTTTCACTTTATCTTTTGCCGTACAGGCCCTGGCAACCATGCAATATGTTCCTTCCTGCGAACTGCATTCCGAAGCAATCTATCTGGCGGATGAGAACGGAAACGTCCTTTTTGAGCAGAACGCCCATCAAAGAATGTATCCAGCCGAACTGACTCAGATCATGACTGCTATCGTCGTTATTGAAAACATTGAACAAGCCGGCGGTTGGGAAAAACAGGGCGTCTATGATATGGCCATCCAGAACTTTCTCTATGATAATCGTCATGGCATTATTGCCACCGGCATGCTTTCCGGTGACGTTTTCACCGCCGAAGAATTGTTTTATGACCTGACCGTTGCCGCCGGTTATGACGCGGCTTTGATCCTCGCGGAAATTGTAGCTGGTGACGAGGACACTTTTGTGGAAATGATGAATGAAAAGGCAATGGAAATCGGTGCCAAAGATACCAATTTTACCAACTGCCACGGTCTTCATAATACCGCCAACTACACGACGGCTTATGATATGTACCTGATTTCCCGCTACGCGATGGGATTGGATAAATTCCGGGAAGCCGTCTCCAAAACTTCTTATATTTGTGAGGCGACCGATACGCACCAGAAGCTGATTTGGAACTCGTTCAACGGGCTGATCGTCAGCGGAAACATTCACTATTATTCTCCTGTTACCGGTATTAAAGCCGGTTTCAGCTCGGACATAGGACGGAACGTGGTTTCCTACGCGGAATATGAAGGATTCTCCTACTATCAAGTTGACCTCGGTGCCCCTTATGAGTTGGATGACGGTTTCAACCTTGCCTTCGTTGACGCCAAAAGCCTTTATATGTGGGCTTTCACTGAGTTTGAAGTGAAAACGATTGTGGAATCCGGTTCCCAGATCGCCGAAGTTCCGTTGGAGCTTGCCTGGCAGAAAGATCATCTGCCTCTTGTAATCGGTGAGACATACCGCACTCTCCTTCCCATTGATATTGATGTCTCGTCCATCAGTTATACCTATGATCTTCCTGAATCCGTCGAAGCGCCTATCGAAGATGGTGAAAAAATCGGCAACCTTAATCTGGTACTTGCCGGTGAGATCATTGGAACCGTTCCCCTTGTCGCCGGAGAATCCGTCGAGCAAAGCGAACTTCTGAGCGGACTTAAAAACTTTTCCGATATGACCCGTTCTTTTTGGTTCAAATTCATTCTGTGTTTCCTCGGGATCCTTATTATTCTCTATGTTCTCCTGATGATCATCCGAAACTATAATCATCGGAAATATGGCAATTTTAAGAAGAAAAAACGTCTTTAATCGAGAAAAAGTACTTGACATCGTATAAGAGATAAGCTATAATAATAACGCTGTCCAAAGACAGCAGGTGCGTTTCTGCGCTTAAACGACATTCTGTCGGCCTGCCGAGGATGAGTGTTATACTTTGTTATTACGCTCCTTCCACGGCTCGCGGAGGGAGCTTTTCTTTATGTTCAGCTCCCCATCATAAAGCAGGAGGTGAAATTAATGCCCAGTGAAAAAATCTTGCAAGCAAAGAAAGAAGCAGTTGAAGAGCTTGTCGAAAAGCTGAAAAACGCTAAGGCCGGTGTTCTTGTCGATTATATTGGTATCAATGTCGCTGATGATACGAAGCTCCGTCGTGATCTTCGTGAAGCCGGTGTCGAATATGCCGTCGTCAAGAATTCCATTCTTCGTTTTGCCGCTAAGGAAGCAGGTTATGAAGGTCTTACCTCTTATCTGTCCGGAAGCACCGCTCTCGCTCTTTCCAACGAGGACCCGATCGCTCCCGCCAAGATCCTTGGTAAATTTGCAGAGAATTCCAACGGTAAGTTTTCCATCAAAGCAGGCTTTATGGAAGGCAATGTCATGACCGATAAAGAGGTCATCGCCCTCTCCAAACTGCCGAGCAAAGAAGGTATTCTTACTGCCCTCGTTTGTGCTCTTGTCAGCCCGATCAGAGGTATCGCCGTTGCTCTTAACAAAATCGTTGAAAAAGAAAACGGCGGTGATGAAGGCGAAGCCGCCTAATCATCTTATCACAATTATCAATCCAACATTATTACAGGAGGTAAACTACTATGGCTTCTGAAAAAATTCAGGCAATCGTAGAAGAGATCAAAGGTCTTTCTATTCTCGAAGTTAACGAACTCAAAAATGCAATCTGCGAGGAATTCGGCGTTTCCGCTGATGCTCCCGTAATGGTCGCCGGCGCTGCTGCTGCTGATGCTCCTGCCGCCGCCACCAAAGACAGCTGGGATGTTGTTCTTACCGGTGCTGGTGAGACCAAAATGGCTGTTATCAAAGCTGTCAAAGAAATCACCGGTCTTGGCCTTAAAGAGTCCAAAGAGATCGTTGATAACATTCCGAAAGCCGTCAAAGAAGGCGTTTCTGAATCTGAAGCTGACGAGATCAAAAAGAAACTCGAAGAAGCTGGCGCTACCGTCGAAGTCAAATAAGTTATTATTTGCAGAAAAAGGCTCTTCCCTTTCGGGAAGAGCCTTTTTTATATTTCAAATATTATTCATTATAATCGTATTTACAAAACGGACACTTGGGATAATCAAAATCGTGCCACTTTCCGCAATTCGGACATTGCTTCTGTGGCAGTTCATCATCATTTTCGGCCTCTGCCAAAAAGAATTCGATTTTTCCGCACTGAGGACAAGTGTAAATATCCACTTCCATCGCCCCCGCCACTAAATTCGGAAGGTCGCCCAGTAACCAACCCGTCTGACCAAGCTGCAATTTTTCTTTTTTAATATAGTTCATTTTTTGTCCGCAGCGCAAACACTTTAAATCTTTTTTCATGAAATGGCTACCCCCATCCTATTTGCTTTAGATTATAGCACAAGCTATTTTGGGCCAAATTATTTAAAAATCCCCGATTGCCGATCGGGGATTTTATCTGATTTAGGCTTTTCCGTTGCAACCGAGAACATCGACGATCTTGTGGCGGACCATCTCTTTGATATTGGCACGAGCCGGTTTGAGATACTGTCTCGGGTCAAAGTGATCCGGATGCTCAAACATATGCTCACGGATGGACGCGGTGCAAACCAAACGAAGATCGGAGTCGATGTTGATCTTGCAGACAGCCATTTTTGCGGCTTCCCGAAGCAGTTCCTCCGGAATACCAATGGCATCGGGCATCTGGCCGCCGAATTCATTGACAACCTTGACCCATTCCTGCGGAACGGAAGAAGATCCGTGAAGAACGATCGGGAATCCGGGCAAACGTTTTTCTACTTCTTCCAGAATATCAAAGCGAAGCATCGGTTTGTGGCCGGGTTTGAACTTATAGGCTCCGTGGCTGGTACCAATGGCGATGGCCAACGAATCGACGCCGGTTCTTTCCACAAATTCCTCAACCTGATCCGGTCTGGTATAAGAAGAATCTTCCGCGCTGACGTTGACGTCATCCTCAATGCCGGCCAGGGTTCCCAATTCACCTTCTACGCAGATGTCATGGGCGTGGGCATATTCAACGACCTGTCTGGTGAGGGCAATATTATCTTCAAAGCTATATTTGGAACCATCGATCATAACGGAAGTGAAACCATTATCAATGCAGTCCTTGCAAAGCTCAAAGCTATCACCATGGTCCAAATGCAAAGCGATAGGAAGTCCGGTATCATAAACCGCCGCTTCGACCAGTTTTCTGAGATAAATCGGTTTCGCGTAATTTCTGGCGCCGCTAGATACCTGCAGGATCAAAGGCGCGTTTTCTTCCGCGGCTGCTTCCGTAATACCCTGGATGATCTCCATATTATTTACGTTAAAAGCACCGATGGCGTAGCCTCCTTCGTATGCTTTAGCAAACATTTCTTTTGTTCCGACGAGCGGCATAATAATCGATCCTTTCCCTTTTTGATTTCGTCTTTATTGTATATCAAAACACAAAACTTTTCAATGTGCTTTATGCCTTGATAATAACAAACTTTTCCGGATAATTTCGTGCAAAATGAAATAAAAACTGTTGCGCTATTCCGGCGTAATTCTCTACGCAATCCGGCAAAGCGCCGCCAAAGGCGGAAAGAACCCGTTTCATCCAGACATCCTGCGGACAGCATTCCGTCCGACCCAGTCCATACAGCAGAACACAATCCGCCACTTTGGGACCGATCCCCGGAATTTGCATAAGGCGTTTCTTTGCCTCTAAAAGCTCCATATCACGCAAATCCTCTAATACCAATCGACCCGAAGCGACCTCATCCGCCGCTTTTTTTATGTAAGCGGAACGATATCCAAAGCCCAAGGTCCGAAGTCTCTCCTCCGTCGCCTGAGACAATTTTTCCGCCGAAGGGAAACAATATCCGCCTTCCGGAAATTCTTCTCCAAAAGCCTCACAGAGCCGTTCCACAAGCCCTTTGATCCGGACAATATTGTTGTTCTGGCTGATAACAAACGTGATATAGGCTTCCCATGGTTCCTGACGCAACACTCGGATTCCCGAAGCGTAAGAACAGGCTTCCCTGAGAAGACTGTTTTCCGAAAAGGAGTTTTTCAGCGCCCGATAGTCCCGTGCCAGATCAAAATAATCCCGCCAGATCGTCTCAAAATCCGCCGGAGAAACCTTTTCAAAATAAATCGTTCCCTCTGCTTCTCTTAAAGTGGCTTTCTTCCCCCGGACAACGCCATGCCACACATTGTCTTCATCCTTTATCCAGCGAAAACATTGTCCGCAATTCAGCGTCTGCTCCAATGAAAACCCATCGGCATCCGATAAAATCACGCCATCTTTTACATACTCTACCTTCATAAAGGAACCCGTTTCCTTTCTTCTGATGAGCATTTTTGTATAAAAAAGATGAGCATAATGCTCAACAAAAAAGCAACGTAAAGTCTTGTAAACTGTACGTATGAAGACCTTTTTTGCCTTTCAACCGGAAAAAATCCTTTATTTTCCCGGATTTTAGGCTGAGTTTTCAACCTTTTCCACCGAGTTTTCCACAATGCTCATTTTCTCAGCTTTACGAATCGTATAAAAAAATCCCAAAGATTTTTACATTTTATGAATAAAAAAAGTTCATTTTTTCAAACTATAATAAGAATCTTTGTTCGGAGGTGCTTACATGATCCGTGGCGTAAATAAAAAGATCATTGAAATCAACGATGTGGAAGGTGGATATTTTGAAAAAATCCTTTTCTTTGTCAGCGATGAGCGTCGTTCGGAACCTGACGCTCTTTTAGAAAAGAAAGCGGAAAACTATATGACCGACTCCCACGCCTTGAAATATCGGCGCCGCCTTTTTTCCGAAGAGACGATAAAATTTCTGTTCAAAATGGCTCTTTCGGCAGGCATTGGCCTGGCCATCGGTGTATTTTTCCTCTAATCAGCGGGTAAGTCTCCGAATGATCTGTGCGTATTGCGGATATTGTTCCAAAAGTGCTTCCCGTGACATCAATTCAAAATCTTTGGGGTCATAACCGGGAGAAACCATACAGCTGAAAAGAGAATAGCCGGTACCGTCCATTACAGCGCCGAAAATACAGCCTTTCGGCATCAAAATCTGCGGCTTTTCATCCCTCTCAATATCCAAACCTAAACGTACCTGTTCCAGTTCCCCGTTTTCTTTAATCATATAAACAATCAGCGGCGTTCCGGAATGATAATACCAGATTTCGTCGGATTGAAGGCGGTGGAAAGCTGAAAAATCCCGATCTTTCAAAAGAAAATAGGTGCTGGACCAAATTTTTCTATCTTCAGAACTGCGCTCCGATTGAATATTTTCTTTATAATATCCGCCTTCCGGATGCGGTATCATACCCAGTTTTTCAATAAAATATTTTCCCGTATACAAAGTAACTTTCCTCCCTTGTACTGATAGCTTTATTGTACCATCTTTTTTTCCGTTTTGAAAGAGTCCCCCGCAAATTCTTTTCAATTTTTCCGTAAATCCTCTTTATTCTCGGCAAATTTTGGGTTATAATGGGAACAGAACATTTTTCGGAGGACTGCTATGAATTATATCTTTTTGATCGTAGGACTTATCGCCGGGATCATCTACTTGGGAATCGCCAAAAATATCAATCGGCGGAAAACCGTTCCCTATGAAGTAACAAAAAATCTCCGTACCCATAAAAGAATGGATGAATATAACGAATGGTGTGATACCGAGGTCGTCGGTGACCGTCTTGTCGGAATCGGCTTTCTCCTCATCGGTTTCTCCGTTACGTTCATGGACAGCGTTCCGATCGTTGGCGGCGTTCTTTCCATTGTAGCTCTTGTTCTATTCATTCTCGGCTATTTCAAACGTATTAACAACAATAAGAAACATCTGGGACACTTTTTCGTTCGTTAAAAAAATCCTTCTGCAAAAAGCAGAAGGATTTTTTTATTGATAATCGTTTTTTTCAAAAGTAAAACAGCCGATCTCCCCGAAATCATCGTAGAGAACAGCCTCTCCCGGAAGCATGGATTCTTTGTTGTGCGCCAATGGTTCAATGCGCACTTCCTCTCCTTCGGGATTCATAGAATCTAACCGGCAAAAGATACAACTGGTGCAAAGATAAAAGTTCCCGGCGTATTCTTTCTTCATAATCGGATATTCCGAGCCATTGGAAAGAGCGTAATAGAAAGCCTCCACCGGTTCATTGGCCGTTAAAACCTGCTCTATCTCACTCAGGAAAGCGCCATCGTTATCTTCAATCGCTTTACGAATAAAGCGGGTTATCTTTTGATAATTTTGCTTTCCTTCATCCGAAAGTCCATCTTTCTGCAAAAGTTCAAACACACCAGAATCATCCGGAAATCCGGATAACAAGAGTAACTCTGGATTTTCCGAAACTACTTTCCGATAAGTCAACAGATTAACTCTTTCATCCTTTTGAACCTTTCCATCCAGAAACGGCGTGATCGGATCCGCGAAAAAAGTCAAAAAATCTTCTCCAAAACAGGAATTTTCTTCCTCCCAAAGTCCATCATACGAAGAAATGGGTTCATTTCCATGGCGTATCACTCTGTAAAGTTCTTCGCCTTTATACTCTTTCGCCGCGGTAAATAAAATACCAACGGTTTCTTTGAGCAGAAGTTCCCTTTCCTTCGGAGAAAGATTCTTATTCTCCGTCAGTTTTTCCAGCTTATCTTCGATCTCCTCTTCCTTGGCTCCATTGAGCTTATCCAACGCTTCTTTATAAATCATTCGTTTTCCTCAATCCGTAAAATAAATGTTTTCTTCTTGACTCAAAAGCCCAAGAATAAAGAGAAAATATTGGGGCACTTTTCCGTTTTCGATCCAGAGGATCGGTGTATGAAAAATTTCGTCCGCCGTTTTGACCAAATCTCCGCCGATCGCGTCAATGGCAGGACGAATGGTATCCCCAAAGCGGCAGGGTTGTCCTTTTAGGCGCATACAGCGTTTGCATTTGGAACAATGTCCCCCATCTAAAGCAATAGAATCCAGGTTATTATGCTCCTGCTCCAGGATCCATTTGCTGGCCATGACATAATTCTGCTGACGAATACGAAGAACCAACTGGTCAATTTCTTCCGGGGTCATAACGCTGTCTTCCAAACCATCTTCCAAATCCAACTTAAAGGCGAAAAGATGTAAATAACGGTATTTTTTCCAAAATTCCTCCATCACGTCAAAGCTATAGGGAGGGCAGGACCATCTTTTATTATAATTAGGACATTCTTTGCAGTATTCGATAAATTTATCGACATCTACATAGTTTTTGACATACTCTTCTGTCGAAATGCAGCGGTAAAAGCGTTCTACATTTTTAATTCCTTTTGCTTTTTTGAATTGTTTCAATTTTTACCACCTTTCCGATCTTTTATAATATTCTATACGAATTTCGTATTAAACTCCCAACATAATATCTACCGGATTCGGATACTCGTCGCTTGCTATTTTGGCAGAAGCCACACCCAAACATTCTTCCTCCGTAGCCCGAGGAATCGTCAGCTTTACCGTCGTACCCTTTCCTTTTTCGGAAGAAAGGTCAAATTTTCCGTGACACACACTGGCGAAATAACGAACGAGGCAAAGTCCCAGTCCCAAAGAATTCCGATCTTCGGACATGGAAAAGCCAGGCTCACAGCAATGGGTCAGTTCTTCCTCATCCATTCCCTGACCATTATCAGAAATTGAAAAGCGAATGCCTTTTCCGGCGCCGCTTACCCAAATGCGGATCTCCTTCCGTGTATCCGGATCCGTGAGCGCGTGCTGTTGGGCGTTGAGGATCAATTCCAAAAGAGCATATTCCAAACGTTCTTTATCCACATATAAAAACAGATTTTCTTTTCCTTTCGGGAAAAACATCTTTACATCCATACGATTATCCAGGGTATTGCGAACACGGAGGAAAAAATTCCGTTCCATCTCTCCCACGCTCAACTTTTCCGGATGATAATCATAGTGGTCGGAAAGAATATCATAATAATCTTTCAAATGGTGTTCCACTCTTAAGATATCATAGGCGTTTTTCTGAAGCATATTCCGATATTCTTCCGGAAGGTCGTTGGCCAGAAGGCATTGCCGGATCGCCGAAAAAGAAATCTTGCGGGACGCTTTTCCGATGATATGGTCCACCTCATCCGTTTCCACAACACGACATTTTCTCAAGCGTTTTCCCAACTCCATCGTTATCCCTCCTCAGAATTTTCGTCTATTATTATGACATTTTTCGCCGTTTTCGTCAAGAAAACAAATACGGACAGCGTCCCGTCCTCCTTCTATATTTCGTTTAGAAGGTCAATACGGTTCGTGAGCATTCCATCCGCTCCCATTTTGAGCATGGCTTTCATTTTCACCGGATCGTCAATTGTCCACGGATAAACGCTGACGCCATGCTCATGAAAATCATCAATATCCTGCTTCGTCAAAGAAAGATAGTATGGAATCGTCATCGTTACACCATATTTTTCACAATAGCAACCCCTGTCAAAGATCCAGTTATCAAAAGGAAAACAAACCTCAATATCCGGTGCCATCGCCTTAAAATCCATCACAGAAAAATGGTTCGCCGAATAGACGATACATTTTTCTCTCTGATGATGATTCGTTATCACTTCCAGCGTTTTTTCTTCCAAACCGGAATAGACAATAAAGCTGTTTTTCAGTTCCACAAAGGTTTTTATGTCGGAAGAATCCACCAGATCGAAATACTCGTCCAACGTCAGAATCCGCTGCGGCGGAACATCAAAGTCTCCGCCGATTTCCAGCTGGCATAGCTCCTCATAGGTGTAATCCTTCAACCAGCCTTTTACGCCTTTGGTCATTCTTCCCAGTTCCTCATCGTGAAAAACGACCAGTTTCCCGTCTTTGGTCATTTGTACGTCAATTTCCATCGCGTCCGGTGTAAAGTCCAACGCTTTTTCAAAGGACAGGCGTGTATTTTCCGGATAGAGTCCCGCCAAACCCCTGTGAGCGATACGCATCATACGCCGCAAACCTCTTTACGGATGGCGAGGAATTTATCCGGCCAGTTCGTAATACCGATTTCAAGCTGAAGCTGAAGGGCCTTGCGCATATCTTCCTCGTCATTGATCGTCCAGGCGTTGATTTCAATGCCGTTGTTGCGAAGGTCCTGCATATTTTCATGGTTCAGCATATTGAAGAACGGATGAAAACACTCCGCTCCCCGTGCTCTGGTATAGGCGCCGGGATGGATCAGCCAGCTTTCTTCCAAAAAGCCCACCTTAACATCCGAAGCCAACTCCTTGAAGCGTGTAACCGTAAAATGGTTGAAGGAACTGATGATCGTCTTTTCTCGAAGATCAAACTCATCCATCATGGCCAAAATTTTTCTTTCAATGTTCGGATATTCATAGACACCGGTTTTGATCTCAATATTGCATTTCATTCCGGTCTCTTTCAAAACTTCAAAAACTTCCCGCAAGGTCGGCGGCGCCACAAATCCAAATTCGCCATTTTTCACATAACCGGCGTCCAGCGCCTTGAACTCTTCTAATGTGAGGTCTTTAATCAAAGCGTCCGTTCCGGTCGTGCGAATGGTATTCTCATCGTGCATAACAACCGGCACGCCATCCTTGGTCAGATGAACGTCAAATTCAATTCCTTCCGCTCCACATTCCGCGGCTTTCTGAAAGGCAAGAACGGTATTTTCCGGATAGACGCCAGAGAAACCACGGTGCGCGTAAATTTCAGTCATAACTGTTTCCTCTTTTCCTTACAACAAATACCGGGAGAATTATCTCCCGGTACTCGCTATTTTTTCATTGAATTAAAGTTTGATGATCAGATCTTTATCAATAGCCGTATAAACTTCGTCACCTTCAGTGAAAGCCATTTCTTTTTCAAAGACGACATCAGAGTTATACCAGATATCTCCACACTCGACACGGAAACGAATGATATTGCCGTGGGAAATGTGGTTGGTGATAACGCCTTTCATCAGGTAGCTGTTTTCCGCTTCAATGGGCTCCTTGCTCATTTTTACGATTTCCGGACGAATGGCGATATCCTGGCAATCCAGTTTCTCGCCGCAGGCGTTGCCGAATTTCTCCGCGCTGAAAATATTGTAGTTACCAATAAAGGTCGCGGCGAACTTGGTGCAAGGCGTCGTATAAAGATCGACCGGAGAACCAGACTGCTCAATATGACCCGCGTTGAAAAGATGGATCGTATCAGACATAACCATGGCTTCGTCCTGGTCATGGGTTACGAAAATCGTCGTGATGTTGAGCTTTTGCTGAATACGGCGGATCTCGATCTGAAGGTTGCGGCGCAGAAGAGCATCAATAGCGGAGAGCGGTTCATCCAAAAGAAGGACTTTCGGTTCCGTTACCATGGCTCTCGCCAAAGCGACACGCTGCTGCTGACCACCGGAAAGCTGCATCGGGAACTGATCGATTTTATCCGAAAGACCAACGATATCCAGCATCTCTTTGACCTTTTCCTCAATTTCTTCTTTCGGGGTTCCCTTCATTTTAAGGCCGAAAGCAACGTTATCTCTAACGCTCATGTTCGGGAACAGAGAGTACTGCTGGAAAACCATGCCGATACCACGGCGGCGGGGGCTTACGTCGGTAATATCTTCCCCATCCAGGAAAATCCGGCCACTAGTCACCTGCTCCAAACCGGACAGGCAACGCAAAAGTGTTGATTTACCGCATCCGGAGGGACCGAGAAGCGTAACAAGCTCGCCCTTTTCAATATCAAGAGTAATATCCTTAAGAACGTGGTTATCACCAAAGGATTTGTTGATTTTTTCAAAATGAATATAGGACATTTTCGCTTATCTCCCCTCATTATGGATCTTTTCAAGTGTGCTTCTGCTTTGGAGGTAAAGAACAATCGCCGTAATAGTAAAGGTCAGAAGCATGATAATAACGATAACCGCGGACGATTCGCCGGTAGAACGCTTCATAGCCTGATACAGATAAATCTGAAGGTTTGTCGTACCGCTTCCGCCGAGGTTCCGGATGATGACGTAATCTCCGAAAAGAATACCGACCGCAAGAAGAGACGAAACGGTAATACCGCTGATAATGTTCGGAACAATAACACGGAAGAAAGCGTAAAGCCGGCTGGCACCGAGCATCTCCGCCGCCTCAATGAGCATCGGCATACTGACAGCGTGCATGCTGTTTCGAATACCCTGATAAATATGCGGCAGAATAATAATGCAATAAGCGCCGATGAGCATCACCATGCGATTTCCGAAAATCGTCCCGGACTTCGCGTAAGCGCTCAAAATGGATACTGAGAGGATAACGCCCTGAATGGTGTAAGGCAGCATGCAAAGAATCTGGACATATTTTTCCAGTCTCGGGAAATAGATCGTAACAACAAAGAGTGCCAAAAGCATGACAACAATGGTGATCGCGATCGGAATAATACAAATGAGCACCGTCTGATAAAGAGCGGTAAAGAAATAGGGGTTCCCGAAAAGCGTGGTATAGCTTTTAAATGAAAAACCGGTCGGAATAATATCTGTCCAATTTTTAAAGAGCGAATAGACCAAAGTCGCTATCAAAGGAAGAAGCAACCAGATAATAACGGCCACCATAAAGACATTGGAGAAAATTTTTGATTTTTTCATTGTTCTCACCTCGTCTTCCATGAAGTTGTCTTCTTAACAATATAGTTATCAAGAAGAATGACAATACACATAATGACCATCATCACAACGGAAAGCGCCGCGCCAAGCTTCGGTTTTGCCATAATATCGCCGACAAACATGGCGGAAATATTGACCGGGATCAACGCGAAGTTGTTCATAAGAAGCGCGTAAGCCGTGGCATAAGCGCAAAGCGCGTTAGCGAAAAGAACACTGATCGTACCGAAAATACTGGGGATCAGCACCGGGATCCCGACTTTGAACCAGAATGTCGTTTCTCTTCCGCCCAAAAGCATATTAGCTTCCTGCCACTCTTTGCGAATTCCGTCAAACGCCGGGATCATCAGCAAGGTGGAAAGCGGGATCTGGAAATATATATACATCAAAATCAAACCTTTACTGCTGTAAAGATTGAAATTCTGAATAAATTCAATGCCATAAAGATTTGCGATCTGCGTCAGAAAACCAAAGTTTCCGAGAAGGATCATATATGCGAAAGCAAGAGGAACACCGGCAAAGTTGGAAGTCATATTAAGGACTGCCATAAAAGCGTTACGAAGTTTACCTCTTGAATTATGCGCCGCCTGGGCGCCGAGAAAAGCAAGGATAATCCCTGCCAAAGTAGAAATCGCCGTAATTTTCAGACTGTTCACAATGGCTGTCTGATAACTGGTGGCGGTAAAAATTTTCTTGTAGTTTTCCAAAGAAAACAGAACCGTATGGTCCGAATCTAAGCCAAAGGAGTCAATCACAAGATTGACCAAAGGAATCAGTTCATAAAGAAGGACAATGACCACAAAAGGAAGCAAAGCTAACAAATACATATATTTGTTTGTACTCTTTTTCTTGCCGCTGACCTTATTCTCCGCATTTTTCATAGAAACACACCTCATTCAAGAATGGGGCGTACTTTTCAGCACGCCCCATTTTGCTTACTCCCCGAGTAATTTGAAAAATTATTGTGCGATAAGGGGCTGAATCTCTTCACTCCACCACTCGGAAATCTGAGCGCAGACTTCAGAATAATGGTCAGCGTCAGCAAAACCTACAGCGTGTGCATAAGTAGAGGGATCAAAAGTCTCAGCAGAAACTTCCGCAGGAATCTCGACGTTGGTTCTGGTCGGGATAGCGCCGGCTTTCGCAAGGTTGATCTGGCCAGCATCAGAGAAGATGTACTCTCTGGCAAGAGCGGCTGCGAAAGGAGTATCGGTGTTCTTGTTGATGACGGAAGCATAACCGGAAAGGATAGCGCCGTCGGAAGGAATACCATAGGTCATGTCATAGCCATTTTCGGCTCTGAGTTTAGTGCCATAAGAATAGGCATTGTAAGACCAGATGACACCGAAAGGAACTTCACCGGATTCGAAGTTCTGTTTGGTGATGTCGATACCGTTGATACGGCCAGCTTCAGCCATTTCTTTCCAGAACTCTTTAGCGGGTTCAAGGTTGTCGATGTCGCCGCCGAAAGCGTAAGCGGTAGAAATAACAGCACCCTGGCCGTTAGCACCGCCGACTACGTCGCCGATAGCAACTTTGTAATCGCCGTTGCGGACATCAGCCCAAGAAGTAGGCATTTCGGCACCCATAAGATCGTTGTTCCAAAGGAAAGCCGTGCATCCGGTGTAAGCGATCATCCATTTGCCGTTTTCGCCTTTAGCCCAATCGGGAACAGAATCCCAATAGGAGGTCTTGTAGCCCTGAACAAGCTCTTTGCCGTCAGAACCGACAAGTTTGGTGGTAAAGCCGAAGCCGACGTCGCCGATAGCTCTGGTGGGGTCGCTTTCAAACATGGAAAGTTCCTCGGCGGAGCTCATATCGGTGTCGTTATGGGCGATACCATACTCAGCGGTGTATCCTTCCCAGGATTCGCCCCAGTTTGCCCAATCGTCAGGCATACCGACGGACTCGAGGTGTCCTTCTTCTTTAGCTTTCGCGATGATTTCATCGAGAGAATAGCTATTGAGGTCAACAGCGTTTTCGTTGGAACCACCGGCGCAGCCAGCAAGAACCAGAACAAGGCAAAGAAGAATAGCAAGTAATTTGCGCATAATTTTTGTCTCCTCTTTTTCAATAATTGGATATGATTTTCCTCATATCTTGAGTTCATTTTATCTGTTTTACGATTCTTTGTAAATACCTCTCCCGGAATATCTCTGTTTTCACAAAATCCGGCCTCCAATTTTTGGTCATTTTGCACATTGACTTCTTCCCCTATTTGTGAATAGCATACTATTTCAAGGGCTTTTTTAACATAATTTCTATGAGACCGGAATATTTTCGCTCACATTGGTTGAATGTTTTTTGATTTTTTGATAAAATAAGCTCATAGATTTCAGAATGAGGTGAAAAAATGAAAGCGTATGAAAGACTTTTGAAATATGTCCAATTTCCTACCGGTTCCGATGAAACCAGCGAGACCTGCCCCAGCACCTCCGAACAGCGCATTCTCGGCCAGGCTCTTTGCGATGAAATGAACGAAATGGGTATTTCCAACGTAAAAATGGATGAAAACGGCTATGTTTACGGAGAAATCCCGGCTTCCGAGGGATGTGAAAAAGCCCCGGTCATCGGTTTCATCGCTCACATGGACGTAGTGGACGTCGTTCCCTTCACCAATATCAAACCCAAAATCGTCGATTATCAAGGCGGCGATATCCTTTTAAACGAAGAACAGAACTTAATCTTGTCCCCGAAAGACTATCCGGAAATGAACGAATGTGTTGGAAAACACCTGATCGTTACTGACGGCACCACCCTTCTCGGCGCCGACGATAAGAATGGCATCGCCGAAATTCTGACGGCAGCCGAAGAACTTCTGGCTCACCCGGAAATTCATCACGGAACCATCAAAATCGGTTTCACGCCCGATGAGGAAATCGGACGTGGCGCTGACCGCTTTGACCTTGCTTATTTCGGCGCCGACTATGCCTATACCATGGACGGTGGCCATTTCGGCGGTGTCGAGTACGAGACTTTCAACGCTGCTCATGCCAAAGTCGTTTTTCACGGTATCAGCGTCCATCCCGGCAGCGCCAAAGGCAAAATGATCAACGCTCCCCTTGTCGCCATGGAATTCAACGCTCTCCTTCCCTTTGTGGAAAGACCGGAATATACCGACGGCTATAACGGATTCTACTATCTGACCTCCATGAAAGGCGATTGTGAATACGCCGAACTGAATTACATCGTTCGTGATCATGACACGGAAAAGTTGACGTATCGTGTCAATTATATCCACCGGGCTGTTGATGAGATCAACCGTCGCTATGGTTCCGGTGTCGCAGAAGCCGAAACCGGATACGATTACAAAAATATGCGCGTCATCATCGAAGACCATATGCATCTGATTGAAAACGCCGAAAAAGCAATCCGCATGGCCGGCGGCGAACCATCTTCCGAACCGGTACGCGGCGGTACCGATGGCTGTGTTCTCTCTTTCATGGGACTTCCCTGCCCGAACCTCGGTACCGGTGGTTACAATTTCCACGGAAAGCATGAATTTGCCTGCATCGAACAAATGGATGCCGCCGTTGAAATGATCAAAAATCTGGCCATGATTTATGGGAAGATCGAAAAATAACGATAAAAAAAGAAACCGGCCAACTGGCCGGTTTCTTTTTTTATCTTACAATTTATAAATGTCGCTGTATTTTTTCTCCAGATAATCAGTGTAGTACGTCGGATCGAACGGCGCGCCGCAGGTTTTTTCAAAAATCTCTTTCGGATCATAAAGACTGGCGTACTGATAAATTCTCTCGCCCAACCAATCAGAAATCGGTTTCAGCGTACCGGAAGCGCAGACGGCGTCCACATCCAGATCTTCTTTCATCTTCGCAAGCATCTGTGCGCCGTAAGCGCTACCCAAAGCATAGGACGGAAAATAACCGATAGAGCCACCGGACCAGTGGGAATCCTGGAGGCAACCTTCCCGATCATTCGGTACATCAACGCCAAGGTACTCTTTATAAAGCCGTTTCCACTCCGCGGGGATCTCATCGACGGTCATTTCTCCGGCAAATATCTTCTTTTCGATCTCATACCGAACCATCACGTGAAGAGCGTAGGTCAATTCATCCGCCTCGGTACGGATCAGCGACGGCTGTGCTTTATTGATCATTTCATAGAACTGGCGAGGCTCGATATCGGCGAACTGTTCCGGGAACATCTCCTTGAATTTCGGCAAAATGGCAGCGGTAAACGCTTCGCTTCTTCCGATAATATTCTCAAAGAATCGAGACTGGCTTTCATGGATACCCATGGAAACGCCTCCGGCGACAACGGTGTATTTGTGCTCATCCGCGCCGCCCAATTCATAGAGGGCGTGACCGCTTTCATGGATGACGGAATACATGGAGGAAGCGACGTTATCTTCAAAATAATGGGTTGTAATACGAACGTCATCTTTGGTGAATTCCAACGTAAACGGATGCTCCGTCTCTCCGCAGTTGCAATGGTGCGGGTCGACTCCCGTGTAAGCCATCAGATACTCTGTCAATTTTTTCTGTTTCTCAATGGGGAAATGCCCGAAAAGAGGCGAATCGTCAATTTGAGGGACCTCTCCGATCTTTTTGATCAGCGGAACGATATGTTCCCGAAGGGTCGCGAAAAAGCGATCACATTGTTCCATGGTAAGACCCCGCTCAAAAAGTCCAAGTTGGGTATCATAGGGGTCCTGATCCGGTTTATAGTATTTGGCAAACCGGATATTATATTCGAACAAATCTTTCAGATATGGTTTGAATGACTCAAAATCGTCCTCTTCTTTGGCGCGGTGCCATACGTAATCCGCTTTGCTGAGCGTTTTCTGATAGGCAACATATTCTTCCTGCGGAATATGCTTCATATAGTCATTGTCCCGCAAAAGAAGCTCCACTTCCCTCGCCTGATGCTCCGTCAATTCCTCTTTTCTCTCCGAAAGCCATTCCAAAAGTTCAATCGTCTCTTTTGCCGTCGAAAGCTCATAGATATAGTTGGAAAGAATGCCCAAAGCCTCGCCTCGTCCTTCTTCCGTATCTCTCGGCGCCACCGTCGCCCCGTCGAGATAAATGGAAGAAGACGCATAGTTGAAGGCAAACATTTTCTTTTGAAGCTCAGAAAGTTCTTCCAGCTTCCGTTCCAATTCCTGATTCATTGTCAATCCTCCTTATTGTCCTCTCAATAGCCAGTATAAGCATTGTGCCAAATCAAGTCAAGACAAATCCAACGACGTTTCCGCCAATTTCCAATCCAGCACCCGGTAAGACGGCTTATAAAGCGTTCTGTAATGTTCGCTGTGGCGAAAAACGCCGTCCTGATTAAGATTCACGCAATCCTTCAGCTCCTGTTCGGAAAACGGCGTGTCGCCGTCTTTTGTCATTCGCTCCAACACGGTCACCGCTTCCGCAAAATCAGTTTTTCTCCCGATTTTCGCCGTTTGGAAAAATACTTCCTCAATCTTTTCCGGGGAAATTTTTCTTGCTTTTGCCGCCGCGAGGTTCAGGCGAATATAGCCGTTTCCGATATCTTCCCAAAGCTCTCCGCCGGGCATCTCCACAACGTGATCCATTTCCTCTTTGAGCATGCTCAAGGCTTTTTCTTTGTTCGCAAGCATGTGCTCACATCCAAAGCAATGTTGATACAGAAGCTTTAACGCGTCCTGCGCCTCCATGAATGGATATTTTCCGAACTGTCCCCGTAAAATCTGTTCAATCTCTTTCATTTTTCCTCTCATATTCTGTTGACATTCTCTTAATAATAATTATACTAATATATCTGTGTATCATTTTGTTATGAGGTAAGTTATGAATTTCGTTTTTTCGGCGAAAGGGGTTCGCCAAATTATCAAACTATTTTTCGAGAAGCATGTATTCCGTTCTTCCGCTTCGCTCTCCTATTTTCTGGTGATGAGCATTTTCCCGCTTCTGATCTGTTCCCAATGGCTTCTCGGAACGTTGGGAGAAGATATTCTTTCTTTTCTGGAAAACTACGCGGAACTGATTCCGGAAAACGCTCTTTCTGTTTTGGAAGATTATCTGGTCTATACTGGTTCTCAATCCAAAACCCTTTTATCTATCGGGGTTTTGTCCGCCATCTATACCGGAGCCGCTTCTTACCGGACTCTGTTCGGAATTCTGCACGATATTTTTGAGGTCCATCCCCGTCATAGTTTCCTCCAATTTCTTATGAGCTTTGCCTGGGCCATCCTTTTTCTTCTTTTTATCTATGTTTCCGCCGTCATTCTCCTTGGCGGCCATTGGATGATCCGTCTATTGACTCCTTTTCTGGAAAAGATCGAAATGATCCAACTTCTGGACCTTGCCAACCTCTGGAACTGGTTTCGATTTATTCTGTTGATCGTCTTTTCCTCCATCATGCTCTTTTTCCTTTATTACGCTGCACAATGGTATTGCCCCTACCACACAGCTGTTCTTCCTGGAGCGGTCATCGCTTCCCTGCTCCTTACCGTTTCCAGCTCCATTTTTTCGTGGATCATCAGTCTCTCTGTCAACTATTCCCTGATTTACGGTTCTCTCGCTTCCATCATCATTCTGATGTTCTGGCTCTACATCATGAGTAATATTGTCATTCTCGGCTCCATTATCAACCGAGAGATCAGCGATCAGAACAGTAACCCGACGATGAAAGTCCATAAAGACGTCCGTCGCTTTATTAAAGGAGAATGACCCCTCTTTCTCTGTTAAAAACGTCCTGCTCCGTAAAACAAAGCAGGACGTTTTTTATTGTCCATGAGCAACGGCGATACGCTCTAATGTTTCTTCCAAAACTTTTTTCGGGCAGGCAATATTCATGCGTTCAAACCCTTTGCCGCCTTCTCCAAAAACGTAACCCTCGTCAAAAACCGCGAATGCTTTATGGAGCATGAAATTCTCCAGTTCCTTTTCCGTCATGTTCCAGGCGCGAAAATCCAACCACATCAGATAGGTACCCTGCAAACGGTGCACCTTGACTTCCGGCATTCTTCGAGCGATAAAATCCTCGACCAGTTTTCGGTTTTCATCCAACTGGCCGAGAAGCTCGTCCAACCACGCTTCGCATTCGTTATAGGCGATTTCGCAGGCTTTATACCCAAAAATATTCAGCGAAAAATAACCTCTTGCCTCCGTCATCTTTTTCCGGTATTCCTCATCAGTGATAAAAATGTTGGAGGTCTGCAAGCCGGCCAGATTAAAGGTTTTGCTCGGCGCCGTACAAATTGCGCAGTTATTGAGATATTTTTCTTCCATCGTTCCCATGGAAACATGGGTAAAACCCGGCATGATCAGATCAAAATGGATCTCGTCCGAAATCATGAAAACGTGATTTCGATAGCAAATATCGCAGAGCTTTTCCAGTTCCTCTCTTGTCCAGACACGGCCAATGGGGTTATGAGGACTGCACAGAATAAAAAGCGTTGTCTCCGGTCGAGAAGCTTTTTCTTCAAAATCATCAAAATCGATGCGGTATTCCCGATCCTCTAAAATCAGTTCTGATCCAACGACCGTTCTGCCATTTCCTTCAACACTGAAATAGAACGGATAATAGACCGGTGTCAGCATCAAAACCGAATCGCCCGGAGCCGTAAAATTGGCTACCATCTCTTTCAAAGCAGGAACGACACCGGCTGTCATAACGAACCACTCTTTTTTCGGACGGAAACCATGACGGCGTTCCATCCAGGAGATTACGCTGTCATAATAGTCGTCCGTCTCCTCTGTATAACCGAGCACCGTATGATCCAGATATTTTTTCAGCCCTTCCAGAATTTCCGGCGGATTTTTGAATTCCATATCGGCAACGGAAAGCGGAACGACGCCCTCGGGAACTTCCGGCACTTTAGCCATCATATCGTTCCATTTCGAGGCTCCCATATTCTGGCGATCCGGTGCCGTAACAAAATCATAACTCATTTTATTCCCTCATCAACCGAGTTTTTCCACCAGCATGGCGACCATGTTGTCCAACCACTTTGCCTCGCAGCTCTCGATCTCACCTTTATCGCATTTTTCGGCGATAGCGGGATCAATCGGGATTTGCGACGTCGTGTCAATACCGAATTTTTCGGCTACTTCTTTAATATGGCTCTCACCAAAAGGATAATGGACCGTTCCGCAGTTCGGGCATTGGAATCCGGACATATTCTCCACCAGTCCCAGAACCGGAATATCCATCATTCCGGCCATTTTGACCGCTTTTTCCACAATCATAGATACCAGTTCCTGTGGCGAAGTGACCACAATAATGCCATCGACCGGCAGCGATTGGAAAACCGTCAGCGGAACGTCGCCGGTGCCCGGAGGCATATCGACAAACATATAATCCACGTCGTTCCAGACAACATCCTGCCAGAACTGCTTGACCGCACCGGCGATGACCGGTCCTCTCCAGACGACCGGTTCGGTTGCGTCTTCCAAAAGAAGATTGATCGACATCACTTCAATCCCGGTCTTGCTGAGCACCGGAATGATTCCGGCGGCGTTTCCCTCGGCCTTCTCTGTCATACCAAACGCTTTCGGAATAGACGGACCGGTCACATCGGCATCCAACACCGCCGTTTTATAACCTTTGCGCTGCATAAGCGTAGCCAGAAGCGAAGTGACCAACGATTTGCCGACGCCGCCCTTTCCGCTGACAACACCAATCACTCGTTTTACGTGAGAAAACTCGTTTTCCGGAACACGAAAATCCTCCGGACCGCTCTCTCGGGAAGCGCAGTTTGCCGTGCAAGTCTCACAATTATGCGTACATTCTCCCATAAATCTATCTCCTTACATTAAAATACAATTCTTTATTGAAAATTATATCACTTCACCTTTTGAAAAACAAGGTGAAAAGCGCAGGTTCACAAAACTGTAGCCTTTCCTTTATGTAAAGTATTTTATCTTCACAGCATCAGAGATTCAAAAAATCCGGCTACAAGCGCCGGATTTTTTGAATTATTTCATCAGGCCGCACACTAATGCCGAATATTCCGAAGGATCCTCCAACGGAAGGTCAGCCATAAGTACTGCCTGAGCGTAAAGAATTTTCGCGTACTTTTCCGCTTTTTTCCTATCAGAGATCATCGCGTTTTTCATCGCGATAAACGCTTCGTTGTCCGCGTTCAGTTCCAGAACATGTTCCGTCGTGAAATCCGCCAATTCTCCGCCCTGTTTCCTCAAATACTTTTCCATTTCAATACTGACGTTTCCATCCGAAACCAGGCAGCAGGCATGGGATTTCAAAATCTTGGAGATCCGCACTTCTTTGATCCGATCGCCCAACGTCTCTTTGACAAAGGCCAACACTTCTTTGTTGTCCTCAATTTTCTGTTCATTTTCTTTCTTTTCTTCCTCACTCTCCGGAAGCGCGTCGTCGTCGTTGACTGATTTCAGTTTCTTGCCTTCATATTCAGCCACATATTGCATGACAAATTCGTCCACGTCTTCGGTACACCAGAAAATTTCATAACCCTTCTCCAGAATCCGTTCCGTCTGCGGAAGCTTGGCAAGATGCGCCTCATTTTCTCCGGCGGCATAATAAATATATTCCTGATCCTCCGGCATCCGGGCCTTATACTCCTCAAAGCTTACCAGCTTGTCCTCTTTGGAGGAACGGAACATCAAAAGATCCAAAAGCTGATCTTTATGCGTCCCGTAATCGCTGGCGGCTCCATATTTGATCTGCCGACCGAAATTGTTCCAGAACCGTTCGTACTTTTCCCGCTCGTCCTTCTGCATTTTGAGCAATCTGGCCTTGATTTTCTTTTCAATGTTGGTGGAGATTGTCTGAAGCTGGCGGTCATGCTGCAGCATTTCACGGCTGATATTGAGGGAAACATCCGGCGTATCCACGACGCCTTTCACAAAACGAAAATGCTCCGGAAGCAAATCGGCGCATTTATCCATAATCAGAACCCCAGAAGAATAAAGCTGAAGTCCTTTCTCATAATCCCGGGTGTAATAGTCATAAGGCGTTTTCGCCGGAACAAAAAGCAGCGCTTTATAGCTGACAAGTCCTTCGGCGTTGACGCTCATGGAACAAAGTGGATCCTCAAAGTCCATAAATTTCTGTTTATAGAACTCGTTATATTCTTCCTCTGTCACTTCATTTTTGTTTTTCTGCCATACCGGCACCATGGAGTTGACCGTTTCCCACTCTTTATATTCTTCCCATTCTGGCTTCTCGTCATCAGAGGCGCCTTCCGGTTTTTCTTTCTGGCGGCTCTTGGTCACTTCCATTTGGATCGGATAGCGGATATAATCGGAATATTTTTTGATCAAGTGCTCCAACCCGTATTCTTCCAGATATTCGCAGTAATCCTCCGTCTCTGTGTCTTCCTTGATGTGCATAATAACGTCCGTACCAACGGTCTCTTTTTCACATTCGGTGACGGTATAACCATCCGCGCCGGAGGATTCCCAACGATACGCTTTATCCGAGCCATAGGCCTTGGAAATCACGGTAATCGAATCGCTGACCATAAAAGCGGAATAAAAGCCAACACCGAACTGACCGATAATATCCGTATCGCTGTCTTTTTTCTCTTCTTCCGTCATTTCCTTTTTGAATTTGAAAGAACCACTTTGGGCGATGGTACCAAGGTTCTTTTCCAATTCCTCCGCTGTCATGCCGATCCCGTTATCCGATACGGTCAGTGTGCGCTTTTCCATATCCGGCTTTACAATGATCTTGAAATCCGAACGATTGAGCCCCACTCCCTCGTCCGTCAAAGCGATATAGGCCAATTTATCCATCGCGTCGCTGGCGTTGGAAATGATTTCGCGGAGAAAAATCTCTTTATGTGTGTAAATGGAGTTTATCATCAGCTCCAAAAGCCGTTTGGATTCGGCTTTGAATTGTTTTTTTGCCATGTTTTTTACCTCCATATAAAACCGTTCATCAATAATTTAGCACTCATTATATTTGAGTGCTAAATTATTGTACACCTATTCTCTCCGGAAATCAAGTACAATTATAAACAATTCATTTGCTATTTTTCCCTCTTTATGGTATAATTGTGTCAGAATAATTACCTACTGTTGGAGGAAATTGCATGATTGGCGCCATTATCGGTGATATTGCCGGAAGTATTTATGAATTCAACAATATCAAAACCGAGGATTTTCCCCTTATCGGTGAAAATTGCTTTTTTACTGATGATACCGTAATGACTATCGCTGTTGCCGAAGCTCTGCAAAACGGCAATCGTGATGAAAAGAAAACGGAAACCTGCATGGTCAAATCCATGAAGAAATACGGAAAACTCTATCCGAACGCCGGATACGGCGGTCGTTTTTCCGCCTGGCTCCAAAATCCCGAACCCAAACCGTATAACAGTTACGGAAACGGTTCCGCCATGCGTGTCTCCCCTGTGGCCTGGTATTTTCACAGTCTGGAAAAGGTGGAAAAATTCGCCGAGATCAGCGCCCGTGTCACTCACGACCATCCGGAGGGAATCCGAGGCGCCCAAGCCGTTGCCGCCGCCATTTTCATGGCGAGAAACGGACGTTCCAAGGAATACATCAAGCGCTATATGGAGCTAAAATATCATTACGAGTTCTCCACGACTCTGGACGAGATCCGTCCGGACTACCATTTTGACGAAACCTGTCAAGGAACGGTTCCGGTTGCTTTGGAAGTATTTTTTGAGGCAGAAAGTTTTGAAGACACGCTTCGCAAAGCTATTTCCATGGGCGGCGACAGCGATACATTGGCCGCTATCGCCTGCAGCGTCGCCGAGGCCTTTTATCCGGTTCCGGAAGAGATTCAGAAACTGGCGCTTTCCCATTTGGATAAAAAGTTGACGAGCATGCTCAAAAAATGGAACGAGGATATCAGTGTTTCCTCCTCTTCTTTTGAGCACCGTGATCTTCTTCTCTATACAGATTTCCTTCTTTCCAACCCCCATACCGAAAAGAAAACTTTGCGTCATCCCTCTATGGATACGGACATCGTAGTTCCCGAATACAGCGAAAAAATGTATAACTTCATTCAGGACGCAATCGCCTCTCCTTATTTCCGTGAGGATTATAAAGAGATCCTTTCCCGCCATGATATCCGTCGCTATGAGGATATGATCGTCGAGCTTCCTTATGCCGGGGAAAACCTTCTCAGCGCTATGCTGACGTTGATCCTTTCCGGAGAAAAAGTCAATCCCGGCAACATTGCCTGGGCCGCCGAGACTGGCATTCTCGGCGATATTCTCCAGGGCCTCAAAGAATGTAAAGAATAAAAGAAAGCCTCTGAATATTCAGAGGCTTTCTTTATATTTCGTTCTGATACGCGTCATCTATCGGTATAAAAATGATTTCATTCAAATGGTCGATAATAAATTGCTGCGCGTTTCGGTCATAGTAATTCTTACAATATTCCCGATAATACTTGTTTAGCTCCCAAAACGTTTCAATACCGAGCTGTTTTCCCTTTTCCGAGGCGACGCGGTTATTCTGTCCTGTTTTTTCATCCAATTCCATGGTCAGATATCCCTGTTCCAACAGATACCGGGAAATTTGTACCGGAATCAGTTTTTCTTTTCCGGCTGCTTCGTTAATTCTTTTCGTCAGCAGTTTTACCCCTACCGGATCGTCGGAAACAAAGATTTTCGCTTTCTCTTCTTCGGAAAAGCCATAAGTTCTCACTTTTTTCACTTCAGCGAAACGGGTATCCACCAGATCGGAAAGCGTTTGGGCGTCCAGAAGTTTTTGAAGCGTCGTAAAAGCTTTGGTGTAAACGCTGCCGCAATTCCGGCGGATTTTCTGGGGCAGTCTCTTCCATTCTTTTACATTTATCTTATAGTATTGCAATTCTCCGTTTCGGATCGGAAAAACAGGAATACGTTCTCTGGGAACCACTTCGATGGAAGAAACTTCTCCGTAATACGGGATACAGCCTCCCTGTAGATCTTTTTTCAGATGTTCCGGCAAATATAGTGCCACATATTGGACCGGCATCATTTCCTGAGGGACCACCGCCTCCGGAATATGATAAAAGCCATCCTCCAAACTGATCCGAAGCTGTTCTTCGCTTTTTACTGTTCCGATCAACACTTCATGCTCCATAAAAACACCCCCCGTCTCTAATTATAAAATACCTTCTTCCCTTTTTGTCGTCAAGGCGCTTTCTGATATTTGTGCATTATGTCTAAATTATTCTGTTTTTTTCTTTATATTTTTTACATTTAATAAAAATTCAATCCAATTCTATTGTTTTTCGGCCTATATGCCCATTCTTATCGATTTATTTTTCTTTTTTCTTATGTAATTTGTAGAAAATGACGAAAAACACTTGTCAAATTCCCCTTTTTGCGATAGAATACAAGCATAAATCGTACGACCAATTAGGAGGCGCTTTTCATGAAGATTCTTGAAGATCGAATTCTTAAAGATGGTGCCGTGCGTCCCGGTAATGTCCTGAAGGTGGATTGTTTTTTGAACCACCAGATGGACATTTCTCTTTTTCAGGAAATGGGAAAAGAATGGAAACGTCTTTTTGCCGACCGCAACATCAACAAAATTCTGACAATTGAAGCTTCCGGCATTGGTATCGCCGCTGTAGCCGCTACTTTCTTTGATAACGTCCCCGTCGTATTCGCTAAAAAAGCGGAAAGCCTGAATGTCGATGGTGAGGTCTATCGCACCAAAGTGGAATCTTTCACCAAAAAACGGATTTATGACGTTTTTGTCAGCAAAAAGTATCTGAGTCCCGATGACCATATTCTGATCATCGACGATTTCCTCGCCAACGGGAAAGCCATGCTCGGTCTGATCGATCTGATCGAAGAAGCCGGCGCCACGATTGAAGGCATCGGCATCGCCATCGAAAAAGGATTTCAGCCCGGCGGTCAAATTCTGCGTGACAAAGGATATCAGGTGGAGTCCCTCGCTATTGTGGATAAATTGGACGCTGAAAACGGAATTATTGAGTTCCGAAAATAACTCTGTTAAAAAGCACAGAAATGTGCTTTTTTATATTTTGAAAAAGCATTTGCGAATCAGGAGGAAAAAATATGAAAAAGCTTCTTGCTCTCATCCTTGCCCTTGCAATGGTATTCTCCTTTGCCGCCTGTGGCAACGAAGAACCGACTGAAGAACCCGAAAACCCGTCCGAACCCACCACCGAAGGCGACGATCCTACCGAAATGAAGACCATCAAAGCCGGTATGGTCTGCATCGGCGATGAAAACGACCAGGGTTACACCTACAACTTCATTCGTGCCACTGAATCCGCCAAAGAAATCCTTGCCGCGGAAGGCATCAATGTTGAATGGTCCATCAAATACAACCTCATCGAAGGCGACCCGGTCGCTGAAGCCAACGAAGAGCTTGCTGATGATGGTTGCCAGATCATCTTCAACAACTCCTATGGCCAGGAGCCCGCAATGCTTCAGGTCGCTCCGAACTATCCGGAAACCGTTTTTGTCGGTTGCACCAACGAAGGTTCCTGGAAAGATGACCTTACCAACACGGTCAACGTTTTCGGTCGTGCTCATGAAGGCCGTTACCTTGCCGGTGTTGTTGCCGGACTTAAACTGCAGGAAATGATAGACAACGGCGAAATCACTCCCGAACAGGCTGTAATCGGTTACGTCGGCGCTTATTCTTTCGCTGAAGTTGTTTCCGGTTTCTCCGCTTATTATCTTGGCGCTAAATCCGTTTGCCCGTCCGTCACCATGAAAGTTCAGTTCGTCGGTTCCTGGTCTGACGCAACTCTCGAAGCTAACGCCGCTCAGGCTCTTTGCGACAAAGGCTGCATCATGATTTCCCAGCACTCCGATAACACTACCCCGGCTACTGTCGCTGAACAGCGCGGTGTTTTCCATACCGGTTACAACGCTGACATGATCGCCGCCGCTCCGAAAGCTTCCATCATTTCCACTCGTATCGACTGGACCAATTATTTTGTCTATGCTATCGAATGCATTGCCAACGGCACTGAAATCGATCAGGACTACGCTCATGGTCTTGCCGAGGATGAAGTCGTTCTGACCACTCTGAACGAGGATATCTGCGCTGCTGGTACCGCTGATAAAATTGCCGAAGTCAAAGCCGGCATCATCGACGGTTCCATCAAAGTTTTCGACGTCAACACCTTTACCGTAAACGGTGAAGCTGTCACCTCTTGCTTCGCTATTGACACCAACGGTGACTTCGTTGCCGATACCGGTGAAGCGATCTATGATGGCGAATTCCATGAATCCACTGTTCCCGGCCTCCAGTCCGCTCCTTACTTTGCTCTCCGCATCGACGGTATTGAATGGCTGAACGAAGCCTACTGATTTTCTGATCTGTTTATCAAGGGCTGCTTTTTTGAAAGCGGCCCTTCTTTTGCTATATTATTGAATCCATTTCATAAGGAGGACTGAGCTTTGGAGAATACAAACGCCATTGAACTCCGACACATTACCAAACGATTTGGTTCTATCGTCGCCAATAATGACATCAATCTCGAAATCGCTCATGGCGAGATCATCGCTTTGCTCGGTGAAAACGGAAGCGGTAAAACAACGCTGATGAACATTCTTTCCGGTATTTATCACCCGGACGAGGGCGAGATTATTGTGGAAGGCAAAGAAGCCCGTATCCTTTCTCCTAAAGACGCTTATAATTATCATATTGGTATGATCCATCAGCACTTCAAGCTGGTCGATGTCTTTACCGCCGCGGAAAATGTCGCCCTTGGTCTCGATAAAAGTGAAAAATTTGATCGGGACGCCATCGCGAACAAAGTCCGTGAAATCAGTGACCGCTATGGTTTTATCATTGATCCCAATAAAAAAGTCTATGATATGTCCGTCTCTGAAAAGCAGACGCTTGAAATTATCAAGATCCTTTATCGTGGCGCGGATATCCTGATTCTGGATGAGCCGACCGCCGTTCTGACTCCGCAGGAAACCCGTCAGCTGTTCAACGTGCTGCGTGCCATGAAAGCCGACGGAAAAGCCATTATCATCATCACCCACAAGCTGAACGAGGTCATGGAAATTTCCGATAAGGTTTCCGTCCTTCGGAAAGGCAAATATATCGGAACCAAAATCACAGCCGAAACCAATACGCAGGAACTGACAGAAATGATGGTCGGTTATTCCGTATCACTCAACATTGACCGTCCCGAACCGGTCGATCCTCAGCTCCGCTTAAAAATCGAAGATCTGACCGTCGTCGATCAGGAAGAAGTTCTGCGCCTCGACCATGTTTCTTTTGACGTATATGGCGGAGAGATTCTCGGTATCGCCGGTATTGCCGGTTCCGGTCAGAAAGAACTGTTGGAATCCATAGCCGGACTCCAACATATCAAAGAAGGTTCCATTCTCTATATGCCGGAAGGCAGTAAGGAGCCTTCTCAGTTGGTGGGAAAAACGCCGATGGAAATCCGGAAATGCGGTGTCGGCATGGCCTTCGTCCCGGAAGACCGTCTTGGTATGGGATTGGCCGGGACCATGGGTATGACCGGTAATATGATGCTTCGCTCCTGGCTCCGCGGAAAAGGTATTTTCGTTGATCGAATCGGTCCGAAAGAACAAGCCGAATTCATCAAAGAGGAATTGGAAGTCGTCACCCCGGATATCAACTACCCTGTCCGCCGTCTTTCCGGAGGCAATATCCAAAAAGTCCTTGTCGGACGGGAAATTGCCACCGCTCCTTCCGTCCTGATGAGCGCTTACGCCGTCCGCGGATTGGATATCAACACATCTTATACTATTTATAACCTGATGACCAAACAAAAGACCAAGGGTGTCGCCGTATTGTTTGTCGGCGAGGATCTGGATGTCTTGTTGGAACTTTGTGACCGCATTCTGGTGCTGTGCGACGGTAAAGTCAGCGGAATCGTTGACGCGCGTACCACAACCAAAGAACAGATCGGTCTTATGATGGCCCACATTCCCGGAGAGGAGGAAAAGGAAGATGCATAATTCAAATAGCGCCCCGCTCGTCCGTCTTGTCCGGCGCCCTCAGATGAAGGCAAACCAGGCATGGGCCATTCGTATCGCTTCTTTTGTCGCCGCCATTTTGATCGGTGCCCTTCTGTTCCTTCTGATCGGCAACAGTCCGATCGAGGCTTACCGCACAATCATCTCCGGCTCTTTGGGAAAGGCTTCCGGTATCCGGCAAACCGTAAAATTAGCCATTCCGCTTCTCGGAACCGGTCTCGCTTTGGCTCCCTGTTTCAAAATGCGTTATTGGAACATCGGCGCCGAGGGACAGATTACAGCTGGTGCCGTTGCCGCCACTTTCTTCGCTCTCAATATGCCCACCACCACCAAGCCGGTCCTTCTTGTTATTATGGCTGTGGCCGCCGCTTTGATCGGTGGTATTTGGGCCGCCATTCCCGCTCTTTTCAAAGCGAAATGGGGCACCAATGAAACGCTTTTCACTTTGATGATGAACTATATCGCTATCGGTATCGTCCGTTGGCTGCAAGGCGGTCCCTGGGAAGGAAAACCGGGCAGCCAGATCATTCCGAACTTTGTTGACAACGCGGTCCTTCCGAAAGTGTTCGGTATCCATTGCGGTTGGATCATCGTGCTCCTGTTGGTCGTTTTCATGTATATCTATATGGAATATACTAAACACGGCTATGAAATCGCTGTTATCGGCGATAGTGTCAACACGGCCCGTTACGCCGGTATGAACGTAGGACGCATCATCATCCGCACCGCTTTCCTTTCCGGCGCAATTTGCGGATTGGTCGGTTACATGGTCGCCAGCGGCGCTCACAATACCCTTTACAGCGACGTGGCCGCCGGTGTCGGCTTCACAGCTATCACCGTCGCGTGGCTTTCTCAGCTGAATCCTTTCGCCATGATCATCATTTCTTCCCTTTTGGCGATTTTCGAAAAAGGAGCCAGCTCTTTACAAACCAAGCTTGCCATTCCAGCCTCCATGTCCGATATCATCACCGGCATTTTCCTTTTCTGCATGTTGGCCTGCGAATTCTTCATCAACTACAAAATGATTTTCCGTTCCGGTAAAAAGGAGGCGTCTGAATCGTGAATTCTCTGATTGCTTTACTTTATAACGCCGTGCTGAACGGAACTCCCCTTCTTTTTGGTACCACCGGTGAAATTCTTACCGAAAAATCCGGTAATATGAACCTTGGTGTCGAAGGTATGATGTATATGGGCGGCGCTATCGGACTTGGCGCGGCTTTCTATTACGGAAAAATCGCCGGTGCCGGTGCCAGTGGCCCTGTTGCTGTCCTGATCGCCCTGCTGTTCTCTTTTCTTGCCGGTGCTGTCGGCGCTCTGATTTTCAGCTTTCTCACGGTTTCTCTCCGAGCCAATCAGAACGTAACCGGTCTTGCTCTTTCCATTTTCGGAACCGGTGTCGGCCAGTTCATCGGTGAGTATATGCGTGTTAAGGAAGGCGGCTACGTCGTTATCGCCAACGAAATGAAAGGCGCGTTCCAAAATTCTCCATTCCCGCAATTTTTGCAGGATATTCCCGTAATCGGAAAACTGATTTTCGGTTATAACATTTTCGTTTATATCGGCATTGCCTGCACCATTGTTATGGCGTTTTTCTTCAACAAAACGCAAAAGGGTCTTTTCCTTCGCGCTGTCGGTGAAAATCCCTCGACCGCGGACTCTGCCGGTATCAACATCAGCCTTTATAAATACCTTGCCACCATCATTGGCGGCGGTATTTCCGCCATTGGCGGCATGGTCTATATCATGACCATCGCCGGCTGTGTCTGGAACCATGAAGGTCTCGCCGGTGAAGGATGGCTTGCTGTCGCTCTGGTTATCTTCTGCCTGTGGCGTCCTATCAACGCCATCTGGGGTTCGACCCTGTTTGGCGCTTTGATGATCCTTTATCTCCGCGTGCAGATTCCGTTCATTCCCAGCCAAATTTACAAAATCCTTCCTTATATCGTTACGGTCATCGTCCTTATTTTCACCAGTCTCCGTAACAAACGGGAAGATCAGCCTCCGGCCTCCCTTGGCCTTGCTTTCTTCCGGGAAGATCGTTAATGCAAAAAAGAGCCCCCTTGGGGCTCTTTTTTTATCGGCAAGCATTTCCCATTATTTTCCAATATTGATAAAAAACTGTTAATTCCCTTGATTTTATTGTTGAATACCGCTATAATAGGAAAGAAATTTGAAAAAAGGAGGTGTCGGTTTGTCCCAAAAAGAAGGAATAGAATCCACTTTAGAGTATCTTTATCTGCGGATCTATGAGTTTTTCTATCTTGTTGGCCTTCGTTTTTTACGTCAGATCCGTGGCTTTTTACACTGGATTACCTATATTTTCAAAGAGTCGAAACAATATATCAGCAACTTTTTTCGTCATACATGGATCCATTTTCGTTCTTCGGTCACGAACTTTTTCACCGGACAGTACCACGCCTTTTTAGCTTATCAAAAGCAAGCGGACGTCGCGGTCAATACACTGAAAAAAGCGCCACAGAACAGCTTCTCTAAAAACTTTTCCGCTGTCGGTCTTTTGCTGAAATGCTGGTTTTCCTTTGTTTTCCGAATTTTAGCCACTATTTTTAACTATGTCGCGCCGATTCTTGCCATTGTTTTTCTCATCGTGACCTTCCAGTATTTCCAGTCACTGGAATATGGACTCGCTTTGAAATCCGGTGACAAAGTTTTGGCTTACGTTCAGGATGAAAACACCTATACCGAAGCGGAACAGATCGTCCGAAGCCGTACTTCCGACGAAGTTACCAACATTGATAACGTCGTCCCTCAGTACGCTATCGTTCCGGTCAGCAGCTTAAAATTGACTGAGCCCGAGGATCTCGCCAACATCATTTTGGCCAATTCCGGTACCAGTATCTATGAGGGCTATGGCCTTTATATTGACGACAAATTCGTCGGTTCCACCGATGAACCGGATGGTTTTCTAGGCGTGCTCAATGAATACCGGGAACAATATCGGGACGAGGGTGACACCGAGGCGAAGCTTCAGTTCGTTCAGAAGATCACTCTGACGGATGGCATTTTCCCCACTTCGTCCATCATGGCCACTTCTGAGTTCAAAAATATGATCAACACGGAAATCGAAGGGGAAAAATATTACACCGTCGAAGCCGGTGACGCGCCTTCTACCATTTCCGATGAATTCGGCATCAGTACCCGGGAACTTTATAATATGAACCCCGGGTTGGAAGGAAACCCCATTCATGTCGGTGAACAGTTGGTTGTTTCCCGTTCCGTTTCTCTTCTCAACGTTACAAATACCCGTCGGGAAGTCTATACCGAAGATATTCCTTTTGGCACCAACTATACATACAGCGACAAATACTATACGACTTATTCCAAGGTCACCAAAGCCGGTGTACCCGGCGAACAGCTTGTCACCGCTCTTGTCACTTATGAGGACGGTGTGGTTGTTGGACGACAGGTGCTCACTACCGAGGTTTTGAAAGATCCTGTTCCCCGTGAAATTACCAAGGGGACCAAGAATGTTATCAATGTCATCGGTGGCAACAGTGCCGGAACCAAAAAAGGCTTCATCTGGCCGACTATCGGCGGCTATGTGAGTTGCCGAATCTGGGGCTATAAAGGCCATACCGGCATGGATATCGCCGGATGCGGAAAAGGTTCCAATATTTACGCCGCGGCGGCCGGTACCGTCGTTACGGTCAAATGGGGAAAAACCGGTTACGGAAACCATGTCATTATTAATCATGGTGACGGTGTCCAGACCCTTTATGCCCATATGAACGATATTTATGTCGCAAAAAATCAGTATGTCAACCAAGGCGACGTCATTGGCGCTATGGGTCGAACTGGTAACGCCACCGGCGTTCATCTCCACTTTGAGATCCGTATCAACGGGCAATACATTGACCCCGGACTTTATATCGGCTATAAGCCATAAAAGAGCATTTCCCTTCCGCCACTCAAGGAAGTTATAAAAAGGCGAAAAATGAATAGAAAAGAGAAAACAAAGTATGAAATTTAAGCGGATACTCTCAGTTTTACTATGCATTTTGTTAATTACCACGCTTTTTGGCTGCGATAGTAAAAACAGCTTTACTAAAATCACGGAAATTGAAGAAAACAGCCGTATTTTTGAAGTAAACTATGATCGTGTCAATTACGACTACGGCGACAAGTTCTGGGCTGAAAACAATGATAACTGGGGCGGCGGATGCACCGCGGTCACCAAGGAGCTGTCTGACGGACATCGAATCGTTGGCAGAAACATGGATTTAAACATCGCTGACAAACCCGCCTATATTGTCAGAACCAACGCCAGTGACGGTCGATATAAAACGATCGGACTTGCCTATACGTTCCGTGACTACGCTCCGCTTTACGACGAAGTCAAAGAAAAAGGCATTAGCGATGAGTTCAAAAACATCCTCCCCTTCCTTTGCGATGACGTAATGAACGACCAGGGACTTCACATCGAAGTGAACATGAGACACGCCGAATGTGATTTTGCCGGAAACGATCAGTTTTCATTAAAAGGCACCAATCCCGACGGTGAAAGAAGAGTTCACATGTTTGAACTGCCGCGCTACATCGCGGAACATTGCAAAACCGTTGCCGAAGCCAAAGAGTATGTTAAAACTTTGGATATTTACTCAAAAGACGGTTATTGGAATTATTGTTTCATCATTTCAGACAGCACTGACACCGGTAAAACGCATGCTGCTCTGCTCGAATTCTCCGCAATAGGCTTTTTGGGTGATGTTTACAACGAGTATGTGTCGGATGATGAAAAAGTTTTGGCTGTGAATTGGATCGATGAAGAAGATGTTTCCAAAATCGATTGGATTGGTGTTGGTCAAACGAACAAGGAAAAGAATTGCAAAATCCACGCCCTGGCACAGGCAAACTTTTACTTGAATTGGTGGGCCTATCAGCGCGAAGACATGAAATCGGGCGAAGGAAGATTTATGACCATTCAGTCTTTGATCGACAATGTGGACAGCACAAGCCAGATGTACGACCTGATGAGAAGAATTTCCTACTCATGGTTCTACACTGATTATGACAATTGCAAAAAATATCATTTTGATCCGAGAAGCGAAAACTTAGGCGAATTTCAGGGAGGAACTTACGATTTTCTTTTTGATGAAGAGTATGAAGATGTCATCGCGCAGCTCTTTAATGCCTCGAACGCTGAAATTCAAGCAATGACCCGGATTCAAAAGGAACAAAAAGGCGGCATCTGGGAATCAACATTTACCGAAGTTGTTGACGTGACCGAACAAACGATAGAAGTAAGATTTTTTGAAAACGAAGCTTTACGATTCAAAATTACTTTGGATGGCATCGAACATCTCCCCGAGCTGGAAGCACCTGTCTTCAGTGAGCTTCCTTCCTATGACTTCCTGGGAAAATAACCCCTATGATTTGCCTGGAATCTGACCTATCCGATTCCGAACCAACATTATAAAATTAAGAAACGGCATAGCTGGTTATATTTGAACCAACTATGCCGTTTCTTGTATGTGAAATCTTCTCTTTTCTCCACTTCAGAAGTTCTCGTCAAAAATCTCTTGTTCCGGAAAATCCCGACCCGGCACTCCCCTTTTGAAGAAGTGTTTTTCGAATGATATTTCCGGTTAATTGAATATATTATCAATAAAAACCTTTTCTTTTTCCATTTGGTATGATATAATATCGTTGTTAAGGTGGATTTTGTCGCCATTTTTCTTAAACAGCGGCAAAAAAGACAAGTTACAAGAATCAACTTTCTTAAGGGGATAGTAGTTTGGATAAATTTGTAATCAGAGGAGGCAATCCTCTTCGTGGAGATATTCAGGTGAGCGGTGCCAAAAACGCCGCTGTCGCCATCATTCCGGCCACCATTCTGGCCGGAGGTCCCTGCCTTTTGGAAAATATTCCTGATATTAGTGATGTCTATACGCTTTATGATATGCTTTCGCTGATGGGTGCCACGGTACGCATTGTAAGCCGCACTTCTGTTTTTATCGACACCAGTGATATCAATTCGCATAAAGTGCCGGAAGATCTGGCCCGTCAGCTTCGTGCTTCCTATTATTTTCTCGGCGCTTTGCTCGGAAAATGCGGTGAGGCTAATGTTCCCCTTCCCGGTGGCTGTGATTTCGGCGTCCGTCCTATTGACCAGCATATCAAAGGTTTTGAAGCTCTTGGCGCCAATGTCAACATCGGCCATGGATCCGTTTCTCTCAACGCGGAACAGCTGATCGGCAGTCATATCTATTTTGACGTGGTTTCTGTCGGTGCCACCATCAACGTCATGTTGGCGGCTGTCCGGGCCAAAGGCCTCACAATCCTTGAAAACGTCGCGAAAGAACCGCATATCGTCGATCTTGCCAACTTTTTGAACTCTCTCGGCGCGGATATCCGCGGTGCCGGCACCGATGTCATTAAAATCCATGGCGTAGAACGGCTTCATGGAGCCAACTATTCCATCATTCCCGACCAGATCGAGGCCGGTACTTATATGGTCGCCGCCGCCGCTACCCGCGGCAACGTCCTCATTCGCGGCGTTATTCCGAAGCACTTGGAAGCCATTACGGAGAAACTGGTCAAAACCGGTGCTTCCGTCATTGAGTACGACGATTCCATCCGTGTTTCCGGTGAAGTGGACCATTTTGAGCATGTCAACGTCAAGACCATGCCCTATCCCGGTTTCCCAACGGATATGCAGCCCCAGATGACAACCCTTCTCGCTCTTGCCGATGGCACCAGCATCGTGACCGAGGGTGTATGGGACAACCGTTTCAAATACATTTCCGAGCTTTGCCGCATGGGAGCTTCCATTTCCGTTGACGGAAAAGTGGCCGTTGTCCAGGGTGTCTCCAATCTTACCGGCGCTTGTGTTCGCTGTGCTGATCTTCGTGCCGGTGCCGCTATGGTCATTGCCGGTTTGGCCGCCAATGGTACGACGGAAATTGAGGAAATCCATCATATCGAACGTGGTTATACCAATCTGGTCGATAAGCTTCGGGCCGTCGGCGCTGATATTGACCGCGTCACCGTTCCGGAAGGTTCTTCTGCCTATTCGGGCTGATGTATTCTGCGGAGCTGTTTTTCTGAAACCGCTCCGTATATTCTTATGTTCGGAGGAAACCCTGTTGGCGAAGTTTTTTACTTTTGCAAGCTCCAGCGGCGGTAACGCCTATTATCTCGGCTCCTGTGGCTGTGGAATTCTGATTGACGCCGGTATCAGTTGCCGTGCCATCGTTTCCGGTCTCAAGTCCCGTGATATCCAGCCGGAAAGTCTTTCCGGCATTCTGCTTACCCATGAGCACATCGACCACGTCAAAGGGCTGTCTGTTTTTTTGAGTCACTACCCCATTCCCGTCTATGCTTCCGCGGCGGTGCTCAAATTTCTCGTAGCCAATAATCTGGTCCCATTCAATGCTTTACTTCACGAGCTGGACGAGCACGGTGAACTGATCGGCAGTATGATGGTGGTACCTTTTTCTACCTCTCATGACAGCGTCGGCAGTTTCGGTTATCGGATCATCACCTCCGATGAGCACAAATTTTCTATTTGTACCGATACCGGTTATCTGACCGATGAAGCCAAAAATGGCCTTATTGGAAGCGATGTCGTCCTCATCGAATCCAACTATGACAAAAATATGCTGGCGACCGGTCCCTACCCCTATTCGCTGAAACGTCGTATTGCCGGTGAAAAGGGACATCTTTCCAACACGGACTGTGCCGTTTTTCTTCCCGAGCTTGTTCGAAGCGGAACAACTTATTTCATTCTTGCCCATTTGAGCAAGGAAAACAATATCCCCGCGCTTGCCGTAGAGACCTCTGTATCCGAGCTTTCCATGGCCGGTATCCGAAGAGATTCTGATTACCGCCTTTTCGCGGCACCCCGGAACGAGCTTTCGGAAACGATCGTACTTTGAGGTGAACCATGAGAACCATCCATATCATTGGCGTAGGCAACCTGAAAGAGAAATATCTGCGGGATGCCGCCGCCGAATATGAAAAGAGGCTTTCCGCCTATTGCAAATTGAAAATAACCGAAGTGTCGGAATATAAACTGCCGGAAAAGCCTTCTCCATCCGAAATCGCCCGTGGCATTGAAATGGAAGGTTCCGCGATTGCCGCGAAAATCGCTCCCAACGCCTCGATTGTCGCGCTTTGTATTGAGGGCGATATCCTTTCTTCGGAGGCTTTTTCCGAAAAGCTCTCCGTTTTGATGTCCGATGAAAGCGCCAGCGAATTGACGTTCGTCATCGGCGGCTCCTATGGACTTTGTGATGAAATCAAAAGAAGAGCCAAGCTGAAGCTTTCGCTCTCCCGTATGACTTTTACGCACCAGATTTCCCGTGTGCTGATTCTGGAGCAGATTTATCGTGCTTTTCAGATTTCCACCGGAGGAAAGTATCATAAATGATCACTGGAAAGGGATACTATGGCTAAAAAGAAAACCGAAAAACAACTTCCGAAACCACAGCAGACCGCGAATTTTGAAAACGCCGGGGTCGTCGTCGATCAGCCGATCGTGGATGTTCTGGAACAGAACTATATGCCCTACGCCATGAGCGTCATTGTCAGCCGGGCCATTCCGGAAATCGACGGCTTTAAACCCAGTCATCGTAAACTTCTTTATACTATGTATAAGATGGGTCTTCTCGGAGGCTCCCGCTCCAAATCCGCCAACATTGTCGGCCAGACCATGAAACTCAACCCCCACGGCGACGCCGCCATCTATGACACCATGGTCCGTATGTCCCGTGGCTACGCGGCTCTTCTATATCCTTGGATCGACAGCAAAGGAAACTTCGGCAAAGCCTATTCCCGCAATATGGTTTGCGCCGCTTCCCGTTACACGGAAGCGAAGTTGGATAAAATCGCCGCGGAACTTTTCCGTGACATCGACAAAGATACCGTTGATTTTGTGGACAACTACGACAACACAATGAAAGAGCCGGCGCTGCTTCCGGTCACGTTTCCCTCCGTCCTTGTCAACTACAACGTCGGTATCGCCGTCGGTATGGCCTCCCAAATTTGCCCTTTCCGCCTTTCCGAAATCTGTGATACGACCATCAAACTGATCAAGGATCCTGAATACGATATCCTTTCCTCTCTCCCCGCTCCGGATTTTGCCGGAGGCGGTCTCGTTCTTTACGACCGGGATGAATTCAATAAAATTTATGAAACCGGACGCGGCAGTATCCGTGTCCGTTCCAAATATCGCTATGATACGGAAAACCGCTGCATCGAAGTGGTTGAGATCCCCGCCACGACAACAGTGGAAGCGATCATCGAAAAAATCATTGAGCTTTCCAAGTCCAGAAAGATCACGGAAATTTCCGACATTCGGGATGAGACAGACCTTTCCGGTTTAAAACTTGCCATCGATATCAAGCGTGGCGTTGATCCCGACGCTCTGATGCAAAAGCTTTATAAATGTACGCCCCTTGAAGACGTCTTTTCCGCCAATTTCAATGTATTGATCGGCGGAGCTCCGATGGTGCTTGGCGTCCGACAGCTTCTCATCGAATGGATCGCTTTCCGTCGGGAATGTGTCCGCCGCCGGGTCTATTTTGACCTGAAAGGAAAAAAAGATCGGCTGCATCTTCTGAAAGGCCTTAAAAAGATCCTTCTGGACATCGATAAAGCCATCCGGATCATTCGGGAAACCGAAAGCGAAAGCGAAGTGGTCCCGAACCTGATGATTGGCTTTGGCATCGACGAAATTCAAGCGGAATTTGTCGCTGAGATCAAGCTTCGTCATCTGAACCGGGAATATATTCTGAAGCGTACCGCCGATATGGAGGACCTTAAAAAAGATATTGATGAGATGGAATCCATTCTGGCCGATCCGCAAAAAATCAACAACATCATTATTGATGAATTGAAAGAAGTCAGCAAAAAATATGATCAACCCCGCCGCAGCGAAATCATCTATGTGACGGAGAACGACGAAGAGGAACCGGAACCAGAAGTCCCTGATTATCCGGTCACCCTTTTCTTCACCAAAGAGGGATATTTCAAAAAAATCACACCGCAGTCGCTACGGATGTCCGGTGAGCATAAGTTGAAAGAGGGCGACGAAATAATCCTCACGGAAGAAAGCCATAATAACGTCGATCTTCTCTTCTTCACCGACAAATGCCAAGTCTATAAATCCCGTGCCTCGGAATTCGACGATACAAAAACCAGCGTCATGGGTGATTACATTCCCACAAAGCTCGGCTTTGATGAAGGCGAAAGCGCTGTTTTTATGGTTATTCTGGAGGAATACAGCGGTTATATGATGTTCTTCTTTGAGAATGGTAAGGCCGCCAAGGTTCCGCTTTCGTCCTATGAGACCAAAACCCGCCGGAAACGTCTTCTGGCCGCATATTCCGACAAATCGCCTCTGGTTGCCTGTTACCGGATCGAAGAGGATGGCGAATTTTTACTTTCCTCCTCCAACGGACGTCTTCTGTTGGTCCATTCCGGTTCCATTCCTTCCAAAGCGACTCGCGATACACAAGGCGTCGCCGTTATGACGCTTAAAAAGAACGCTGTTGTCTCCTCCGCTAAACCTTTTACCGAAGGAATTCTGGAAAACGCCCATCGGTTCCGCACCAGAAACCTGCCGGCCGCCGGCGCTATTCCGAAAGACGGAGACCTTTTTGAACAAATCCATTGGTAATCCATTTTTGAAAGGAGCTTTTTGAGTATGTTTGTATTTTTGAGAAAATGGTGGGATCGCGCTTTTGACATCGCCAGCGATTTCGATTACAAAGATTGTTTCTGGTGCGAAATGTTTGTTTTCGCTATGGGACTCCTTTTCGGATTTTCCGCCAAAAAAGCCATGAAATACCTGAGCCCATTGGTTTTCCTTTTGGCCGCCGTTTCCGCTTTCGAGATCATTTATCCCCGTCGTGAAACGCTGAAATCCATGTTCAGCGGAAAATATGAGGACCGTTTCGTAGAATTTTCTGACGTGGATGACATTCCGGATTTTATTTAAAAAGCAAACGCAGACGCCTTATAAAAAGGCGTCTGCTGAAAGTTGCTCCCTCTTAAACAAAATCTTCCAGGCAAACGCTGTTTTTGTTTGAAGACCGAACAACTGTTTTCATTATTTCATCCGGAGCACCGGCTCATACATGGGAAATTTGTCCATTTCTTCGCAAAAAAGCGAAAAAAATACTTGCAAAACGCGAAGCACTGTGATATTATAATAGAGCTATTGTGTTATTTGGAGGTTTATCATGTCTGCATTTGAAATTATCGGAAGTATTCTTCTTATTATAACCTGTGTTCTGATTACCATTGCCGTTCTTCTTCAGAGCAGCAAAGCCGATGGCATGGCCGCTCTTAGCGGAAAAGGTTCCGCCGGTATCGCCGCGGAAAAAAAGAGCACGGACGCGAAACTGGCTCGTTTGACGAAGGTATTGGCTGTTGTTTTCTTCGTCATCACTCTTGCCGTTTATGCGATCAATATCTATCTTTAATTAAAAGGAAAGAGTCCGGTTTTTCCGGACTCTTTTTTTACGCAAAAAAGCCTTCCTTTCGGGAAGGCTTTTTGTTTATTTACTTAAAATCATGGCAAGAACCGCCAGCAAAACACAAACCGCGCAAAGCACAGCAAAAACAAGGGACGCGACAAATGGTGCCATCTTGCCGGATTTCTTGGCTTTTTGCGCCAGAACGCCGCCAACCACTCCGGAAAAAAGTCCGATCAAAATAAAAAGTAACGCTTTCGGATCGTTTCCTTGAAACATTTTCATTCCTCCGTCAATTCCGCCCATTCGTCCATCCACTCGTTCTGCTGAGTTTTCAGCGTCTCCATTTCCTCACAAAGGTCGGACATTTTCTCATAATCCGCGCAAACGGCAGGGTCAGTCATCTGCTTTCCGATCTCTTCCAAGCGTTCGTCCGCTTTGGTGATCTCGTCTTCCAACGCTTTCAAACGATTTCGCCGTTTGGCGTCCTCGCTCTTTTGCTGTTTGGAACGATAATAAGTCGTTTCGCTTTGCGAAACTTTTTTCTCTTCTTTAGCCGGAAGGGACGTTTCCTCTTTCAAACGGAGGTAATCGTCATACCCTCCCTCGTAACTGACCATACGATCCGGAAACATCTCAATGATCCTTGTCGGAACCCTGTTCAGAAGATACCGGTCATGGCTGACCATAAGAATCGTTCCCGTATAATCCCGAAGCGCTTCATCCAACGCCTCTTTACAGGAAATATCCATGTGGTTCGTTGGCTCATCCAAAACCAGCACGTTGGAATCTTTGAGCGTCAGAGCCGCGAAACTGAGTCTCGCCTTTTCTCCCCCGGAAAGAACCTCGATTTTTTTAAAGACATTCTCTCCGGTCAGCCTGGCTCTTCCCAGAGCCGTTCTAAGCGTCAATTCGTCAGACCTCGGAAACATATCCCAAAGTTCATCCAACATCGTTTTTGAGCCCGTCAGATAGCTGTTGTGCTGATCATAATAGCCAACACGAACATTTCTTCCCCACTCGACTCGTCCCTGTTCATGGGGCAAGATACCGATCAATGTTTTGATGAACGTACTCTTGCCAACACCGTTTCTTCCGACAATGGCGATTTTTTCACCTCGACGGATCTCCAGATCGACCGCTGGGCAAAGAAGTTTTTTCTCTTTTCCTTCCCCCACTTCCAATCGAAGACCCGATACGGCCAGAACGTCTTTGACCGGCTCTCTCTCATAAGTAAACGTAAATTTAGGCGGTTTCGGCGGCGGTACCGGACGCTCTTTGCGCTCAATATGCTCCAATTCCATTTCCCGGCTATGCGCCCGTTTCGTCGTCGAGGCTCTCACCTTGTTTCGAGCGATAAAATCCTCCAGTTCCTCGATTTCCCGCATTTGGCGATCATATTCCTTCTGCATCCGAACAAGACGCGCCGTTTTCAGATCCAGATATTTCGTGTAACCGGCGTTATAACGAACCAGCGTTTTGTTTTCCATCTCACAAACAATATTGACGATTTTATCCAGAAAATAGCGGTCATGGGAAACGGTCAGAATGGCTCCCTTATAGGACGTCAGATAATCCTCAAGCCAGGTCAGTGTGTGAAAATCCAGATGGTTCGTCGGTTCGTCCAACATCAAAAGATCCGGATCCTCTAAAAGGAGCTTCGCCAAAGCAAGACGAGTCCGCTCTCCGCCGGAAAGCTGAGCCACCGGTGTCGCACGGTCGAAATCCGCGAACCCCATACCGGTCAAAATGGTATTGATTTTGACTGTCGCTTTGTATCCGTCCGCCGCCTCAAAAACACTTTTTTCGTGCTCATATTCCGCGGCCAGCGTCATATATTCTTTCGCACCGTGCTCAAGTTCCGCCATGTGGTGCTCAAGAAGGCGCATCCGTTTTTCACAGGCGAAAACATCGCCAAAAACCGAACACATTTCCGACTCAATGGTTCCATCGGAAGCAAGTCCGCTGTCCTGACGCAAAAAGCCGATTCGTTTTCCGGTTCCCTTGGCCAAAGTGCCCTCATCATGTTCCAGATCGCCGATGATAATATTGAGAAGTGTCGATTTCCCGGCGCCATTTTCTCCGATCAGACCAATTCGGTCGTGATCCTCAATTTTTAGATCCAAACCGGAAAGGACAGTTTTTGCCCCGAAACTTTTTCCGATTCCATTCATTTCCAAAATCACGGTATAAAACCTCCTTCCCGTTTTTCTCACAAAGATGTTTTATATTATACCATAAAATAAAAGAAATTCCTATATTATTCTTGAAATTTCTGTGTTTTATGCTATAATTCTTTTGCTTGTTAAATTCCAAACGAATTTCAACCAAAGGAATGTGTAGAATGAAAGATAGTGTTTTCCTACGCGGCTGTACCCCGATGATCGCCGGAATTATTCTGATGTTACTCCCTGTCAATCTCTTCTGGGAAAAAGCCGATAACATCCTTGATATCATCGGCTATATTCTGATTTTTATCGGTCTTGTCATGCTGAGCAAAGAATTGCGGCGCTTCAAAATTTCGGCTGCCTTTGCCGCTCTTTCCGCTATTCTCTCCCTCATTGTTTTTCTTTTCGAGCCGGGCCATCTTTTCGCCGTTCTTCCCCTTGTTTCCTATTGCTTCGTTCTCTATTTTATGTGCACCCGTTTTTCCGTTGTCGCGGACCGAATTGGGGAACACCACATGGCTCACCATTTCATCTCTCACATGAAAATTGATATTGTCGCCACTTCCGCTGAGCTTTTGGCTCATCTTTTCGGTATTCATGGCCTTCTTTTCTATCTTTTTGTCGCCGCCGCCCTTTATTGCGAAGCGCAGCTCATCATCCACATCATTCGCTTTTATAAGAAATTCAACGATTACGCCAATTACCGCGTAGCATAAAAAAGAAGCGCCCTTCATGAGGGCGCTTCTTTTTTATGCTTTACTTTTCAATTTTATCGGCAAAGTCACTCATTACTTCGGAAATCTTGATCCCCTGCGGACAGATGGACTCACAGCTTCGGCAACCAATGCAGGCTGTCGGCCATTTATCTTCCGGAATGTCATCCCAATCAGAGGTATCAAACGTGGAATCGCCCCGGATCAACATCGTGCTATAGGCCGAAAGAAAACGAGGAATATTCAGTTCCATTGGGCACTTCGTCGTGCAGTAGCGGCATCCCGTGCAGGGAAGCATCTTTTTGGTCATCATATCTTCGACGATCTCCGAAAGAGTGCCCATTTCTGTCTCTGTCAGTGGTTTTTGTTCCTTAAACGTTTCGATATTGTCCCGAAGCTGATCCATATTGGACATACCGGACAGGATCATCGTTACGCTGTCAATACTTTGCAGAAAGCGGAAAGCCCAACCCGGCATTGTCTCCTCTGGACGCAGCGCCTCAAGTTTTTCCTCATATTCCGGAGCCAACTTGGCAAGCCGTCCGCCGCGGACCGGCTCCATGACCCAAACAGGAATGTGGTACTCATTCATCAGTTCCACTTTTTCTTTGGCTTTCTGATACGACCAGTCCAAATAGTTCAGTTGGAGCTGACAAAATTCCAGATCTTTTCCATAAGCCTCCAAAAACCGCTTCAGCGTGTCGTAATTTCCGTGCGCCGAAAAACCAAGATGCCGGATTCGCCCATTTTCCTTCTGCTTTTTCAGATAGCTGAAAATTCCATACTTTTCGTCATCCAACAAGGCGTCGATGTTTCTTTCGCAGACATTGTGGAAAAGATAAAAATCGAAATGATCAACGCCGCATTTTTCCAACTGTTTTTCAAAAACGCCTTCCACGTTGGACAAAGTCTCTTCGGAAAAAGTCGGGAATTTCGTTGCCAGATAAAAACTGTCCCTCGGATAGTCTTTTAAAATCTTTCCCATCATAATTTCCGATTCTCCGTCATGATACATCCACGCCGTATCATAATAGTTAATCCCATTTTTCATGGCGTATGCCACCATGTCCCGAACCGCCGTCTCATCAATCGCAGAATCCTCTCCCCCAACGGTCGGAAGACGCATACAGCCAAGGCCCAAGGCCGAAAGTTTTAAACCCTGAAACTCTTTATAAATCATTTTTCCTCCCCCTTTTGTTCAATGTGTTCATTATAACACTTTTCACAGGACAGCGCTCGTTTTTTATCAGAATGATAAAAAAAATATTCGGTTTTCGCAAAGCCCCGCCCATAAAAAGCATTGCAATTTGTTCATTTTTTCGCTATACTGTTTTTGTGAATTCTTAAACAATTCATAATACTGTGTATGGAGGAATACTCATGGCTGATTTAAACGAAAAAATCAATGAATTTACTAACACCGAAAATACCACTTCCCAATTTGATTCAAGCGACATCAACAATAACAAAATTATGGCAATTCTTGCCTATATCTCCTGGTTGGTTCTGATCCCTCTTCTTTTCGCGAAAGACTCTAAATTTGCCCGCTTCCACGTCAATCAGGGACTTGTTCTGGCTATTTCCGAAATTCTCGTTGGCTTGATCCTTGGCGTTCTTGACGGTATTCCGCTGATCGGCTGGATTTTCAGCATCGCCGGCAGTCTTCTCGGTATTGTCTGCTTTATCTTTTCTATCCTCGGCATCATCAACGCGTTGAACGGCCAGGCTAAAGAACTTCCCATCATCGGAAAATTCCGTATTCTTCAATAAACGGTCTATAAAAGAGCCGCGGCAAAAAAGCCGCGGCTCTTTTCGATTGGATAAAAAATATCCACCGCAATATAAATTACGGTGGATAGTGGCGGAGATGAAGAGATTCGAACTCTTGAGAGGCTTTTGACCCCTACGCGATTTCCAGTCGCGCGCCCTCGACCAATCTAGGCGACATCTCCATAGCTTGCTCAAGCAAAAGGCTGTCTATCAACAGCGCTTGTTTATTATACTAAATGCGGACAGAAAAATCAAGCCTTTTCGTAAAAAAAAATAAACTTTTTTAACTCTTTTCTTTATGCTGTTTGCCAACCCGCTCATTTTGTGCTATGATAATTTTATTGTTTTCAGGGAGGTGACTCTATGCCGGAAATTCTGGCTCCTGTCGGCGGAAAAGAACAACTGATCGCCGCTGTTCGTTCTGGTGCTGACGCCGTCTATTTGGGCGCCAAAAATTTTAATGCCCGAAGAAACGCCGACAATTTTGATGGCGTCGAGCTGTCCGAGATTGTCGCCTATTGTCATGCCCGGAATGTCCAGGTTCATGTCACCCTTAACACTTTGGTTATGGACTCCGAAATGGATGAGCTTCTGAATGAGATCCAGACTATCGCCCAAAGCGGCGCCGACGCTGTTATCGTTCAAGACCTTGCCGTAGCTGAAATTGTCCGTAAAACCTGTCCTGATCTCGCTATGCACGCTTCCACTCAGATGACGATTCACAACCTTTCCGGCGTACAAATGGCAAAACAGCTCGGTTTTAAGCGGGTGGTCCTTTCCAGAGAACTGTCCTTTGAGGAAATTCGGGAGATCGCTCGGAACACCGATCTCGAATTGGAAGTTTTCGTCCATGGGGCGCTTTGTATGTGTATGTCCGGCATGTGCTATCTTTCCTCCATGCTTGGCGGACGAAGCGGCAACCGGGGCCTTTGCGCTCAGCCCTGCCGTCTGGATTTCCGTGCCGATGAAAAAGATCACGCGCTCTCTCTCAAAGATATGTCCCACATTGAGCATTTGCGGGAACTGGCGGCGCTTGGTATCAATTCTTTCAAGATCGAGGGACGAATGAAGCGACCGGAATACGTCGCGGCAGCCGTCACCGCCTGTAAATCCGCTCTAAATGGGGAATCCCCGGATCTGGAAACACTTCAGGCCGTTTTTTCCCGCCAAGGTTTCACCGATGGCTATTTTACTGGAAAGCGAACCGCCGATATGTTTGGTTTCCGCAGTCACGATGACGTTCTGGCCGGTGAAAAAGTTTTCAAAAGCCTTTCCAATCTCTACAAAAATGAAATGCCGAAGGTGCCACTTACAATGGAACTCTCCATTTCTGAAACAGATCCATCCTGCCTTACGGTTTCGGATGGAAAAAAAGAGGTAACCGTTTTCGGCAATCCCTGTCAGAAAGCGGAAAAGTCTCCGACGGATATCTCGTTAGCTAAGCGCTATCTATCTAAAACCGGCGGTACCCCTTTCTTTTTGGATCAGCTTCGCTTCTCTTCCGACGGTGATTTAGTACTTCCCGCTTCCGAAATCAACGAAATGCGTCGTGAAGCCCTCTCAGAGCTTCTAAAATGCCGTCAGCAAGTTATTCCCGGTACGTTCCTTCCCTTTTCTTTTGCCCCCACAGAGTGTCACAGCGTTCCTCTGGCGCCGTTTCTGCGTGTACGCGCCGAAAAATGGGAACTGGTTTCTTTTTTGAGTGATGACATAACTGTCCTTCTTCCCTTACGGGAAATCGAAAAACATCCAGAGGCTCTGTCCCGATGGGGCAACCATCTTTTTGCCGAACTTCCGGTGCTTCTTTTCGGAGCGGAAGAAAGCAGGCTAACCGAAAGACTGTCCGCTTTGCAAAAACAGGGACTTCAACATGTGGTCTGCGAAAATATCGGGGCGATCAAAATCGCCCGGGATCTTGCGCTCACGATCCATGGCGGCCACGGACTCAATATCCTCAATTCCCGTTCTCTCGCCGAATATGAACAGCTCGGTCTTTCCGACGCCACCGTCTCCTTTGAACTCAACGCCGAAAAAATCAAAAGACTCGGTGGAAAACTTCCCCGCGGTATTCTCGGTTACGGCCATCTTCCCTTGATGCGTGTTCGCTCCTGTCCTCTGAAAAAAATCAGCGGCTGTGGAAACTGTCCCGGCGTTGGTCGGATCAAGGATCGGCTTGGAAAGGAATTTCCCTACCTCTGCTTTGAAAAAAAATTCGGCACTCTGCTGAACAGCGTACCGCTTTGGGTCGCCGACAAGGAAATCGCCGGTATTGATTTCATGACACTTTACTTTACGACAGAAACGCCGGAACGCTGTCGCGAGGTCTATGACCGTTTCCTGAAAAAGCTTCCCGCTGACGTGGAAAAGACAAACGGACTTTACTATCGTGAACTTCTATAAAAAAATGGCCTTTCTCCTTTTGAAGAGAAAGGTCATTTTTTATCGGTATTTTTCCAGAATTTTTTCCGCGCAGCGAAGACCATCCACCGCCGCGCTCATAATCCCTCCGGCGTAACCGGCACCTTCCGCACAGGGAAAAAGTCCATCCACCCCGATGGCTTCGCCGGTATCTTTATCCCGAACAATCCTCACCGGAGAACTGGTCCTTGTCTCCGGACCGGTCAAAACCGCCTTGGGATCCGCAAATCCATGGAGTTTGCGGTCAAAATTCAAAATTCCTTTTCGCAGAACGGAAAGGACCTCTTGAGGAAAAAGCTCGGAAAAATCCGTTTCCTCCACTCCTCTGGCATAGGTCGGCTCTACATTCCCAAAACGGGAAAGTCCGCCATTCAAAAAGGCTCCCACGGTCTGCGCCGGAGCTTTTTCCCGTCCCAAGCGAAACGCCTCTCGTTCCAAACGGCCTTGAAAAGCCATAGCCTCAAAGGGATCATTATGGAAATCCTCGCCGGACACCGAGCAGACCAGCGCGGCATTCGCGTTTTTTCCATCTCGGGCAAAACAACTCATCCCGTTGGTAACAATCGTTTCCGCCTCGTTTTCCGACGGGACCACATAACCGCCCGGACACATACAAAAGGTATAAGCGCAGCGTCCATCCACCTGATAGGAAAGCTGATAATCCGCTGCGCCCAACGCCGGATGATTGGCGAACTCACCATATTGAGCACGATTGATATCCTCCTGCCGATGCTCGATTCGAACGCCAACGGAAAAGGGTTTTGTTTCCATCAATATCCCTTTATTTTTGAGCATAGCAAAAGTGTCCCGGGCGCTGTGTCCAACCGCCAAAATAACGTTTTCCGCTGGAATCGCATCTCCATTGGCTGTAACGGAAACTATTTTCCCGTTTTTTACACCGAGATCCGTCACCTGGGAAAGAAAATGGATTTCTCCACCCAAAGCGATGATCTCTTCCCGGATATTTTTGACCACATTCCGAAGTTGATCGGTTCCGATATGAGGTTTCGCCTTGGTCAAAATCTCTCGAGGAGCTCCGTGACTCTCCAATTCCCGCAAAACGAAATCACAGCGTGGATCATTGATCCTTGTCGTCAGCTTTCCGTCGCTGAAAGTTCCGGCTCCGCCCTCACCAAACTGCACGTTAGCTTTCTCGTTGAGCACGCCACCGTTCCAGTAGCTTTCTACCGCTTTCGCTCGCTCGTCAATCGCCGCTCCTCGTTCCAAAATGATCGGACAGGCTCCGGCACGGGCTAAATACAGCCCCGCAAACATACCCGCCGGGCCGAATCCGACGATAATTGGCCGTATTTCCGGTGCTTTTATCAATTTGGGCACTTCCTGCGCCCGAATTTCCCGTCTGACAACGTTTCTGCCTTTACAGCGTTCCGTGATTTGTTCTTCCTCTTCACACTCCACCGATACCGAACAAACCAATTGAACTCTTTCTTTGTGCCGGGCATCCACCGAGATTTTAGCAAGTGTTGTCTTCACTTTTTCAGACGGTTTTATTTTGAGCACGCGAAGCGCTTTTTCATAGGCGCTTTCCACCGGATCTTCCGGCGCTATGCGAATTTCCGATACAAGGATGGACATTGTTTTTCTCCTGACTTACAAAACAAAAAGGTTCAAAACATCGTCTGAACCTTTTTGTCTGAAATTAACTTTCTTTAATGGTCACCGTAATATAGTAACTGCCTTCCGCCCAAGCGGCCTGGCCGTTGGGAAGGAGAACTTTGACCGGCATCCGATATTGTCCCGTCTGGTTGATCTCCCGTTCGCTGAGGTCGATCTGAACAATAATATCTTTTGCCGTTAGTTGTTCCAGAACTTCCTTCGATCCGACCATTTTTACCGCCAACTGGTTGGTGTTGGACTTTACTGTATATCCTTTCGGGATATTGATAATTTGGATCTGGTTGGTGCGGAAAGTTACGGAATCATAATTTTCCATATTGAAATCCAGTTGGACGGACGTGACGTCATCCATGCCTTGAATGCCCTCCGGTAGCGTTACGTCAAAAGTAAAACTGCTGTTTTCCGGCGTAATGGAACGCAGATCCACGAAGCCAAGGAAGAGGTCGCTGTACTTATCCAGAACCGCTCTCTCGCCTTCCACCGTAATCAAATCACTGGAAAGTGAATAAGGAATCGCTGTTGTGTCAAAGAAGTCCGGAACATTGGTGAAACGGAACCAGACCGGAAGCTCCTTTCTTTCATATACCGGAATAAATACCGTTGCCTTTTCTTTATCAATGCTGATCTCATTGCGATTATATGAAAGATCGTTTCCATCCGTATCCGTTAAAACGACAGTACCGGATTCGGCGATCGTTTCCGTATAATCTCCTCTGAGTTCCACCTGAACCACAGCCGAGGAAATATCCTCCAGATCCTTTTCCGGTCCGGTCACAATGATCTCCGAAGGACTGGTATAGATCTCGCCCTGCACATATTCATCCGGAATATTGTAATCCCCGATAACACGGTAAAAAAGAGGTACTGTTTTATCCACATACTTATCAAATTTGACAGACACCGTATTCGGTGAAAGAGAAAGGATCTCAAAGTCTTTTTCGCTGGCGTTGGAAGCGATAAGCTCCAACGAATAGACTCCCGCTCCGGAGACCCCAGAAAGCGATGGGGAAATCGAAATATCCTCAGCGGTTACACCACCGATGACGGAACGGGTCCCGCTGATAACAACATCGACCGTCGTCTCGCCGCCTTCAATGGTGCTCAGTCCCATCTGCCCGAGAATGCCGGACTGTACATTGATGTTGACTCCGATTCCTTCCACGGTCGTTTCCGCTGTTGGACGCAGAACCGTCGAAATATAAATCCAAAGCAGGAACGAGGCCAAAAGAGAAATGGTAACCAAAAACCGTTTATCACGGAAAAAGGAGTCCGTTTTTTTCATTTGCCCTCGCCTCCTTCCGCCTTCTTTTTCTTTTTCGGTTCCATGCTTTCCGCGATCAGCAACTCTTCCAATTTTCTTTTCAGATTAACGAGATCCAGTTCTCTCGTCAGCTGACCATTGACCGCCATGGAAATAACGCCGGTCTCTTCAGAAACGACCACGGCAACAGCGTCACTGTTTTCGCTGATGCCCAAAGCCGCTCTGTGCCGGGTTCCCAACATATTGCTGATATCATAGTTTTCTGAAAGCGGAAGGAAACATCCCGCCGCGTACATTCTTCCTCCACGGACGATGGTCGCTCCGTCATGAAGCGGTGCGTTGTGGAAAAAGATATTTCCCACGATCTCTTTACTGGGATCGGCATTGATGATGGTACCGGTGGCAATGATTTCCCCGAGCTTGACTTCCCGTTCAAAAACGATCAAAGCTCCCACGTCATGTTTGGAGAGCTCCGCGACACCGTCGGTTATTTTGGCGATGCAATTTTTCATCAGCGTTTCGTCATCCAGGTGCTCGCCACGGAAATTGAAGTTCAGGAAGCTGAGATTGGACACTTTCGATTTACCGACACTTTCCAACGCGTGACGAAGCTCCGGCTGAAAAACAACGATAATAGCGATAGCACCGAATTTGAACACCTGTTCCAAAATATAAGAGGTACTGGTAAGAGGAAGTTCGATGGAAATAAAATAGAGCACCAAAAGAAGCCCGATTCCTTTAAGAAGCTGTCCGGCGCGGCTGTTCGACGCGAAAACCAGAACACGATACAAAAGGTACGCGACAATGACAATATCCAACAAATCCAGCACGCTGAATGTTTTGAGCACGTTCAGAATATTGTTGAACGAAATAGCAATATCTGTCATAAAATCCCTTCTTTTCCATTGTCCAAAATCCTCTTATTATTATAATAACACAACACCTGGCATTTTCAAGTATTTTTTATGAACAATTCCGTTTTGTTTCCTCCCGAAGGATCGTCAAAAGTTTCCATACATCCGAGAAACGGTTCATCGGACCAAGGCTGATCCGACAGGTCCCCCTATCCGCTGTTCCCATTTTTTCATGAGCCAATGCCGCGCAATGAAAGCCGCCTCTCGTAGCTACGTTACGTTTCGCAAGGGTTTGCGCCGTTTTTTCTCCGGTATCGTCACCGATCGTAAACGAAAGAAGGGCTGTATGCGTCTCCTTATCCGGAAATCCGGTATAGAGTGTGATTCCGGGCATTTTTTCCATTTCCTGATACAGAAATTGTAAAAGTTCTATCTCCCGCTTTCCGATCTTGTCTTCTCCCTCTTTTCGCACTTTTTCTATACCGGCGGAAAGCCCGGCAATTCCCGGCACATTCAGCGTTCCGCTCTCCATCCGTTCCGGCCAATCCGGCGGCAAAACCGGCTCCAAGGAATAATTGCCCGTCCCACCAAAAAGAAGCGGAGACACCCATTCCGGTTTTTGAGCCAGAAGAAGCCCGGTCCCCATTGGGCCCATCAGCCCCTTATGACCGGGCGCACACAGAAAGTCGATCCCATCCTCCTCCATACGGTATGTTTCTGTTCCCGCCGTCTGCGCGGCGTCTAAAAGGAAAAGAGCGCCGTGCTCATGAGCCAGCTTTGCCAGTTCCCGAATGGGAAGACGAATGCCGAAAGCGTTGGAGGCACCGGTCGCCACCACCAGTTTGGTATTCTTGCGAAGTGCCCTTTCATAGGAGCGCACCGTTTCTTCCGGATCATATTCCGAAACCGTCGCCACGGAATAATCCGCCGTTCCCTCTTCTCTTCTTTGGTAAAGGGGTCGCAAAACCGAATTATGCTCCAAATCAGAGAAAACACAGTGTCCGCTCCACGCCGTGCTCAAAAGGACTTCATTCAACGCTTCCGTACAGTTTTCAGTAAAAACGACCTGTTCCGGATTGGAAAGCCCAAATAAATCAGCCGCTTTTTCCCGACAGCGATAAACCATTTTCGAGGTTTCCATCGCCATTTCATATCCGCTTCTTCCTGGATTCGCTCCCTGAAAAAGCATCGCATTCCAGACAGCGTTTCGGACTTCCACTGGTTTTGGAAACGTAGTTGCCGCGTTGTCAAAATACAGCATTAAATCGCCTCCTTCACCTCATAATATCGGATTCCGTTTCTTCGGAATACGCCTTCCAGAGTCTCTTTGTCCCCAAAGACACGGATCACATAACCGCACCCGTGAGGATTGATGGAGCTATCCTTCCGTACGTAAGCTTTGTATCCCAGTTTTTTTAAAACGGTTTCGCCACGCATGGCTGTCGTCACGGAACCGAGCAAAAAATAATATTCCCTCATAAAAAAATCACCCGCCCTTTCTTCTATTCTTCTGGGGCATTTCATTTTATGAGCGATATCATTTTTTGGTTTTCTTCTTTCACAAAACCCGTCTTTAACCAAAAACACAAAAAGAGCGTCCCTTTCGGAACGCTCTTTTTTGTTTTTAAAATCAGTTTTCCGCTTTTACGCTGTCCGCGATAGCTACATTGTACTCGTGCTCAGCCAGCGTGGAAGCATAATAGAATTTTCCGTTGACATCTGTTACGAAATAATAATAATCGGTATCCGGTGGATTCAAAGCGGCCTCAATAGCATCCAGACCCGGGTTACAGATCGGTCCGACCGGAAGCCCCTTCTTGTAATACGTATCATAGGACGTATGATACGCCTCATCCTCTTCCTCGTTGTCGATGACGTAGGGTTCGATCTCATTCTGATAATAGAAATACGTGACGTCGGACTGGAGATACGGAAGTCCGGAACCACTAGCCAACCGGTTATGGAACGCGGAGGAAACTAAATGCATATCCTCTGTCGTAGCCGCTTCCGATTGAATGACGGAAGCCAGCGTAATGACCTCATCCAGATTCATGCCAAGTTCCCGCATTCTTTCGTAATAACTGGCCGTGATCTTGTTGTTGAAGTTTTCCACAAACTTTGCCAAAACGCTTCTCGGTTTCATATCCAGGTAAAACTCATAGCTATCCGGGAAAATATAGCCTTCCCATTTATGATAAATATGAGGATCGGTTCCCATCATCGTCGCGAACTCGTAATCAAATTCCGCCGAATTGACAACCTCCATGAATTCATCGTAACCACAGACACCGTTTTCATCCAGCTTTTTCGCGATCTCCGTCGCCGTCATGCCTTCATAAAGTGTCACTTTCACCGTTTCGATCACATATTCTTTGGCGCGAAGCATCTGGAAAATCTGGTCGTAACCAAGGTTGGTATTAAGGGTATAGGTCCCGGCGTAAAGACGGTTTTCCATCTTTTTTACCCGGGCGTAAACCTCAAACGTAAACGGCTCATCAATGACCCCTTGTTCCTTCAAAATCGCCGCGATTTCTCCTAAGCTGGCGTTTTCCGGAATGACCACTTCCGTCTCCCGGCTCTCCTTGTTAAAACCGACCAGGTCGTTGATGCTGGAAAGAGCGAATGTCGCGATAAATACGGCAATAGCCAGGACAATGGAGGTCCAGACGATCGTCAGTAACCAGTTGACCAACGTGTTCCGGCGGCTGCTTTTCTTTTTCGTCTTTTTGACTGGTGTTTCTTTCGGTTCTTCCTTTTCCTCTTTTTTTACTTCCGATTGAACCGGAACGGCTTTTTCTACCGGGACCTCTTCATCCTCCTCGTCCGAAGGCGGTGGTGGCATAAAAAGATCGTCCTCATCAAAAAAGCTGTCTTGGCGAGCATCACCAGACCCTGTATGGGCCTGGGTCTTTTTCGGCTCATCCTCAAAAAAGTCGGAAAGGTTGGCGTTTTCTTCTTCTTTCTTCGGATCCGATAAATAATCCTCGTCCGGATCCAGATCCTTGAAGAAATCGTCAAAGTCGTTTTTGCTCATAAAGTCCTCCGTAAATGCGTTTTCCGGTCTGTCACCAAGTAAAACGCGGTTTCATATGATGTAACATACCGACGCAAAACCCTTCAAACGGTTTTTCGTCCGTATCAAATTACTTTCGCGAGGTGAAATTTCATGTTCGGGAATAACTATTGGTGGATCATCATCCTTATCCTCCTCATCGGTTGCGGTGGAAACGGCTGTGGATGCAATGGCGGATATGGCAGCTGTGGCTGCGGCAACAACTGCGGTGGCAATTGCGGCTGTGGTGGCAACTGCGGATGCAACAACGATTGCGGATGCGGATGCGGCTGATCCCTCTTAAAAGTCCCGTGCAAAAGCACGGGACTTTTGCTTTTTTAGTGTTCCATACTGTTACGAAGCCGAGCGGCTGCTTCTTTGGAACGAAGCGCCTCGATCAGCGTGTAAGAAAATTCTCCGGCGGCTCCGGGACCATTGGCCGTAATCAAATTTCCGTCCCGCTCGCACCGTTTTGCCGTATAATTCCCTTCCTCTTTCTCAAAACCCGGGAAACAGGTGTAGTTGCGACCATTTAACGCTCCGGTTCCTTCCAGAACAACGCCTGGTGCCGCGCAGATGGCCGCTATTATTTTCTGATTTTCCAAGGCGAAACGGATCGCTTCGGAAACCGTTTTCGACTTCTTCAGGTTGGAAGCTCCGGGCATTCCGCCGGGAAGGATCACCGCTTCCACGTCTTTCGGCTTCCATTCGGCTTCTGAAATATCCGCTGTCACCGTAAGTCCATGGGCACTTTTCACCGTTTTGGCTTCAACGCCCACTGTTTTTACCGAAATCCCCGCTCTTTGAAGCAAATCAAACGGCGTTGTCGCCTCCATATCCTCAAAACCGTTCGCAAGAAAAAGATAGACCATTGTCTCTCCTCATTTCATCATAAGGTCGGTTCTCGGTTTACCACAACCCATTTTGCCCTCGGAGCATCTTCCCTCACTGACACAGGCTGGACCGGCGTTGGCGAAAAGAGACGGCGCTTCCGCCCGGCAAAGACGGAGCATTTCATCGGCTACGGCACGAATCTCCCATTGTGCCCGGTTGCAGCAGCGAAGCTTAAAGAAGTTATGAAGGCTTCTTACGTTCATGGTGACGATCATTTTGGTATCGCAAGCGTTGGGTAAGACAAAACGGGCATCTTCGATGGCGATTTTTTCCGCCGCTTTTTTCGCGTCTTCCTCCGTTTTTCCTTCCGCGACTAATTTTTCCGCCGCGTTTTTCTGAAGGATCTCCGTCAGCTTCTGGTAGCTTTCGGCGCAGGAATCCATGATCTTATTATACTCCGCTAACGCCTCTTCATCCTCTTTTATGTTAGGCGGCACAATAAAATCAAAGTTCCCACGGCGCACATAGCGCTGACTCTGAACGCTGTAAGACGCGATACGATGCCTTGTGATCTGCGCCAGAAACGCCCGGGAAACTCCTTCAATGGTAAAAGTAAAAGTTACGTGTTCCAACGGACTCTCGTGTCCGAGCCGTTCCAGCATCGCCACGAAGGATTTCGCTTTTTCATCGGTCAATCCGTCAAAAAGTTCATCGGCGCCGGAGTTGCTGTAGCAGAGTTTAGCGGCGGCGGCAACCGTTTTTTCCGGATCGGGCGTATGCGAAAGAATTTTTACACTGGGCATTCCTGTCACCTCTCAAATGGTTATAGATAAATATTATTATAATACGAGCCCCTGAATTTATCAAGAGCAAACCAAAAGAAAAAGCGAAGCCGCCGGCTTCGCTTTTTCTCCTTTATTTGACCGTTACATTAAAAGCCAATGTTTCGATATACATACCGTCTTCGTCAAGGAACATCACGGAAAGAGTCGCCGTACCGGCATTCAGCGCTTGTAGCTTAAACGTGCCGTTTTTGTCAAGTTCCCGAAGATCCGCTCCGACCACACTGACGTTATCAAAAAGGAGCACCGCTCTGGCCGCCTTTCCCGCCAGTTTGACCGGAATTTCGATTTCGTTTCCCACAAGATAAGTGGTCGGCATCTCGGAAATATTGCCGTCATAGCCATAATCCGCTACGGTAAACGTCCAGTCGCCTTTGTTGACCGCACCGTTAAAGCCTTTGATATCGTCGATATAGAAGGCCTCATCGTCCAGCGTCACATAATAGGATTCACCAGACTCAAAAGACTCTCCTTCCGAAAGGAAAACGATGATCTGGGCAAAAGCCGGATTTTTTCCACTATTGAAGAAAATATCATCCTCATTGAGCCGGACGTCATAAGAAGCCAAACATTTGTCATCCGAAGCCCGGAAAACGGAAATTTCTCCGTGACCGGATTCCACGTTCGGCGTATTCATCACGATTTGGATCGCATTCATGCCGGAAGCGACTTCACTTCCGTTTTCCGGATAGAGCTTCATTTCAAAGTTCTCTTTATCGGTGTAATGGACCGTTTTGTTTCCGCAACCGGCCAGACAAAGAAGAAGCAGCGTAGCGGCAAGCAAAACCGCGCAAATCTTTTTCATGTATCAAAACATCCTTTCATTTTCTCTAAAGGGCATTATAATATAAAAAGCCGGGAAATGCAAACCCTTTTTCCTTTTTTGCCCCAAAATTGAGAATTTGTTCACAAATTCCTCACTTTTTCGGTTTCTTCTTGACAAAAAGCGCCGATTCATATTAAGATAAGCGAAGAATACATACCCGGGAGGTGTCTTATGTATAGCGACTGGAGTGCCCTTGATATCGTTCATAAAATGCTGCGGCTTCATATAAAAACCGGCGATTTCTGTATTGACGCCACCGCCGGCAACGGTCATGACACCGTTTTTCTTTGTGACCTTGTCGGAGAAGGTGGAAAGGTTCTCGCTATGGATATCCAGCCGGAAGCGGTGGAAAGCACCAGGCAAAACCTGTTTGAGCACGGCTATGCCGACCGTGCTCAGGTTTTTTGTATGAGTCATAGCGACATCGACACCGTTGCCGAACCGGAAAGCGTCGATGGGATCGTCTTCAATTTTGGTTGGCTTCCCGGCGGAAACCACGACGTTTTTACCAGAGCGGAAACCAGTATTCCCGCCATTCAAAAATCTTTGGAGCTTTTGAAGCCCGGCGGCCTTCTGGCGCTCTGCCTCTACTATGGCCGCAACAACGGCTATTCGGAACGGGACGCCATTCTTTCCCTGCTTTCCGAACTCAATTCCTGGGATTACGCCGTTATGAAATGCGATTTTCTCAATCGAAAGAACGATCCGCCGTTTCCCATCTTTATCGTAAAAGAAACTCATTAAAAATCGTCTGTAAAGAATAAATTCTTTACAGACGATTTTTCTTTTTATTATGGGATTTTTTTATCTTTCTTTTCCATCAAAGACGCCCTTTTGATGCTATTGTAGCCGAACTTTTCCCGAAGGCGATCCACGCTCAAATCCATGGATCGTTCTTTCTTTTCCTTCTCATTTTCAAAAAAAGAAAGCTGCGTTCCCTCGTCAAATTCAGAAGCGGTCACTCCCAGAAGCCGCAGCGGTTTCCCCGACCAGTTGGCGGCGAAAAGTTCTGTCGCTGCCCGATAAAGTGCCTCCGTTGACTCCAACGGTGCTGTCAACGTGTGACTTCTTGTGACCACCTTAAAATCATTATATTTGATTTTGATCGTCACGCAACGGGCCTTTTTCCCCTCTTTCCGAAGGCGATATCCTACGGAATCACAGAGAAAAAGCAGCTCCCGGTTGGCTTCCTCCACCGAAGCGATATCCCGGGAATAGGTGTTTTCATTGCCGATGCTCTGGTTTTCCACCGTGCCGTCCGGCTCCAGTTTTTCCGATCCTTTTCCGCGGGAGGCGTTAAACAGATAATCCGAAGCCGCTTCGCCAAAAACAGGCCGCAGCATTTCAATGGGAAGCGCCGCCAGATCCCCAATAGTCCGGACACCGATTTTGTCCAGTTTTTCCACCGTCTTTTTTCCAACACCGAAAAGTTCCCCCACAGGAAGGGGCCAAAGCATGGTTTCCACATCCGCCTCGTAAATCTCGGTGATCCCCATCGGCTTTTTCCAATCGCTGGCCATTTTCGCCAACAGTTTATTGGTGGAAATTCCGATAGAACACCCGATCCCCAATTCTTCATAAATCCTTCTTTGGATTTTTTCCGCCGCTTCCCGGCTTTCACCGAAAAGCTGTTCCGTTCCGGTCATGTCGAGATACGCCTCATCAATGGAGGCCTGTTCCTTGACCGGCGTAAATTCATCCAGAATGGCCATCACTTTTCGGCTGACTTCTCCATAATAATGGTGACGCACCGGAACAAAGATCGCGTTGGGGCAAAGCTTTTTGGCTTCATGATTGAGCATGGTTGTTTTAACGCCATAGGCTTTGGCCTCATAGCTCGCCGCCAGAACGATGCCCGCCCGGTTTTTGGGGTCGCCGCAGACAATAAGCGGTTTTCCCTTATATTCCGGATGATCCGCCTGCTCGCAGGAGGCAAAAAAAGAGTTCATATCCACATGAAAGATCTTCATTCCGTCGCCTCCTGTCTTTCTTTATTTTATCGCATTTCTTTTTCAACCGCAAGAAGCAGCTTTTTATTTTACCAATTTTATGGATTCCGCCATTTTTACCATTTCATTTGTTTCACCCATTCCATATAAATGGAACACCGTATCTCCTCTACTCCATAGTATATCTGTCATTCCATTTTTAACAACTAACAACCCATCACTATCACCAATTTGAATCATCTCGTTAATTTCCGCATTCTCCGAATCAATTTGAGTAATGGATTGATAAGCTTGTGAAAAAACGATATATTCACTATCTCTCAAGTACTCCGCAACATTGCGTGTTTCATATTTTGAAAGTTTATCCAAAACAAAACCTTCCGGCACATAGGTAGGCGCGTAAGCTCCTTCCCAATTGAACTGTTCGCCGTCAATAAATCCTGTGCTTTCTCCCAGTCTGATCTCCGTATAACGGTCATAGTCCTCATAGGCTAAATGATAAATGGCATCCGCCAACGCTTTTCGAACGTCTGCCGAGGCTACAACAACGGATGAAAGAGAAACAACCGTGACAAAAACGATCATTGCCGCAATGCTCATCGCTTTTTTGGCAAACTTTAATATGGTATGCCAATTTTCTTTCCGCTCCTGCCTATTGTAAAGTTTTTCGATTTTTTGCGGATCAACAGCGGAATCACTTTCTCCTTTTATTTCGGAAAGAATTTGTTTTCCTTCTTTCTGAACGTAAATCGCCATTACCTTCCGAAAAACAAGGTCTTCATATTCTTCCTGAATGGATAATTCTCTGAGATCAAGCATTTTGCTTTCCTCCAAAATTGTAGAAACGACAAATTTATTTTACTAATTTTATGGATTCTGCCATTTTGATTATTTCCTCTGTCTCTGCGGTACCGAATATTTGAAGTACAGTATCTCCTATATTCCATAAAACATAAGTTATATCATCCTTGACCACTAATATTCCTTTACTATCTCCGATTAAAATACTCTCATTAATTATTGCATCTTCTGAATCAATCTGCGTAGTTGAATTTGTTGATTGTGAAAAAGTGATATATGTTTCGCCATTTGAAAAATCCGCAAAATGATTTCCTTTATGTCCGGCAGCTTTTTTGAAAACATATCCTTCCGGCACATAGGTAGGCGCGTAAGCTCCTTCCCAATTAAACTGTTCCCCATCAATAAATCCTGTGCTTTCTCCCAGTTTGATCTCTGTATAACGGTCGTAGTCCTCATAGGCTAAATGGTAAATGGCATCCGCCAACGCTTTCCGAACGTCCGCCGAGGCTACAACAACGGATGAAAGAGAAACAACAGCGACAAAAACGACCATTGCCACAATGTTCAATGCTTTTTTCGAGTATTTCAGAATAAAATACCAATTTTCTTTTCGTTCTTCTTTGTCATAGAGTTTTTCAATCTTTTTTGTATCAAGAACGACAGAGCATGGCTCTTTCTCTTCTTTTAATTCCGAAAGGATCTGTTTCCCCTCTTTTTGGACATAAATCTCCATCACTTTCCGGAAAACAAGGTCCTCATATTCTTCCTGAATATCCCTTTTTGAAAATCCGCTAATATCAAGCATTGACATCTTCCCCATTTATCATAGTGTAAGCTTTTCTCCTTGCCCTGGTCAGGTAGCTCCGCACACTATGTGCTTTAATATGTAGTTCTTTCGCAATTTCTTCATCGGAAAGCTCAAGAATATATTTGGATTCAAGCACCATTCTGTCTTTTTCCGGAAGGAGCGGTAAAGTTTCCGCGAGTTTTTCCAGCTCTTCCGTATGGATATAAACGTCTTCCGGAAGCGCCTTTTCATCCGCGAGCCAAAGATCCAATTCGTCATCCGCCACAAACGTTTGCCGCTCGTTCTCCTTCTTCGCGTCATTCCAATGGTTGATAGCAATATTTTTGACTGTAACCATGACATAGACCGGAACTTTTATCGGATCCATTCGCATCAGATCCTGGACGTGCTCAATCAGCTTAACAAACGCTTCCTGCACAATTTCTTCCGCTTCCGCCTCATTATGAACGATAAAGAAGGCTTTATCGAGCATCTTTTTATAGTATTTTAGATAAATTCGAGTAATAAACTCCCGTTCGCTGTCATTTTCTATGGCGGCAATGATCGCAAGCATTTATAATTCCTCCCTAAAAAACGGTTCAACCTTATCATACTACAAATTTTCAAGAAAAAACAGAGTAGCAAGCCGGAAAGACCGATTCTTTCTCTTATACCATAAAACCAAAAAAGCGGAAAAGCGCAACAGAGTTTTGGAAATTTTTGTTGCGCTTTCTTTCTTTTTTTGTTTAATCATATAAAAGCGTTTTTGACGTCTTTGAAGTTTAGGGGGTGATCTTTTGAAAAAATTTCTCTATATTACGCTTGCCTTGTTGTTTATACTAACGGCGTGCTCAGAAAATGAAATCCATACCGACCTTCCGGAGACCGCACCGCCCGTTGAAGCGATCCGTCAGCCGGAAATTCCAAACCGTGAAGTGCTGCCGCTGACCGATGAAAATACAAGTCGCTACAATAAAGCTCTATGGCAATTAGAACAATCCGGCGCTCTTTTGACTACTTGGGAAGGAGAGCCAAAGTCGGAATCTTTTTTCTATGCTTACTATGAAATTGTAGGAATTGAACGGGAAGAAGATCATACTTTTGTTGCCGTCAAGCTTTATGGGAACGCCTTTATTGACCCTGTTACCATGGAAGAATCACTTAAATATAATGTTCAGGTTTTAAAGAATGAAAGGCTTGCTATTGGTGAATCTGAAGTGGTTTTCTATGAAGGCGAAGGTTCTCCGGAGGCAGTTTCCTGTACCCATACCCGCTATAAAAATCCGGCGACTGCTATTCTGAAAGCCAATACGGAAGCAATAAAATCCGAACTGGACGCCAGTCAAAAAGTAGTTGACGCCGTGGAAAACTATGATCCGTACTTGTTGCAGGCGCTTTATCGTAAAACGCTTTCTAACAGGTGGATAGAAAGTCCCGAAGAACTTACTCTCTACGATCTGGAAAAGATAAATTCTCTTATTATCAACTGGGAGAGTATGGAAATTTATCCTGACGAAATGGAGGACGGCACTCATTACAAAATGGATGCCGGTCTGCTGCGTTTCACACCGAATCTGCAAACTCTTGAAGTTTGGACTGTGCTCAAAGATTATTCTGTTTTTGAAAATATGAACGATCTTATTGACCTGACTCTTTGTCTGGATGCCTGGTATGATCCTGATGGCAAACTTACGCCGGATATAAGCAATCTAAAAATCGGCAAGGTCGCAAATCTTGTGCTCAGTGACTTCGTAAACGATATTGTGGTGGATCTGACCGAATGTGATGTTCAAAATTTGGAAGTACAAAGTTGGGTGGCGGGAGTTAAAGAATTTAAGGGTTGCGAAAATATCCGCAAGCTGAGAATTCTCAATACCCGAACGGATACCTCTTTGATCAATGCCGAGAATTTTCCGAACGCGGAGTGCATTACTCTTGATTTTTATAGCGATTATCCTCGTTTCCGCGACCTTTCAAACCTTTCCACTTTTGCCGATGATGTGTATATTGATATTAAATTGGATTATCAGGCGGCCAATAACAAAACCGTCGAATCTTTGGAAGGAGTCCGCATCAACTACTTGATACTTGATCCTGCCAACGGTCCGTATGTGCTGCCGGAGCCGTCCTATGAGCTTATAGGAAAAATCAACGTCAGCCCGACAAATGTAGTTTGGCTCAGCGATCCCGCAGAGAAAAAAGTTCAAACCGTTCAGGAACAAAATTAGGAAAGCGAATTCATATCCTTTCGGAAACAACGGATTTTTTATTACGAAACGATAGTAACAAAAAAGGAATTTCGTCTATGAAAAAAACTGTTTTTATAATTTTTCTTGTGTTTGTGCTCGTACTCTTTTTTACCTCCTGCGACCGGGAAAAAATTGATATCCAAGAGCCGGAAGAAACGGTCGTCGAGGTTACCGACCCGACGGCAGAACCGGAAAACGCTTTAACGGATTATGCGGACAGCATCTGCCCTGCCGCCTTTGACTTATGGAAAGAACTTGGCTTCTTTCGGGACCTTGACGAAGAAAACCCGATCACGCAGGAATTTATCCGGGAAGTTTATTCCAACTATTTGCTTTACATTAACAAAGATTATGATTTTTTTGACCGCTTCGTAAGCGCAAAAGAGCTCGACAGCTTTTCCGAAAATTATTTCGGTGTGCCTTTTTTCTCTTTGAAAGCGGATATTCCGGCAAGCCAAACGGATGAAGAAAGAGGGATAAAGCTCTACATCCATCCGCAGTTATATCCGAGTGACACGACCTATTCTTTTATCGACATGGGAAAAGAAGGAGAAAACTATTATTTTATCCTTCGCCTTAATTACAACTTCGAAGGGCTTTTGGATAAGGATAAGGAAAACGTAGAAACCATCGTTCGTGTTTCTTTTCGGTATGAGGATTCCCGTATCTTCTTTGTGGGACAAGAATCACAGCGCACCTTTCAAGCAAATCCGGGAAAAGGGGCGGAAAAAGCCGAAAAAACCGATGCTTTTGATCTTCCTTCGCTTTATTACCAGACCGTTCTTCACAGCACCCGCC
>CALCUE010000025.1 GCA_937906945.1 uncultured Clostridia bacterium | reverse complement strand
CGCTGTCCCCTTTCTCCAAGGGGACAAAGCGGCTGTTCTTTCCCGAGTGCTTTCTAATATCGACGAAGGCCGTTTAACCGGAAAGATCCGGTCAGAAACGGCCTTCGCTTCCAATAAAACTCGGCACAAAGGGCGGCACTTCGTGCCGCCGGTGCTGCCGCACCAAGGAAAACTTTCCCCAAAGGGGAAGCTTTAAGATGAATTTACTCAACATGAGGTACGCTATGGACAATATCTGGAGTTTGTTTGATAAAATCAAAAAGACGGAAACGACCGCCGGTCCGCCGGAATTCATCATCGCCGGGCTCGGTAACCCGGGCGCGGACTACGTCCGCACCCGGCACAACACCGGTTTCTTAGCGATGGATACCATTGCCGAAAAGGCCGGTGTGAAGCTCGACAAGCTGAAATTCAAGTCCTATACCGCTTTGGGGACATTGGGCGGTCACCGGGTCTTTTTCATGAAGCCCTGCACCTATATGAACAGCTCCGGCGAAGCCATTGTCGCCGCCATGGAGTTCTATAAAATTCCCATCGAGCGGGTGCTTGTCGTCTTCGACGACATTTCCCTTCCGGTGGGAAAAATGCGGATCCGCAAAAAGGGCAGCGACGGCGGCCACAACGGTCTTAAAAGCATCATCTATCTTTCCGGCAGCAACGAGTTCCCGAGGGTCAAGATCGGCATCGGGCAGAAACCGGAGGGTTGGGACCTCGCCGACTGGGTGCTTTCGAAGTTCACCGACGAGGAAATGAAGACCCTTTCGGGGATGTTTGAGAACACCGTCGAGGCGCTCAAACTCATCATGGACGGCAAAGCCGAGGAAGCCATGGGGAAATTCAACTGATTTTTCAAAAAAGGAGCGGGACTTATGAAAAAGTGGAAAGAAATGAGCACCGCCGAGATCGCCGATCTTCTGATGGACGCCGTCATCGGTCTCGGCGCTATCGAGTTCGGCGGCGTGATGTGCGCCGATCCTTCGGCGAGGGGAGTTTTCTCCATCGCTTTGCTCGTGGTCGGGGCTTTAGGGATCGCCGGGTGCGTGCTCGGTTTTCTCGGAAAGCCGGAGAGCCTTAAAATCGGGCTTTTAGCCGGCGGAGCCGTGCTCATTTTAGGGCTTTACCGGGTGGCGGCCTCGAAGCCGGACGTTTTTCTGATCGACTTTTTCTGCGTGACGCTCGGGCTTTTTAAGCTTCTGACCGGGTTTTTGTCCTACCGTGCTCAACATCCCAAAGAAAAGAAATAAAGAAAAGGCTTCCCGCAAGGGAAGCCTTTTTTGACGCCGTGACCGAGCCCGCAGGCGAGACGAGGGCCACGAAGTGGCGAGGGGATTCC
>CALCUE010000024.1 GCA_937906945.1 uncultured Clostridia bacterium | reverse complement strand
GACGGCTTTTCCGCCGTCTCGTCGGTTTCCTCGATTTCCTCGGCGGTTTCTTCCGTCGGATCTTCGGTTTCCGACGGCTTTTCCGCCGTCTCGTCGGTTTCCTCGATTTCCTCGGCGGTTTCTTCCGTCGGATCTTCGGTTTCCGACGGCTTTTCCGCCGTCTCGTCGGTTTCCTCGATTTCCTCGGCGGTTTCTTCCGTCGGATCTTCGGTTTCCGACGGCTTTTCCGCCGTCTCGTCGGTTTCCTCGATTTCCTCGGCGGTTTCTTCCGCCGGATCTTCGATTTTTACCGACTCTGTCTTATTTTCTCCGGTTTCCCCGGCCATTTCTTCTCTGTTTTCATCGGTTTTTGCGACTTCACCGACCGTTTCGGCGATCACCACCGCTTTTTCCGCTGCTTCAACCGCTTTTTCAACGACCGGTTCCGCTTTCACCGTTTCCTCGGCTTTCTTCGAAAGCTTCCGGACCTTCGGCTCCGTGTGGAGTGCGGTCTGTTTCCGCGCCGTTCCCTTTTTCAGCACGGCGGTGGAAAGTCTCCGGTGCCGGTAAAGATGCAGAAATCCCTCACAAAGGTCGTCAAATATCGGCGAAAAGACGTTCAGAATGATGAGCGCGAAAACGAACCCGTCCTCAAAACCGCCCACGGCACGGAACAGAAACACCGTGATCGCGGACACCATGGAATAGAGGACCTTCGCGAAATCCCTCTTCGGCGAGGTGATCGGTTCCGAAAGCATAAAGAACGCGCCGAAAATCAGCATGCCGCTGAAAAGCTCGTACCCGATGGCGTCAAAAAGACTGCCGCCGATCCGCGGGAACAGAGCCGCCAGCGCGGTATAGGTCAGAAGGAAAAACGCCGGCGTTCTCCAGTTGACCGCCCGACGGACAATGAGGAAAAGCCCGCAGGCGAAAAGCACCAGAATGTTCGTGGCGCCCATGGGACCCGCCATGTTTCCCATCAGCATATCCAAAAGATCCGCGTCGGGAATGGCGCCGAGGGAAAGGCTGTAAGCGGGGCTCACCGCCGTTTTGACGGCGTTTTCGCCGAAAACGGTAAGCTTCTGGAGCACCGCCGGATAGGAAAAGACCTCCTGCGGCCAACAGATCGCCACCGCGGCGAAGCCCACCGCCGCCGGGTTGAACAGGTTGTTTCCCGTGCCGCCGAAGGGCAGTTTGACCACTAAAATGGCGATGGCGTCGGCGGCCAGCACAATGCCGTACCGCACGTCCGCCGGCAAAAGAAGCGGCAAAATAAGACCGGTGATGACCGGCGTCAGATCCAGAAGATCCATTTTTTCCCGGCATACCACCGCCGACAGCGCCGAAAAAGCGGCGCAGCAAAGGGCGCTGATAAGGCCAAGGGCCAGCGCCCTCGCTCCATAATAGAAAAAGCTCATCAGATAAAGCGGCAGCAGCGCGATGATCACGTCGGTCATCACGGTGCGGACCGTCTCACTGCGGCGGACGTGGGGCGCGTTCTGACGCATCAGGTTTTCGTTCATCAGACGCTCTCCTTTCCGCTTCTTTCGGCCTGAACGGTGCGTTTCGCCATCAAAATCGACGTGGCGACGTCAAGCCGGGCCGGACAGACGTAGGAGCAGGCGCCGCATCCGGTGCAAAGCTCCACGTCCAGATCTCTCAATTTTTCTGTCTGGCCGAATTCGCTGAGTTTGCGGATGCGGCAGACCGACAGGGTCTCCGGACAGGCGTGGTCGCACCGTCCGCAGCCGATACAGCGGGTCGTCTGGGCCCGGTTGCTCCGGGTCATGGCCAAAATACAGCGGGTCATCGGTCCCGCGGTCTCCTCTTCCGGCTCAAAGATGGAGCGTCCGGTCATGGAACCGCCGACAACGATCACTTCCGGTTCCTCCGAAAGACCGACCCGCTCCAGAATGGTGGCGACGGTGGTCCCCACCGGTACCTCGATGTTGCGGGGATTTTTCACGGCGTCTCCGGCGACGGTGAGAAAACAGCTGGTCATCTTCCGGCTGTCCTCCACGGCTCTCGCCAGATGGACCAGCGCGTTGGTACCGATGATCAGGCTGTCCTTCTCCTTCGGAATGTGGCGATAAGCCCGCTTTTCCGCCGGATACCGACCGCCGATCTTCCGGATCGGGTATTCCCCGACCGAGGACGGAAGACTGATGTTGGTATCAAAAATATGTTTATAGACCGCGACATAGATTTCGCCGGGACGGGCGACCTTTTTGCAGAGATCGATCCCGAGGGAAAGCTTCTCCTGCTGATGGATCACCATGCACATCTGGCTCGAAACGTAGGGCTCGTCGTCGATGGCGTCGATGACGAAGGTCCCGACCTCACGGTTTTCGGCTTTTTCCAGTTTGTCGGCCAGAAACTTCCCGTCGCTTTCGTCGATGATCCCGGCAAGGCGGGCGATCTCGACGATCTGGCGGGGCGTCAGATCCTCCACCGGCACGTCCGGATAGTCGCAGTCAAAATAGTGATATTCCTGCTTCATGATCAGAATGTTTCGGGAGAGCATCGGTTCCTTCCTCTGCTCCAGCAGGATCCCTTTGGTAAATAGAGACATAAAGTTCCTCCGATGGATGGGTTAGGCGTTTTCAATGACGCTTCGCAGTTCGGCGACAGCTTTTGTGTAATCGTCCTGGCGGAACAGAGCCGACCCGGCGACAAAATTATCCGCGCCGGCAGAAGCGGCCTTGGAAGCGGTCACCGCGTCCACGCCGCCGTCCACCTGGACGGAAAGGTTCTCAAAGCCGTTTTCGTCGGCATATTCCCGGATCGTTTTGACCTTCGGCATCATGTCCTCCATGAATTTCTGGCCGCCGAAGCCCGGTTCCACCGTCATCACCAGTACCATATCAACGTAGGGGATGTACGGAAAGACCGCTTCCGCCGGGGTTTTCGGCTTCAAAGCGATGGCCGGCGAAGCGCCCAGCGCCCGGACTTTCTCGATGACCGCCATGGGGTCGTCGTCACATTCCAGATGGAAGGTGATCCGGTTGGCGCCGGCACGGACAAAATCTTCGGCGTAGCGAAGAGGTTCCGAGATCATCAGATGGGTATCGAAATACATTTTATTGACCTTGCGAAGGGATTTCATGATGGGAGCGCCGTAGCTGATGTTCGGAACAAAATGCCCGTCCATCACGTCGATATGCAGTTCATCGACGCCGGCCTTTTCCATCGCGGCGCACTCCTCTCCCAACCGGGCGAAATCCGCGGCGAGAATGGAGGGAGAAATTTTTTTCTTCAAGGTAAAAACCTTCTTTCTTTGAATGAGGTCCCGGAAAAGCCGCCGTCTCCCGGCGCTTTTTCCGCTCCTTTTAAGGATATAATTATAGTTTTACAGTTTATTTTAACAAAAACAAAGGAAAAGGTCAACCTTTCCCGCCGCTTTAACCCCCTTTTGCATAAAAGTTTACAATTACCGCCGCCGAAAAGCCTTCCCCCTCGGGGGAAGGTGTCAACCGAAGGTTGACGGATGAGGGGCT
>CALCUE010000023.1 GCA_937906945.1 uncultured Clostridia bacterium | reverse complement strand
ATTCAGGCGGCGGTCGGTACACCGAAAAAAGAAAAAGCCGAAAAGACCGAGGCGGCAAAAGAAAAGGCCGCTGAGGAATTTTTGGAAACCATAGAAGAAGCGGCGGAGGAACCCGCCGAAGTGCCGGAAACCGCCGAGGTCGTTACGGAAGCGGTTGAAGAAGTCGCCGAAGCGCCCGAAACCGTGGAGGAAGTCGTCGAGGTCGAACCGATGACCGAAGAAGAAACCGTTATGCCGTCGGAAACCGAGGAACCGAGCGAAGAGATTGTCGAGGAAATCGAGGAAATCGACGAGACGACGGAAGAAACCGAACCCACCGAAAAAGTCAAAAAGAGCGGGCGGAAACTGACGTTCGGTTACTTCATGGAAGCCATTCAGGCGGCGGTCGGTACACCGAAAAAAGAAAAAGCCGAAAAGACCGAGGCGGTAGAAGAAAAGGACGCTGAGGAAATTTCGGAAACCATAGAAGAAGCGGCGGAGGAAACCGCTGAGACCGTTATGGAAGCGGTTGAAGTGTCGGAAATCGTCGAAGAAATCGGGGAGGAAACCGTCGAAGCGCCCGAAGAGACCGCCGAAGCGGTCGAGGAAGCGGTTGAAGAAGCCGTCGAAGCGCCCGAAACCGTTGAGGAAATCGTGGAGGAAGCCGTCGAAGCCGTCGAGGGATCGCCCCTTTCCTGGAACGAGGGAGAACCGTTCTTCACGGAGGAAAAAGAGCCTCTGACCGATCCGGACGAGGAGGACGACGAGGAACCGAATGACGGGGAACCGGCGGATCCGTACGAGGACTGGAGCGAGGAACCGGAGGAAGAACCGGAAGAACCGGAGGACCCGGAAGAGGACGAGGACCTGGAGTGGGACGGCGCGTCCTTCTTCGGGGACGAAACGGAACCGATTCTGGAAGAAGAGAAAACGGTGCTCAAACAGGAACCCAAAAAGCCGGATCCGGCTTTGGACGACGATATTCCCTACCTCAGCGACGACGACCCGTTCTTTGTCTATGACGATCCAAAGGAGGTGGCTTCGCGATGATCGGTGAAAAACAGAAAACCAATCCGCTGGAGAGCCTTTCCTATCTTCTGTTTTCCAACCCCGTTCTGGTCGGGGGACTTGTCATCGGCCAGTTGGCGGCGGGAGCCACCAGCTTGCAAAACGGCGTGGCGCTGACGATCACGTTTCTGTTCGTCACGTTCCCCGTGCTCATTTTCGCGTCGGCCTTCGGAAAAGTCCTTCCTAAATGGAGCCGGGTCGCCGTCTATATGCTCCTTTCGGCGGCTATGCTCTATCCGGCGTATCTGGTCTGCAAAAATCTTTCCGCGACGGTGCTCGACTCCGTCGGTATCTATCTTCCGATCCTCGCGGTGAGCACCGTTCCGTCGGTCTATTCCGCCCGGTATTCGGAAAAGCATAACGTCGGGAAAGCGGCGTTGGATGGACTTTGCCTTTCCGTCGGCTTCGGTCTGGTGGCGGCGGTGCTCGGCATGGCCCGGGAATTTTTCGGAAACGGCACGATCTGGGGCGTCAAGGTGTCGGAACACACCTTCCCGGCGGTGCGGCTTCCGTTCTGGGGCTTTATTCTTCTGGGCTTTATGGCCGCCGGCGTCGCCGCGCTGCGGCTTTTGTTCCACCGTCCGGACTATGTGGAGCCTATTTTGGATGAGGAGGGGGACCAATGAGCGTTATTCTGCAATTTGTAACGGTGCTTTTGACGGCCGCCTTCGTGGAAAATATTATTTTCACCCGTTCTCTCGGGACCAGCTGGGTCCTCTATCTGGTGCGCCAACCGAAGGACCTTTTCTGCTATACCGGCCTTCTGGCCGCTGTTTCGCTGGTGTCGTCCATGGTCAGCTATCCGCTGCGCCGCCCTCTTTCGGGCAGCGCCGACAGCTATATCCTGCTGCCGATGGCGTCCATTGTCTGCGTCATCGTGATCTACGTGGCGGCCTATTTTCTGCTTCGGCGGTTCTGGCCGGCGTTCTTTGAAAAAATCAAAGACAACATGACCACGGCGATTTTTAACGGCGTGATGCTGGGCGGTCTTCTGATCCCGGCCATCGAGCGACTGGATTTTGTCGGAACGATCGGCTACAGCCTCGGTACCAGCCTCGGCTTCGCGGTCGCGGTGGTGCTGGTCGGGTTCGGCGTGGAACGGGTCCAGCTTTGCCATGTGCCGAAGGCCTTCCGTGGGCTTCCGGTGGTTTTAATCTATCTGGGACTTCTGTCCCTCGCATTTTACGGGCTGGTCGGCCATCAGCTTCCGACCTGACCTTGAGGATCCATTATGAAAAAAGGCTATAAAATCAAACACTACCGCTCGCGGATCTATAACCCCATCCGGGGAAAGATCATCAAAGCGGCCATCGCCGTTTTAGCGGCGGCGGCTCTTTTCACCGTGGGCTGGTTCCTTTATGAGCCGCTGATGAAAAAAATCAACGACGCCAACAAGGAGATCATCGAGCAGAACCCGGTGGACGTGCCCGAGGAGGAGAAGACGCCGGAGGTCGTTCTGCCGGAATTTCTGGAAAAAGAGACGGTGGCGGCAACGGTGCCGGCGGAGACGCTTTATAACGTCGAGGGGTACTATCATTTTCTCTGCGATCTGCCGGATGAGGTGACGGCGGTCGTTCTGGAGATGAAGACCGCCGCCGGGGAAGTGACCTACCGTTCCAACCAGACCAGCGTCCAAAGCGCCGGCGCTATGTCCACCCGCGCCGTCGATCTGAAACAGCGGATCGGCGTCGCCAAGGAGCTGGGCTTTGACGTTGTCGCCCGGATCTATACCTTTGAGGACGCCACGGCGCCCTATAACTCCGCCGATATGGCCATCCGGTACGAGACGGAGGACGGCGTCCTCTGGCTCGACGATTCGGTGGACGACGGTGGTAAGCCGTGGCTCAACCCCTATTCCAACACGGCGCAGAAATACGTTTTAGACATTGTTTATGACGCGCTGGATTTTGGCGTGGACGCCATTTTGCTGGACGGACTTCGGTTCCCGGACGAAAACGGCCTCAATTACGCCTATTTCGGGACGAACCTTACCGCCTCGAAAAATGAGATTCTGAAGCAGTTCGCCCAAAGGGTCTATTCCGCCGCCGTTACGTCGGAAACAAACGTCCTTCTGGCCTATGACGGCATGGCCGTTATTGCCGGAGAGGACGGGATCTACGGCGGTTCGCCGGCCACGTTCCCCTGCGACGGGTTGGCTCCGATCATCGACCCCAAGGCTTTCGTCGGGGAAAAACTCCCCTCGTTCTATTTCAAAAATCCGCCGGAGGATCCCCTGGAGCTGGCGAACGCGATCTACGCGGCGCTGGGCTACGGGACGGACATCCCGCTTTTGCCGATTTTTGTGACGGAAGAAAATTCCAAAGAGACCATCCGGGCGATGGAAGAGGCTTTTGACCTCGGCAACCGGGTCGGGTCGATCCTGACTTTCGACGAAACCTATTTCTTCGGCGCGCCGGTGGTTCCGGTGGAACCGGAAGAATCGGAAGAACCGACGCCGGTGGCGCCGGTCGTCCCGGTGACACCGCAGCCGCAACCTCAGCCACAACCGCAGCCGCAGTCTCAGCCACAACCGGAACCGCAACCGCAACCGGAGGAAGAACCGGAACCGCCTTCCGGGGAAGAAAGCTCCCATCCGGGGATCACCGATCCAAAGGAAGGCAATATTAAATTAGGATAAAATAAAAAAGAGAGCCGAAAGGCTCTCTTTTTTTTGTTCAGATCGGGAAGGACGCCGGAGGTTCCCCCGTTCCGTCAGCCCAGAGGGAAAGGACGGGAACCGCCACGGCGACGGTAAGAATGACGCCGGTAGCGACCAGGGCGGCAATTCGGAAAGCGGGACTCCACATACGAAAACCTCCGGAAAATCAGGAATAGATGCTGGGATAGGCGGGCAAAAGGGCGGTGCCGCCGGTATAGTCCTCATAGACCGTCGCCATCATGTCCCGAAGCACCCGGAAAGAGCGAAGGCTTCCGAGGGAGAGAACGTCGAGGTCGGCGGAAAAGACTTTGTCGCCTTTGACGGCGGCTTTTTTCTTATAAAGGTCGGAGGTCTCGAGGTCAGCCAGATGAACGGTGCCGCCGACGAAGATCACCGAAGGATCGAAGGCTTTCCAGTCCTCCTCGGGGTATTCAAAACCGGCGCAGGAACCGGCGACGTTTTCAAAACAGCCGGCGATCAGTTCCCCGGCAAGACCCTCGCCGGTGAGCATGACCCGATCCATAGCGCGAAGAAAAGCGGCGGAGGTCTTTTCGCCGGAATAGACGGCGGCGGCTTTTTCGGCGCGGTACTTTGTCACGTAGCTTTCCCCGAAGGCGGCGCCGTCCTCGGCACCGAGGAAAAAGAGCGCCAGATCCCGATAAAGCGCCTCCAGTTCCTCAAAGTTCGTCGGAACGGAAAAGAGAAGGACGGCGCAGTCCCTCTGCTGCAGTTCCAGAAGGGCGCTTTCGGTAAGGGGCGAAGCGGTGAGAAGATAGCGGGGCGAAAGCTCTGAAAGAGCTTCCCAGTCGGGCAGGTTGACGGAGCCGACGGAGGGATACTTTTTCGCCTCCCGGCCAAAATCGCAGAAATCGCAGAGGGCGGAAACCTTATCGAGAAGCTTCATGTCATAGAGATATTCGGCAAGAGAAGGGGAAAGGACGGCGACCTTTTCCGGCGTTTCGGAAATTTCGATCCCGGCGACCGTCACCGGCCAGTTGGGGTCGGCGGGGATATCCGGTTCTGTGGGATCGGCGGGTTCCACCGTCGGTTCCTTTTCCTTCTGTCCTTTCAAAAACGAAAGAGCCTCGGAAAGATAGTCACAGCCGCAAAAGCTGAAAAGCATCAGAAGCGCCAGTAAAAGGGCGAACAATTTTTTTCGGTTCAAGGGAAAACTCCTTCCAAAAATACTACCTATATATTATACGAAACGGCGCTTCTTGTCAAAGGAAATCGAAAAAGTTCCGAAGGGAAAAAATTCCGTTCCGGCACCGGCGGGAAACGGTCTTTTCGGTTGCGCAATCTTTTTATATGTGATATAGTATATAAGGAGAAATTGTCCGCAGAAACGTCACGCGGACAAAAGGACACGGAAAAGACAGGATTTTTGAAGGAGGAAGCACCATGTTTCCCATCAGCATGATCACCGGCGAACCGCTTTGGAATTCCCTTCCGGCGGCGAAAATCACGAGCTATCCGCTGGAAAAAGCGGACTATAAACCCTACGCCCAGGCGAGGCTTTGTATTTCCAACGACAATCTGCATATCCAGATGATCGCTTTTGAGGTGGAACCGGACGAAAAAAGCACCGTCGGCGCGGCCCTTTGCTTCTATCCGGAGGAAAACGGCGGCAAGCGGTATTTCTGGTTTTCCACCAACCGAAGCGGCGCTCTGGTCGCGAAATTCATCGACGAAACCAACGGCACCGAACAGAACCTTTCCAAAAACGTGGCGGTGCGGATCTATTCCGGCGAGGACGAGCAGGGGATTTACTGGTGCAGTACCTTCACCCTTTCCCTTGCCACCGTTGAAAAACTGGAGGGGACCCATTTCCTCGAAGCCGGAAAAGCGATGAAGGGCAATTTCTATAAGCTTTGCGATACCGAGGGGAAGGCCCATTACGGCAGTTTTTATCCCGCGGATTTTACCGCGACGAACCCGCTGGGAAGCCGGTTTTTCGGCGACTTCACGCTGGTGGAATATTGACGGAGGAAAACGATGCCGAGATTTTTTGTAGATTCCGTGGAAGGCGACCCCATCGAGATCACGGGGAATGACGCCCGCCATATCGCTCTTTCCCTTCGGATGAAGATCGGCGAGACGCTGATTTTGTGTGACGGAAACGGGCGGGAAGCCGAAGGCGTCATCGCTTCGATCGCGCCGGAGTGCGTCGTTCTTTCCGTTCAGTCCCGGAGAGATTCCGTCGCCGAGCCGAAAACCAAAGTGATTTTGTATCAGGCGCTGCCGAAACTGGATAAAATGGAGACCATCGTGCAGAAAGCGGTGGAGCTTGGCGCTTCGGAGATCGTGCTGGTCATGACGTCCCGCTGTATTTCCCGGCCGGACGAAAAGACCATGGCGAAAAAGCGGGAACGGCTTCAGAAGATCGCCGACGAAGCCGCGAAACAATGCGGTCGGGGCAAATTGCCGCCGGTGCGGGAGCTTTTGAGCTTCAAAGACGCCGTTAAAGCGATGAGCACGGCAGAAGTTCCACTACTGCTCTATGAGCACGCCACCGTGCCGCTGAAAGCGAGCCTTGAGCACGTCGGAGGAAAGACCGTCGCCGTGATGGTCGGTTCCGAGGGCGGTTTTTCGGAGGAGGAGGCGGCTTTCGCCATTCAAAACGGCGTTTCGTCCGTAAGCCTCGGGCCGAGGATCCTTCGCTGTGAAACAGCGCCCGTCGCCGCCCTTTCCGTTATCCTGTTTGCCGCCGGGGAGATGGAGATCGAATGAAAAAGAAGATCATAAAGATTTTGGCGCTTCTTCTGGCGCTTTCGCTGGCTTTTTCCGGTTGTGAAAAAGAACCAAAGGAAGAACCGAAGGAGCAGACCGAGATTCTGATTTCGGAGATATCGACGGAAAAGCCGGAGGAACCGGAAACACCGCCGGAAGAAGAACCGGAGGAAAACCTGGAAGAGGAACCGCCGGAAGCGCCGCAAGAAGAGCCGAAACCGGAAGAACCGAAGCCGACGGAACCGGAGGCGAAACCGTCCTCGGGGAAGACGGGCGCCTATGAACTCATTTTGGTGAACCCGACGCACTATATCCCGGAGGGCTATGAACCGGACCTGGAGACGGTGCAGGGAAAATATAAGATGGATAAGTTGGCCTCTTCCGCCGCCAAAGAGCTTGTAGCCGCCGCCAAAGCCGCCGGCTACGACATGCAGCTCTGCTCCGCCTATCGCACGGTGGAAAAATCCGCCGAGCTTTACGAGCGGCAGGTGAAACAATGGCTCAGCTACGGCTATGACGAGGCGACAGCCAAAGTGGAGGCGGCCAAATGGGTCGCGCCGCCCGGCACCAGTGAGCACCACACCGGCCTTGCCATGGACCTTGTCTCATCGGATTACTGGGGACAGTATTCCGATTTGGAGCACGCCTACGAGAACTTTGATTCCTTTAAGTGGATGGTTTCCCACTGCGCCGAATACGGCTTTATCCTGCGCTATCCGAAGGACAAGCAGGACGTCACCGGCATCACCTATGAGCCGTGGCATTACCGCTATGTCGGCAAGGAAAACGCCGCCTATATCATGGAAAACGGACTCTGCCTGGAGGAATATCTGGGAGAGACCGGTCAATAAATCTGTTTGATTACAGGAGAAAAAACGATGAAAAAAACAGCTGCCCTTTTGCTTGTTGCCCTTATGCTTTTGTCTTTGCTGACCGCCTGCGGCCATAAACACACGCCGGGCGCTCCGGCTACCTGTACCGAACCGCAGGTCTGCGCCGAATGCGGCGAGATCTTAGTGGAAGCCACCGGTCATACGCCCGGTCCGGCGGCCACCTGCGCCGCTCCGCAGACCTGTACCAAATGCGGCGCCGAACTTGCCGCCGCTTTGGAACATACCCCCGGTTCTCCGGCCACCTGCACCGAACCCCAGACCTGTACCGTCTGCGGCGCGGTCTTAGTCGAAGCCGTCGGTCATGACGTCGGTGTTGACGGCGCCTGCGCCAAGTGCGGCGAACAGGTCATTCCCGAGGGACAGAAATACGTGCCCTCCGGAAACGGAGGCGCTTCCTCTGACGACACCGCCGTCATTATCCCGGAGACGCAGAGCGGCGGTCACTATAACAACAACCTCAATGCCTATTACGCCGGAAACGTGCTGGTCTGCGGCGATTACGGTCTCGAATACTTTGTGCCGAGCGCGAACGGCAATGAATCCTACGCCGCCATTGTCAACGGCTTCGCCGAAAAATACCCGAACCTCAACGTGACGAGCCTTCTGGTGCCGAAAAGCTGTACCTTCCATTCCCCGGCCGGTTACACCGACCCCTATGAGAAGACCGAGGCCTTCATTTCCGCCACCTACGGTATGATGGATTCCTCCGTCAACAAGGCCGACTGCCTCGGCGTTATGACCGAACACAAGGACGAATACCTTTTCTACCGCACCGACCACCATTGGACGAGCCTTGGCGCCTATTATGCTTCCGTCGCCTATTGTGAGGCCAACGGCATCGCGCCGCTTTCACTCGACACCTATGAGACCGTCGTCAAGACCGGCTTCATCGGCACCCTTTACGGTTACGCCGGCGAACCTGCCTGCCTCGAAGCGAACCCCGACTATACGGTGGGCCATTATCCGCAGACCGGTTATTCCATGACCTATAAATCCGGCGGCGACTGGTACAACGGCACCGCCATCAACGGAAAATACAAGAGCTACGCCGGGATGTTCATCTGCGGCGACCAGCCTCTTACCGTTTTCACCACCGAGAACAAAAACGGAAAGACGCTGATCGTCTTCAAGGAGTCCTACGGCAACGCCTTCGTGCCCTACATGATCGACTATTACGAGCAGGTCGTTGTGGTGGATATCCGCAAGGACACCGCCAGCGTGGAAAAAATCATCGCCGATTATAACGTCACCGACGCGCTTATTATCAACAACTGCCAGGCGGCCATCAGCCTCCAGGGCGACCTTAAGAGCAAAGTGATGTCCTGAGCGGAGAAAAGAACAGTGAAAAAACACAGGAGCTTTGCTCCTGTGTTTTTTGTTTCGCGGTGGAACACGAAGCGCCGTGACCGAGCCCGCAGGCGAGACGAGGGCCACGAAGTGGCGAGGGGATTC
>CALCUE010000022.1 GCA_937906945.1 uncultured Clostridia bacterium | reverse complement strand
AGTCTTTTTGTCATGCTTCCTCTTGATACAAAAACGGAGATGTTCATTTCCTTACTTGGAATAGCCCGCGTTTTCAAGAAGCAGCTTCATATAGGCGGCATACTTCTGAAGGATTTCTTCTGCCGGGCCCTTGCGTTCTTCCTCCATGGACATAGTGGTCCCGACCTTCCACGCGCCGAAGAAAGCGTTATGGGAAGGAATGGAACGGAAAATATCCTGCTCCGCGCCCTTCGGCGTATCGCACACGGCAAGGACGACCTTGTTGTCCTTATTGAACAGTCCGCCCGCTTTGCGGGAATAGACGATCACCATGAACCGGGTCGTTGCCGGCAGCAGAATGTATTTTTCAACGGATGCCGCCGTCGGACGCCCGACGATGAAATGGTTGTACTGCTCCTTGTCCCAGTTTTCCTGCATGAAGTGTTCCAGTTCCTCCAGGGTAAACGCACGATTGGTTTTGATTACCTGTCTTCCGATCATGGTATAGCTCCTTTCATCTTTGCTTTTGTTTTATCCGGTCCGGCTTTTTTGCTCACCGGATCTATCTTGTCAGAGTTTTTCCGGAAAACTCGATGGCTGTGATTTTTCCATCGGTGATTTCCGTTGCCGTATAAGTTACGCCTGTGCCCGAGGCGTCCATTTCCAGACGCCGTTCATCCGAATCCAGAGAGCTGCTGATCCACATGGTGATCCCCTTGAGCTTGAGCGTCGCGGTGGCTTCATCCAGTTCAGCGGTATATTCCGTACAATCGACGTCGCCGTCATACCACGGAAGGTCGGGATCCTTTTTGATGACGTTGTCGCCGTTTCGCTGCAGGATGGTCCGTTTGCCTTCCGCGTCATGCCATTCTCCCATGAACGCGTCGATCCCGCCTTCAAATTTCGGACCGCCGCCGAATTCGATACTGATCTGCGGGATTCCGATGACGAAAGGAACAACGAATTCCGGCTCGTCCGTGTTCATGTCCGCATCCGGCGCGAAGAATTCGACCGTGTGGGGAAGACCCGATGTCATAAAGCCCATGAGCGTCGCGGAGGTCGTGACGGTCTTGCCGTCCCATTTTCCCGTCCAGTTGCCGACGACCGCCGTATCGTTCAGCGGCGCGAAACGGAACTTATAGCCAACGAACGCGCTTTCCCCGCCTTCCGGCACGTTTTCCGCTATCGTTATATTGATCTTTGTATTGTAATAAGTCTTGACCTCGTTCAAAGCCTGAAGCTGCTGCTGCTCCGCCTTTTTGAGCATATAGTTCTCGACGCTTCTCAGCACGCCGGGCATCACGTCCGCCTTAAGATGGGCAATGTATTCCTCGGTCAGCTTCTCCTGATCGGCTTCGGAAATATAGGGGATGTTTTTCACCGTCACAAGAGGTGTATCCGCAGCGACCTCCGCCTGCTGATCCAGCGTCAGCGCGAAGAATTCCGAGGCATACTCTCTGAAACCGGCTTCCAGTGCAGTGACGGCGATCTCCGGATCATCCGGGTGCTTGTCGATCACCTCGATGGCCTTTGCCCTCCAGTCCTTTGTGGTCATCGGCGTATGACCGAAGCCGGAAAAACCTTCGTTATAGTGATGATAAACATACGCGATGTCCTCCAGCTTGGTAGAGGCTGCTTCCTCGGCAAAGGCGGTCAGCATCTTGTCGATGACGAGGACACCGCCCATTCCGACGGACAGCGCCCCGCTGCCCGCAGAGGTGAACGCGTCTGCCCAGTAGGTCGTGACCTTGCTGCCGACGTCCCGGATCAGGTTCAATACTTCGCCCTTGTCCGCGCCGCTGCCGACCGTATCATTGACCGCGACCTTCATCAGGTTCGTGCAGGTGGCGATATAACCGATCGCGGAAAACAGCGTCAGGTTCTTGCTGGGAATATCCGTGGACAGCCAGTCGGGAACGTCGCCCAGGGTCGCCATGCTGATGGCGTTGTCTACCCGGTCGGCATAATCGAAAAACTTGCTGCACGCCTCGATCCCGTATTTCGCAAGCTCCTCTGTGACCGTCGGATCGTCAACCGCGATCCTTCTTGCAAAATCAAAAGCCGCAGCATTGTCCATGCTGAGTTTCGAGTCGCGGATATTTGTGATATACGCGCTGCGCTTGCCCTCGTTTTTGACATAGAAGACACCGTAATAAGAGAAATGATCCGTGTAGATCACAAGCTCATTTGCGGCTGCATCGACATCAAACAGAACGTCCTCCCACTGGCCGGTGGTTTCGTTTTTATATTTTGCACCCACACAGCGGGCCGGGTCCTGTCCCTTTTCACAGTAGCCGGTATCGTAGGGGATGCGGATGGTGATGAAATCGTTGAGCTCATGCGTTTCGCCCAGAGAGAAATCATAGGATTCGATCTTATACCCTTCCTCTTTGTTTTCCTCCGCCGGCTGTCTGGTGACCGTCAGCTCCGTTTCACCATCCAGAACGTAATCGCCCATTTCCACGGTGATTCCGTCGTCGGTGGTGGCAGAGGAAACTTCCGGAGAAAGCGTCAGCACCTGGGGCGTTCCCGCTTTCTCCGTCGGATTGCCGCCGCATCCGCTCAATAAGGACAGCACCATGACGACTGCCAAAAGAAATGCCGTTGCTTTCATTTTCATAAACTGCGTCTCCTTTTCATGATTTTTATATGGTGGTAAGGATGAAATAATAACCGTTTACGGTTCAGCCTCCGGCCGGCAGAAATCCTCAAACGCCCGGATCATTTTGGGATGTTTGATGACAAAATGGATAGCGGGGGCGTTGTTCTTGGAAATGATCACCCATTTTCCCACGTTGATCTGGATCTGAATATTCCGGAACACGGGGACGGCGTTCGTATGCAGGTCATAGCCGGCATGGTCGGCGGCGTACTGCTTTGTCGCCGCGAGGTGTCGCTGATAGTCCGGATAGGTATAGGAAAGGTCTTTTTCCGAGAACATTCCGGAAAGCGACAGATAGACCGGCTCTTTTTTGAATTCCTCCTCGCTCAATAGGGAGATCTCATCGCGGATTGTTCCGCTTTCAAGGACCGTTTCCGCCATTTTCCGCTGTCTTGCTATGTAGTTTCTAACGGCGACCCGATCCTTTTCCTCCAAGGAATTGTTTTCCAGCATATTTTCCAACACGCCATCCGGGATCGTATAGGTCGGAAGGGAAGAGAGAATATTGCGGCGCGTACCGCCAAACGATACTTCGGAATCCTCGAAACGGAAAAAATCTTCCCTGTTTTCCGCCCGGTAGGTCTTCATCAGCGGTTTTGCCTTGGAAAACAGGCGCTGTACCCGCTTTTTATAGTAGGAGAGATCGGTCTCGCTTCGCGTCAGACAGTATCTTCCCTCGTCGTGATATCCCCGGATACATTCCCCGGAGAGGGCGGTTCTGTCCGACACGTAGTCCGTATGGCAATAGACGCGGTTGGAAGAATCGGTCAAATAGTAGGAAGTGACCTTCCCGGTCATGTAGAGCGGGATCCAGCTCATAAGTCCGAGCGGCATTTCGCCGGACGGACGGTCAACGTCATGGATGATCCGGATGTTCGCGCCTTTCATGATCATCATCGCGACCGATCGCATCCATTCTCTCATGTACGCCGTGTCCGTGATCAGGTTTTCGATGGGGATACTGTTGCACATAAAGACGGTGCCTTCCGGTTCCGAGGAGACCGCTTGGAAAAAGTCCAGTTCTCCTTTTTTCATCTCGTCAAACCCATAATAGTATTTCGGAAAGGATAAAGCCGCCGGCTCCCGAAGAGGGACCGTTTCCGGAAAATGACGGCCCAGATAGGCATCCATGTTGAAAGTTCCCATTTCATGAAGAAGCTCGCCGAGATAGTCACGCCGCCGGATCGCTCCGTGACTGAGCCAGCCGCAGAGCGTTGACGCGCACCGGCTTACCGGTATAAGTTCTTCCACCGGGCATCCGATCAGACCGGCAATAGCCGCCGGTGTTTTCGTTCGCGCGATATAGCCGGCTGTTTCGATCACGAACTTATCCGGGTCAGCCGGCCGGCGCTGACCGGTACGGATCCTTGAAAGATAGGACGAATCGAAACGCAGGGCTTTGGAAAGATCGGAAACACGGATATCCAGCGCCTTAATGGCCGCGTTGAGATTTTTAACGATGCTCTCGCCGTCGAGCTCCGGCTTCGCCAAATACGCCGAAAAATCGTTTTGGACGGCTATTTCGTCAAGCTCCGGCGCGTTCTTTTTGGCCAGTTGGACCAATCCGCGGATCAGCTTTTCGACCTGTTCCGGCTCGGGGATCCTTTTTCCGGAACGGTACCGGCTGAGGGCGGAAGGTGATATTCCTGAAACGGCGGACAGATCTTTGGCCGTACACTTTGCCTGATTCAAGTACCGTTTAAGTAAATCTGAAAACTCCATGTTCCGAACTCCCTACAATTATTCATAATAAATTATAGCATAAGAAACGGGAATATCCAGTAAAAATTTCCGATATGTCATTGACTGTTCGAGAACCGGCATCGCGGCTTCTTTCAGCGCTTTGCTGAACGGAAAACATGTATTTTCACAGCTTTTTTGTAAAAAACAGTAGCCATTTTCGGTTTTTGCTCGTATAATGAAAGGAAAGAAAAGGAACAGGATCGGAGGATAACGCCATGAAGACAAAAGAAGAACTGAACGAACTCAGGGAAGAGGTCGAAGCTCTTAGTAAAAAGCTCGCGGAGCTTTCCGAAGAAGAACTGGAACAGGTCGCGGGCGGAAAAGAAATGAAGAGTATTAAGCCGGAATGCGGCGCGTTTTCCATTATCCCTTCCCATGATATGACCAACGTGATAAGTCCGGACCCGTATTCTCGCTATGTTTTGTGGGCCTATGATTGCACGGATTGTATTCATTGGCAGCGACCGGAGGGACCGTGCAAGTTGGGATATGTTGTGACGAAGCCGTGACCGCGGTCTTGTATGAAAATCCGGGATCGGCGATCTTCCCGTCTTTTGAAAGAAAAAATTCCATGAAAATGAAAGAGGAGCCGACGCATGAAAAAAATTATCCTACTATTCCTTTCGCTTGCTCTTCTGCTTTCCATCGGCGGCTGCGCGAAAGAAGCGGAAAAGCTTCCGGTCAAGGTGCTGATCGTGCCTCATTTTGAGATCGGGAAAATGGAAAGCGATGACCCCGGCGAAGCGCAGATGTTTTTTGAAGAATACCTCAAAAACGGCGATGTGTATTCGATCGCTGACGGAACGACTCTCTATTACAACCCCGAAAACGAGGTGGCCATGTACCTTACGGGAGTCGGAAAAGTCAGCGCGGCAACCTCCACAACGGCGGTTTTGAGCGACAGCCGGTTTGACTTTTCCAAATCCTATCTTCTGGCGGTCGGATGCTCCGGCGGCGCCATAGGGTACGCCACGTTAGGCGACGTTATTCTGGAAAGCGCCGTATGCGACTATGACCTCGGCCATACGGCGGACATCCGGGAACTGCGGGAAAACGGCACCGGGGAACTCTGGTTCGCTTCCTCGGAATGTGAGGAAGGCGGATGCCAAAAGTTTGATCCTGACACGGTGGAGCGGGCCTACGTTCTTACAAAGGATATTCCCCTTAAAACCACCGATATAAGCCGCGCGATGCTGACCCGTAATTTCCCCGGAGAGGCGTGGGCCATGCGGGAGCCTTCCGTTATAAAAGGCGCGTCCGTAACGTCCGACAACTATTGGAAAGGCCAATATCATCACGATAAAGCGGTGCAGGTAACGGAATACTATCCATGCCCGGATCCGTACGCTTCCACCGAAATGGAGGACGTGGCGATCGCTGACGTGGCCGCGAGGTTCGGGATGCTGGACCGCACGCTGATCATGCGGGTCGCCGTCAATATCGACGTGTTTTACGATAAGATGACCCCCGAAAGTCTTTGGGGACAAAACGCTGATTTTATTGATGAGGTGTCGGAGAACAACGAAGAGACCCTGGATATATTTTTTCCCGGTATGGAAAACCTCTTCCGGGTCGGGAAAACGATCACGGATTCGATATTAAGCGGGGAATATTAAGAAAAAAGAAATCCGTTTTGGAAGGAGTTACGGATATGGAACAAAAGGAAAAGGACAACATCAAAGAGGGGAAACCGCTTACCGACGAAGAGGTCGAAAACGCTGTTGGCGGCATGAAAGTCGCTACGAACGGTGAAAAGAGTTGGTGGCGAACGATACTGGATTTCTTCTTCAAAATCAAAGACTGATAGTGTCTTGAAAGGGGAAACACCGATGAAAACGAAGGAAGAACGGAACGAACTCAAGGAAGAGGTCGAAGCGCTGAACAAAAAACTGGCGGAGCTTTCCGAAGAGGAACTGAAGCAGGTCACCGGAGGTTGGGAACCGCTGTACGAGCCTTCGCTCAAGGTGAACGCTCCGTTCGGACTGGATAACGCCGTCGATCAAAGGGCCGTTTTGGCGTCCCACGACAGGGAAAAGGATCTGCTGCGTTACGAGTGATGAACGTCCCGTTTTCCCGAAATCCGGCAGCGAAAATTTTTCTGTCCACAGATAAAAAGCCCCGGCGGAGTGACATCCGCCGGGCTTTTTTGATGAAAATCATTTATTCTTCCAATTTGATAAAGCCGATTTTTGTTTTCGGCTTTTCGGGCTTTTTTTCTACGGAAGTGAGCATGAAGTTCAGCTGATTGATATGCTGGATGAGAGTCGCTTCCCGTCCGTTGACGTAACCTTTGAAGATCATGAGCACGGGATATTCATACGTTATCTGGGTGACGTGCATCAGGATGGATTGACCGAAATTGGTCATCATCATTCCGACCTCATGATCGGCGTTCAGCGTGGCCTCAAAGCCCTGGATATACTTTTTGAGGATTTCAAACTGATGGTCCGACCACATATGTTTGACGGGGGTGTCAATGACGGGAACGTCGGGAGCGTGAATTTGCGGCAGCGATAGATTAACGTCCTGCGTGGTAGGCTTAATAAGGTCTTGCATAGTATAGATCCTTTCTGTTTCAGTTTTTCGGACAGCGGCAAGAAACGAGCGTCTCCCGCGAAAAATCAGAAGAAATTCTGCACGAGCATCATATAGACGGCGGTGCCGGCGGCGATGCTCAAAAGGGTGTTCTTTTTCCATTTGTGCAGCGCCACGGTGACCAGTATGGCGATCCCTTCCGGAAGACCGTGGAACGATGAGAACACGGCGTCCTTGAGGCAATAGACGACCAAAAGCCCGATGGCGGCATAGGGCAGAACCGAGCCGAGATAGGTGATGTAGGAGGGCGGCTGTTTTCCCTCCGGAAATACCAGAAACGCCAGAAACCGGGTCAGCATGGTTCCGGCGACGACGGCCAGAATGGTGATGATCTGTTGCGAAAGCGTCATGCCGATCCCTCCTTTCGTTTCCGGAAAACGGTGAAACAGAGGATAATGGACGCCATGGCGGGCAGGATGAACCGATCGCTTCCGAAAATCAGAAGGCAGACGAGGGAGCAGAAAACACCGATCAGGGCGGAACGGTGGTCCTTCGTTTCCTCCCACTGGTTGATGAACATGACGACGAAAAGAGCTGTCATTACAAACTCAATGCCCGTCGTGTCAAAATGGATCACATACCCGAGAAGAGCGCCGAGGGTGGCGCCGGTGACCCAGTAAGTCTGGTTGAGAAGGGTGACGAAGAACATGAACCACCCCTTGTTGATCCCTTCCGGCGGGGTAACGGCGCAGTTGATGGTGAAGGATTCGTCACACATCCCGAAGATCAGATAGAATTTTTTCCAGCCGACGTTTTTATATTTGCCGAGCATGGAAATTCCGTAAAAAAGGTGACGGGCGTTCACCATCAGGGTGAGGAAGAAAGCGTAGAGCGGGTTAAAGGCCGAGAGAAGAAGATCGACGGTGACGAACTCCATGGAACCGGCGAAAATAAAAAGGCTCATGAATAAGGGATATAAAAACGAAAAGCCCTTACTGCGCATCAGAAAGCCGTAGGACATTCCCAGAAACAGAAAACCGACGGCGATGGGAAGAGTATGGGGAAACGCCGCCCGGAACGCTTTTTTCTTCATGGCTTTTCCTCCCCGCCTTTGTTTTCGTTTACCACATTATATAAGCGTTTTGGCCGTCTGTCAACGAAAAAACGAGGAAAAACACGGATTGAGAAGGCGGGAATTTTGTGCTATAATAACGGTATCGGATATCCGGAAAGGAGACGACCACTATGACGCGCGATAAATTCAAACTGATCCACAGCGATCTTATCATGCAGGTGCAGTGCATTGAAAACGATTTGCGGATCATTTACGCGGCGATGAAATCGGGCGATTTTGATGACAATTTTGACGATCTGGAGAAAGCGAATCTCGGGCGTATCATCAAGGAACTGAAACGGCTGGACCGCAGCGACGGTCATCCGGATCTGGCGGAAGATGACTATGAATTGATCGATCAGATCCGGGAGATCCGGAACTACTGGTGCCACCAGTGCTATCTGGATTTTATCTACGTTCCGGATTATTATGAACGGGAACAGTGTTTTCAGAAGATCGCCGAGCGGCTGAGCCACGATGAAAGCCGGACGCTGGATCTGCAGGAAAAGCTGGAGAACCTGCGGTTTCAAAAGCTCAAGGAGTATAACAGAATTTGATGATTTTGTGTTTTTTATAAAAGCCGGGAGAAAACGGGGACCACGTTTTTTGGACCGGAAGCGGGCCTTTCAAAAAAATCTTGACAGAAGAAAAAGCGTATGCCATAATGAGAAAAATTCTTTTTCAAAAAGGCTAACGAATCATCACGAAAGGTGGGACAAGATACAATGGAAGATCAAAAATTCCGGGAATTGAGTCAGGAAGAACTGGAGAACGTCGTTGGAGGAGCCACGTTTGAATTCACGGCCAACGACAAATTTTATTGCAGACGGGACCATTCGGCCTTTATTACCGTATTGGAGAACGTTTCCACCAACGTTCCCTCCCACGTAGTCAGAGTTTTAATTACGTATCTCAGCGACGGCAGAACCGTTGAAAGAACGATGATCGCTTATGACGTGCGGGATTATCGGGACGGAGCCGATTTCGGCCCTTGTGGGAACTGAGGAACGTTTGAAAGAAGCAAAAAGCTCCGGCAGAGGGTACCGGAGTTTTTTACATCCCGGAAATTTCCGACCGAGGACGTTTTCCGGGATGAACCGCTTTTAACGGAGAATAATATGATCGTATTTGAGGAAAAAGGAGACGAATAAAATGGAGAACAAAATGAAGAGGCTTCGCGCCCTTTCAGTCGTCAACGCGGTGCTGCTTGTTTCAGCGATGGCCGGTTGTCTTTACGTCCTTTTCGCCAACCAAGGCCTTTATTATTCCGTCACCGCGGTGACGGAGCTTCTGGCACTGGTTTTTTCGCTGTTCTATTATCTGAGAGGTTTTCAAAAGGACGCCGCCAAATATTACCGGCTGTTCATGCTGTTCTACGCCTTCACCTATCTTGCCGAAAACGCCGCCAGCCTTATGAATTATCAGACCATCGGCGTGGATCTCAGCGCCGGAACGGTGCTTTTCAGCATGATCATGTACGGCAACACGCTGATTCTGGCCGTTGGCAAAGACATCGGAAAAAAGGCGTCCTACGCGCTTTGCGCCTTCAACGTTCTGGTTTATGTGTTACCGCTTATCGGCGGGTTCATTCCGGGTCTGATCTCCTTTGAAAGCGAAAGCGTCCAGGTTTCCAATATCCTTTTGTACGCCATCTGGCTGATCGTCGCGCTCAACGCTTTCGTGATGACGGTCGCCAAATATACCGACAAATCCATCCGGAAAAACGGGGGAGAATGAAAAACACGGATTTTCCGTGATATAAAAAAGCGGCGAATGGGTTTCCCATTCGCCGCTTTTTGGTCGAAAGGTTTTCGGAGGAACTTTTCTGTCAAAGAACCGGAAAGGAACTTGAAAAAAACGAGAAATATGCTATAATTATCTAAATATGTTTCTTTGGAAATAAAACTGATTTCTATGATAAAAGGAGTGCGCGTTATGTACCAAGATCAAAAACTCTGGATCGCTCAATCGGACAAAAAGCTCTGCATCCTTCCGCAGATGGCCAACCGCCATGGTCTCATCGCCGGCGCTACCGGTACCGGTAAAACCGTTACGATGAAAGTTCTGGCCGAATCGTTCTCCGATCTGGGTGTGCCGGTCTTCTTCTCCGACGTCAAGGGAGACCTTTCCGGTATGTGCAAACCCGGTGTGGACAGCGAAAATATGCGGGAACGGATCGCCCGTTTCGGCATCGAAGGATTCCAGTATAAGAGCTATCCCACCAGATTCTGGGACATCTGGGGTCAAAACGGTCACCCGGTCCGTATCACCGTTTCGGATATGGGTCCGACCCTTCTGGCTCGTCTTCTCGGTCTGACCGAGATCCAGGCCGGCGTGCTCAACATTGTGTTCAAAGTCGCGGATGAGCACGGTCTCCTTCTTCTGGACCTCAAGGATCTTCGCGCCATGCTCAAATTTGTCGGCGACAACCGCGCCGAATTCACCACCATGTACGGCAACGTTTCCGCCGCTTCCATCGGCGCCATTCAGCGCGCTCTTCTTGCCTTCGAGGACGAGGGCGGCGAGATCATTTTCGGCGAACCGGCCCTTGAGATCATGGACTGGATGCGCACCGATATGGATGGCCGCGGCTTCATCAACATTCTGGACAGCACGAAGCTGATCCAGAGCCCGACCATTTACGCCACCTTCCTTCTCTGGATGCTCACCGAGCTCTTTGAACGGCTTCCCGAGGTCGGCGACCTTCCGAAACCCCGCATGGTCTTCTTCTTCGACGAAGCCCATCTGCTCTTTACGGATATGCCGAAATCCCTGCTGACGAAAATCGTGCAGGTCGTCAAACTCATCCGTTCCAAAGGCGTCGGCGTCTATTTCATCAGCCAGAGTGTTTCCGATATTCCGAACGACGTTCTCGCTCAGCTTTCCAACCGCATCCAGCACGCCCTTCGCGCCTATACGCCGGCGGAGCAGAAAGCTCTTCGCGCCACCGCTTCGGCCTTCCGCTCCAACAAGGATTTCGATACCCAGACCGCTTTGACCGAGCTTGGCGTCGGTGAGGCGCTGGTCAGCTTCCTGGATGAAGCCGGTACGCCCACCGTTGTCGAAAGAGCCTGGATCCTGCCGCCGCAGAGCTTGATGGGTCCGGCGGACGAAAGCTACGTTCAGTCGCTGATCGCCGCTGATGAGTTCGACCTCAAGTACCGTCAGACCGTGGACCGTGAATCCGCTTACGAAATTCTGGAGCAGGCTACCGCCGAACTGGCCGCGCAGCAGCAACAGGAGCTTGAGGAAATCGCCGCCGCCAAAGCCGCTGAAAAAGAGGCCAAAGAGGCCGCCAAAGCCGCCGAAAAAGCCGCTAAAGAAGCGGAAAAACAGGCGGAAAAAGAGGCGAAGGCCGCCGCGAAAGCCGCTGAAAAAGAAGCCAAAGAGGCCGCGAAAGCTGCCGAAAAAGCCGCCAAAGAAGCGGAAAAGAAAGCCAACGCCAAGAAGAAAGCCGTGACCGATACCGCCAAAAAGGCGGCCACCAGTGTCACCTCGTCCGTTGCCCGTTCCGTCAGCACCAACCTTGTGAACTCCATCACCGGCGGCAAGACCACCAGTGCCGGAACCATTGCCAAACGGGCCGCTACCAACGCTCTTTCCTCCGTCATGCGCTCCGGCGCTTCCGCCATTGTCCGTGGCCTCTTCGGAAACAAGAGCTGATTTTATCCGTTATTGATAAGAAAACCCGTCGAAAGGAATTCCTTTCGACGGGTTTTTTATCGGCTTTATGAAATTGATAGGACAGGATCGAGGTTGTAGTCTTCGTCGATATAGAAGAAATCCGCGCCGTATTCCCGGCAGAGGGCCAATTCCTTTTTGTTTTCCGCAAGGACCGATTCCAGCGTACAGTAAGAGTCGTCCAACCGGTTTTCGATGACGCTCGCGAACGCTTTGACGTCATCGAAATGGCGGCGGATATAGGTTTCGCTCATGATAAGGCGAACGCACCGGATCTTTGATAAATAATCTTCGCTGAAATCCTTTTGCCAGTCCACGGGAATATAACAGCCCTCCACAATGAGGTTCTGGCTATTCTCGATGGCCGTTTTGACTATTTCACGAAGGATCGGCCAGAGATAGTGGGTCAGTTCGTCGTCGTCATCGGGGGTCAGTTCGGTATTTCCGCTTCGGATCAGACCCATTTTCAGATGGTCGATGGAAAGATAAGGGTAGTGGTATTTTTCCAGAAGCTTTTGAGCCAGCGCCGTTTTTCCGGTGTGGGACGCGCCCGCGATCAAGATAATCATATCGTCAGCCGCTTTAGTTCAGTTCGTTAAAAATGCGAAGGCGGGAGCGCTCGCACTCATAGTTAATGCGCTCCATATCCAACGTAGGATAGTCCCCATCCCGATAGAGCACCCGACCATCGGCCATGGTGAGCACGACGTCGCTGCCGTCGGCGGAGAAGATGAGGTTATTGAGCACGTTGTAGCAGGGCTTCCAATAGACCTTGTCGATATCGAGGACGGTGAGGTCGGCTTTGCATCCGACCCGGATAAGACCGCAGTCGGAACGGCGCTGGGCGTGAGCACCGGCCCGGGTGGCGATATAGAGGCTTTCGGTCGGCGTGATGAAGGTGGGGTCAAAGTCGGTGGCCTTCTGGAAAAGGTTCATAAAGCGCATTTCCTCGATCATGTTGAGGTTGTTGTTGGAGGCGACGCTGTCGGTGCCGAGGGCAATGCTGACGCCGGCTTTCAGAAGGGAGGATTCGGAGCAGACGCCGCTGGCCAGCTTCGCGTTGCTTTTGGGGCAGGTGGCCACGGTGACTTTGTGCTCCTTCAGAATGGCGATATCCTCCTCGTCGATGTGGACGCAATGGGCGGCGACGGTGGGTACGTCAAAGATACCGCAGTCGGCCAGGAAGCGGACGGGACTTTTTCCGCCGTGACGCTCCCGGCAGGCTTCCACTTCGCCCTTGGTCTCGGCGACGTGGACGTGCATGGAGGAACCGTATTCCGCCGCCTTTTCGGCGAGGGTGCGGGCGATTTTTTCGGTGTTGGTATATTCGGCGTGGAGGCAGAACTCGATATGCATCCGGCCGTTGTCATAGCCTTCGTAGTCCCGGATGGCGTCGAGAGTATCCCGGCAGACGGAAAGCTCGTCATAGCTTTCCGGTCCCATGTGGGTGCAGGCAAGGGAAAGGTTGACCTTGGCGCCGCTTTCGGCGAAAGCGCGGCATTCCGGTTCCATGTTGATATACATTTCGGACGTCGCGGCGATGCCGTAGCGGAGCATTTCCGCGATGCCGGCAAGGCACCCGTAATAAATGTCGTCGGAGGTCAGCTTCGCCTCGAAGGGAAAGATCCGTCCGGTAAGCCAGTCCATCAGCGACAGGTTTTCGCTGTAACCGCGCATGAGCATCATGGGCAGGTGGCTGTGGGCGTTATAAAAAGCGGGCAGAAGAAGGCGGTCGTTTCCGTCATAGACCTCTCCGAAATCCTCCGTGGGCGCTTTGTCCGAAATATAGGCGATGGTATCGCCTTTGACGCCGACGTACATGTGTTTTTTAACGTCCCATTTATCATCAACAAGGGTGATATCCTTAAAAAGCATGGATGGTCTCCTTTCCGTGACCCGGTTTGATAGGGTCAAGTCCTTTCGTATTATACCGAATAAAAAAAACAAAGTCAACGGGAGGAAGATGGGAAATCCTCTTGCCGACGGAGAAAAAAGGTGCTACAATGGAGGTCGTTCCATTCCCGGGAGGAGGTGATGGCGGATGAAAGCGCCGCTTTGGGAAAACCGCACGCCAAAAGATATATGGCGCAACATTCTGCTCGCTTTTCTCAGTCTTTTTGTCAACGGGTTCGGGGTCTATCTCACGATGCACGCCGACATCGGGGCCAGTCCCTGGGACGTTTTCAATCTCGGTCTTTCCCATACCTTCGGGATCCTTTACGGAACGGCCTCCATCACCGTTTCGATACTCATTCTTCTGATCGATATTCTGATGAAGGAGCCCATCGGCGTCGCCATGTTCATTGACGCCGTCACCGTCGGCAAAGCGGTGGACTTTTTCAACTGGCTCAATATCGTGCCGGTGCCGAAGACCCTTTTCGGAAAAGTGGCCATGCTTTTTGTGGGCATTGTCGTCATCGGCTACACCATGTATTTTTATATGATCGCGGCGCTGGGCTGCGGTCCCCGGGATACGCTCATGGTCGGACTCAAACGGCGGATGAAAAAACTGCCCATCGGCGCGGTCAACGTGCTGATGCTTTCCGTCGTGACCCTCATCGGAAGCCTTTTGGGAGGACCGGTGGGGATCGGGACGCTTCTTTGCGCCTTTGGCGTGGGTCCGGTGATGCAGTTCGCCTTCATGACCATGCGGTTTGACGCCACGACCATCCACCATCAAAATCTGATCGAGACCGGTAAAATTTTACTGGGACAGAAAAAAACGGAGCCGTAGGCTCCGTTTTTTGTGTTTTGCGGGAAAATATGCTATAATGCGAAAAGAACCGAAAGGGGGAATTTCCTTGGCGAGAGCGTTTTCACCCAAAGAGGCGAAACAGCGGATCGAGGCGCACAAGACGCTGAAAAAACAGCTTTCCGACGCCGTTTACGCCGAAACAAAGCTCAAAGAAAAGATCAAGAGCGCCTCCGACCGGATGGTGCTGAAAAAGGCGAAAACCCTTCTGGAGGACGTTCCCGTGGAGGAGCTGAACCGGGGGAAAAAGGGATTTCGGGTCAAGCTGCTCCGGGACGAGGGCTATGAGAGCCTTGCGGATCTTGTCGATGCCGACGTTCCGGCGCTGACGGAAATAAAAGGCATCAGCCGGGAGTCCGCCGAAGCCATTCGGGACGAGGTGGAAACTTTGGTGGCGACGACCTGCCAAAACGTCAAGCTTCGTCTTTCGGCGGACGAAAAAACGCCGGAGGCCAATGAACTGGTGACAGCCCTTTCCCGCTACCGGAAAAGCCGGACGGCCTTTGCCGCCTGCCGGGAGCTGTTTGAGGGGTACGGAACGACCGTTGAGACGGCTCTTTCGGCGGCGAAACCCGCTTCGGGAAATCTGCGGTGGTTTTTCGCTTCCGGCGCGAAAAAGCAGAAGGCGGAGGAAAGCCTGCGGCTTCTGGAAAAGCTCTGGGAAGGGGATTACCGGAAGACCGCCGAGGAAAATCTGGCCGTTTTGCGGGAAGCGGAGCGGGAAACAGGCGACGGTTGGGCCGATTTTTCGGACCATTCCGTTTCGTTTTTCAACATTCTGGAGGAAGTGAACCCCGGCGTTCTGGGAACGGATGACGCCGTTTACGGTCTTCCGGAGGAACTGGCCAAAGAGGTGCGGGAGGAAAATCTCCCGCTGGCGGGTCTTCGGTGTGAATTGCGTCACTATCAGGAATGGGGCGTCAAATATATTTTACATCAGGGCAACGTCCTTTTGGGGGACGAAATGGGATTGGGAAAGACGGTGCAGGCCATTGCCGCCATGGTGGCGCTCCGCAATGCCGGTTCGACCCATTTCGCCGTGGTCTGCCCGGCCAGTGTCTTGACCAACTGGTGCCGGGAAATTGAAAAAATGAGCGACCTTTCCGTCAGCGAAATTCACGGTCCGGACCGGGAAACGGCGTTGGCGGCATGGCTTCAAAAAGGCGGCGTCGCCGTCACGACCTATGAGACGACGGGCTGTTTTGCCCTTCCCGAGGGCTTTCGGCTTTCCATGCTCGTGGTGGACGAGGCCCATTATATCAAAAATTCCGAAGCGCAGCGCACCGCCCGGGTCAAGACCCTTGGCGAGTCGGCGGACCGGCTTCTTTTTATGACCGGAACGGCGCTGGAAAACAACGTGGACGAAATGGTGTCCCTTTTGGAAATTCTCAATCCCGAGGCGGCCCAAAGCGTTCGGGGCATGGAATATATGGCTTTCGCGCCGCGGTTTCGGGAAAAGGTCGCGCCGGTCTATTACCGCCGCCGGAGGGAGGACGTTCTGACCGAGCTTCCGGAACTGGAGGAAAACGAGGAATGGTGTACCCTTTCCCTGAAAGAGCGGGCGCTTTACGAGGCGGCGGTCCTTTTGGGACAGAATAATTTCGCCGAGATCCGGCGGGTCTCGTGGCAGGTTCCGGATCTTAGCGACTCCTGCAAGGCGAAACGGATGGTGGAACTGATCGACGAGGCGACGTCGGACGGACGAAAAATTCTTGTTTTTTCGTTTTTCCTCGATACGATCCGAAAAATTTCGGCGCTTTTGGGCGAGCGGTGCTTGACGCCGGTGACCGGCGCCGTTTCTCCGGCCAAGCGGCAGGAAATTTTAGACGAATTTGAAAAAGCGCCGGCGGGGACCGTTCTTCTGGCGCAGATCCAGTCCGGCGGCACCGGGCTCAATATCCAGTCGGCCAGTGTCGTCATTCTCTGCGAGCCGCAGTTTAAGCCCTCTATCGAAAACCAGGCCATTTCCCGGGCGTACCGCATGGGACAGACAAGGAACGTGCTGGTCTATCGGCTTTTGTGCGAAAACACGGTGGACGAAAAGATCATGGAACGCCTCAAGGCCAAGCAGGAGGTCTTTGACGCCTTTGCCGACCGTTCCTCGGCGGCGGAAGAAAGCCTGGAACTGGATGAAAAAACCTTCGGCGCTTTGGTGGAAGAGGAGATCGAGCGCATCCGGGAAAAGAACAAAAACGAAAACAAATAAAAAAAGAACGCCGGTTCCGGCGTTCTTTTTTTACGCGATCAGGGATTATCCCGTTTTTCCAAAAGGATCTTTTTGAGCGTTATGGTATCGACCTTTCCGCTTCCGAGAAGGGGAAACTCGTTCAGAACGACGAACAGGGACGGGATCTTGAATTTGGCCAGCTTCGTGGAAAGGATTTCCCGGGCCTTTTCCTCGTCGAAAACGGCGCCTTCTTTCAAAAGCAGGGCGGCGGCGACTTCCTCGCCGAATTTTTCGCTCGGAAGACCGATCACCTTGACGTCGGCCACTTCGGGCAGGGTGACGATAGCGCCGGCCACCTCGTTGGGCGAGATGTTTTCGCCGTTGCGGATGATGAGTTCCTTGACACGACCCACCAGACGGAGATAGCCGTCGGGGTCAATAACGCCGAGGTCGCCGGTGGAAAGCCAACCGGCGTCATCCACGGGCTGTTTGCGGATATCGAGCTTATAATAGCAGACGACCATGTTTTCGGAACGGATGAAGATTTCACCGGCAACGCCGTCGGGGACCTTTTCCTTGGTGACCGGGTTTCGGATCTCCACCTCGACGCCATCGACCGGACGGCCAATGGTCTTTGTGATATGCTCCACGGTGTCCTCGTATTTGGTGATGCTGACGGCGGCGTTTTCGGACATTCCGTAAATGTTGCCGAAATGGTTATGGGGGAAGAGCTTCTGAAGGCCGAGCATCTGCGCCTCGCTGGTGGCGGCGCCGCCTAAAATGGAGCTTCGAAGGCTTGAGACTTTTTCCGGGGTGAAGTTGGGGCACTGGGTCATGGCAAGGGCCATGGTCGGCACCGAATGGAAAAGGGTGCACTGATTTTCGGCGATCAGCTCGATCAAAGCCGCCGGCGACGGTTTCAGCGGGATGTAGGAAGTAAGGTCGGTGAGGATGCCGCAGCTGATGGCGGTGGCGAAGCCGAAGATATGGAAGAACGGCAAAAAGGCGCAGTTGCGGTCGTTTTCGTTCATCTGAAGGTCACCGATGAGTGGCGCGATGCAGGCCAGCATATTGCGGGAAGACGAAAGGACCGCTTTCGGAAGGCCGGTGGAACCGGAGGTGAAAATGATGATGGAGGCGTCGTCGGCGTGGTACATTTCGGTAAAACGATCCTTGACGGCTTCATATTCACCAAAACGGGCGGTGAAATCGACGGCACCGATGTCGTAGGTGACGGTGATCTCGCTGCCCTCGCCCTTGACCGCCGCCGAATAGCTCTCAAAATCGGTCATGCCGGGAATGATACCGCAACAGAGGTGGGTGATATCGCCGATGTGGGAAAGGGTTTTGATCTCGGCGGGCTTGAGACCGTAGTTGACGAAAACGGCGATGCCGCCGAGCTTTTGGACGGCAAAAAAGGCGAACACCCAGTTGATGGCGTTGACGCCGCAAAGACCGACGTGGCTGCCTTTGTGTACGCCGAGAGCGGCAAGGTCGGAGGCGATGATCTGGGAGGCTTTATCGACGTCGGACCAGGTGTAGGAGCGGCCATTATAGACGAAAACCACGTGGTCGGGTTTTTCCTCGGCCTTCTTTTTGAGAAGCGCTTTGAAGCTCAGGTCAAAACAGCTTTTGTCAAAGGTTTCGGAAAGCTCGTAGTTAAGAAAGCTGGAAAAGCCGGTCATCTCGAAGATATCGGCGATCTCCCGGTTGACGTTGGTGATCTTCATGCCGTCGTCCGGCAGCTTTTTGCGGGCGACCAGAAGGACCCGAAGGCCGGCGGAGGTGATATAAAGAACGTCCTTGAAATCCAGTGTCAGGGAAAGGTTCTGGTAATCCAGCGCCATTAGAGCCTCGTTGAGCGTGGCAGAGGTTTCAGTGTCGATGGTGCCGGAAACGTGGAGGGTAACTTGCTGTTCGTTTTTTTCGGTTTTGACTTCCATAATTTCTCCTTATGAAACGGGTCTCAAAAATCAATGCGGACTCTCGGAATACGGCGGTTTTCGGTCTCTTTGGCCGAAACGCCCTGTTCGTTCAAGAGTTTGATGAAATTGGGAACGACGGATTTGTCCCGGTAGTTTTCCACAAGGTTGAGGAAAAGCGTGCCGTTGAGTTCGTAGGCGCAGAGGTTAGCGTAGCCGACGTCGCACCAGGAGCGGGAACGGATGTCCCGGATATGGGGCGCGACGTTGGGCATGAATTGAAGCTTGCCGAGGTAGGTCAGCGTGAAATCACATTGGCTGTGCTTGGCGATCCAGGCCGCCGGTCGGATAACAAGGCGGGAAAGGGGATAGCTTTTGATGGAGACGAGCGGGCGCATGATGTTGACCATTTCGGTGCATTTTTTGACGACGTTTTCCTTTTGGACGGCAAGGTCCAGAATGGAGCGGTAAATGGTGGAGACAATCTCCATCGGCATGGAATCGAAGCGGTCGATATAGCTGATCTGCTTCGTGATGATGTTGTTGCGCATGGTGAAATTCTGGGTGATTTGGCGGATGTCGATGACGATGCTGGCGCGGACCGGTTTCTTTTTTTTCATGACGGTGCGAAGAGCGCGGCTGAAAAGCGGAGGAATGACCGTGGCGGGACTGGCGTCGCTTCGTTTGACAAGAGCCATCAGATCCTTCATTTCGGCACGGATGACGTGCAGTTCGGCTTGCTCCAGATCCTTTTCAAGGGGAATCCCGAAGCGGCCAAAACCGGCGGCCTGCTTTTTCTGAGGGATCCCCGGTTCTTTTTTATCGTAACAGCTTTCCATGCCCGGCGCTAAAAGGACCGGCATGGGAAATTTTCCGCCGAAATAGCGGTCTAAAATTTCCGAAAAGAAGGCGGCGCCGCCGCGGCCGTCGGTGACGGCGTGGCACCATTCGAAGGAAACGGTGTTTTCCCAATAGAAAACCCGCCACGGATAGTCGTTGGTGGTTTTTCCGAAGGTGAGATTCCGTTCTTCCTCTTTTACGTGATAAATTTCAATGGGTTTCGGGTTTTCGACCAGCTGATAGCCCTTTTGGAAGACGAATTTTCTTTTGAAAAGGGGAAAATCCGAAACGGTATCCAAAACGGCGGCCAAAAGCCGTTCGCCGCTTACGGGTTCGTCGATTTCCGCCGTGAGAAGCGGCACGTTTTCCAAAACGGTCCCATGAACGGCGATGGGGTAAAGATCCAGAACACCGGGGTCTGTGTTCATCGGAGCACCTCTTTTCGTGTTTAATAGAATAATTATATCATAGAAAGAAAAACGAGGCAACAAAAAAAGACGGTCATTTTTTTTTCGCAAAGGTTGTTTATGGGGATCGTTTGTGATAGAATAAAGCATACAACTGGAAAAAAGCGGCGGAAGACCGAAAGATAGATCATTCCTTTTTCGGAAAGGCAGGTTTGGAAGAATGAAGCAAGAAGCTAAAAAAATATTTTTAAGAGCGGGGATCCTTTTTCTGCTCTTTGTGGTCTTTACGATTTTGATCCAATACGTGGACGTGAGGACCTGGGAGACCGGAACGTCCATCGGTTTTTCCACCTTAAATATCGCGATTTTTAAATTGTTCGGCGGTTATCATGAGCTCCTGTACATCATTACGGACCTTTGCGCCTATCCGGCCATCGCTCTGGCGATGGTTTTCGCGGTCCTCGGGGTCTATGAAGGGATCCAGCGCAAAAGTATTTTTAAGGTGGACCCCGATCTTTTCGTGCTCGGCAGTTTTTATGTCGCTGTGGTGGCGGCCTACCTGGTCTTTGAGGTCGTTATCATCAATTACCGGCCCATTCTGGTGGACGGCGTTATCAAAGCGTCCTATCCGTCGTCCCACACCCTGATCTCCATCGCCATTTTCGCGACGGCGGTGCTGCAGATGAAAGAGCGGCTGAAAAATCAGACGCTCGGTCTGGCGCTTCGTTTTTTAATCGACGTTTTTACCACCTTTACCATCGCCGGACGGCTGATCTGCGGCGCCCATTGGCTCACCGATATTCTCGGCGCTCTGCTTCTGAGTTCGACATTGGTGGAGTGCTATAAGGCCTGCATCTGCCTTCTTCCGAAAAAGGAAAAGAGTGACGGACCCGAAAGCCTTTCTAACGGCAAACCGTAATTTTCAGAAAGTAAAAAAATAAAAGCGGCAGAGATTTTTCTCTGCCGCTTTTTTATGGGGAAAATCAGTCTTTTTTCTTGTCGTCCTTGTCGTCGTCATCGTCGTCTTTTTTGTCGGCTTCATAGTCCAGCACCTGGCGGAACTGGGTCTCATAAAGCTCGCGATAGACGCCGTCCAGATCGAGCAGATCCTCGTGGCTGCCCTGTTCGACGATCTGGCCGCCTTTCAGAACAAGGATGCGGTCCGCTTTGAGGATGGTGGAAAGACGGTGGGCGATGACGATGCTGGTGCGTCCCTCCATCAGCGTTTCGAGAGCCTCCTGAATGGCGTTTTCGGAGATAGAGTCAAGGGCGGAGGTCGCCTCGTCCAAAATCAAGATCTGCGGATTTTTCAGAATGACACGGGCGATGGAAATCCGCTGTTTTTCACCGCCGGAGAGCTTTAAGCCGCGGTTGCCGACGACGGTATCGTAGCCGTCGGGCTGGTTGAGGATGAACTCATGGATATTGGCGCTTTTGCAGGCGGCTTCCAGTTCCTCCTGCGTCGCGTCCTCTTTGGCGTAAAGAAGGTTGTCCTTGATGGTGCCGTTAAAGAGATAGGTGTCCTGCGTCACAACGCCGATGGTGCTCCGAAGATATTCCAGATCGAAATCCCGGACATCGACACCGGCCACACGGACCGCACCGCCGAGGACGTCGTAAAGCCTCGGGATGAGGTTGACGACGGTGGATTTACCGGAACCGGAGGGACCGACGATGGCGTACATCTGGCCGCCGGGAACGGTGAAGTGGATATCGGTGAGAAGGGGTTTTTCGGGGTCGTAGGAGAAAGCGACGTGGTCAAACTCAATATTCTCGTTGGCAACGTTGGGCTTTTTGCCGTCCGGTTTGGAAACAATGGTGTTCTCCATATCGAAATAGTCGAAAATTCGGGTGAAAAGCGCCAGCGAACGGGTGAAATCGACGTGGAGATTGAGAAGGGACATGACCGGGGAATAGAGCCGGTTGATGAGGGCGACGGTGGCGGTGATGACACCGACGGAAAGCGTTGGGTCGAGGTGCTTGATGATGAAAAGACCGCCGGCGAAATAGATCAGGAGCGGACCGATCTGGGTGAACATACCCATGATGACCCTAAACCATTTACCGCTGCGCTGTTCCTTCAAGGCGTACTGGGTGACTTCCTCGTTGACCTTGACGAAGCGCTCGTATTCTTTTTCCTCTTTGGTAAAGAGCTTCACAAGAAGGGAGCCGGAGACGCTCAGCGTCTCGTTGACCAGTTCGTTCATCTCGTCGTTTTTGGCCTGGCTTTCGGTCAGAAGCTTCCAACGGGTCTGGCCGACGTTCCGGGTCGGAAGAATAAGAAGCGGGATGACGACGATGCCCACGAGAGCCAGCTGCCAGCTCATGGAGAAGAGGGCGACCAGGGTCGTCGCGACGGTGGCCACGTTGCTGACGATGCTGGAAAGAGTGCCGGAAATGACAGAGGAAACGCCGCTGATATCGGTGTTCATACGGGTGATGATGTCGCCCTGCTTTTCGGTGGTGAAGAACGAGTGGGGCATATGCTGGAGATGCTGATACATCTGGTTCTTCATATCGAAAATGATCCGCTGGGAGATCCAGGCGTTGATATAGCTTTCGAGAACGCCGATGACCTGGGAGACGGCCAGCGTCACAAACGCCATCAGAAGAAGCTGAATGAGAAGCGCCATATCCTCGCCGATGAGAGCTTCATCGACAATGCGTCCGGTGATGATCGACGGCAGAAGACCGACGGTGGCGGAAAGCAGAATGGCGACAAAAACGAGCAGGAACTGGAACCAGTACGGTTTCAGATAGGAGAGGATCCGAAAAATCAGCTCTTTGGTGATTTTCGGCATATTTTCTTTTTCCTCGTCGGTGAGGAAGCCCCGCGGCCCAAGACCGCGGCCACCGCCCATACCAGGCATACGCATAACGACCTTTCCCTTTTGAAATTGTCCCTATTATACAACTTTTCATCGAAGAAAAAAATACCCCGACGAATAATTTTTCGTCGGGGAAATATTTTTTACGCCAGAGTTCCGGAAAGAAAGTTTTGCAGTTCCTCCGCCGAGGCAAAACGGCTTTTGGGAACGTCCGCAAGAATCTCCAGGGGGCGTTTTCCGACCAGCAGGATCCGGTCGCAAAGAGAAAAGGCCTCAAGCGGGCTGTGAGTGATGAGAAGGCCGGTCTTTCCGGAAAGCTCCTTTTGGAGAAGGGAGAGGATCTCGCCGGAGGTCTTGATATCCAGTTCCCGAAGGGGTTCGTCCAGATAGAAGACGTCGCCGCCGAAGGCCAGCGTTCTTGCCAGAGCCAATCGCCGTTTCATGCCGCCGGAAAGGGAAAAGGGTCGGGCGTTTGCCTCCTCCGAAAGGCCGACTTTGGCAAGATAGTCTTTGGCACGGTCCTCGGGGATACCGAGGACGGTCAGATTTTGGAGAACGGAAAACCACGGAAGAAGGCGGTTTTCCTGAAAGAGAAAGGAGGCTTTTTCGGCGGAAAAGGGCGTGACAACGCCGCTTTTCGGTTCCGAAAGGCCGGAGGCCAGATGAAGGATGGTGGTCTTTCCGCTTCCGGAAGCGCCGAGAACGCCGGTCACTTCACCCTCTTTGGCGGAAAAGGAAAGGGAGGAAAGAATGACTTTGTCACCATAGGAAAAGGTGACGTTACGAAATTCAAGCATGGGACGCCTCCTTTCTTCCGAGAAGCCGGAGCAGAAGATTTTCCAGAAGGACGCTTAAAAGGATGACCACCGCCGTCCAGGCGAAAAGATCCGTCGTTTCCATATAGACTTTGGCGTCATGGAGCCGGTGGCCGAGGGATTCCCCGTATGGGCAGATGACCTCGGCGGCGATGCCGGCTTTCCAGGCCATGCCCATGGCGCTGTGAGCGGCGGCTAAAAAATAGGGCTTCAGCGAGGGAAGAACGATTTTTGTGAAGCGGCGGGAAAGGGGCATTTGAAAGGCTTTGGCCATTTCAAGGAGCTTCGGGTCAATTTCCCGAAGTCCTGTTTCAGCGTTGGCCCAAACACCGGGCAGAACGACCAGCGTCGCCGTGAGCACGGGAACGGTACTGGTGGCAAGGCAGATGAAAGCCAGAACGATGAAGGAGGCGACGGGGGTCGCCTTGATGACCGAAAGAAGCGGGGAAAGAAAGCTTCGCACCAAGGGGAAACGAAACGTGAGCACGGCGACAAAAGCGCCGAGCACCGTTCCGAGCACGAAAGCGAGAAGGACCCGGAGAAGGGAGCTTCCGACGGAAAGCCAGAAGCTTTTTTCGAGAGAAAGAGAGAAAAGACGCTTCGCCACCTCCAAAGGCGGAGGAAGAAGAACGCTTTTTCCGACAAGGAGCGAGAGAACTTGCCAGAGAAGAAGCCAGAAGGCGGCGACGGCGAGAATCCGGAATGGCTTTTTCGTAGGGAACACCTCGTTTTACTTTAAGAATAGAAGTCATCGTCGGGCAAGGCGCCGCCGATGGAGGCCGGGTTCTGCTCATAGAGAACGGTCAGGAATTCCTTGTAGGAGGCACGGTATCCGTCGCCGAAAAGCCAGACCATATTGCACCGCGGCGCCGCTTTTTCGGCGACCGCGGCGGCGATGATGTCAAATTTTTCGGCGAGCGCGGCGCCATCGGCGGGATTCATATTGATGAAGTCAACGGAGCTTCCGTACTCGCCCACAAAGTTCGCGACTTCGTCGGGATGTTCTTCCAAAAACGCTTTCCGGACGGCGAAACCGCCCATCGGAAGAACGCCGTAGCCGAGGGCGTTCCATTCGTCGGTCAAACCGAGCACGACGTGGAAATCACTGTTTTTGAGCATGGTACTGGTGACCATTGGTTCCGGAAGAACGACCAGATCGGCGTTGCCGCTGAGAGCCTGCGTCACCGTTTCGGCGTGTTCGGCGGTCCAGACTACGTCGGCTTCGACGTTATTTTCGGCAAGAATGGCGGAAAGGATATATTCCACCGTTGTTCCCTGTCCGGCGGCCACAATCGTTTTTCCGGCAAGGTCGGAAACGGTGCTCACGGAATTTCCGTTTTCCAGAACGTAGAGAACGCCGAGGGTGTTGACACCAAGGGCGACGATCTCTCCCTGGCTTTTGTTATAGAGCGTGGCGATGGCGTTGGTGGGAAGAGCGGCAAGATCCAGATCGCCGCTTAAAAGACGACCGGTCAGCTCGTCGGCGGAACCGGCGACGGTAAATTCGTAGGTGTTTTTGGACGTGCCCTGCTCGTTTTGTTCCATCAGATAGGAGGCGCCGAGGCCTGTCGGGCCTTTGAGCACGCCGATCCGGACGACGTCACTTTTTTGAGCACAGGAGGAAAGGGACAGGACGAGAAGAAGACATAAAAACAGGGACAAAAGACGTTTCATAGCATAAACTCCTTTTTTGTTTCATTCGGAGAGGAAAACGATCTGTTTTCCCTCCCGGCGCAGGACGCCTTGTTTTTCCAAAGAATCGAAGGCACGGTAGAGGGAGGCTCGCCCGATGCCGAGACTTTCGGCCAGGCGGGAAAGAGAACAGGGCAAAGTCCATTCCTTCTGGCCGTTCGACGCCGTCCGAAGGTGGTGAAGCAGTTTTTCCTCCACTTCGCTTTCGGTGAACGTGCCGAGTTTTTCGTTGAGAAAATGGATCTTTTGGGAAAGAAGACGGACATAGGCCGCGGCAAAATCCGGGGACGAGCGAAACGCCTCCTCAATAAGCTCTTTGGGGAAAAGGATCATACGGGACGGCTCTTCGGCGATCACCCGGGACGGATAGGTCTCCTCCTCATAAAAAAGAGTGGCCATGCCGAAGACGTCGCCGGGACGCAGTTGGTTGAGAATGGTGCGGTGTCCTTCGGCGTCCAGGCGGACGACCGATGCCCCGCCTTTCAGAATGACGATCAGGCAGCGGCGGAAGTTTTCCTCCGTCAAAACGGCTTCCCCTTTTCGATAATTGTGAAGTTCGGCCCGTTCCTCTTTTAACCAACGCTCGAAAAGCGCGGGATCGAGGAAGGAAAAAAGCTCGTTGTCGAAAAGAGTGGTATAATCGGTTTTCAGCATAAAAACACCTCGATTTCTGTATCAAATAATACAATTTTAGAGAAATTTTGTCAAGAGGGCGAAGAAAAGAAGAATAAAAAATTTTTGCTCTTGCAATAAATTATATTTGTGTTATTATTATAATGTATCCTTAGAAAGGGGAGTGCCCTTTCTTTTCGGTCCGTTTCTTTTTGGAAAGGGGAAACGGGCGTCGTATAAAACGAAGGAGGAAATGATATGAAGAAAAGAATCCTGAGCCTTTTGCTTTGCGTTCTCATGGTTCTCGCGCTTTTTCCGTTGACGGTCTGGGCGGAAGATACCTATGAGATCCAAAACGCCGGCGCACTGACGAAGAACGGAGAGGCCCTTCCGGTAGGAACCATTCTGGAAGCCGGAACCGTTGTCACGGTGAAAAACACCGAGGAAACGGTGACTCTTACCGTACTGAAACTGGACGGAGCGGAAAAAGTTTCCGTTACCGGTCCAAACGGAGAGCAGACCGTGACTTTTGATACGGCGGTCCGCTATAACGGAGTCAGCCCCACGGTCAACGACTCGGTTGTGGAGAACGTGAGCTACTTTGTGACCTATGTTGAGGAAGAAACCGTGATCGAGGAGAAAGCGGTTCTTGAAAAAGAAGAAGAAAAGACCCTTGAGGCGACGGAGGAACTGGAAAAGAGCGAACTTCCCGAAGAACCGGTTGAAGAGGTTGAGGAACCGTTCGAAGAAGCCGAAAAGACGGAAGAGGTCGAGGAACCGGTCGAAGAGGTCAAAGAAGTCGAGGAACCGACGGAAGAGATCGAAGAGACCAAAGAACCGGTTGAAGAAAAGACCGCGGAACTTCCCGAACAGCCGAAGAAACTTCTTGCCGGAACGGAACCGAAAACCGTGACCTTCCGGATCCGCTTTGACCCGAACAACGGCGGATTGGACCAGGCGAAAACCGTGGAAGCCGTTCTGCCGGTCGATGAATACGGGAGCGGGACCTATACGGTACCGGCCAACGAATTTAAGGCACCGGAGGGCAAAGAGTTCGCTTACTGGTCCTATGCCGCGAACTATCTTATTGACGGGGAAGAAAATACGATTCGTTCGGAAGCCGCTGCGAACGAAAAGATCTCCCTAAATGAGGATTTCTATGACATCACGCTGACGGCGCAATGGAAAGACAGCGGCAAATACCGTGTTTCCTATTACGATTTTTCTTTTGACAGCTATGAGGACCGGGAAGACGTTTACTATTCCGAAGCGAAGCTTCCGGATCCGCTTCCGACCCGGACGAATCCGGCCTACAACTTCATCGGCTGGTCTGTTGACTGGGACGATTACAGCGTTCTGGCAACGCCCGGCATGACGCTGACCGGCGACACCAAGCTGTACGGTGTCTGGAGCTTTAACGTTCATTATGAAGGAAACGGCGGAACCGGTTCCATGAAGGACGAAGTCATTTCCTTTGTTGAAGATGAATTTGACGCGCCGGAATGCGGTTTCACCGCGCCGGAAGGCAAGGTCTTCGCCGGATGGAAAGTGAAGACGGCCCTTCCTTCGGGAAGCGAGGCGTATATTGCCGACCCCGGTGACACGCTTTTCATAGACGGCTTTTATTATGGTCATCTGACGCTGACGGCACAGTGGAAAGACCAAAACATCCACAGCGTCAACGCCGAGATCGTTGAACCGATGGCCGGCGCCAAACCGGACTTTGACGCGGAGTTCACCAGCGATCCGGAGGACGTCCTTAACATGGAGGACGGCTACGAGGCATGCTGGTATGTTCGCGGAGAAAACAACTGGGTCGAAATGTCCGAAAAGGACGTTTTTGAGACCGGGAAGACCTATGCCGTCGATATCTATGTCGGACATAAAGACGGATACTCCTTTACGAAAGACACGGTGGCGACGCTGAACGGAAAACCCCACAACAATAGCGTGGGAGAAAGCTATTCCGAGGAAAATTCCGGTAAACTCTATATCAGCGGCGAATGGACCGTCGGCGAAGCGAAAAAAGATATCGGCGCGGTCATCGCCCGGATCGACGCGCCGTTTGCCGGAAAAACGCCGGACGGCGAAGCCGATATCGAGTTCATGATCTTTGACGAAGAAGAATCGATCGAACTTGCGACCAAAAAAGTTACCTGGAACTGGGAGACGGAATATGGTCCGCTGCCTCTTGACGGCGATATGACTTTCCAAGCGGGCAGAAGATATTCGGTCACGGTCACCGTCGAAGCGCCGGAAGGCTATAAATTCGCCGAAGACGGCGATTGGTTCATCGACGATTTGGGAATTGACGGCGCTTATGACGCAGTCAACCCGACGGTCCTGAAACTGACCCGCACGTGGGAACTCCCGAAAGTCAGCCCGACCGCCGTTACGAAAGTGACGGCCGAAGTCAAAGAGCCGGTCATCGGCGAGCACCCGGATTTCGCCCCGAAAGCGACGGTGACGCCGACCGGCGGCGCGTCGCTGGAAAGCGAGTTCAGCACCGGCGTTTCCTGGAGCGTTTATGACACCGAAACCATGGAGTTTATCGACTTCGTGGAGCCGGAGGACGTTTTTGAGAGCGGCAAGACCTATCGGGCCTCGGTCACTTTCGTCATCAATGAAGGCTTTGTGTTCGATTCGAACATCGAAGGCACGCTGAACGGCAAAAACTGTGAGAATATCTTCGATCCGTTCATGCCGAAATATGTGGATCTGAAATATTACTGGACTCTCTCTGACAAGACCCCGATCACCGAGATCAAAGCGGCTGTGACGGCGCCGGAAGTCGGCAAAAAGCCGAGCAAGACCGCGACCGTTCTGACAACGCCTTCCAACGCCGTTTCCGGCGAAGACGTGAGCCTTGTCTGGTATGTTTCCGACACCAACAGCAAGAACGGCAGCGACTGGGTCGAAATGAAAGAAAACGAGACCTTTACCGCCGGGAAATACTATTCCGTCGATATATTCGCCAAGGCGAAAGAGGGATATATCTTCAGCGACAAGGTCGTTGGTAAAGTAAACGGACAAAATCACGTCAGCACCTTCGGCCCGGTTTATGACGCCAAAAAACCGGCGGAAGCCTATCTTTCCTACGTATGGAAGCTGGGCGAAATGGAAATCAGCCATATCGCCGCCAAAGTGACGGCACCGGCTATCGGCAAGACGCCGTCCTACAGCGTAACGGCGACCTCCGTTCCGGCCAACGCCATCGAGAAGATCTCTTCCGTCAACGTTGACTGGTACGTCTATGACGCCAAGACTTCGAGCTGGAAGACCCTCTCCAGTACCGCCATTTTTGAAGAGAACACCATCTACCGTGTGGATATGACCGTTTTCGCCAAGGACGGCTACGTCTTTGGTAAGAAGGTCAAAGGTACGGTCAACGGTGAGGATCACAACTCCAAGACCCCAATCTATGACGCGGACGATCCGACCGAAGCCTTCCTCTCCTACACATGGAAATCGGCGGACAAATATGCCATCACCGGTGACGAGGACTGGACAAAGGGCGATTCTGACAGCATGACTTTCCGCTCCACCGCTCCTTACAGCAAGTTTAAGGAAGTCCGGGTGGACGGCGTTAAGATCGCCTCGAAGAACTATACCGTCAAAGAGGGTTCCACCGTCGTCTCGCTGAAACCGGCCTATCTGGAGACCCTTTCCATCGGTCTTCATACGCTGACCATCGTTTCCACCGACGGTGAGGCGACCACGACCTTTGAGATCCTCAGCAAGACGAACCCCAACTGTGAGCACAAGGAAACCAAAACCATCAACAAGAAAGACGCCACCTGCACCGCCAAAGGCTATACCGGCGACGTCGTCTGCAAGAAGTGCGAAAAAGTTCTTGAAAAAGGCAAAGAGATCCCCGCTCTCGGTCACAAGTTCGTGAACGGAAAATGCAGCGTCTGCGGCGCCAAAGAGGGCGAAAACAACCCGAACACCGGCGCTTCCTATGGAAGCCTTGCTGTCGCGGCGGTTCTGGCCGGCGCGGCCGCTTTCGTGGCTTTCAAAAAGAGAAAATAAATAAGGGATAAAAAGAGCGGGCCGCCGGTTGGCGGCCCGCTAAAATTATGAAGGAACGAAAAATGGAAAAAAACGAATGGAATGAGCTTTTTGAAAAATGGTGCGAAAAGCTTCGGATCGTTCCCGCGTGGGATGTAAAACTGGAGCTTGTCGAGGATCCGGAATGGAAAAAGACCGGCGACTTCAAGATCGACTGCGACGACAAAAAAGCGGTGCTTCTTTTGAACGCCGCCAACCCGAAACAGGAAAATATGGAGGAAGTCATCGTCCACGAGCTGATGCACTTAAAGATGTATCCCCTTGACCAGGTGACGGAGTCCCTTATTGTGAATACCTTTGAGGAAGGAAGCCCGGCCAGTAACTTCGCGTATCAGCAGTTTTTCTGCACCCTTGAGCAGACGGTGGAGGAAATGGCCAAGTGCTTTCTCTTTGAGTTCGGCGAAAACAGGGAACTTTCCTATGGCCGATGCGAGGGAATGAAATCTTTCAATGAGTTATATGACGGCTTGAAAAATATAGACGGCTAAAAAAAACGCCCCGGATTTCCGGGGCGTTTTTTTAACGGTAATCGTGAAGTTCCATAAATTCGTCGGTACGGGGACGGGAAAAGATCCGTACCCAGGCTGGGAAAAATCCGGCGGCAACGCCGACGGAAAGGGTCAGCGTATGGGAAGCGGCGCTTCCGTAATAGGGTACCACACCTTTTTCAAGGACGGCTTCCTTCATTTTGCCGAGCAGATATTCGGCGATCCCTTTGCCGCGGTATTCCGGAAGGACCCGGGCGCTGATCTGCCAGAGAAGGTCGCTGTCGGCTTTGGCGGCGGCCATGCCGACGATCTTTCCGTTCTGACGGACGATAAGGCAGAGTTTATCCGGCGCTTTGGGGTCAAAATGGAGGACGTCCTCGGCGGCCGGTTCGTTTTTGTAACGGGCAAAATCGCTTTCGGCGATCCATTCTCCGGCGAAGGTGTCCGCCGTTTTCGGGTGTTCCGGATCCGGTACGTAGTACTGCATGAGGTTCCCGATGCTGTGGCCGTGGAGGTAGAGGAACTCGCTGAATTTGATGAGGCTGTAGGAGTCGAACACCCATTCGGGGTCGTGGCCGTCAAGGATCCGTTTGCAGTGATCCTTGAGGTTGGGTAAAACGGAAAAGACAGCGCCGCCACCGAAATAGCAGGCGATGAGCGCCCGATCCTCGTCGCCGTAGGTGATGCAGCCGGGGTTCTGGGCGATATCGGTGACGGTGACTTTGCCGTAGTCGAAATCGCTTTCCCGGCAGTTGAGGTCGATGGTGAGCTGTTTTCTGACTTTTTCCAAAACGTCGTTTTTATTCATAAAAGTCCCTCTTTTCGATTACTTTTAGTACTATTTTTATTGAATATTACAAATTGTTCAATAAATCTTCCATTTCCGACCGGTTTCCACCGCAGGTCCCCTGGCAGAGTTCCGGTTTTCCGCCGCCTCGACCGGAGAAATTCTCTCGGAGGGCGGCAACGTAGGGAGTGGTGTCGCCGCTTTGGGAGGCGATGGCGAAGCGCCAGTTTCCGTCGCTTCCGGAAAAGACACCGGCAACGTCGAAGCGCTCGGCCAAAGTCAGACAGTAGCGGCGCAGTTCGTCCGGCGAAAGAGCGTCCTCGAAGACGAAACAGCGCTTTCCGGTGCCGAGGGCTGCGGCTTTCGCTGCAAAAAGCTCCCGCCGCAGGGCGGATTCGGTGATCTTGTGATTGGTGATTTCGTTTTCAAGCCGGGAAACGGCGGAGGAAAGTTCCTCCGGTTTCACCGAAAGACGGGTGGTCACTTCGGTGACGTCGTGGGTGCGGCGCTGGTAATCCGAAAGAGCCCGTTTTCCGCAGAGCATGGTAAGGCGGGTGCCGCCTTTATAATTTTGGAAGGAAACGATTTTGATGAGACCAATCTCGCCGGTGCGGGCTACGTGCGTGCCGCAACAGGCGCAGATATCATAGCCGGGAATGGTGACGATCCGTACCTTTCCGGTCAGCTCCTTTTTGCTCCGGTAGGGCAGAACGGCAAGTTCCTCGGCGGTGGGATAGGTGATCTCGATGGGAAGGTTTTGATAGACACATTCGTTGGCGGACGTTTCCAGACCGAGGATATCCTCTTCGGAAAGAGGTACGTCGAGGTCGATGGTCATGACCGAAAGCCCAAGATGGAAGCCGACGTTGGTGGCGCCGAAGCGGCTGTGGGCCAAACCGGAAAAAATGTGTTCGCCGCTGTGCTGCTGCATGAAATCAAAACGGCGAACCCCGTCGATCTCGCCGGAGACCGTCGCTCCGACCGGCAGAGCCTCGGAAACGGTATGGAAAATGACGCCGTTTTTTTCCTGCACGTCGGTGACGGGAATTCCGTTCAACGTGCCGACGTCGGGATATTGGCCGCCGCCTTCGGGGAAGAACGCCGTTTGGTCGAGAACGACGGCAAAACCGTCTTTTTCGTCCGGTTCGCATTGTAAAACGGTGGCGGAAAACGCCGACTGATAGGCGTTTTCGTCAAAAAGTCGCCGGGTGGCTTCCATGGGAGCAATCGCCTGCCTTTCGCTGTCATTGTAGCATAAAATCCGACCCGACGCAAGGAAAACGGCAAAAGAAAAGCGCCCGAAAGGCGCTTTTTCCGTCAGGTGTTATAATGTTTGGCAAGGCCGCCTTCGGCGGTTTCCCGGTAATGGGCCTTGATGTCCTTGCCGGTCTCGTACATGGTCTGAACCACCATATCGAAGGAAATCTTTCTCGTATCGGTGAGAAAGTTCGCCAGAGAAAGGGCGTTGATCGAGCGCATGGCGGCAATGGCGTTGCGCTCGATGCAGGGGATCTGCACCAATCCGTCAATGGGGTCACAGGTGAGACCCAGCATGTGCTCCATGGAGACCTCGGCGGCGTATTCGATCTGGTCAAGGCGCATCCCGCAAAGTTCCCCCAAAGCGGCGGAAGCCATGCAGCAGGCGGTGCCGATCTCCGCCTGGCAACCGCATTCCGCGCCGGAAATGGAGGCGTTGGTCTTGACAAGGTTTCCGATGATTCCGCCGGCGGCCAGCGCGTGAAGGATCTCCGTTTCGGAAAAACCGCGTTTCTTTTGGAAATAATACAGAACGGCGGGAACGACGCCGGAAGCGCCGCAGGTCGGCGCCGTGACAACGGTGCCGTTGCTGGCGTTTTCCTCGCCGACAGCAAAAGCGTAGGCGCAGACGATCCGGTTTTCTTTGGTTTCGGGGCTTTCGTCCATGTGATATTGGTTATAAAGGTAGGCGGCCTTTCGCTGGACGTTGAGGCCGCCACCGAGGGTGCCTTCGGTGGAAAGACCGCGGCGGATCGCCTTTTTCATGGCGTCCCAGACTTCCTCCAGATAGGGCCAGATGGAGGGGCCTTCCTTTTCCTCGACATATTCCCAAAGGCGCAGATCGTGCTCCCGGCAGTAGGCGGCGATCTCCTCGAAGGAGTTTTCCGGATAGATTTCCGGCGCTTCGGCGTGGTGGGAGCCCTCGAAACGGATGGCGCCGCCGCCGATGCTATAGACACGGCTTTTCCCGAGAAGAACGCCGTTTTGGAAGGCCAGAAGGTCCATGGCGTTGGGGTGGGTAAGCTCGCCGTCATATTCCGGCTCGAAAAGAATTTCGGAAGGGATCGGCGAAAAGCTCTGGCGAAGAACGGCGTCGGTCTGGTGACCTTTGCCGGTTTTGGCTAAAGAGCCGTAGAGGTGGACCTGAAAGCCGTCCGCTTCGGGATACATTTCCCGGAAATAACCGGCGGCTCGTTCCGGGCCGATGGTATGGGAACTGGAAGGGCCTTTGCCGATCCGGTAAAGTTTTTTGAGACTTTTCATAAAACGCCTTCTTTACGCTTTGTGAAGATAAAGAATTCCGAGACAGCAGGGACCGCAATGGCCGGAAATGGTGGAACCGGCCTCGGTGAGCAGAATTTCCTCGAAAGGAAGGTAAGAGGCGATCTCTTTTTTGAGAGCGGCGATCAGTTCGGGCTCGACAGCGGTGTAGGTGAAGAAAATGCGGTGAAGGTCGATGTCCGTATGGCCTTCCAGACGATCCTTGATATATTCGTGGACGCATTTTTCATAGTTGCCGCGATATTTTTTGCCGACGACCATTTTACCGCCGGAGACCTCAATGCAGGGTTTCAGTTTCAGCACGTTGGCGCCGAGGGCGGCAACGCCGCTGCAGCGACCGCCTTTATGCAGAAAATCCAGACTGCTGAGAACAAAGCTGACATCGAGGCGGGGGATCAGGGACGAAACTTCGTCAAAAATTTCGTCGGCGCTTTTTCCCTGTTCGGAAAGTTCCGCGGCGGCCAACGCCAGTTGGCCGATACCGGTGGAAAGGTTGCGGGAGTCGATGACCCAGACGTGACCGAGCTGTTCCGCCGCGAGGCAGGCGTTCTGGTAGCAGGAGGACATATCGGAGCAGATGGTGAAATGAACAATGTCATATCCGTCCTCCACCACAGGGCCGAAGGCGTCGAGATAATCGGAAACGGAAACGGCGGCGGTTTTCGGAAGAGCCTTGTTCTTGGCGCAGTAGTCAAAAATGTCGGTGGCGTTCACTTCCACAAAATCTTTATACGTGGTGTCGCCGAGGGTGACATAAAGGGGCATTAAGGTGATATGATATTTTTCTAAAAGTTCCGGGGAAAGGTCGGCGGTGCTGTCAACAAAGATCCGGACAGGTCTCATAAGAGATAAACCTCCTTTTGAGTAGTGCAAAATAATACAAGGATAGTATATCGCATTTTCGGGGTTTTGAACAGACGGTATTTGTAAATTTTTTGAAATCTGCTGAAAAAGTCCGGAAATGTGATATAATAGAGACAGAAAAGACGAAATCAACAGGAAAATGGACTGTTATATAATCGTAAGTATAATATTTGAAAATATAAAATCTGACATAAAACGACAAAAATCGGCTTAATTAAGCGACTTTTGAAAAAGAAAGGAACGAACGGCATGCACGACGAACTGACCAGAAAAGATCTGGAAAAAATGCAGGAGGAGCTGGATCACCGGATCCTGGAGCTTCGTCCGAAGCTCATCGAGGACGTTAAAGTGGCCCGCGGCTACGGTGATCTTTCGGAAAATTTTGAATATAAGGAAGCGAAACGGGCCAAAAACCGCAACGACAGCCGCATCCGCTATCTCCAGGCGATGATCAAAACGGCGGTCATTATCGAGGACGACAACACCGAGGAGGGCGTCGTCGGGCTTTATGACAAAGTGACGGTCTATGTGCCGGAGGACGACGACGAGGAGACCTATACCATCGTCACCGGCGTCCGTTACGACGTTTCCAAAGGTTTTGTCAGCAAGGAGTCGCCCTTCGGGAAAGCGGTCTTCGGGAAACGGGTGGGCGATTCCGCCACCGTCGTCGTCAGCGACGATTACCGCTACGAGGTCGTGATCCGTTCCGTCGAAAAAGGCGTGGATGACGATTCCGCGCCGCTTAGCAGTTACTAATTTTCGCTTTATTCTTGCGTAAAAGAAAAGAATGTGTTATGATAAAACCGAGCTTTTGAAAGGGGGCGACGGAATGCCGAAAGTGGTTCTTGTGACCGGCGGAAGCCGGGGGATCGGCGCCGCCGTCTGCAAAAAATTCGCCGCCGAAGGGTACCTTGTGGCGGTGAACTATGAAAAAAGCCGGGAGAAGGCCGAGGCTTTGGCCGAGGAGATCGGCGGCATGGCCTTTTGCGCCGACGTTTCCGACGAAAAGGCGGTAAACGCCATGTTCGACGCCGTGGAAAAGCAATGGGGACCGGTGGACGTTCTTGTCAACAACGCCGGAATTTCGGTGACCGGACTTTTTCAGGACTGCGACGAGGAAACGTGGCGGCGGCTTTTCAGCGTCAACGTCGGCGGGGTGTTCCACTGCACCAAAAGAGCTTTGGGCGGAATGCTTCAGAAGCAAAGCGGCGCCATTGTGAACCTTTCGTCCATCTGGGGCGTCACCGGCGGCAGCTGTGAATGTCACTATTCGGCGACGAAGGCCGCTGTTATCGGCTATACCAAAGCGCTGGCGAAGGAACTGGGGCCGTCCCACATCCGGGTCAACGCCATTGCGCCCGGCGCGGTGGATACCGACATGAACGCCCACATGACTTCAAAGGACTGGGAAGCGTTTCTGGAAGAAACGCCCCTTGGTACTGTGGGACAACCGGAAGAGATCGCCGACGCGGTCTTTTTCCTCGCTTCGGAAAAAGCGTCGTTCATCACCGGCGCGGTGCTCAACGTCAACGGTGGTTCCGTAATATGAACCTTACAATAGAAAAATCTGATTTTGGAGGAATCCTGCTATGATAAGACTTACCGGTACACAGAGAGAACTGATGGAAATCCTTTGGGAAAACGGAAATATGACCCTTCACGCTCTGACCAAAGCGGCCCTTGGTCCCAACGCCATCAGCCCCAACCGCATTGACACCATCCGCGTCGTTCTGCTCCAGATGGTGACCAAAGGCGCCGTCGCCGAAGATTCCAGCGTTTCGCCCCACATTTATACCCCGATCGTCGGACGGGACGAGGTCGGCTTTGAATCCGGCTTTGTCAACGCCGCCAAAGCCGAGGGCAACGCCATTCTGACCGCTCTTTCCTGCGGAATGGGTCTTCCGGGCGAAGTATTCAGCGAGAACGAGGGACGCAAGATCGACGAGAGCAAGGGTAATTTCCACCCCACCGTCACCGACGAAAGCCGCCGCGAAGCCATCAAAGAGGTCATGGCGCAGATCTGCCGGGAGCGGGACGAATATGAGGCGCAGAAAGCCGCCGCGAAGAAAGAGGCGGAAGAGGAATGATCGACAGCGAATACCGGTACGATACCCAGCTTCTCATCGAGGGCACTGACCTTGACGAGGACGAGATCCACGATTATTTAATGGACAACATTCCCGGTGACTGCCTCATCGCCGTCGGCGACGAGGAACTGGTCAAGATCCATTATCACACCAACACCCCCTGGAAGGTGCTCGAATATTGCGCCACGAAGGGCGAAATTTTCGACATCGTCGTCGAGGATATGGACCGCCAGGCCAGAGGGCTGAAAGGATAAAAGAAAACGCTCCGCGCAAGCGGAGCGTTTTTTGCACAAAAAAACAGAGGTTTTTTGAATAAATTTGCGGATTTTGGGACTTGCGGACGAATTTTGGGGAGAGTATAATGGGATTGACCGAATGACGGAAGGAGGAAAGAAAAATGCAGAAAGTGGGGAACGACACCGACCTTACCGAAGGCGTGATCTGGAAAAAACTGCTTCGGTTTTTCTTTCCGATTTTGCTCGGCCTTCTGTTCCAACAGCTCTATAATACCGCCGACGCCATCATCGTCGGAAAAATCGTCGGCACCGACGCTTTGGCCGCCGTCGGCGGCAGCGCCACCCAGATCATCAATCTGGTGCTCGGCTTTTTCACCGGTTTGGCTTCCGGCGCGACGGTCATCGTTTCCCAGTTTTACGGTGCTCATGATTATGAGCGGGTGAGCCTTACCGTCCACACCATTCTGACCTTCTATTTTATTGTCGGCGCCGTGCTCACGGTGCTCGGCTACTTTCTGGCGCCGTGGGCGCTGAAGGTGGTCAAAAATCCGGCGGATATCATGGCGCTTTCCACCGATTATCTGCGGATTTATTTTGTCGGAACGCTGCCGATGCTGCTTTTTAACGTCGGTTCCGGCATTCTTCGGGCCGTGGGCGATTCCAAAAGGCCGCTTTATTTTCTGATCACCTGTTGCTTTGCCAACATCGGGCTTGACCTGCTCTTTGTCGCCGTGTTCCATTGGGGCGTCAAAGGCGCCGGTTGGGCCACCGTTATCGCCCAGACCATCAGCGCTCTTCTGGTTCTGATCAATATGCTCCGGACGGACCGCCCCTATAAACTAGTGCTTTCCAGACTGAAAATCGACTATTATTCCCTTAGGGACGCCCTTTGGCTCGGTATTCCGGCGGGACTTCAGAGCAGTATGTATTCCCTTTCGAACCTCATCATCCAGTCCGCCGTCAACGGCCTCGGTACCGCCGTGGTCGCCGCCTGGTCGGCAGTAGGAAAACTGGACGGCATCTATTGGACCTTCAGCGACGCGTTCGGCGCCGCCATCTGCGCCTTTGTCGGCCAATGCTTCGGCGCGAAGAAGTTCGACCGGATGAAAGAGAGCTTTAAGGTCTGCCTTAAAATCATGCTGGGGACGACGGTGGTCATTTCCTCTCTTCTGATGCTTTTTGCCCGACCCGGCCTTCATATCATTTCCAACGACCCGGAGGTCATCGACTACTCAGTGGAGATGCTCTATTATTTCGCGCCGTTTTATGTGATCTGGAGCTTTATTGAGATTATTTCCAACACTTTGCGTGGAGCGGGCGATTCGCTCCGCCCGACGATCATCATTCTGCTCGGTGTGTGCGTGGTGCGGATTTTGTGGGTGCTTTTCGTGGTGCCGCAATGGAACACCGTTTTTGGAATCAGCATTTCCTATGGCGTTTCGTGGACCATCACGGCGACGGCGCTGATCCTCTATTACCGCTATTCCCATTGGTTGGAGCGACTGCGGGGGATCCGAAAATAAAAACAGAAGGAGCGCCGAAAGGCGCTCCTTTCTTTCGGAAATTTAGACAAAAAGGATAGGGAGAAGAAAGAGAGACAAAAAGGAAATAGGGAAAAATGAACAAAATAAGAAACAATATTTTGGAATATTTATGGATAAACACTAAATAAAAATGGAAATATTGAGATTTTATCAAAAATAGCATAAAATATATTTATAGAATAAAAGAGAACATAGGAGGATTTTTTCATGATTAAAATTGGTATCAACGGTTTCGGACGGATCGGTCGTCTGGTTTTCCGTGCCGCCGCCGCTCAGCCGGAGATTTTTGATATTGTCGCCATCAACGACCCCTTTGTCGATCCGGACTATATGGCCTATATGGCAAAATATGACACCGCCCACGGCAAATTTGACGGCGAGCTTTCCGCCCACGACGGAAAACTGGTCGTCAACGGTCACGAGGTCGCCGTTTTCGGCGAAAAAGACCCGGCGAACATTCCGTGGGGCGAAGTCGGCGTCGAGTACGTCATCGAGGCCACCGGCGTTTTCAAGACCGTCGAGGACTGCCAGGCACATCTGAAAGCGGGCGCGAGAAAAGTTATTATCACCGCGCCTTCCAAGGACGCCCCGATGTTCGTTATGGGCGTCAACAACAAGACCTATACCAGTGATATGACCGTTGTTTCCAACGCGTCCTGCACCACCAACTGCCTGGCGCCGCTGGCCAAAGTCATCAACGACAATTTCGGTATTAAAGAGGGACTGATGACCACCGTTCACGCGGTCACCGCCACCCAGAAGACGGTGGACGGACCCTCCAAAAAGGACTGGAGAGGCGGCCGTGCCTCCAACGGCAACATCATTCCTTCCTCCACCGGTGCCGCGAAAGCCGTCGGCAAGGTCATTCCGGCGCTCAACGGCAAGTTGACCGGTATGGCGTTCCGTGTTCCGACGCTGGACGTCTCGGTGGTCGATCTCACCGTCAACCTGGAAAAACCGGCCACCTACGACGAGATCTGCGCCGCCGTCAAAGCCGCTTCCGAAGGGGAGCTCAAAGGTCTTCTCGGCTACACCGAGGACGCCGTCGTTTCCAGCGACTTCCTTGGCGACTCCCGTGGCTCCATTTTTGACGCCAAAGCCGGTATCGCTTTGACGGACACCTTTGTCAAACTGGTCTCCTGGTACGACAACGAATGGGGTTACAGCTGCAACGTTTTGAAGCTCACCGCCTACATCGACAGTGTGGATAAAGCGTAAAGAAAGAGATAAAAAAAGCTCCTGCCACAGGCAGGAGCTTTTTTGTATAAGAGTATTATTTTGATAGAAAAGTCTTTACGGAAACAGCATTTTGGATACGATGACAATGATGGGAAGAGCGATCAAGGTCCTTTCCATAAAAACAAGGAATAATTTCCACAGATTCAGTCCGATTTTGCATTGCATAGCAACAGCGCCGACGATTGTCAGATAGATGATCTGAATCAGAGAAAGGACGGCGATAATAAATCTCGAACGAATGGATTCAATTCCGACCACGAGAAGGGGAGGAATATATTGATCAATAAATCCTACCAGGGTAGCGGGCGCAATTTCAAAAGCGCTTTCCACACCCATCAGATTCAACAGCCAACCCATAGGCATGGAGATCCAATTAAAGATAGGGGTAAAATTAACGACAAACATTCCAATTACCCCAAGACCGATGGCATACGGCATAATGCTTAAAAGAACGGAGCTCATGGTTTCCCATCCGGTCAAGAGAACTTTTTTCACCGAAAAATCTCTGGCCGCATCACAGCCGGCACTGAAGGCACGGACAAAAATGTTTTTTTCACTGCGTTCTTCCACTTTATCTTTTGGTACAAGATAAGTGTCCTCAATTTTATTTATTGGATAGATTCTCGGAATAATAAAGGCAAGAAGAATACCTAAAGCGCAGATAAGCCCGTACATCGGCACAAAATATTTTCCGAGACCAACCAGTTCGGCGATTACCATACAAAACGGCAGGGACACAATGGAAAAGTTGCACATGATGGCGGCGGCTTCTCTCTTTGTGTAATCACCACGCTCATATTTCTTTTTGGTTACCATGACGGCGGCGTCGGAGGAACCGATCCATGAAGTAAGGCAGTCAATGGAGGCGTCAGCAGGAATTTTGAAAAGAGGACGTACGATGGGTTTGAGCAACTCGCCGCTGAATTCCATCAGACCGCTATCGGTCAAGAAAACGAGGACAAAGCTGATTCCCAGGGCAAGGGAGGTAAGGGTAGCGCCAAATCCGACCATATCTCTGGCTGAATCGAGAATATCCTCTGGTCCAAGATTAAAACTGCACATAATGACGAAAGCAAGAGTAACAAATTTTATAAGAACATAGACCAGTGATGTGCCAAAATAGGAATGGAATTTTTCGCTGACTTTTTTTCCGGTTTTTGAACATACGTAATCGTAAAGGGAACATACGGCGGATATTGTTACGATCGTAATAACGATGGCATCCATGACGGGAGCCAATACTTTGCCGATTTCCGAGACGAGCATAGAGATAAAGGTGGTTTTTTCTCCGTTATATTCGATAGGAATGATGAAAGAGAAAAGTCCGGCAAGAGAAAACACCACAAATTTTACTGCCGATAAAATGTCGTTTTTCTTTTTTTCCAACGGTAGCGCCTCGCTTTCTATGTAATATACCTGTTAATCTGTATTTTACTCTTTGCTGTAAAAATTGTGAAATTTTATGTTTTTTCATTTTAATCAAAATTGTTATTCGATTTTTTATTATCAATAAAAAACAAGAGCAAAGAATTCTCTTTGCTCTTATGAAGTGAAAAAATCGAACGTTTTTTGCAGAATTGTTTATTTTTAGGATAGATACGATCGGTTGATATCTGTCAAAAATTCTTTAAAAAATAATCAATTGATTTCGTCTTTTTAATTCGCTGATGGTTTCTTTATCCGAGATCAAAAGTTCCTTTCTTAAATTTTCGTTGATTTCGAGAGGAGAAAGAGAAAACATGATTTTGGTGGAGCAGGGATTCCTTATGGCGCGAGGAACAAAGGTGAAAATTCCCGTTGTAACCTGATTGGCGGTAAAGGGTGATTTAGCGTAAATAAAACCTTTATCGCTGCTATTAAAAGGATTACTGATATAAAAAGAGGCACCGGAGTCGTTGCAAATGAGTTTGCCATTATAAATATATTTGGAATTGGTATAATTTTTAATTTCATCAACGTCGAAATACAATACAAACCGATCCTCGGATTCATCCCTTGTTATTTCAAAAACACACACATGGATTTCATCTCTGGTGGATGGGAAAAGAACGTAAGCGTAGTATAAAGGCGCGGATTGAAAAAAGTTTTCGTTGCCTTTGGCTTTGGGAATGGACAGATCTTCCGCTTTGTAGTCAATCAACTGCGTGATTTGTACGCCAAGAGCCTGCGCGATATCAAACAGAGAGTCAATATCAATGACAATCTGACCGGATTCATATTTGGACAGAGTGGAAGGACTTTTGTTCACCATGACAGAAAGTTCTCCGAGCGTGATCTTCTTTTTTCTGCGGTACATCCGTATTCTGTTGCCGGCGTGTTCGGAAGGGGTCATAGTATGCCTCCTATCAGTATCACATTTCGTTAGTATAATAACATAGTTTTCAATAATAAACAATAATATTTCAAATAAAAAATTTTTTTTATTTATTATCACCTCGATTTTTTCGTAAAAATACAATTTTTTTATTTATTTCCTTTCTGAGAGACTATTTTATTCTTCCGAACCCATACGCGACCGTTTCTTTATTTTTACGAAAAAATCGAGTAATTCTTTGCCTTTCAATAAAAATTGTTTTTTTGCAAATGGAGATCGGTTAGAGTTATTTTTATTTTGCAAAACGCATCTCGTAGATTTGCAAAAGGAGGTAATTGTATGGCAAAAATTGAGATTCGTAAGCCGGAAAACGAAGCCGAGCTCAACGATGCACAAAGAGCCAAAAACGAAGCGTGGGGCTTTATTGGACTGGATGATGAAAACGGTGTTGGATCCATCAAGCCAATCTACAAAAAATTCCCGGAGGGCTTTTTGACCGCTTTTGTTGACGGTGTCGCCGCAGGTAACTTTACGCTGATGAGAATGAACTATGATCTGGATAATCCTCCGCACATGTCCTGGCAGGATCTGACGGATCGTGGAACCGCCAGCAATTTGGTACCGGATGGAGATACTCTCTACGGGGTTTCTCTTGGCGTATCTCCGAAGTTCCGTGGACACAACATCGGAGCGATGCTCGTTTATTACGCGCTTCAGCGCACGATTGAGCTGAATTGCAAAAAGTTTGTTCTCGGTTGCAGAATTCCCGATTATTACAAACATTCGGATATTACTCCGGAACAATACATCACCATCAAAAGAGCGGATGGAGAATTCATGGATCGTGAATTGCGCTTTTATTCCAGATGCGGCCTTCGGTTCCTGAAACCGCTTCCGGATTATATGGTGGACGAATGGGCCGATCCGGACGCTTTGAATTATGGTGTACTGAGTGTTTGGAACAATCCGTTTTATCATGAGGAAAAAGGAGAATAAAAATGCTGTACTATATCATTGTCGCTGCGTTTGTTATTATGGCGATTTTGATCGCCGTTGTTCAGTTAAAAGATTTTATTAAAGCGAAAAAAGAAGATATTCTTGAAAAAGATACCAGTTACGCCAAAACCGGTGCGGTTGGTTTCTTTGCGCTTTTCTTTGACGTACTCGGGATCGGTTGTTTTTCGACGATTACGGCGCTTTTGAAGAGTTTCAAATTGGTTGACGATAAGCACATCCCTGGAACGCTGAACGTATCCACCGCGCTGACCGCACCGATTTTTGCGCTTCTCTTCTTCACCAAAACGGATGTGGATCCAGTCACTTTGATCGTACTTACCGCTGCGGCCGCCATTGGCGCTTATCTTGGCGCAAAAGTGGTAACCGGTCTTCCGGAAATCAAGATCCAGCTTGGTATGGGCTTTGCCATGATCATTGTGGCTTTCTTCATCTTCCTTGGTCAGGTTGGTCTTATGCCTGTTGGCGGTGAGGAAATCGGACTCTCCGGCGTTAAACTCATTATTGCGGCTGTTCTCCTTTTCGTCATTGGCGCTCTTGCGAACCTCGGTGTTGGCCCTTGGGCTCCTACGATGGCGACCCTTTTCATGTTGGGTATCGCTCCTATTGTTTGCTATCCGATCTGCTATGCTCTTTCCGCTTTCCAGCAGCCCATTTCGAGCATCAAATTCATCAAAGAGGGTTCCTACAACAGAAAAGCTTCCATGGCCATTACTGTTTGTGGTTGTATCTCTGCCTTTATCGCGTTTATTATCGCTATTTCCATTCCTACCTACGCACTTAAATGGGTCGTCTTCTTTGTCGTTCTTTATACGGGCGCAAGAATGTTCTACTCTTTCTACAAGAGCAGAAAGACCGCTAATTGATCTCGATTTTTTCGATCCCAATCCATATCAGGCTCTTCCGAAAAGGAAGAGCCTGATAAAAAGGAGAAATCATGAACGAAGTCTTAGTAGAAGTTTCGGCGCGCCATGTCCATCTTTCGGCTGAGCATATCAAAATCCTTTTCGGGGAAGATTATACGCTCACAAAAAAGAAAGATCTTTCTCAACCGGGACAATTCGCCTGCGAGGAGCGGGTAACATTGGTAGGGCCTAAAAACAGCATTAAAAATGTCATTATACTTGGTCCTTCCCGAAAACAGACACAGGTCGAAATATCCCTGACCGACGCAAGGACGTTAGGGGTTGCCGCTCCGATTCGGGAAAGCGGTGATCTTCTGAATTCAGGAGGATGCAGAATTTTAGGCCCGCAGGGGGAAATTGAACTTGTGGAGGGCGTTATTGCCGCGAAAAGACATATCCACATGACGCCGGAAGACGCGGCAAATTTTGGCTGTCATGATAAAGAATTGGTCAATGTGAAAATTGAAAGCAATGGCCGTACGCTGATATTTTCCGATGTCGTCGTAAGAGTCAGCCCGAATTTTTCATTGGCCATGCATGTTGATACCGATGAAGCGAACGCATCCCATTTTACGCAAGGAAACGGTATTATTTTGAAAAATACAAACTGATTATTGATCTCCCTCTTTTCTAAATTCAAGCTCTAAGAAATATTCACTCTTTCCTTTATACAAAGTTTATAAGCAGCAAAATCAGATTCATCTCACATTTCAGGAAAAGCGTTTATGCCTTCGCATAAATGCTTTTCCTTTTGTGTGTCTTATGACAATGTAATAAAAAAGCGCCCGGAGAGTTCTCCGGGCGCTTTTTTATGCTTTTGAATTGCTGAAAATTATCTCTTTTTATACAAAACCAGTTCCGGGTCTTTTCCTTCGCATCCATAAGTGCAAATCAGGATAAAATCCATATTGGCGACAACGCCGAAGCATCGGTCTCCGCCGAATTCACATTCCAACTGGTTTCCCAGATAGGTTGTCCGGTCATTCAGAAACTTGACGCAGGCTCCGTTTGGAAGGGGATACTCCAGATTGACGTATTGCCCCACTAACGCGTTGAGTTTTTCCAGTTTCGGCATACCCTCGATCTGGAGCGCGTTGATTTCGTCGATCAACTGTTTTTTAAATTTTTCAAATTCTCCGTTGTCGCCCAATTCCTCGTACCGTTTCCAATAATCCAGTTTCGGCAATAACTCTTTCATATAGGAGCGGGCCTGTTCCTCGGGGAAGGTATCATTGGCCATATTTTTTACGCATACGTCAATGAGATCGTCCATATTGCCGTAGGTATAGGTACCGTCCGCGTAGCACCATTTGCAGTAGTCCTCATTGAACGATCCATCGGCGTTGTGACCGATGACAGAGTCTTCCAAAGGCATACCGCAGCATTGGCAGATCAGCTTGCGCGGCGAACCGAGCAGCGTGTTGATGGAAACATTGAAATATTGGGACAGAAGTTTCAATGTTTCGGAATTGGGGACGGTTTCCCCTTTTTCCCAACGGGATACCGCCTGGCGGGTCACAAATACTTTTTCCGCCAGTTCATCCTGCGTCATTTTGTGTTTGGCGCGAAGCTCCAAAATAATATCTTTTGTCTCCATGGGGATCCCTCCTATATCATTTGGGCTTATTATAACACAAAAGTTCGCGTTTGACACGCAACTTTCGGTTGCGCTTTTTTTGACTCGGCTTCCGATTTACGCTTTTCTATGGGCAAAGAAAAAGGCAACCGTTTTTTGAAAAAACGGTTGCCTTTTTTGGCGGAAACGGTGGGATTCGAACCCACGAGCCCCGTAGGGCTACCTGATTTCGAGTCAGGGCCGTTATGACCACTTCGATACGTTTCCGTGTTTAATTTTGATGGAAACGAAAAATCGAAGCGGTCATATTGCGCATGCCGTAGGCGGCGCATTTTTGGACTGCGGAGCAGTCCACTTCGATACGTTTCCGAATTTAGCTTTCCCATTTTAGCATAAAATTTCCGGCAGGTCAAGGGGAGGGAGAGGGCTTCGTGAGAAAAATCATTGACATAGACGGGGAAAAAAGGTAATATAGATACAATATTATTCTTATTTCGAGGAGGAAATCTTTTTTATGGATGACCCGGGAAGTACGTGGTATCTCGTTCTTCTGTTTTTATTGATCGGAATTAACGCCTTTTTCGCCATGAGCGAGATCGCCATTATCGCGCTCAACGACGCCAAACTGCACCACGACGCCGAAGAGGGTAACAAAAAGGCGAAAATTCTTTGCAAACTGGTGGAGGAACCCAACAATTTTCTTTCGACCATTCAGGTGGCCATTACGCTGTCCGGTCTTCTGGCGTCCGCGTTCGCGGCGGATCGCTACGCCGATCGGCTGGCGGAATGGATCGGAAACTATATTCCTCTTTCCATGAATACGCTCCACACGCTGACCCTGCTTCTTCTGACGGTGGTCCTTTCCTATCTGACTCTCCTTTTTGGGGAATTGGTGCCGAAGCGTATCGCCATGCATTATCCGGAAAAGATTTCTTATGCCGTCGCCGGAGTGCTCTCCTTTTTCTCCACGCTCTTTAAGCCTTTTGTCAAGATCCTCAGCGTTTCCACCAACGGGATCCTCCGGCTTTTCGGGATCGACCCCAACGCCGAGCCGGAATCCGCTACCGAGGAGAACATCCGCATGATGCTCGACGCCGGCAACGAAAAGGGAACCATCGAAGAGAGCGAAAAAGAGATGATCAACAACATCTTTGAGTTCGATGACCGTTCTGTCGGCGAAATTATGACGCATCGCATGGATATGACGGCGGTGGAGCTCCACGAACCGATTGCCGAGGCTGTCGATCTCGCTATCTCCGACGGCTATTCCCGGATGCCGGTCTATGAGGAGACCATCGACAACGTCAAAGGCATGATCTATGCCAAAGACCTTTTGTCACTGATCGGGGAGACGAACTTTACCGAGCGGAAGATCGCCGATTTTATGCGGCCGGTCAGCTTTATTCCCGAATCCAACAGCTGCCGGGAGGCCTTTTTGGAATTTCAGCAGAAAAAGATCCAGGCGGCCATTGTCGTCGATGAATACGGCGGCACGGCGGGTCTTGTCTCCATGGAGGACCTCATCGAGTCGGTCATGGGCAACATTCAGGACGAATACGACGACGAGGAGGCGGAGATCAACAAGATCGACGCCGACAACTTCGATTTTGAGGGCACGGTGCTTTTGGACGACGTGGCCGAGATTCTGGATATGGAGCCGCCGGAGGACGCCGAATATGATACCTTGAGCGGGCTTATTATGGATATCCTCGGCCGGATCCCGGACGAGAGCGAACACCCCGTTGTCATCTATCAGAATATCGAGTTTACCGTTGTGCAGGTGGAGGAACACCACATCGCGAAAGTTCACGCGAAGCGCCTTCCGAAGCCGGAAACGGACGAAGAATAATAAAACCCCCATCGGGCCGTGCGCCCGATGGGGGTTTTTCTTGGACAGGTTGACGAAAACGGGAAAAACACACGGAAAGGTGTGAACCTATTTCACGGATGGAGCAAGGGAAAACCACAATTTCTGGAAGAAAAAGGAAAACAAATTCAAAGGAAATTGGATATATGGCATAAATATAGAAAGATAAAAACAGGAAAAATTGTTCAAAAGACCAAAAATGAGGCGGTTCGTCAACTTTTCCGGAAAAATGCTTTTCTTTGTGGGAAAAGAGCGAATTTTCCTTGGGGAAAGTGCCGAATTTGTAGAAAATGTGAAAAAGGTGCTTCCCTTTTTGAAAATCTATGTTAAAATTATCGCATAACAATGAGAAATGGCAAAAGGAGGGAGAACCTTGGAAGAGCTGCTTAGAATGGAGCACATCAGTAAAAGATTCGGGAACTTCTATGCCAATAAAGATATCAATCTGACGGTAAACCGCGGCGAGGTCCATACGCTTCTGGGAGAAAACGGCGCCGGAAAATCTACGCTGATGAACGTGCTGATCGGTCTTTACCAACCCACGGAAGGAAAGATCTTCCTCAACGGGAAGGAAGAAAAGATCGGTTCTCCGGCTCACGCGGTCAAACTGGGCATCGGGATGGTGCACCAGCACTTCATGCTGGTCGAGGCCATGACGGTTTTTGAAAACATCATTCTCGGAGACCGGAATGTCCGGGGCGTATTCATCGACCGGGAGGCAAGACGCAAGGAAATTCTGGAACTTTCCGAACGATACGGCCTTGAGGTGGAACTGGACAAATATATCAATGAAATCTCTGTCGGCGCGCAGCAGCGTGTCGAAATTCTGAAAGCGCTCTATCACGGCGCCGAACTTCTTGTACTGGACGAGCCGTCGGCCGCGTTGACCGACATTGAGGTCGAAGGCCTCTTCGCGATTATGAGAAAATTGGTGGACGCCGGGAAGAGCATTATTTTTATTTCGCACAAAATGCGGGAGGTCCTGCACATTTCCGACCGGATCACCATTCTTCGGGCCGGAGAAGTGATCACCACCGTTCCCGGACAGGGCGCAAACGCCCAGTCGTTGGCGGCGTTGATGATCGGCAAAAGCCTCGCCGTTTCCCATTACGAGAAAAAAGAACCGGACGGCGCAAACGCTCTGTGCATGAACGGCGTCTCCTATCATAAATCCTCGAAGCACAACGGACTTTCCGAAGTCTCGTTCTCTGTCAAACAAGGTGAGATCGTCGGTATCGCCGGCGTGGACGGCAACGGCCAGACCCAGCTTGCCCAGATCGTCACCGGCGTCATCGTGCCGGAAGAGGGCGAAGTTTTCTGCAACGAGAAAAAGGTCGGCCTTTTTGATCCGTCGGCTTTCATTGCCGGTCACGTTTCCCACGTGCCGGAGGACCGGAACGCACAGGGATTGGTCGGAAACATGACCGTGGCGGACAACCTGGTGCTCAAAGCGACGACGGAAGACCGCTTCAGCGCTCTTCACGGGCTGTTCCTGAAAAAGGGTTCCATCCGGAATTACGCCAAGGAGCTTATTGAAAAATATGACATCCGCTGCCGCGGTACCGAACAGGAGGTCCGGAACCTTTCCGGCGGCAACCAACAGAAAGTCATCATTGCCCGTGAGATGGAATCGAGCCCCGAGCTTTTAGTGGCGGCGCATCCGACCCGTGGCCTCGATATCGGCGCCACGACCTTTGTTCACAACAAAATGATCGAAGCCCGTGACCGCGGCGTCGGCATTCTGCTTATCAGCGCCGACTTCGACGAGATCCTGGAGCTTTCCGACCGCATCGTCGTGATGTTCGAAGGAAAGATCATGGGCGAATTTTCCGGCAAGAATCCTCCCATCGAGGAGATCAGTCTTGCCATGACCGGTAAGTAAGGAGGCGCGGCATGAAGAAAATTCTCAGTTCTTTGGGCAGCGCCCTTGTTCCGCTGCTTTCCATCGCGCTGGCGCTTCTGTGCGGCGTTATCATCATGCTCGTTCTGGACGCGGACCCCGTTCTGGCGCTCAAAAGCCTTTTGACCGGCGCCTTCGGTTCCCGGGCCAACATCGGAACGACGCTCACCAAGGCGACGCCTCTTCTTTTCTGCGCGCTCTGCGCCTGCTTCGCTTATAAATGCGGCGTTTTCAACCTCGGCGGTGAGGGACAGTTCATCATCGGTTCCGTGGCGTGCTATTATGTGGCCTACTGCTCCGGGATCACCGGCGTTCCCGGCATTCTGCTTTCGCTTCTGGCCGGCGCTCTGGCCGGTGGCCTTTGGGCTTCCATTCCCGGCGTGCTCAAAATCACCCGGGGACAGAACGAGATGATCATTTCCATCATGCTCAACTATGTAGCGACCCTTTTTATGGGCGTTGTCTATACCAACTGGCTCCGTGACGCCAGCGTTCCCCAGACCCTTCCGGTGCCGGACGAAGTGAAACTTCCCCGTGTCTTCCCGGATATGCGGTTCACCTGGGGCTTCGTGATCGCTGTCGTGCTCGGCCTGATCCTTTATTACGTGCTCTTCTGGACCTCCGGCGGCTTCAAGCTCCGGGCGGTCGGTTATAATATGACGGCCAGCCGTTTCAACGGCTTCCCGATCAAACGGTACATTCTGACGAGCTTCATCATTTCCGGCGCCATCGCCGGATTGGGCGGCGGCGCTGAGCTTCTCGGTACCCAGTTCCGTCTGATCAACGGTTTCGGTTCCGGTTACGGCTTCGACGGCGTGGCCATGGCTCTCATCGGTCAGCTCCATCCCATCGCCACCATTTTTGTCGCTATTTTCTTCGCGGCGCTTCGGGCCGGTTCGACCACCATGCAGGCGGCCACCGGCGTTCCGACCAGCGTTTCGGATATCATCCAGGCTTTGGTCATCGTTTTTTCCGTCGCCGGTATGGCGCTTGTCAAGCTTCCGGAATTTGAGGCGTTCCGTATGCGTCTCTTCGGGAAAAAAGCAGAGAAGGGGGCGGCACAGAAATGAGTTGGGTTTCCAGTTTGCTCCTCGCGACCATTCGTATGGCCGTTCCGCTGATCTTCATCGCGCTGGCTGAGCTTTACTCCGAAAGAGCCGGTATGGTCAACATCGGATTGGAAGGCATTGCCGCCATCGGTTCGCTGACCGGTTTCCTGGTCTGTTACACCACCGGCAGCACCTGGCTCGGCATTCTCTGCGGCGCTCTGGTCGGCATGGTGGTCAACATGATCTACGCTTTTGCCACCATCACCCTTTGCGCCAACCACACGGTTTACGGCATGGCGATCAACATCTTCGCGCCGGCGTTGGCGTCGTTCATCTACCGGGTCTATTTCGGCACCGGCAGCGACCTCAAACAGATCACGCTGATGCCCGGTATCGCCATTCCGGGTCTCAAAGACATTCCGTTTTTGGGCGATTTGCTGTTCAACCAGACGCCGATGGTCTATATCGCGTTTCTTCTGGTCATTTTTACCTGCGTCTTCTTCAGCAAGACCCGGGCGGGTCTCAACTATAAATCCGTTGGCGAGCATCCGCAGGCCGCCGCGACGCTGGGTATTCCGGTCATCCGGATCAAATACCTCAGCTGCCTTATTTGCGGAGCGCTTTGCGGCATCGGCGGCGCGTATCTTACCACCTGCTACTCCAACACCTACACCCAGGGAAACATCGCCGGTCGTGGCTTTATCGCGCTGGCCGCCGTCATCTTCGGTCGTTGGACCGGTTCCGGCGTTCTTCTTGCCTGCCTGTTCTTCGGCTTCTGTGACGCTCTTCAGATCCGTCTGCAGCTCAGCTCCTTCAATCTTCCGTACCAGTTCTTCCAGATGATCCCGTACGTCGCGACCATTATCGTCCTGACGGCCATCGGCGCTAAGAAGAGCGGCCCGAAAGCCAACGGACAGCCCTATCGCCGGGAACAGCACTGACGTTAATGACCGCTTGATCGGTTGTTATAAATTTAAAAACAGATACATTCAGGAGGAAATCATCATGAAAAAAATTCTTGCCCTGCTCCTCGCTCTCTGCATGGTTCTGAGCTTCGCCGCCTGCGGCAACACCGAACCCACCACCGAGCCTACTGACGAGCCCACCACCGAGCCCACCACTGAGCCGACCACCGATGGCAAAACCTATAAAGTTGCCATGATCTGCGACTCCAGCATCAACGATGGCGGTTGGGGCGCTGCCTGCTACAACGCCATGGTCAAAGCCGCTGAGGACAACGGTTGGGAATATGAAGTCACCGACTCCATCGCTCAGAACGAATATTATGATTCCATCGCCGCTTACTGCGCTCTCGGTTACGACATGATCTATGCCCCGGGCAACCAGTACACCGACGCTGTTCTTCAGGCCGCTGAAGAATATCCGACCATCGCTTTCGCTCTTCTGAACGGCGCTGACACCACTCCGGCCAAAGCCGTCAACAAAAACGTCTCCTCTCTTCTTCCGAACGCCCAGCAGATCGGTTGGATCGCCGGCGCTCTTGCCGGTCTTATGACCGAAACCAACACCATTGCTTTCATCGGCGGTATGGAACTTGACACCACCAAAGGCAAATACGAAGGATTTGGCGAAGCCGCTAAATACGTCGGCGAAAAAGAAGGCAAGACCATCACCCTTCTCGACTGCCCGTACGCCGGTTCCTTCGACGATTCCGCCAAAGGTATGGAATTTGCCAAAACCATGATCGAGCAGGGCGCTGACGTCTTCTTCGGCGACGCTTCCGCTGTTGACTCCGGTGCCCGTCAGGCTATCGACGAGTACAACACCTCTGTCGGCGAGGTCAAAGTTTATGACATCGCACAGCCCGCTGACATCCTTGGTCAGAACGAATGCATCATCTGCTCCCAGTGCACCGATAACGCCGCTATGATCAGCGCTTCCATGCAGGCTGTCGAAGCCGGTACTTTCGGTGGCGAGACCCTCTATGGCTCTCTCCAGAACGGCGCTCTCTTTAACGGCGCTCTCTCCGATCTTGTTCCCGCTGATGTTCAGGAAAAATATCTTGCTTACATCCAGGAAATGGTCGATGGAACCTTCATGAACTGATAACTGAATGAAAATGAGCGCCGCGGATTTTTCCGCGGCGCTTCTTTTTTATGAAAACAGCCACCGGAAAACCGGTGGCTGTTTTTACGATTTAAAATAGGGGAAAGATCAGGGGATCAGGAACTGGAGGACCATGCCGGTGAGAACGGAGATGGAGAAAAGAAGAACGGCGATCCGGAGACATTCGCTTTTGTCGATGTCGGCACGGAAGAGAACCAGAAGACCGAGACCGGAACCGGCGGAAAGCCCGGCGACGGCGGAGCCGAAGCTGAGAGCACCCTGCGCGAAGAGTTCGGCGATGACCACCGAGGCGGCGCAGTTCGGAATAAGGCCCACCAGACCGGCCAGAAGCGGCTGAAAGACGCTTCCGCTCATCAGGAAGCGGCCAAGGGTCTCCTCGCCGATGAAATAGATGACAAAGTTGAGAACGAGCATCACGAGGACCAGGAACAGGAAAGTTTCCAGCGTGTGATGAAGGGCGCTTTTCAGAATGCCGTTGTGTCCTTCGGTGTGGCAGTGGGAGTGTTCCTCGACGACAGCCTCGGAATCGGCCTTTGACGTTTTGAGAACGCCGGAATAATCCAGAACCAGACCGGCGACGGTGGCCAGAAGGACTTTGGAAAGGATCAGCGGAAGGATCCTTCCGGCGCTTTCCGGGTGGGAAAGCAGAACGGGAATGGCCTCGTCACTGGTGGAAAGGAAGACCGCCAGAAGGGTGCCGCCGGTGATGATCCGGTTGGCGTAAAGGTTGGCAGCGACAACGGAAAAACCGCATTGGGGAACGACCCCCAGGAGCGCCCCGACAAAGGAACCGGCTTTGCCGAATTTCGTGAGCCAAAGGGCGAATTTTTCGGCGGCCCGGTGTTCCACAAATTCGATCACGAGATAGGCGACGAACAAAAAGGGCAGGGTCTTGAGGGCGTCGATCGCCGTATCAAGCAAAACATCGATCATAAAAGTACCTCATAAAACACATAGTAGTTTATTATTATGAAGGAAAGAGGGATTTTTGTCAAGATTTTTCTTGAAAAACAGGGGATACTGTAACGATTTACTATGGAAAAGCGATTTTGCTTTAAATGATTAAATTTTTTTGAAAAAACCTCTTGACAATCCTATTAAATAGGAATAGAATAAGGACAATATTTCAAAGGGGAGGGAAAAGACATGATGGCAGCGTTCATGAACAACATGATGAACTTTGCGATGGCAGAGTCTTTTTCCGTTACCCTTCTTGGCCTAATTGCGCTCGTATGCCATGTACTTGTACTTAACATTATTGTTATTAGAAGAAAAAGCAGAGCATAATGCATTGGGCTGGACGATATAATTGCTGATATTAAAAGCGGTTCCACCTAACGCATGGAACCGCTTTTTAATATAGAAAAATCTTTTTTCCAAATAAAACAAAAGGAGAACAGAAAAATGAAAAAGGTACTTGCATTTGTAGTAGCGGCCGTTATGGTATTTTGCTTCGCGGCCTGCGGAAACAACGGCGCCTCAGAAGAGGGCGTCATCAAAATCGGCGGTATCGGCCCTCTGACCGGTGACTACGCCAACTACGGCACTTCCGTTTATAACGGCGCCAAGATCGCGGCTGAAGAGATCAACGCAGCCGGCGGCATCAACGGCATGAAGATCGACCTCAACTTCCAGGATTCTCAGGGCGATCCGGACTCCGCCGTCAGCGCATACGGCAAACTGATCGACTGGGGCATGGACGTCTCCCTTTCCGGTGTTTTCTCCGGTGAGAACGCTTCCATCACCGCCGCTGCCGAAGCGGACGATATGTTCTTGATTTCCGCTTCCGCTTCCGCTGATGGCTGCATCGCCACCAACGACGCCGCCTACCGTGTCTGCTTCTTCGACTCCTTCCAGGGCGTTGCCGCCGCGGACTACATCAAAGACAACAACATGGCCACCGAAGTCGGCGTCTTCTATCAGAGCGATATCGACTATTCCATCGGCCTTTATGAGAGCTTCAAAGCCGAATGCGAAAAAATCGGCGTAAACATCGTTGAAGTTCAGTCCTTCACCGGCGACACCAACACCAGCTTCGAGACCCAGATCAACGCTCTTGTAAGCTGCGGCGCCAAAGTTATCTTCATGCCGATCTACGCGGCTGAAGCTTCCACCTTCCTCAGCCAGGCCAAGAACGGCACCGCTGACGCCAAATTCGGCGACGACGTTTTCTTCTTCGGCGCTGATGGCCTTGACGGTATCGTCGGCAAAGTGGAACAGGCTCCTAAGACCGCGGATAACGTTTTGATGCTCACTCCTTTCGCCGCTGATAACCCCGACGAACAGGTACAGTCCTTCGTTAAAGCTTACCAGGATGCCAACAAAGGCGCGACCCCGGACCAGTTCGCCGCCGGTGGTTATGACGCTGTTTACATCATCAAAGCCCTCGTTGAGAACGCCGGTATCACCAATGCCGCTGACATCACCGAGGCTGAAATGATCAACCAGATCCTCAAACTCGAATATAAAGGCGTCACCGGTACGATGACCTGGACCGACGACGGCAACACCGCCAAAGCCGCTCTTGCCATCATCTACAAAGACGGTGTCGGCGCTATGTTCGGTGCCTGATCGCACATTAACAACGAAATAATTTTTCGACCGGTCCCGCGCGATTTTTCGCGCGGGATACGGTCGGTTAAAAAGGGAATTGTGTTATGACTGATTTTATACGGACGCTAATCAGCGGCCTGAACCTCGGCAGTATCTACGCGCTCATCGCGCTGGGTTATTCGATGGTTTACGGTATCGCGAAAATGCTGAACTTTGCCCACGGCGACATCATCATGATCGGAGCGTATACGGCTATCGTAGGGGTAATGACTATGGGACTTCCTCCGATCCTCGGGATTCTCCTGAGCGTCGTGGTATGCTCCCTGCTCGGTGTACTCATTGAGCGGCTGGCCTATAAACCTCTTCGGTCGGCGCCGTCTCTCGCGGTCCTGATCACCGCCATCGGCGTCAGCTATTTTCTCCAGAATATCGCCCTTCTGATCTTCGGTTCGGAACAAATGGCCTATCCGACGATCAGCGGGCTTCCGAGCGTTACCATCGCCGGTGTCACCGTCGATGGCATCAGCGTTCTGACGCTTGTGGTAACGGCCGTAATCATGGTCGGTCTTACGATCTTCATCAATAATACCAAAATCGGTAAAGCCATGCGGGCGGTCTCCGAGGACAAAGCGGCGGCTTCTTTGATGGGCATTGACGTCAACAAGACCATCACCATCACGTTCGCCATCGGTTCCGCTTTGGCCGCCGTCGCCAGCACTTTCTATGGCGCGACGTACATCTTCATCCGTCCGACTACCGGTTCCATGCCCGGCATCAAAGCCTTTACGGCGGCCGTGTTCGGCGGTATCGGTTCCCTTCCGGGCGCCATGCTCGGCGGCATCACGCTGGGCCTCATCGAGCAGTTCTCGAAGGTCTATATTTCGCCGCTTTGGGCCAACGCCATCGTCTTTGCCGTACTGATCATCGTTCTTGTTGTGAAACCTACCGGCCTGATCGGAAAACCGATCTCGGAGAAAGTGTGATTGAGATGAAAGAAAAAAAGAAACTGAACCTCAATCGTGACTTTCTGACCCTTGGCCTTGTGGCTTTGGGCTATGTGATCATTGCCGTGCTTCTTTACACGGGAAGTCTTTCCCGGCAGATCTCCAACATGCTGATCTCCGTTTCCGTCTATGTCGTTCTGGCCGTTTCGCTGAACCTTGTCGTCGGTCTTCTGGGTGAGCTTTCTCTCGGACACGCGGGCTTTATGTCCGTCGGTCTGTTCTCCGGCTGTCTTGTTTCCATCGCTTTGGCGGACAAGCTCCCGATGTTCGCGAGAGTTCCGCTTTCCATGATCGTCGGCGGTATCGTCGCCGCCGTTTTCGGCTTCATCGTCGGCCTTCCGGCCCTTCGACTCAAAGGCGACTATCTGGCCATCGTAACTTTGGCCTGCTGTGAGATCATTAAATCCATCATCACGAACCTTGAGATCACCGGCGGCGCCCGTGGTTTGGATACCAGCGCGATCTTTTCCGATTCCAAGGCTCTGCTTCCCTATGCTATCATCATTGTTCTCATCACGGTCGTCGTGATGATGAACCTCAAAAAGTCCCGTCATGGTCGGGCCATCATGGCCATCCGTGACAACCGCATCGCGGCGGAATCCATCGGCATCAACGTCACCTACTTCAAACTGGCGGTCTTTATCATCGCCGCGTTCTTTGCCGGTGCCGCCGGTGCCCTTTACGGTCACAACTTTGCCAACATCAAAGCGGTCAGCTTTGACTACAATATGTCCATCGAGATCCTTGTCATGGTCGTTCTCGGCGGCATGGGTTCCGTCGGCGGCTCCGTTGCCGCGGCGGTCATCCTCCGTGTGCTTCCCGAGGCGTTCCGTGAATTCGGCGATTACCGGATGCTCGTCTATGCGGTGGTGCTCATTCTTGTCATGCTCATTTCCCACAACCCGGCGATCCAGGCTGTGGCGGATAAAGTGAACCCCGTCAAACGGCTTCGCAATTTGCTGAAAAAGAAAGATCAGGCCGGAAAGGAGGAAGAATAATGGATCAGTCGAAATTAGTCATCGCTCCTTCCGACACCAAACTTCTGGAGAGAGATATCGGCAAAATGCCGGCGTTGGAATGCCGTCATCTCGGCATCGTTTTCGGTGGTCTTCACGCGGTGGATGATTTCAGTATCACCATCGGACCTACCGAGATCACCGGTCTTATCGGCCCCAACGGCGCCGGTAAAACGACGGTTTTTAACCTTTTGACCCGTGTTTACGAGCCGACCACCGGTATGATCCTTCTGAACGGCAAGGACACCAAGGGCATGAGCACGGTGGAGCTTTCCAAAGCCGGTATCGCCCGTACCTTCCAGAACATCCGGCTTTTCAATAACCTTTCGGTTATGGACAACATCATCGCCGCCATGAATACCTCCATGCATTACGGCCTCGCGGCCAGCATTTTCCGCCTTCCTTCCTATTGGAAAGAGGAAAAGGCCGCCAAGGAAAGAGCCATGGAGCTTCTTTCCATCTTTGATATGCAGCATCTGGCCGACGCCAAAGCCGGTTCTCTGCCCTACGGCGCGCAGCGCCGGGTCGAGATCCTGCGTGCCCTCGCCACCAATCCGTCCCTGCTTCTTTTGGACGAACCGGCAGCCGGCATGAACCCGGCGGAAACGGCGGAACTGATGGAAAACATCCGCAAGATCCGTGACACCTTCCATATCGCCATTCTGCTCATTGAGCATGATATGAGCCTTGTCATGGGCGTCTGCGACGGAATCTGCGTTCTGAACTTCGGCAAGATCATCGCCAAAGGAAGTCCGGAAGAGATCAAAAATAACCCGGTTGTCATCGAGGCTTACCTCGGTCAGCAGCAGGACGAAGAATAAGGAGGCGCCGTTATGAGTGAACCGTTACTGAAAGTAGAGGACATCAACGTCTATTACGGCGCGATCCATGCCATCAAAGGCATTTCCTTTGAGGTCAACGAAGGAGAGATCGTCACCCTGATCGGCGCCAACGGCGCCGGAAAATCCACCACGCTGAAGACGGTCTCCGGCATCCTTCACAGCCATTCCGGCTCCATTGATTTCGAGGGAAACAGCATTAGCCATATTCCGCCGCACAAGCTGATTTCCATGGGAATTGCCCACGTTCCGGAAGGCCGCCGCATTTTCCAGCAGCTGACCGTCAAAGAAAACCTGGAAATGGGCGCTTACACCCGTCCCAAATCCGAGGTAAAGGCCAGTATGGAGAATGTTTTTGAACGTTTTCCCCGTCTGAAAGAGAGAGAAAAACAGGTCGCCGGAACCCTTTCCGGCGGCGAACAGCAGATGTTGGCCATGGGCCGGGCTTTGATGTCCCGCCCGAAGCTGATGATGCTGGACGAGCCGTCCATGGGTCTTTCTCCGCTTCTGGTGCAGCAGATCTTTGATATCATCAAAGAACTGAACGACGCCGGAACGACCATTCTTCTGGTCGAGCAGAACGCCAAAATGGCCCTTTCCATCGCGGACAGAGCTTACGTTCTGGAAACCGGAAAGATCGTCATGGAAGGCAACGCCAAAGAAATGCTTTCCGACCCGTCGGTCAAAAGAGCCTATCTCGGCGGTTAAAAAAAGAACGAACGCCCCGGCTTTGCCGGGGCGTTTTTATGTCTTCTTTTCCTTTTCCTCTCATAAAAATGAGAGGAAAAGGAGGCTTTTAGTCATGGAAAAAGAAAAAGGATACCATCCCGGTTGGATCTTGGCGACGGGAGCGTTCATTCTGGCGGTGACGGTCATTTATGTGCTTCGGTTGGTGGCACTGGGGGAAGGCGAGCGGCTTTTGCCTATTTATTCGGTGGAGACCGACGAAAAGAAGGTGGCCGTCACCTTTAACTGCGCGTGGGATCCGGAAAATCTGCCGGAGATTTTGAAGACGCTGGAGGCGCACGGTGCCAGGGCGACGTTTTTTGCCGTGGGACAATGGGCCGAGGATAATCCCGACGCCATCAAAGCGATCGGGAGCGCCGGGCACGAGATCGGTTCCCACAGCAACACCCATCCGGACATGACCGGACTTTCGGAGGAAGCGGTGAGGGAGGAACTGCGCCGTTCAAGGGAACGGATCAAAAAGGCCGGCGGCGGTTCGGTGGCGCTGTTCCGGGCGCCGAGCGGCGCCTATAACAACACAGTGGTGAAAACGGCGGCGGAGGAAGGCTTTACGACCATTCAATGGGACGTGGACAGTCGGGATTGGCAGGACAAAAGCGCCGGGGAAATGGTAGAAGCGGTGACGAAGAACGTCCGAAACGGCAGTATCCTTCTGTTCCACGTCGGGAAAGAGAATACCGCCGAGGCGCTTCCGCGGATTCTGGAGATCCTGGAGCAACAGGGATTTTCGTTTGTCCCCGTTTCGGAGCTGATTTATACGGAAAACTACACCATGGACCACGAAGGACGACAGCACTCGTTGAAAAAATGAATAGAGAAGAAAAAATCTCCTGCATTTTTATGAAGGAACGATGAAAAAAGGAAGAATGAATTTCTGACGGAAAAGGTGGCAAAATCTTGCGGAAATTGCAAAAGGAAGGGGAAAAGCGGAAAGCGCCCTTGAATTTTGCAGGAAACAATGCTATTATGAAAGTTATAGCAAGGAAATTTGAAAGTCGGAGGATGAAAGATGAGCAAAGACTTTTTGCATAGAATCTCGGAAAGCATGCACGGCTTTTCCAAGGGACAAAAACGTATAGGAAATTTTATTTTGGAACATTACGACAAAGCGGCCTTTATGACGGCGGCCAGGTTGGGCGAATCGGTGGGCGTTTCCGAATCGACGGTGGTCCGTTTCGCCTCGGAGCTGGGGTATGACGGCTATCCGGAATTGCAGCACGCTTTGCAGGAGATGATCCGCAACAAGCTGACCACGGTTCAGCGCATTGAGATCACCAGTGACCGGATGAGCAACGCCGACGTCCTGACCAAGGTCCTCAATATGGATATCGAAAAGATCCGCCGGACGTTGGAGGATACCTCCATGGACGAGTTCAACAAGGTGGCGGACGCCATTGTCGGGGCGAAACACATCTACATCCTCGGTGTGCGGAGTTCCGCCTCGTTAGCCAGCTTTTTGAGTTTCTATTTTTATAAGATTTTTGACAACGTGCGTAACATTGCCACCTCGAGCACCAGCGAGGTGTTCGAGCAGATCATGAACATCGGGGAGGGCGATGTCTTTATTGCCATTACCTTCCCGAGGTACAGTAAACGGACCATCAAGGCGGCCAAATATGCCCACGACAAGGGAGCCACGGTCATCGCTTTGACGGACAGCCACAGCGCGCCGATCATTGAGTACAGCGACCGCATCCTTCTGGCGCGAAGCGACATGGCTTCCTTTGCCGATTCCCTGGTGGCGCCGCTTTCGCTGATCAACGCCCTCATCGTCGCCATCGGCATTCGCCGCCGCAACGAGATCTCGGCGACGTTCAGCCATCTGGAACAAATTTGGGAAGAATACGAGGTCTATGAAAAAAGTGACAATGAAGCAGGATTTTGAATATGACGTGATCATCGTTGGCGCCGGCGCCGCCGGTTGTGTGGCCGCCGGTTACGCCGCGCAAAACGGAAAAAGAGTGCTCCTTCTGGAACGGAACAAGCGACCGGCCCGGAAGGTTTTAGTGACCGGTAAGGGTCGCTGCAACGTGACCAACAACTGTGAACCGGAGGAATTTTTTCGCCATGTGCGGCGCAATCCCCGCTTTTTGTTCAGCGCGGTGAGCCGCTTCGCGCCGAAAAACACCATGGAGCTTTTTGAAAAGCTGGGTGTGGCGCTCAAAACGGAGCGGGGACGCAGGGTTTTCCCCCAGTCGGATCGGGCTATGGATATTGCCGACGCTTTACAGCTTTTTATTAAAAATCCGAATATTACGATCGAGGAAGGACGAGCCGAACGGCTTCTTTTTGAGGATGGCGTGCTCATCGGTGTTCTGACCGAGGACGGTCGGTTCTTCCGTGCTCAAAAGGTGCTCGTCACCACCGGCGGCCTCAGCTATCCGGCCACCGGTTCCACCGGAGACGGTTATGAACTGGCCCGACAGGCCGGTCATAGCATTGTGGAGCCGAGAGGCTCTTTGGTGGGAATTTCGACAGCGGAGGACTTTTCCGAGGCGGCGGGTCTTTCCCTTAAAAACGTGACGCTGCGGCTTTGGGAAACGGGCAAAAAGAAGCCTCTTTATGAGGAACTGGGTGAGATGTTGGTGACCCACGAGGGCGTTTCCGGCCCCTTGGTGCTCACAGCGAGCACCTATATGGAAAAGCCCATGGAAACCTACCGGTTGGAGATCGACTGGAAACCGGGTCTTTCCGCCGAAGAGTTGGACGCCCGGATCTTGCGGGATTTTTCCGAAAAACAGAACCGGGATTTCGCCAATTCGCTGGACGAGCTTCTGCCGAGGAGTTTTGTGCCCTATATTGTGGAGCGTTCCGGAATTTTGGCGGAAACGAAGGTCCATCAGATCACGAAGGAACAGCGTCAGGCGCTTGTCCGAACCATCAAGGCCTTTTCGATGACGCCGACGGCACTGGATCCGGTGGAGAGCGCCATTGTGACGGCGGGCGGTGTTTCTACGAAAGAAATCGACCCCAAGACCATGGAATCGAAACTGGTGCCGGGGCTCTATTTCGCCGGAGAAGTGCTGGATCTGGACGCCGAGACCGGCGGTTATAATCTTCAGATCGCCTTTTCCACCGGCTACGCCGCCGGAACGGCTATTTAAGGAGGAACAACATGAAAGTCGCGATAGACGGACCGGCCGGAGCCGGAAAGAGTGTGGTCGCCAAAGCGGTGGCCAAAGAACTGGGATTTCTTTACGTGGACACGGGCGCTATGTATCGGGCCATCGGCCTTTATGTCCTGCGAAAGGGAAAAACGCCGTCCAAAGTGGAGGACGTGGAGCCTCTTTTGCCGGAAATTTCGGAGGAATGGCGCTTTGTGGACGGCGAACAGCGTATTTTCCTCAACGGAGAGGACGTTTCCGGCCTCATCCGGACGGAGGAGGTCTCTATGGCGGCGTCGGACGTTTCGGCGCTTCCGGTCGTGCGGGAGTTCCTTTTGGAACAGCAGAGAGCCATGGCGGAGAAACAGGACGTCATCATGGACGGACGGGATATCGGTACGGTGGTGCTTCCCGACGCGGAACTGAAAATTTTTATGACGGCAACGCCGGAGATCCGAGCCAGACGGCGCTTTTTACAGCTTCGGGAGAAAGGCGTGGAGGCTGATTATGACGAAATTTTGCGGGACGTCCTTTTGCGGGATTATAACGACAGCCATAGGGCGGCGGCGCCTCTTCGCCAGGCCGAGGACGCAATCTTTATCGACAATTCGGAATTGACGCTGGCTGAAGATATTGAAAATATGAAACGGATCGTGCGGGAGGCAAAATGCAGATAAAAGTGGCGGATTCCGCCGGGTTTTGCTTTGGGGTAAAACGGGCGGTCGGCATCGCGGAAAGCTACGCCGAAAAAGGGATCCCGGCGGCGACGCTGGGCGAGATCATTCATAACCCCATCGTGGTGGAAAGCCTTCGGCAGCGGGGCGTCGTTCCGGTGGAGCGGGTCGAGGACTGCCCGCCGGGAGCGACGCTGATCCTTCGCTCCCATGGGGTACCGGCTTCGGTCATCGAGGAACTCCGGGAGAAGGGCATTCCCTATGAGGACGCGACCTGTCCTTTCGTTGCCAAAATTCACCGCATTGTGGCAGAACAGACAAAGGCAAAAAATCCGGTCATCGTGACGGGAAATCCCGATCATGCCGAGGTTAAAGGCATCCTCGGCCACGCGGTCGGTGACGTTTTTGTGGTGAGAAATTGCGAAGAACTGGAAGAACTGGTAAATAATAACAAAATCTTTTGTGCAAAATGCCCGGTACTGGTTTCCCAAACGACTTTTTTGCGGTCAGAATGGGAAAAATGTGAAAAATTTTTAAAAAAGGTCTATACAAATTTATCAATCTTTGATACAATATGTTACGATGCTTATACTAAACAAACGGAAGCGAATTGTCTTTCCCAAAAATGTGACAAAATGATTGTCATCGGGGGAAAAAACAGCTCGAATACCGCAAGGCTTTGGGAAACCTGCGCGGCCAACTGTCCGACCGTTTTGATTGAGTATCCGTCGGAACTAAAGCCGGACGATTGGAAAAATTGCAAGGTATTGGGCGTCACTGCCGGTGCGTCGACCCCAGCCGGCATAATTAAGGAGGTACTACAAACCATGAGTGAAAACAAAGTAGAAGAAAACAGCTTTGAGGAAATGCTGGAACAGTCTTTCAGAGACGAAGAATCCAAATACGTAAGAAACGGCGATAAGGTCCAGGCCACCGTTATGGTCGTCAAGGACACCGAGATCGTTGTCAGCGTCGGCTCCAAACATACCGGATTCGTTTCTTCTGATGAACTGACGGACGACCCCAGCGTCAAACCTGCTGATATCGTCAAAGTAGGCGATGAGATCACCCTCAAAGTTCTGCACGTCAATGATGCCGAAGGCACCATGGTCCTTTCCAAAAAGAAAGTCGATGCAGAGAAAAATTTCCAGCGCGTTCTTGACGCCGCCGGAACGGACGAAATTCTGGAAGGACTTGTTGTTGAAGTCGTCAAGGGCGGCGTTGTCGCTGTCACCGACGGTGTGCGTGTTTTCATCCCTGCTTCTCAGGCAACGGCCTCCAGAAACGAACCCCTGGAAGGACTTCTCAAACAGAACGTCCGCTTCCGTATTCTTGAAGTCAACGAGCAGCGCAAACGCGCCATCGGCTCCATCCGCAGCGTTCTTTCCGAGGAAAGAAAAGCCAAACAGGCCGCTTTCTGGGATTCCATCGAAGTCGGTCAGGTATTCCAGGGCAAAGTTAAATCCCTCACCTCTTACGGCGCTTTTGTTGACCTTGGCGGCGTAGATGGCATGGTCCACGTATCCGAGCTCTCCTGGCTCCGTGTGGCCCATCCTTCCGATATCGTCAAAGTCGGCGACACCCTTGAAGTCTTCGTCAAAGACGTCGATAAAGAGAACAAGAAGATCAGCCTTGGCTACAAAAAAGAAGAGGACAACCCCTGGGAGATCCTCAAGAGAGATTATCCGGTCGGTTCTGTCGCCAAAGTTAAAATTGTCAGCATGACCGCTTTCGGCGCTTTCGCCAACCTTATCCCCGGCATTGACGGCCTGATCCACATTTCCCAGATCGCTTACGAAAGAATCGCCAAACCGCAGGATGTTCTTTCCATCGGTCAGGAAGTTGACGTTCAGATCACCGACATCGACTTCGACAAACACCGCGTCAGCTTCTCCATGAAAGCTCTGCTTGAGCCGCCTGTCAAAGAGGAAGCTCCCGCTGAGGAAGAAGCCCCTGTTGAGGAATAATTTCCGAATAAAAAATGAGGCCCGCTCGAAAGAGCGGGCCTTTTCTGTTGGGAAAATGCAAAAAAGATTGCCGCGTCGCCGCGGTGCGGTTCCTCGCAATGATGGGATCCAATCGGGCAAGGGCAAAGCTTTTATACTTCCCGGTTATAAATCGGGGCGATATGTTTTTTGTTGCCGCCGACGATGACCAAAGCCGCCAAAGCGCCGAACACCGAAAAGCAGACAAGAGTGACACGGGTCGAAAGAAATTCCGCCATGGCGCCGCCCAGAAGTTCGCCCAAAAGGGAACCGACGGTGGACATTACAAGGAAAATACCGTTGAAACGGCCTTTCCGCTCGTTGGGGACGTAGGATTGCGTCGCCGCGATGCGGATGTTATAGGACGTGACGCCAAGGATTCCGAGGGCGAAGCAGGCACAGCGCATAAGACCGAGGCTTGTGTAGAGATAGAAGCCCTCCAAAAGGTGGGACGACACATAGACGAAAAGGGCGATGGCGAATTTCTTTTCCGTCGGATAGCGAAGCTTATAGTGCAGAAGCCCTCCGATGGCCCGACCGATGACCATGAAGGCCCAGACGGACATATAGATATATTCCCCGTCGGCGTAGTTTCCACGGAACCACGGCAGTGTGACGACCTGGGAAGCGCCGCCGGCAAAGTTCAGGATCATGAAATAGAGGGCGATGAAGAAAAGCCCTTTTTCCGACCAGAGGTAGCGCATGCCCTCTTTGGTATCTTCGGCGTACTGGCGAAGACCGTAAAGTTCCGGACGCTCGGCGCCGCTTGCGGCTTCGACATCGCTGACCCTTGTTTCAAAAACGGCGGCCACAAAAAAGAGGGCGCTGTCAATGACGAGAAGAGGGAAGATGCCGAGAGCGTTATAAATGAGCGTCGAAACGGGAATCATCACGTTGGTGAGCGTTTCCAGAACGCTGGAGATCGAATAGGCCTTGCTGTAATTGCCCTCGGAAATGAGCATGGGATAGAAGCTGTCGAAGGCCACCAGGTAGGTACTGCTGATGGTGCCGCTGATGAAAACGGCGGCGGCAAAAAGCCCAAAGCTGAAAAGTCCGAACCGGATGGCAAGCCCCAAAAGCAGATAAAGCGCCGCGATGGAAAAATCCAGAAGGTAGATGGTTCTCCGGCGGGAAAAACGGTCCATCAGCGGACCGGAAAGAAGCGGCGCGGCGATCTGCGGCAGGGTATAGAGAAAGATATAGAGGGCATAGAGAAAGGTCGATTCGGTATAATCGAGGACGAAAAGGCTCATGGCGAAGCTTGCCAGCGAGTTGCCGGCCATGGAAATGAAGCTTCCCACGGTGATGATGGTGAAATCCTTCGTCCAAAGTTTGTTTTTCATAAAAAACCTCCTTTTTCCTATTGAAAAAGGGAAATCACGGTGGCAGGATCCTCATGGAAGCCTCCTTAAAGCATGGTGACAAGTTCCGAAAGCGGTTTCCGTTCCGAATGGCGGGGTGAGGGAACGGCGCTTTCGGACGGGAAACCCATCGGAAGCAAAGCGACAGGCTCCAGATTTTCGGGAAGCTCAAATTCCTGCCGGACGGCTTCCGGGATAAAATACATCACCCAGGTGGAACCGACGCCGAGGGAGGAAGCTTCCAGCATCATGTGCGTGGCGACGATGGAAGCGTCAATATCGCCGCTTTCTTTTCCGTCATAGCGGCGTTTCCAGCAGGCGGTTTTGTCGGCGCAGACGATAAAAGCCAAAGGAGCCTCAAAATGGCACTCTGTGCACCGCCGGAAACGCTCTAAAGCGTCTTTTTGGGTCAGAACGAGGACTTTTACAGGCTGATAATCACAGGCGGTAGGAGCCAGCTGAGCGGCTCTCAGGATCTTTTCCACCAGATCGGACGGAACCGGTGTGGAAGAGAAAGAGCGGACGGAATAGCGGTTTTGGGCAAGTTCCAGAAAATCCATGGGACACCTCCGAAAGAAAGAGGAAATTTTCTTTATTATAGTCAAAAATACAGAAAAAAACAAGGCGCGTTTTTCCTGAAACGCGCCTTGTTGATTTTATCCGTCGATTTTTCCGTCGAGGAGCTGCTGTTTGGTGTATTGGAGCGTATAGAGCTGATGATACATGCCCTTGAGGGCCAGAAGTTCCTGATGGTTGCCCTGCTCGACGATCTGGCCGGAGGAAAGAAGGATGATGTTATCGGCGTGCTGAATGGTCGAAAGCCGGTGGGCGACGATGAGCATGGTGCCGACGTTCTTCATCTTTTCGAGGGAATCCTGAATAAGAAGCTCCGTTTCGGTGTCGATGTTGGCGGTGGCTTCGTCAAGGATCATCACTTCCGGTTTGTGAATAATGGTGCGGGCGAAGGAAAGAAGCTGACGTTGTCCGGCGGAGAAGTTGTTGCCCCGCTCCCGGACCACCTCGTCCAAACCGGCGTCCAACCGTTCGATGAAGGAATCGGCGTTGACATAGCGGCAGGCTTCCCAGATCTCGTCATCGGTGAAGCGGTCGTCCCGCAGGACGATGTTGCTCCGGATGGTACCGGAGAAGAGGAAGACGTCCTGCAGCATCTGGCCAAAGTGCTTTCGGAGAGAGGAGATCTTGATGTGGCGGATGTCGATGCCGTCGATCAGAATCTGGCCCTTCTGGATGTCGTAGTTGCGGCAAATGAGGGAAAGGATCGTGGATTTTCCGGCGCCGGTGGCGCCGACGAAAGCGACGGTCTGGCGCGGAAGAACGTGGAAGGAAAGGCCTTTGAGTACCCATTCGTCCGGGACGTAGGAGAACCAGACGTCCTTGAACTCAATTTCACCCTTGATCTCGTCCAGTTCGATGGCGTCCGGTTCATCGACGACCTCCGGCACGTAATCCATGACGGTGAAGATCTTTTCCGCGGAAGCGAAGGCCGACTGGAGCATATTGAACTGCTCGGCCAAAGTCTGGATCGGGTTGAAGAAGGTGGAAATGTAAAGATAGAAGGTGACGATAGTACCGCTGGTCATGGTCTGGCCAAGGAAGGTGGTATCGTTGATACAGCCTTTGGCGCCGAAATAGAAGAGGCAGAGCACCGAGGAAATATGAAGCATATAAACCATCGGACGGAAGATACCGAAGACGAAAAGCTGGCCCTGCTTCGCTTTTTTGAGGGAATCGCTCTTTTTGAAGAAATCGTCCCGCTTCTGTCCCTCCCGGTTGAAGATCTGGGTGATCTTGATGCCGGAGAGGTTTTCGGAAAGGTAGGTGTTGATATCGGTGGTGCGGTCCTTTACGGTGCGGAACACCTTTCGGGTGAATTTGCGGAAGATGACGGTGAAAAGCACCAGAAACGGCACAAAGCAGAGCATCATCAGCGTCAGTTCATAGTTCAGAAGGAACATGGAAACGAGAACGCCGACCACGACGAAGATGTTTTTGGCCATGGTGACCAGAATGTTGGTGAACATCATGGAGATGGCGTTGGTGTCGTTGGTGACACGGGTAACCAGTTTTCCGACGGGGATGTTGTTGAGCTGTTCATGGGAAAGGCTTTCGATATGGACGAAAAGATCCTCACGAAGAGCGGAAAGGATCCGCTGCCCGGTCTTCTGAAGAAGAACGGCCTGGATGTAGGTCGAAACGAGGGAGACAAGAAGGATGACAACGTAAATGGCGACGGTGCGGAAAAGAGCGGAAAGCTCAAAATCCAGCTTGATCATCTCCTCTACCTGACCGATGATCCGGGGGGAAGCCAGATCGAAGGCGATGGAAAGGAGCATGATGAGCGTTGCCAGAAGGAACTCTTTCCAATAGGGAAGCGCGTAGTGGGAAAGACGGCGCATGATCTCGCCGTCGCTCATGTTGCGGTCGAAGCCGATGGCCTCTTTCTTGTCTTTGATGCTGAGATAGGCGACAAGGAAGATGATGGAGAAAATTCCGATGATGCCGCCGACGATCAGGAGAGGATAATACTCACGCATTGTGTTTGGCACCTTCTTCCTCGAGCTTTTGCAGATCCACCATACGGCGGTATTCCAAACAGGTCTCGTAAAGTTCGGTATGAGCGCCGACAGCGACGACGCGACCATTGTCGATGAAAACGATCTTATCCATCTGTTCGATGGTGGAAATGCGGTGGGCGATCAGGATGGTCGTGCGCATATAATCGGTGGTACGGAGATTTTCGAGAATGGTACGCTCGGTTTTGGTATCGACGGCGGAAACGGAGTCGTCCAGAATAAGGATCGGCGCTTTTTTCATCAGCGCCCGGGCGATGGAGATCCGCTGTTTCTGACCGCCGGAAACGGTGACGCCACGCTCGCCGAGCACGGTGTCATAGCCTTCGGAGAATTCCCGGATGTTGTCATCGACGTCAGCCATGCGGGCGGCATGGACGACTTCCTGCATATCCGGGGCTTCGCTTGTGAAGGCGACGTTGTTGGCGATGGTGTCGCTGAAAAGGAAGTTGTCCTGCGGCACGTAGGCGATGGCTTCCCGGATCTGGCGGATCGGGACGGAGTTGACGTCATGACCGTCCACAAAGATCGTGCCGTCGGGAACGTGATACATCCGGAGCAGCAGGTCCACCATGGTGGTCTTTCCGGAACCGGTCTTCCCGACAAGACCGACGCTTTCACCGGCGTTTATGGTGAAGGAGACGTTCTGTAAAGCGTCGTATTCACCGGTGGGATAGCGGAAAGTGAGGTCACGGAATTCAATGTTGCCGGTGACGGGACCGAGGTCGGTGACGTCGGGACGGTCGCAGATATCCAGCGGCGCGTCCAGAAGCTCGCTGATCCGTTTCAGCGAGGCTTTGCCGCGGGAGGCCATGTCGATGAGCTCGGAAATGGCCATCATGGGCCAGATGGCGGCGTCGAAATAGCCGATGAACTCCATCAGTTCGCCGGCGTTGAAAACGCCCTCGTGGACGAGGTAGCCGCCGTAACCGAGGATGATGCAGATGACGGATTCAATGAAAAGGGTGACGAGGACACGAAGCAGAATGGAAACCTTCGTGAAGTTGACGTTGGCGTTCTCATTTTCGGTGTTGAGTTTTTTGAAGGCCATCAGTTCCTTCGTCTCTTTGACGAAGGCTTTGACGACGGCGATTCCGGAAAAGCTCTCCTGCGAAAAATCGGAGAGGTTGGAAAAGGCCTGCTGACGGATCTCCCATTTGTCCGTCATGCTTTTTCCGACGATGGTGCTGATGGCGACCAGAATGCCCATGGGGATCAGAACGAAAAGGGTCATGATCCCGTTCATGGTGTACATTTTATAGACGGAAAGACCGCCCAGAAGAACGATATCGAAGACAACGACGAAACCGGAGCCGAAGCAGTCCTGAACGGTCTCCAGATCGTTGGTGAAACGGCTCATGAGGTCGCCGACTTTATTTTCGTGATAGTACTGGCGGGAAAGGTCCTTGGCGTGGTCGAACATCTCGTTTCGAAGGTCCGTTTCCACTTTGATGGCGGAGCCGAAAAGGCCGATACGCCAGAAAAAACGACCGGTGACCATGGCCAGGATGATCCAGATCATGGGGAAACAGATCCGGTCCAGAAGGAAATCCATATCGAAGGGAACGGTGACGCCTTCGATCTCAACAAATCCCTGGTTGATCCCGTTGATGACCATCTGATAGAGGTTCGGAACGATCAGTTGAACGTAGTCCACCAGAAGAAGAGCAAAAAAGCCCAGGGAAAGCCCGAAAAAGTACTTTCGGTAGTATTTGTTGATGTGCTTTCCGAATATCATAGTTTTCATCTCCTTATTCATAGATGAACTGAGGCACAATAAATAATTATACCTATATTCGTATAAAAAGTCAAGGACAGAAGAAGCAAAAACGGACCGGTTTTCCACAGGGGGAGAACAGGTCCGGACAGCGTTTTTTTATTTTTGTTTGTGGGCGAGGGCAAGCACCTGCTTTAAGGCGGCGTCCTTCGGAACGCGGGCCAGGCGGAGTTTGTGGGCGTAGGAAAGCAGTTCGGAAAAGTTTTCCGAAGGGGAAAGACCGGCTTTCAAAAGGTCTTCCCCGGTGACGAAGGGCCGCGCCATGGTCTCCCGATAGGCGGCGATCCGCTCGGCGAAAAAGGCCTCGTTTCGATTTTCGTCGGCGGGGATCTTTCCGAAACCGTCACAGAGAGCCAAAGCGGCCAACGCCTCGGGATCCGGAACGGAATCGAAAAGGTGGTTGGTCGATTTGACGGAAGCGCCGGTGGCGGCCAGTATATTGGGCTTCATGTGGTGCTCAACCAGGGGAAGAACGTAGCGGAAAAGGGCTTTTTCGTCGGTGAGTCGGGAAAGAAAGGCATGAACGAGAGGAAGCCCCTTCGTTTCGTGCTCATAGGCGTGGAGGACGCCGTTTATTTCCTCGGTGGTAACCGCTTTTCCGAGATCGTGCGTGAGAGCGGAAAGCAGAAAACCGAGCGGGTCGAGCACGGCATCTTTATAGGAAACGGCGGCGTTGAGCACCAACATGGTATGGTTCCAGACGTCGCCTTCGGCGTGAAAAACCGGATTTTGGGGAACGCCAATCAGCGCCGAAAGTTCCGGGAACCAGAGCGAAAGCTGATCCATTTTCCGCAGCGTTTCAAAAAAGACGGAAGGCTTCGGAGAACCCAAAAGCGCTTTTTTGAGTTCCGCGAAGACCCGTTCCTTTGGCAGAGAGCGAAGATCGACACCCCGGCCAAGGGGCAGCGTCGCTTCATCGACGGAAAACCCGAACCGGGCGGCGAATTGGGCGGCACGCAATACCCGGAGAGGGTCTTCGGGGAAGGTCTTTTCGTCCACATGACGGAGGATTTTTTGCGAAAGGTCGTTTTGACCGCCGAAGAAATCGAGAATTTCGCCGGTGAGCACGTCCTCCATCAGGGCGTTGACGGTGAAATCCCGCCGACGGGCCGCTTCCTTTTCCCCGAGAAAAGGATCGACAAAGACGGAAAAATCCCGGTGACCATGGCCACGGTTCGCCTCCTTCCGGGGAAGAGCGATATCAAGACCGGTGCCTTTCAGGGTGTAGATGCCGAAACTTTCCCCGATGGCAAGTCGCTCGCCAAAAGAATCGAGGATCGGTTCGAGCTGATCGGGGGAAAGGCCATGGACTTCCAGGTCGATATCTTTGGTGTTCCGGCCAAGAAGCCGGTCCCGCACAAAACCGCCGACAAAATAGACGCGGCCGCCTTTTTCGGCGACGGCGGAGGCGATCGCTTTCGCCGTGGAAAGATCCTCTTCAAAGGAAGTCATGGCTTTTCCTCCTTTCATGATTTTTTGAAGGGAAATCCCGGAAACGGGGTTTGCGGTTCAATCTTTGGCGGTCATTGTTCCGTGAACGGCGTTACAGGTGATGCCGTCCTCGGCAAAGGCGGAACCCAGAATGTCGCCGGCACAGGTGATGCCGTCACCGGCCGTGGCGTTGCCGCCGATGTTGCCGCATTGAATGCCGTCCCCGGCGTTGGCCGAGCCGCCGATATCACCGCAGGTGATGCCGTCTCCGGCAGCGGCGTCGCCGCCGATATCGCCGCATTCGACGCCGTCTCCGGCGTTGACGGAACCGCCGACGTCACCGCATTTAACGCCGTCTCCGGCGTTGACGGAACCGCCGACATCGCCGCATTGGATGCTGTCGTCGGCGCTGATATCCCCTTCAATGGTGCAATCGGTGCAGGTGACGGAAAAAGCGGATTCGATATTCTGAACGTTTCCGGTAAAATGAAGCATCACCGCGGAAAGAGGATGAAGAGCGTCGGTGTGATCGACGAGGGAATGCCCTCGGTAGCAGACGGCACGGAGACTGTTGTCATCGGGCCACGGCAGGCTTTCCATAACCGGACAGGAAGCGGACACCGAAAAGTCGCGTCCAAAAAGCTCGTCCAAAGAGATGCCGAAAAGGTCGGCCAGTTCTGGAAGCTGCATGATGTCGGGGCAGCACTGGTCGGTTTCCCATTTGGAGACGGCCTGGTTGGTGACGCCGAGTTTCTGGGCAAGGGTCTCCTGGGTCCATTGTTTTTCTTTTCGATAAGCGGCGATGCGTTCGCCGAAAAAAATCTGTTCCATAATTTTTCTCCTCGCGTTTTTATTTTTCTCCTTGTGCTTTTTATTCGTTGCCGGCAACTGCTTTCATTGTAGCGTCAGAGGAAGCGCGCCGTCAAGAAATTCGTGGTTGGACGGCTTCCAACCGGGAGTTGGAAAGGAGAAAATGGCTTATTTACGCCGAATATTCGTCGAAAATAAAGTATAGCATAAAGGAGGACGCTTTTCAATAAAGGAAAAGAAACGCCGTGCCAACGGCACGGCGTTTTGGAGCAGAGAAAACGATGGCTCAGCGGGCGCGTTCCGGGAAGAGAAAAAAGACAAAGGGAGCGCCGGTATCGGGGTTTTCTTCTTCGTTTACTTCCTCACCGCCGAGAACGATGGGCGAAGGTTCGTCCTCCGCTGGCGGCGCCTTGGGCTTCAGTTCTTCGGAAAGGGTCCGGAATTCCTTCAAAGGATTGTAATACGGCGTCTCGCTCAGTTCGGAAGCGGGAAGAGGAAGGGAGACCAGCGTGTCGTATTTTTCCGAGGTGGAGAGAGTATAGGTGCGGTTAAAATGGCCGGTATAGTCCATGGAACCGGAATAGCCTTCCCGGTCCTTCGGACCGCCGAAAAGGGCGTTTTCGTCCTCGAACCACCACATACTGGTCTCGCCGTAACCGGCACCGGCGATCAGCGTCATATTCGGCAAAAACTGGCCGGTTTCGAGGTCGAACACAAGGCCGTCGATCTTCCGGTTGGCGCCGATGTATTTGGTGGAGGCGTCCTCGTCGGGCAGGCTGTCAAAACGAACGTCATGGACGCCGTTAAAATAGTCGCCGCTGATATGGTGGCAATCCATCAGAAGGGAACTGGTTTTGGAAAGCTCGGACTGCTTTTTGTAATTGATGACAAGATACCGATAGTTCGGTGAGCCAAAGAAGTTGATCGGACCGTAGAAATAGTCATAGAGGTCGGTGACGTGGCCGGCGCTTTGGAGCGTGTAGCACAAAAGGCGCATGGTGTATTCATCCAGAAGAGTCGGCGCGCTGGAAGAGGAAATGCCGAGAGTGGTGGTGATCGGCTTCGTGCTCATGCCTTTATAGTTCCAGTACCAGCCGTCCTTGACAAGGGAGAGGGACGTTTCGGTCTCAAATTCGATATCGGTGAAGAACACCCGGGTGTTGGTGAGATAACAGTATTCGGGAGAGTGGGTCAGCGCGTTTTCTTTCGCCGAATGAAGTTCTTTGGTGGTGTCGGCAAAAAGCCGCATGGTGGCTTCTTTTTTGCTGTTGGAAATAAGGTCGGACATTCCCATGACGTCGGCGGCGAAAGCGGCGTAGGTGCCGGTTTTGACGATCATCCGGTCGGAAAAATCCAAAAGGTCTTTGGAGATCTCAAATTCGAAGGCGTGGGAGAGATAGAGGGTCTTATACATGGCGTCCATGCCGTTTTCGGCGGCAAGCAGGTTTTTGCAGTACGTCTCGAACTCATAGACGACCTCGGAGGCAAACGAGTAGTTGTTCCGCAGTTCGGCGGCGCCGACCCGGTAGGTCAGCGCCGAAACGGCGTCGGCGGCTAAGGCCTTAATGGCTTCCTCGGTGATGAGGGAGGCGCCTTCCGGCGTCAGCATCGGCAGATTGAGGCTTTCAAAATATTCGTAGTGGCCGCCGGAGAGGGCGTCGGCGATTTGGGTGGAAAGATAGGAGGTCATATCCTCGACGAAGGTATCCACGTTCCAGGAGAAGGTGGCCGGCAAAAGATCGGCGGAGAAGGACACGTATTTTTCGGTGTCGGAGCAGGAGGCGGGGATGGCGTTATCCAGAATGCAGACGGGTTCGAACTTTTCGGTCTTTTCGCTGTACTCGTATTTGAGCACGATGACGTTGTTGTCGATCTCGTCGTGGCTTCGGGCATCGGTGGTGCTGTTCCGGCACCAGAGGCGAAGGCCGTTGGTCATCATCGTCTGGAATTCCACCATGCGTTTATCCAACGCGTTTTCCATGTAGTTCCGGGAAAAATCCGTCCAGAGGTCGTGCAAACGGTCGGCCCGGCTGGCACGGTTCTGAAAGTCGATGTCCGCGTGGATCTGGGTCATCTCGTGGGTGAGATCGTCGAGCTTGTCGTCGATATCCCGCATGGTCTGGTTCATGGTGTCGAGCTTGTCCAGAATGTTGGTCAGCGCCTCGGCGGTGGGGTCTTTCATGACGCCGATGAGCCGCAGGAAAGTGACGCTTCCGTTGACAAAAGTCAGAACCGTCGCGGCGGGACCGATGACGGACATGGCTCCATTGAAAATATCGGAAAAGGTCAAGGTGGCGGACGCCGTTCCGCCAAGGTTAAGGTCTTCGACGGCGTCGGCGACGACGTCAAAGGACCAGTCGAGGTCGTTGAGGAGCGCGTCCTCCGGGCCGATGGCGAACGCTGTGACCGGAACGGAGGTAAAAAGCAGAGCCAGCGTCAAAACGATGGCGAGAAGCCGTTTTTTCAAAAAGGACCACCTTCTTTGAGGAATTTCTTTCTGCATTATATAACAGGTTTTTCATTATTACAAGAAAAAAATTGCCGACGGGCGAAAAGAGCATAAAAATTCCCCGCCGGGGAGTCCCGGCTTTGGCAGGGACCGAATAAAAATCCCTCTGCCGGTTTCGGCAGAGGGATTTTTATTCGGCGATTACTCGTTATCTGCGCCATAGTATTCTTTTGAGGATTGAACCATTTCTTTAATTAATTCGCTATGCTTTTCAAAATGGCTATAATTTTCAATTCGGACATCGTATTCTTTCCAACGAGCAATGTAAGACACCTCAAGTCCGGCTTTTTCAAGCAAAGATATTTTTTCCGAATCTTCTGGACCTTTGAAAATTAACTTTAGAAAACTTTTTTTCGGCTTAAAAGCGACAAAATTTTTAGCAACGCCATTTTTGGCGATTCCAATGTAGAATTTATTGTATTTTAGCTCATATCCGTTTGTGAGTTCACCAAGATCAGCAAAAATGCGATCAACGCTTTTTATTATTGAGGGCGTACTATTCTTTTCCCAATAATTGCGGTCAGTGATTTCGGCAATTTCTTCTTCGTCATCGCCTACGTTAATCCGATCTAATACTTTTGTGAAAATAAGTTCTATATCATCCCCATGCTTGACAGCTGACATCTGTAATGCAATGAGTGGAATGGTACCATTGAATAAGGAAATTACATTCATAAAACGCCCTGTTATTTCTTCGGCAACTATAACGGCACAATGGTTGTATTTTGGGTATCTCTTTTTTTCGGTATCCCAATATTCAATCGTTCGAATAATATGGCTAGGGTCTGTTGCACCGAGTTGAATTTCCACTTCATATCTATCCATTCCTTCGGAATCGGAAAGAAGAATATCTAATCTGCCGCCAGAAGGCTGAATCTTTTCTCTCTGAATAGGTATCAGTTCTCCTAATCCAAGCACGGAAGGATCATCAAAAATAAAAGACTGAATGGCCGATTCGTTTATTTCTTGATGGTCTTTAAGCGAGATTCTTTCACTTTTAATCAATTTTGCCATATTTTCACCTCAAGATTTTTTCTACAGCATCACAACGTTATTTTAACATATAAAATGGGAAAAAGCAATATAACGAAGATCCCTCTGCCGGTTTCGGCAGAGGGATTTTTGTTATCTTTATTCGTTGCGAATGGCCGATTGCGCGGCGGCAAGGCGGGCGATCGGAACACGGAACGGCGAGCAGGAAACGTAGGTGAGACCGATGCGGTGGCAGAAGTCGATGGTGGACGGGTCGCCGCCGTGCTCGCCGCAGATACCGAGTTTGATATCCGGGCGGGTGGCACGGCCCAGTTCGGAAGCCATTTTGACAAGCTTGCCGACGCCGTCCTGGTCGAGTTTCGCGAAAGGATCGGATTCATAGATCTTCTTGCTGTAATAGGAGTTGAGGAACGCGCCGGCGTCGTCCCGGCTGAAGCCGAAGGTCATCTGCGTGAGGTCGTTGGTGCCGAAGCTGAAGAATTCGGCTTCCGAAGCGATCTCATCGGCGAGAAGAGCGGCACGGGGGATTTCGATCATGGTGCCGACTTTATAGCTCAGTTTCGCGCCGGTCTCGGTGAGGATCTTTTCGGCGGTTTCGACAACGACGTTCTTGACGTATTTCAGCTCTTTGGCTTCGCCGACGAGCGGGATCATGATCTCCGGTTCGATGGCCCAATCGGGATGAGCACGGCTTACGTTGATAGCGGCCCGGATGACGGCCTCGGTCTGCATTTCGGCGATCTCCGGATAGGAGACGGCCAGACGGCAGCCACGGTGACCCATCATGGGGTTGAACTCGTGAAGACCGGCGATGGTGGCCTTGAGCTCATTGACGTCGAGGTTCATTTCGGCGGCAAGGGCGTTGATGTCCTCTTCCTCGGTGGGAAGGAATTCGTGGAGCGGCGGATCCAGGAAGCGGATGGTGACCGGTTTGCCCTCCATGGCCTCATAAAGTCCCTCGAAGTCGGCCTGTTGCATCGGAAGAAGTTTGGCCAAAGCGGCACGGCGGTGTTCCTCGTCCTTGGAAACGATCATCTCCCGCATGGAGGCGATCCGGTCCGGATCAAAGAACATGTGCTCGGTACGGCAAAGACCGATGCCTTCGGCGCCGAAGGTGAAGGCCTGTTTGGCGTCCTTCGGGGTGTCGGCGTTGGTGCGGACCTGAAGCTTCCGACGTTCGTCCGCCCAACCCATCAGTGTGCCGAAATAGCCGGAGATGGAGGCGGCGACGGTGGGAATGGCCTCGGCGTAGATGTTGCCGGTGGTGCCGTCAAGGGAGATATAGTCGCCCTCATGGAAAACGTGACCGCCGAGTTCGAAATATTTTTCGTCTTCGTGCATGACGATGTCACCGCAGCCGGCGACACAGCAGGTACCCATACCACGGGCGACAACGGCGGCGTGAGAGGTCATACCGCCGCGGACGGTAAGGATGCCCTGGGAATGGTGCATACCTTCGATATCCTCCGGCGAGGTCTCGAGGCGGCAGAGAACGACTTTTTCGCCTTTGGCGGCCCAGGCGACGGCGTCGTCGGCATTAAAGACAACACGACCGCAGGCCGCGCCGGGACTGGCCGGAAGAGCGGAGCCGACGGCTTTGGCCGCTTTCAAAGCGGCGGCGTCGAACTGCGGATGGAGCAGAGCGTCCAGGGATTTGGGATCGACGGACATCAGCGCCTCGTCGGTGGTGATGAGTCCTTCGGAAACAAGGTCGCAGGCGACTTTCAATGCGGCGGCGGCGGTGCGTTTGCCGTTCCGGGTCTGGAGCATGAAGAGTTTGCCGTTTTCAACGGTGAACTCCATGTCCTGCATATCGTGATAGTGATTTTCAAGCCGTTTGGCGATGGCGGCGAATTCTTCGTAGATGCCGGGACGGATGTCGTCGAGGTGGTCGATGGACTGCGGGGTACGGATGCCGGCGACGACGTCCTCGCCCTGGGCGTTGATCAGAAATTCACCGTAAAGTTTGTTTTCGCCGGTGGCGGGGTTTCTGGTGAAAGCGACGCCGGTACCGGAAAGGTTGCCGCTGTTGCCGAAGACCATCATCTGGACGTTGACGGCGGTGCCCCAGGTGTAGGGAATGTCGTTCATGCGGCGGTAATAGTTGGCTCTCGGGTTATCCCAGGAGCGGAACACGGCCTTGACCGCGCCGATGAGCTGTTCACGGGGCTCGGTGGGGAAGTCGTGACCTTTGGATTCACGATAATATTCTTTGAAGCGCTCGACCATGACCTTGAGGTCTTCGGCGTCGAGCTCGGTGTCCTGTTTGACGCCTTTGGCGGCTTTCATCTCGTCGATGATCTCCTCGAAATGCTCCTTCGGCACTTCGTCAACCACGTCGGCGTACATCTGGATGAAGCGGCGATAGGAATCGAAAGCGAACCGCTCGTTTTCGGTGATTTTAGCAAGGCCGAGGACGACCTCGTCGTTAAGGCCGAGGTTCAGGATGGTATCCATCATGCCGGGCATGGAAGCTCTCGCGCCGGAACGAACGGAAACCAGAAGCGGGTTCTTGGCGTCGCCGAATTTTTTTCCGGCCAGTTCTTCCAGTTTGGCAAGGTAGCAATAAATTTCTTCTTCGATCTCTTTGCTGATCTGACGGCCATCCTCATAATATTGGGTGCAGGCTTCGGTCGTGATGGTGAAGCCGTGAGGTACCGGCATACCCAGATTCGTCATTTCCGCCAAATTAGCCCCTTTACCGCCGAGAAGCTCCCGCATTTTTCCGTTGCCCTCGGAGAAAAGATAGACAAATTTTTTACTCATAATTAACCTCCGTAAAAGATTTCCGCTTTTTGTCAAAATAGACAAAAAGGAAAGCCATTTTTCTACAGCCTATATTATAACAAAACTGCTTCAATATTGCTATATTTCCGAACAAAATTCTGCGAAATTGACGAAAATTACGATTTTCCCGCTTTTTTTATGATTTCACTTGCAAAAATTCCAAAAAGATAGCATAATGTAACTGTATAAAATGATAAAAAACGGAGGTAGCGTTATGCAAAATGTTGCGGCGATCCTGTTTACGTCCGGCTGTGATTTTGTGCATAAGGACTGTCCGGCCGCTTGCAGTGAGGTCATTTTCCGTCCGGTCATCGAATGGGTGAACCGTGCCCTTGACGGGGCGGGGATCACGGACCGTTGCTATATCTGCCATGAGGGGGAGGAATCTCTCGCTTCCTTTACCGGGGAATCCCCGCTTCTTTGCCACGAAAAGGGAACCGGTCATCCGGTCCTTTCCGCTTCGGAATGGGTCAAAGAGCGGGCGGAAAAAGATATTCTTATTCTTTCCGCCGAAGCGCCGTTTATGACAGCGGATCTTATCGACCGTTCTCTTACGCATCATCGGGAAACCGGTTATAAAATGACGGTTTTCGCTTCCGGCGGAAGAGCGTCCTTTATTCAGGAACTGGGCGTCAGCCCGTTCTGGGCAAACGGCGCCTTTTTGACGGAGCTTTTTGAGCACGCCGAACCGGAGGACAAAGACGGAGCCGCCTTTGTTCCCAACGCGCTGAAATATATTTCGGATCTCGGCACCGTGGCGGGAACTTTCGTCACCGGCGTCAAAGAGCTCAATATGCGGGCCACCGACGGCGCCGGTCTTCTGACGCTGAACGCCGCCGCGCGGACGGTCGTCATGAAAAAGCTCTGCGCCGAAGGCGTTTCGATGATCTGCACCGACGGGATCATTATTGACCCGGAAGCAAAGATCGGAGCGGGCACCCGGATCCTTCCCGGAACCATTGTCCGTGGAAAATGCGTCATCGGGGACAATTGCGTGCTCGGTCCCAACAGCTATATTGAGGACAGCGTCATCGGGGACAACACCGAGATCAACGCCACCCAGATCCGCAGCGCCAAGCTGGAGGATCACGTGACCATCGGGCCGTGGAGCCAGGTGCGTCCCAACAGCCTTATTCACAGCGGATGCAAGATCGGCGATTACGTCGAGATCAAAAATTCTGAGGTCGGCGCCAGAACGGCGGTGGCTCATCTGACCTATATCGGCGACGCCGACGTCGGCGAGGCGGTCAACTTCGGCTGTGGCTGCTGCATCGCCAACTATGACGGACAGCACAAGCACCGCACGAAGATCGGGAACCACGCATTCCTCGGCTGCAACACGAACCTTGTGGCTCCGGTGGAGCTGGGCGATTTCGCCTATACCGCCGCCGGCAGCACCATCACGAAGGACGTGCCGGATTACGCTTTGGCGGTGGCTCGTGACCGTCAGACCGTCCTCGAGGATTGGGTCAAAAAGAAGGACGCCATCAAAATCAAGTAATTCTCCCTTCCGGAGGGAAGGAAAAATAGATGACACAAAAAAGTTTTTAGGAGAGAGAAAAATGAACCTTCACGGAAAAGACATTAAAATCTTTACGGGTAATGCTTATCCGAAAGCGGCAGAGGATATCGCGAAAAACCTCGGACTTCCGCTTGGAAAATGCGCGGTTGGTCATTTCGCCGACGGCGAAGTTTCGGTTTCCCTTGAGGAATCCGTCCGTGGCTCCGACGTGTTTATCGTCCAGTCCACCTGCAACCCGGTCAATGACAACCTGATGGAACTCATCATCATGATCGACGCCCTGCGCCGCGCTTCCGCCGGACGGATCACCGCCGTTATGCCCTATTTCGGCTATGCCCGCCAGGACAGAAAAGCGAAAGCCAGAGACCCGATCTCCGCGAAAGTGGTCGCCAATATGCTCACCGCCGCCGGTGCCGACCGTGTTCTGACCATGGACCTTCACGCCGCTCAGATCCAGGGCTTCTTTGATATCCCCGTCGATCACCTCATGGGCGCTCCGATCCTGACCCCGTATTTCCAGCCCCTTGTTCATCATCACGAGGATGAATACGTAGCCGTCTCTCCGGACCACGGTTCCGTCAACCGCGTCCGTAAATTCGCCGAGAAACTGGATATTCCGTTGGCCATCATCGACAAACGCCGTCCCAAAGCCAACGTTTCCGAAGTCATGAACATCATCGGCGACGTCAAAGGCAAAAAATGCATCATTCTGGACGACATGGTCGATACCGCCGGTACGCTCTGCGGCGCGGCGAAAGCCCTGATCGAAGTCGGCGGCGCTCTTTCCGTCACCGCCTGCGCCACCCACGGTCCTCTTTCCGGTCCGGCCATCGAGCGCATCAACAACAGCGTTCTGGATGAACTGGTCCTTCTGGACACCATTCCGATCTCCGAAGAAAAGAAAGCCGGTTGTGACAAGATCACCGTCCTTCCGGTCGCTCCGGTTTTTGCCGAGGCCATCGAGAGAATTTACGGCGACCGTCCTGTCAGCCCGCTTTTCATCTGATCTCTCCCAACCATATAAAAAACAAGCCCGGGTCTTTGACCCGGGCCTTTTTTTATCGGATCATAAAAATTGAAGAAATCTTTCTTATGATATTCCGGAAAAAATATTGATAAAAACAAGGAAAGTTGCTATAATTATCTTTTAGACAAAGGAGGCGATCCTCATGAAGGGAGAAAAACGGATCCTCGCGGCGACGTTGGCGCTGATCATGGCCGGTTCGGTCATGCTGAGCGGGTCCACGCTGCCGTCCGCCAGCAGTATTTCAGTGGTGGAGCAGACACCGGTCACGGCGACGCAACAGGGAAAACCCGATTATCGGTACTTAAAAGGAACCAAATATAAAAACCTGACTGCCACACGGTACGAAAACCTGGCGGCAACGGCGATCGTTCCGGAGCCTGTCTATGAGGAAGAAGCCACAGAAGGTGGCGGCGGTTTTGGAGGATATGGCCAGACCTCCGTCGGAGGAGCTTCCGCTCCCGGCTACTACGGAACGGTGGGTTCCTATTCGCTGAGTGACAAGACCGTGGCGGCGCACCTGACCATTCCGGGCACGACCATTCAGGATAGAGCTGTATGGCAGGCGGAAAACAACACCAATTATTACACCTCCGGCAGCGTTGCCTGGGCCGCAGGTTCGGCGCATCTCCGCAGCGGGGAACTTTCGCAGAACACCGTCATTTACGGACACAACTGGAAAAACTGCTTCGCGCCCTACAGCCGGACCGGTAGCCAGTTTGAGCCGCTGATGTCCTTCGTCTATGAGGATTTCGTTTCGGAAAACCAGTACATTTATCTGACGACCAACAGCGGCGTCCATACCTTCCAGGTCTTCGCCGTCTGCTTCACCAAGAACCTCAGCTTCTATATCAACTGCAACAACATTGACGTTACGTCCGTCGCGGCGACGGCCAAGGGCATGAGCCTTTTCGATTTCGGCGTCAGCGTTTCGAGCACGGATAAACTGATCACCCTTTCGACCTGCACGAGGTACTATTCCGGTCTCGGCGCGAACCAGCGGTTCATCGTCATGGGTAAACTGGTCAGCTGATAAAATTTTGTTAAAAACAAATTCCACATTCCTTTGCGGATGTGGAATTTGTTTTTCCGACGGCGTTTTTTACCGGGGAAAAAGATAATAAATTTTTTTGAAAAAAGTATAGACAAACGGAAAACGTTGTGCTATAATAACACTCGCCGGTGAAAATCCGGCCGAAACCTTTGGGGGCGTAGCTCACTTGGGAGAGCGCTTGAATGGCATTCAAGAGGTAGAGAGTTCGATCCTCTTCGTCTCCACCAAAAGACCTGTCACTTGTTGACAGGCCTTTTTTTATACCAGAAGGGGCGTAACTCCGATTGGGAAAAAGCTTGAATGGCATTCAAGAGGTAGAGAGTTCGATCCGCTCGTCTCCACCAAAAGACCTGTCACTTGTTGACGGGTCTTTTTTTTATGTCAAAAAGGGGTGTAACTTCGATTGGGAAAAAGCTTGAAAACCCGGCGTTTTTACTTTATAATGAAAACAGATTTTGTAGAGAAAAACGGGAGGCACGGCCAATGGGAAGGGCGTCGGTCAAGGAAAACAAAACAATTTATCAGACGAGCCGGGAAAATCTGGGTCTTACCAGAGAAAAGGCGGCGGAGTTTCTCGGTTGGATCCCGGCGGAACGGATCGAGAGGATCGAGAATGAAAAATCCGAACCCCATCCCGACGAGGTGCTCCGGATGGCGGAAATTTATAAAAATCCGGCCCTTTGCAATTACTATTGCGCCCGGGAATGTCCCATCGGGCAGAAATATGTGCCGGAGATCCCGGTCAAGGACCTTTCGCAGATCGTTCTGGAGATGCTGGCGTCGCTGAACGCCATGCGCAAGGAACAGGAGAGGCTTATTGAGATCACCGCCGACGGAAAGATCGCCGGTGACGAGATCCGGGATTTTATTCACATTCAGAACGAGCTCGAAAAAATTTCGATCGCGGTCGAAACGCTTCAGATCTGGGTGGAAAAAACACTTTCCGAAGGTCGGATCGACGCGGAAGAATATAATCGGATCAAAAACGAATCCATAGAATAAAGGAAAAACGCCCCGATAGGAATATCGGGACGTTTTTTGCATCCGCGGTGAAAATAGAGGCGGCTATTTTGCGGCGACGGTCATTTTTTTGTCGTGTTTTGGAGGGTATAATGAAATCACAGCAAAGGAAAGCGAGACACAAGGGCGGACAAAAACGATCCGCTCTTCCAAAAGCCAACCGAACACGTAAAAAAGGAGAATGACTATGTTCAGCAAAAAAATCACCAATGAAGACAACGAAATCTATACGGGCCGGAATTTTAAGAAGGTACTAAGTATCATCTTTGCCATCGCTTTACTCTTGACGCTTGCCGCTTGCTGTATCCGTACCGTATCCACCGGTTATACCGGTATTCTTACCACCTTCGGTCGAGTGGAAAACGTTTCCCTTGACGCCGGTGTCCACCTTAAGTGGCCGTGGCAGAAGATCGTGACCATCGACAACCGGGTGCAGAAAGTCAACCTTGACACGGAGGCCTTTTCCTCCGACATCCAGCAGACCGTCGTCCAGCTTGCCGTCAACTATTCCATTGATCAGCAGACGGCGCAGGACCTTTATAAAAAGGTCGGTAAGAACTACTACGAAAATATCGTTTATCCCCGTATCCTGGAGGACACCAAAGCGATTTTCGCACAGTATTCCGCCGAAAATCTGGTGGCCAAGCGAAACGAGCTGGCCAACCGCATTGAGGAACTGCTCAGCGAGGATATGAAGCCCTATGGCATCAACATCGTAAGCCTTTCCATCCAGGATATCGACTTTACGGACGAGTTTACCGACGCCGTTGAAAGAAAACAGGTCGCCGTACAGGAAAAACTGACCGCCGAAACGAAACAGGCGCAGGCGACAATGGAACAACAGGCGGAAGCGGAACGTGCCGTTATTAAGGCCAAAGCGGACGCCGAACAGGCTAAGATCGCCGCGGAAGCGGACCTCGAAGTTGTAAAGATCCAGGCGGAAGCCGCCTTGTTCGCCGGTGAAAAAGAAGCCGAAGCCAACCGCAAGATCGGCGACACCTTAAACGAGGGACTGATCAAGTATTATTACATCAAACAGTGGAACGGCGAACTTCCCGACACGATGCTTTCCGACGCTTCCGACTACCTCATCAGCGTGAAATAACGTTTGAGCACGGCCCCACAGAGATTGTGGGGCCTTTTTTATTGTGGCTGAGCACTGAGCACCGGGAGCCGTGATACGAAACGAGCATTCGCGGGCAGGCTCATAATTTTATCGAAATTTATAAAATAAAAAGGGGGAGCGGGAGAAAAATTTTTTCAAAAAAAACAGTGTCCCTTTCGCTTTTGGGGCCGTATAAACCAAAGGAAAGAAAAAAATCGGGGGGGGGGTAATCAAAAAAAGGTATTGATTTAAATTGTGGAATATGTTATACTAAAAAACACTATAATATTCTTTTTATATAATATTCCTTATTTAATAGGACTATCCGACATAAATACTACATATTTGCCTTGAAAAAATTGACGAAAGGAGGCGTAGGGTATGCAAAACGCGGCACAGCCGATGGCGGAAGCTTATCAGCAGGAACATAAAAAACATCATAGCTGGCAAAAGGTCGTCACGGTCCTTTCTTCGATCGTCGTTTTCTGCACGACCTACGCTTTGATCCTTCCGGCGATCACCTGGGACCGCACGCTGATCTGCGAAAAACCGGAGCACGTCCATACGGACGAGTGCTATGAGATCGTGGAGACCGAAGAGGAACCGATCCTCATCTGCGAGGACCCGGACCATGAGCACGACCGCACCTGCTATTACGTTCCGGAAAAAACCGTGACGAAGACCCTCGTCTGCGAAATAGAGGAACACGAGCATACCGACGCCTGCTTCGACGCGCCGCCGGCCGAGGACGAAGGGTATTACTGCGGATATATCGCTCATACCCATAACGAGCTTTGCTATTCGCCCGGCGGCAAGCTGCGCTGCACCATTCCGGAGCACGTGCACGAGCTTCTTTGCGAAAGCAACACCGAGGATGTTGAGACCGAGGAGATTTGGACCGGAGCCTTCGCCGGATCGCTTTCCGACGACGTTCTGGAAAACATGGCGACCATCGCCGAATCGCAGATCGGTTACACGGAAAAAGAAAATAACTTTATTCTGGAAGAAGACGGCGAGACCAAGATCGGTTACACCCGTTACGGCGACTGGAACGGCGCTCCCTATGAACCGTGGGAGACGGACTTCGCCGGGTTCTGCCTCGCGTATTCCAAAGCCAAAGAAACGCCTTTTGATAACGATATTACGAACTGGATGGCTCTTCTGGAGAAAGAGGGGCTTCTTCTGAACACCGAGGAGAACGGCGAACCGGATTCCGGTTACGTGGTCTTCTATGAGCGGGCGGGTCGTTCGAGAACGGAAACGACGCTTCACGTCGGCGTGGTGGATTACCGGATGGAAGACGGCACACTGGTCATCATCGGCGGTGACGAGGACGGAAGCGTTGAGATCTTCATGATCGACGAAGCTACGGTCAGAAGTTACCTCATTCCGAGAAAACAGGCCAGACGCCTTCTGGCGGCACCGGCGGCAGCGCCGCTTGGAGCGGCACCGGTCGGAACGGTGGAAAAACCGGAAAACGGATACTGGGTCCTGGCAAGCAAGATCGACGACACCGCTGTCGATTATCTTATCACTTCCGGCGATTACGCCCTGACCTATAACGCCACCGGAAACCGGGGAGCAATCACTAAAACGGCGGCATCCGGTTACACGAACTATTATACCATCGACGGTGTAACCGATAATATGAAAGTGCGCTTCGGAGCCAACGTGGACGGTAATACGGTTTCCACGACGGTCAAAGTGGGGAGCAGTAACCTGAGGCTGGGCTCCAGCTCCATATTTGGCAACAGCCGGTCTATCAACGTAGTCGATGGCGGAAACACGTTCCAAATCTACTACAATAACAACAGTACCAACTATTATCTGATTTACCAGAATAACGCTTTCAGCAGAGACAATAACAATAATACGTCAGACTACCGTAACATGACCCTTTACAAGAACGTCCCGGCACAGACGGTGACGTTCAATCCGGGCGGCGGTTCCGGAACGGCGGAGGAATTCTTCCTTCCGAAAGGTCAGAAGCCGGCGGCTTCGGAAACCATTCCGGAATATACCAGAGACGGTTATACGTTCCTCGGCTGGTCTTCCGACGGCGGCACGACGGTTCTGACCGAAGCGCAGATCCGGGATCTTGCCGTCAACAGCGACGTGACCTATACGGCACAGTGGGAGAAAATTCCGGATCCGACCACGGACGGTTACTGGGTCCGTGTGGATAAGGTCGATGATACCGACGCCGATTATCTGATCGTCTATTCCGGCACCGACTACGCTTTAACAAACGGCGCGACGAACAGACAGACGGTTCTTAGTAAGACGGCGGTCCCCGGTTTCAACGATACCTATATTATCAGCAACGTCACCGACCAGATGAAGGCCCGGTTCGGAGCCACCGTGGACGGTGGGACCAAATCGACCACGGTTCAGATGGACGGCTTGTATATGCGTCTGGACAACAACGCGCCTTTGGGCAGCGACAGCCGAAATATCGACGTGAAGGATAACGGCGATACGTTCGAATTTAGCCGGGTGGGCTACAACGGCACCTATTATCTGCGCCACACGGATTCCGGATTTACCAGCACCACAAGCACGAACAACCGGACGATGATCCTTTATAAGAACGTGCCGACCTATTCCGTCACTTTCGATCCCGGTGAGGGAACCGGGGAACAGCAAAGCTTCTTCGTACCGGAAGGCAAGACCCTTGCCAACGCGGCGATCCCGACCTATACCTATGACAGCGAATTCCTCGGCTGGTCTTCCGACGGCGGCACGACGATCCTTACGACCGAAGAGGTCAAGGCTCTTCCGATCACGGAGGATATGACCTTCGTGGCCATGTGGGAGGATAATAAAGTCAGCGTCCACTTCGACCTTGGCGAACAGAGCGAGAACGTTGATCTGATCGACGATCTCCTCGTCCGGGAAGGCAGAACGATCCCGGGAGACGATCTTCCTGTTCCGGTCTGGAATTCGTCGGATCCGCTTCCGTTTGAGGGATGGTACCTCGACAGCAATTTTGAAACGCCTTATAACGGGCAGACCATCGACGAGGAAACGACCCTTTACGCCAAGTTCGGCAGCGCGGACGAAGCTTATTATGTCTATTACTATGATTATGAACGGCCCGGTGTTGACACCAACGTCGTTCTGAGAACCTATGCCGTCGGCGAAGGCAAGACCGTAAAACCCTATATGCTGAACGGCGTCGTCCCGCCGGACAAACAGGCGTGGGACGGCAAATGGTACCTTGACAGTGAAAAGACCGTCGAGTATGACTTCTCGATCCCGGTCAGCGAGATGGAAGATTATCTTGCCGGTGAAAACGACCGTGACCTTTATCTCTGGCCCGGTCAGAACGATGTCCGCCGTGTCATCTATATCACCAACGGCGACCGAATGCCGCCGGAAACGGTGATCAGCGGCGATACCATCGACCTTGATACCCATATCCCGACCAAGAGCGGCAACCACTTCGCCGGATGGTACGCCGACGCCGCGTTGACACAACCGGTCAGCGGCGAACAGACCATCACGGAAGACACCTATTACTACGGCAAGTGGGAACCGGGTTACGTCCGGTTCACGGCGACGCTCCATATCGAGAACGCCGAAGATACGAACTTTACGTCGTCCGGTCTTCTCGGCAACTGGTACGCCATGTCCGGTTCGACGATCTTCACCAAGACGAACGGAACGACCCATACCGTCTGGTGCCGGACCGAGGACGGACGGGAATTCCCGGTCTATACTTCGGAACCGACCTATAACGCCCAGACGGGAACTTACAGCGGCACGCAGGCGACCATTCCGGACGTCTATCAGAAATATTTCGTTTATAACGATCTCGCGTCGCAGGGCGGCAACGGCGACTGGGAAGAATTTATTGATACGGACGATGATAACCCCGTCGTTCCGTATTCCCAGCTTCGGGTTTTGCCGGACGGCTCCACCATTCTCCATTTCAGCTACATGCGTATCCGGGCGGACGTCACGTACCAGCTCGGCTCGACCAACCGGACTTTTACGGCAGGACGGAATACCTATACCGCCGGACCCGGTGAACTGAATCTGACCACACTCGAAAGCCTTTCCGATGAGTTCCACCGGAACGGCAACGTCTATACCGGCGTCATCGACTGCAGCGGTCAACCGGTGGAATGGGAATATAACACGACGGTTTCGAACGGTTACCGGACTTTTACACTTAAAAACCTCAAGCATGACCAGCCGATCGCGGAAGCGTGGCCGCTGGCAACGTGGATCACCGGAAACGAAGCGAACTTCTATTGCTGGTACAGTACGGACAACGCCAAAGGCAGTATCCAGACGTCCCGTATCCGCAACATGACGGTGGATATGTATAAGAACGGAGCCGATTCCGGACGGAACGCCGTCGGTACGACGTGGCGGTCCGTTTTCCAGGGCACCAACGTCTATGCCATCATGTACGCTTTCGAGTGCTTCCCCTATGAGGAGGACGAAGCGGACTTCACGTATGGCGGAGTAAAATATAAAGTCGATCCCTCTTACAGCCAGGTACTGAGTTACGGCAGCCTGAACGGCTGGGGATTCAAAGCCATCACCGGCTGTACGGGTCATCCGCCGACTACTGGCGGCAGCGCGACAACGACGACAAATCTTGGTAACTCGTTCGGCGATACGACTTATCAGGCACTATATAATAAGTATAAATCTTATTATGGCAAGGGACCGAACGACACGATCAGTATCGGAACGCCGTATTCCATCAACGGAAAATGGACCGGCGTCTTTATCCTTCCTTACGACCGTGACGAGACGAGCCTTATCTTCGATTTCGGATGGAACCCCAACGGTTCCTCGCAAAACGCGACGGAAGAATACGCCGTCTTCTTCAACCAGGAAATCGCGGAATATCAGTACGCGATGCCGGACTTTGAGGAACATGAGCTTCTGACGCGGGACGGCTACAAATTCGTCGGCTGGGCCAACGAATTCGGCGAGGTTTATTCCGAAGACGACTGGAAGACCATGAAGGCCGACGCCGTTACCGATTCCGGTTCCGGTCAGGCCAGCACCTATACGGCCAAGATCTTCTTCGCCGTCTGGGAGCCGATCGACGGTCACGTCATTGAGTTCTATGAAACGCAGTACGCCGAAGAACCGATCGAACGGCACTCCTTCCTCGACGGCGGCTATCGGAACCCGCCGAACCTTGCTGTTCCTCCGGACGCCTGGGTATGGACCAACATGGATACCGGCGAGTTCGGCAACTATTACGGCGACGTACCGCTTTATCACGATTACGGCGTTTGGGAATATAACCCGCTGTTTAATGATGAGCGTTGGGTCATCAAGGTCTATGGACAGTGGAACAACAACGCCCTGAAAGTAGCCTATGACGCCAACAGCAAAGAGGGCGGTATCAAGAGCCGCGCCCCCAGTGACAGCAACGAATACACCCTCGGTGTTTCCAGCGTTCCTGTCGCGGCGGCCATGACCAGCGCCGACAACACCGAAGGAAAGACCTTCGTCGGTTGGAAGCTGGACCGCAACGGCGTAATTTATCAGCCCGGCGACCACGTTCTGGCGCAATGGATGCCCAGCATGACCTTCGTTGCCCAGTGGGTCGATCAGGCTAAGGTCGTTCATCTGCGGTATAACCGCAACGCACAGCAGACCGACCCCAACTACTATCCCAATACGGCGGGCTTCGACTATGAAGAAGGCGCGAAGGCCGGCATCTGGGACAACACCAGAGCGACCGGCGAAGATTACTTCACCAGGGAAGGCTACCGCTTCATCGGTTGGAGCACAACGGCCGGCGTAGCGGACGTTGTTTACCGGCCGGGTGATTCCATTACCCTTGTCGATAATATGACAACGCTTTACGCGCAATGGGAACGCTCGGAAGTCGGGTTTACCATTACCAAATATCTGACCGGTTATACCGATAATACAAAAGAATTCCAGTTCACGGCGACGCTGGACGAAGGAGAGACTTTCCCGACGCCGCCAAGCGGAGCCGGTTACACCGTAACCGACAACGAGGCGCATTTCACACTGACCAACGGCCAATCGGTAACGCTTGTCGTGGCGGTCGGCTCTCATGTGACGGTTCGGGAATTGAACAGCGGCGGCTATCACGTTCAGTTCAGCGACGGCAACACCTATACCGACGGCGATTTCCGAACCTATACCATTGAGGAGGCAAAACGGATCGGTGTTGAAAATATCTATCAGAAACCGCTTCCGCAAACCGGCGGAATCGGGGAAGAAACCCTTTATACATTAGGCGTTCTGCTTATCGCAGGCGGTTTAGTGTATGGCTTCATAGCGAGGCGCAGGGAAAGGAGGGCAAAATAGAGCACCTCTTTTTACGGCGAATAAACATGCTGCGCCGCAGATGAAACCATTTATAAATAACCTTTAGTAAAATTTTTTAGGAGGAATAAAACCATGAAGAAACTGTTTGCTCTTCTTCTTTCTGTGGTTATGGTGCTCTCCCTTGTGACCGTCGCCCTCGGCGACACGTCCGGTTCGATCACCGTGACCAACGCGCAACAGGGCAAGACCTATTCCGCGTACAAGATCTTTGACGCCACTTACGACGAAGACACCGAAGCTGTTCGCTATACCATTCCCGCAACGGAAACGGCTATTCTTGCCGCGATCAAAGCGGAGGGAAGCCCCTTCAAAGTCGCTGCCAACCCGGACGCCAACGGCAACTATCAGGTTACGGCAAACGGTAACGTGGGCGGCGCCGATACCCGTGACTGGGTAAAAGACAACCTTCTGTCCCTGCTCACTGTCAGCGGCTCCAAAAAGTGTGAAAGCGGCAACACCGCCACGATCACCGGACTTGAACCCGGTTATTACTACGTCATTTCGGACGATCTGGACGCGATCGCTTCTTTGGACACCAACACTCCGAACGTTGAGATCCTGGATAAAATGGATACCACGCCGAAGAACCCGACCAAACACACCGATACCGAAACGGCTGATATCGGCGAAGAAATCGACTACACGCTGACTTTGGATACCACCAACTTTGTAACGTCCACCGATGGCGGCGTTACGACGACCAAACAGATCACTCACTACATCATGAAAGATACGGTCTCCAGAGGCGTCGGCGACGGCGGCAGCGAAATTTCCGACCTTACCATGAACGGCTTCTGCACCATTAAAGTTTATGCAAGCAAAGAAGCTTATGAAGGCGGAGAGGATCCGCTCGATACGCTGGATCCGCCTACGTACGACCAGGATAACGGCTTCAGCGGCGGCGATTTCCGTCCTTACAACGGCAATGATCAGCTCCAGATCGACTGGGCAACCAAAAATGCCGACGGCACCTATACTTCCAAATATCCGTCCCCGGCCTTTATGGTCATCACCTATACCAACACGCTGCAAAGCTCCGTAGCCGCTGACGGTTCCGCCGTCAACACCGTCCATTTCAGCTATCTTACCACGGATAGCGACGAACCCGAAGACGTCCCGGGCGACGATCCTTCCGAAACGGTCTATTCTTTCTCCGTTGACGTCAACAAGATCGCCAAAGAAAACAATACTTCCAAGAAGCTGACCGGTGCTAAATTCACTCTTCAGAACGAGGACGGAAAGTATTATACCTATAAAGACAGAGAGAACACTTCCGATGTTGGCGTTGGCAGCGATAAAATTGTTGAATGGGTCGATTTTCCGACGGCTCCGGCTACGGGAGTAGAAGACTATGAAACGAAGAAAGCCGCTTATGAAGCAGCTTTGGATGAAATCTACTTCACGGCAGACGACGAGGTTGAGTTCAAAGGAATCAAGGCCGGCACCTATACGCTGACCGAGGTCGTTGCTCCTGACGGTTATAACCTGCCCGAAAAACCCTGGGTCGTCACCATCACAAAAGGCGGCACGGAGACTGCTCCGACGTTCTCCGCAACGATCAAAGTACAGGGCTCTTCCAGCACCACGAACCTCAACCAGAGCGGAAGCCTTGTCAACACCTTTAAGGCAGACATCGAGAACACCAAAGGTGTCGCTCTTCCGACCACCGGTGGCGCCGGCACCATTGCCATGATTTCCGTCGGCGCGGTTCTCTTCGTCGGTATGGCTCTTGTTCTTATCACCAAGAAACGCCTTTACAACGAAGGCTGATTTTCGGCTGACCGATTTATAACCATCTTTTCAGGATGACATCTGTACCGGAGAAAGCTGTGCTTTCTCCGGTACAGCAGTAAGGAGAACCCTGCGATGAAAAAATCAACCATTGTTATGATATTGATCTGTCTTGCAGGTCTGTCCTTGCTGCTCTATCCCAAAGTCAGCGATTACTGGAACTCCAAACATTCCGCCGAGGTCATCAACAATTACGTGGAAACGCTTGAAAATATGGACGAAGAGGATTTCGACGAGATATGGGAGGCGGCGATCGCCTATAACGAAGCGCTGTATATAAGCAGCCGGGGCGAAACGCCTTATGACATTCAAAGCGAACAGTATGAGGCGGCGCTGAACCTGACCGGCAACGGCGCCATGGGATATATTGATATTCCTAAAATCGACGTGTCTCTTCCGATTCTTCACGGAACGGAAGAAGAGGTCCTGCAGAGAGCGATCGGGCATATTGAGTGGACCAGCCTTCCGACCGGAGGTCCCAACACCCACTGCGCTCTTTCCGGGCACCGCGGTCTTCCTTCGGCTAAGCTTCTGACGGATCTGGACCTTCTGCGGGAAGGCGATCAGTTCACGCTGACCATTCTCGACGAGGTACTGACCTATGAGGTGGACCAGATCCGGACGGTGGAACCGACCAATGTCGCCGATCTTTATATCGAGGACAATAAGGACTATTGCACGCTGGTCACCTGCACGCCGTACGGCGTCAATTCACACCGGCTTCTGGTACGCGGGCACAGGGTAGAAACGACTGTCGAAAACCGGGTGCACGTCATTTCCGAAGCGGTCATCATCGATCCTTTGATCGTGGCGCCGATTCTGGCGTTCCCGCTGATCTTTACGCTCTCCATGATGATCCTTCTTAAAAAACCGGCGAAAAAGAGAACGAAAGAGCAGATCATTCGTGAAATTCAGGAGAAAAATCATTCTTAAAAGGAGGTGGGCCTATGAAAGGGCTTTTGAAAAAAGCGCTGGCGCTTTTGCTTTGCGCCGTGACGCTGTTATCTTTGGCGGTACCGACGTGGGCCTACAGAGCCATTGATACCGGTAAAAAAGGGTCGATGACCGTCGATTACGTCTATAAGGACGGCGAAAAAGCCATCCATATTCCGAACGCCACGTTCCGGCTTTACCGGGTCGCCGACGTGACGAAGTACGTCCGTTTCGAGGTCGTGGCGCCGTTCAGCGGCTATCCCGTTGATCTCACCGCGGAGAACGTCGAGGAATGGAACAAGATCGCGACGGAACTTGCCGATTACGCCGTTGACGGCAAAGCTGAACCGGTGAAGACCGGAAAAACGGACGCCGACGGCAAACTTGCCTGGGAAGACCTTGAAACGGGACTTTATCTTTTGGTGGGCGACAAATGCGTCTATGAAAAATATACCTATACGCCGTATCCGGCGGTGGTGATGCTCCCGAGCCTTGACCCGATGACGGACGAATGGCATTATGACGTTACCGTTTCGCCGAAGGTGGAGCGGAAAGCCGTTCCGGACGAACCGGAGGACGAAACACTGACCCGCAAGGTGCTCAAAAAGTGGGTGGATAACGATTCCGCCGACCGTCCCAAGGAAGTCACGGTCAAGCTGATGAAGGACAAGGCGCAGTACGCCCTGGTGAAGCTTTCCGCCGAGAACAAGTGGTCCTATGAGTGGAAGGATCTTCCGGCCTATGACAAAAACGGCGCGGAGATCGACTGGAGCATTATTGAAGAGGGCGTTTCGGGCTATACGACGAAAATCGAAAAAAGCGGCGTGACCTTCGTTGTGACGAACACGAAAAACGGCGTGACGCCGAATCCGAAACCGAAGCCGAAAGATGACCCGGATCTGCCGCATACCGGCGTTACCTGGTGGCCGGTACCGGTCCTGTTTTTCATAGGGTCGCTGTGCGTTCTGGTCGGGATCGCCCGGCGGAAGAATGCGGAAGAATAATTGAAGAAGAAAAAGGCCGCTGCTCTTTGAGCAGCGGCCTTTTGAGTAGAATGGGGGAAGAGACCGGGGTAATTTTGGGGGAATTCAAGCTGTCATTGCGGACATAAAATCGGAGGGCGTCCTGTTTTTTGTCATTGCGAGGAGCGCCGCAGGCGCGACGTGGCAATCTTAAAAGCCTTCCCCCCTGGGGGAAGGTGGCAACCGAAGGTTGACGGATGAGGGGCTTTGCGGGTCGATTTTGGGAAATGGCAAGCGTTCTTGGCCCCCTTGTCAAAGGGGGCTGGCACCGAAGGTGACTGGGGGATTCTTTTCTACAGTTCGATTTCTGTAAAGGAATCCCCTCGCCACTTCGTGGCCCTCTCCCCTCTGACGAGGGGCGCAAGGCGGCGCTTTGCGCCGCCGGTGCTCCCGCACCGAAGCAAGCCTTCCCCCTCGGGGGAAGGTTTATTAACCCCAGTATAGCACAAAGACCGGCGAAAAGGAACGGCTTTCGGCGGTGGCGGGGGATTTTTTTCACGAAAGAGGGCGGGACCGCTTTACTTTTCCGCTTTAGTGTGATAAAATAAAGGGGTAAATTCCCTTGAAAGGAGCGCTTTTTTATGAAACTGACCAAAGAGATCGAAGAACGCATCGACCGCTGGATCGACGCCCATACCGAAGACTATGTCACGGATCTTTCGAAGCTCATTGCCGTACCCTCTGTCGCGAACCGGGGCGTCGCGCCCGGAGAATTCCCCTTCGGGGAAAACAGCGCTAAAGCCCTTGCCGCCGCCAAAACCCTTGCCGAAAGCTACGGCTTTTCCGTGGAAAACCGGGATAATTTCTGCCTCGTCGCCAAAGTCGGCGAGGGCAAGGAAAAGGTCGGCCTTTTCGGCCACCTCGACGTGGTGCCCGTCGGCACCGGCTGGACCTATCCGCCTTTTACCCTCACAAGAGAGGGCGATCTGATGATCGGGCGGGGCGTTATGGACGACAAAGGTCCCCTTTGGGCCTCCGTTTACGCCGTCCGCTGTTTGAAAGAACTGGATCTTCTGCCCGATCGGGCTATCGAGATCTTCATGGGCGGTGACGAGGAATGCGGCATGGAGGACGTGAAACATTATAAAGAGACCTCCGGGGAACTGCCGGTGGTGTCCTTCACGCCGGACGCCGATTTTCCGCTTTGCCACGGGGAAAAAGGCATTATGCGCTTTGTCCTCGACATTCCGAACGAAAACTCCAACTTGGTCGCCTTTGAGGGCGGCACCGTTCGCAACATCGTGGCGGACCACGCCGAACTGACCCTTTCCGGCGTTTCCTTCGAGGAAGCCGCCGAAAAGATCGGCGAAAACGAACGGGTGAAGGTCGTTTCCGACGGCGATTTCGTGAAACTTGTCGCCACCGGACGGGCGGTCCACGCTTCCCAGCCCGATAACGGCATCAACGCCATCGCTTTGGCGGCGAACGCCGCTCTGGACGCCGGTCTTCTGAACGAAGGCGGCAAAAAGGCCCTTGCCTTCGTGGCGAAGACCCTTTCGGACTGCCACGGAAAAGCCATCGGCGTTCCGCTGGAGGATGAACCTTCCGGCAAGCTCTCCCACGTCGGCGGCGTCATCCGTACCGGCGAGGAAAGCCTTGCCCTCAACATCGACATCCGTTACCCGGTGACGAAAAACGGCGACGACGTCATCGCCGCCATCAAAGCCGTCGTCGAACCGGAAGGCGTTACCGTCTCCGATTTCAGCGACAGCCATTCCATCTATATTTCCGCCGATTCCGATTTGGTCAAAACCTGCATGGATACCATTAACGGCGTGTTCCAACGGGATTGGAAGCCCTATACCATGGGCGGCGGCACCTATGCCCGGAATCTGCCCAACGCCTACGCCCTCGGTCCGGAGGACCCGGAATTCCATCCCTTCGGTCTCTTCCGGGGCGGTGTTCACCAGGACGACGAGGTCGCGCCTCTTTCCCTTTTCGTCAAAACCATGAAAGTCTATGCCCGGCTGCTGCTCCGGCTGGACGAACTGACCTTCTGATATGGAAGAGAAAAAACGTGTCCGGAAAAGCCTTTTCCGGACACCTTATTTCTATCTCTTCTGTTCCGGGTTTCTGGGGCTTTCGCTCTGCGTTCTGGCGAAAACGGTGTCCGGCTTCGCCGACGGCTATTATGAAGCCGTCTATCGACCGGTCGTCGGCGTGCTCGGCACGCTGACCGGTCTTGTGCCGTGCTCGCTGGCGGAACTTTTTATCGTCGGCGCGGCGCTTTTGGTGCTCATCTGGGGCATCGGGGCCTTTCGGGCGGTAAAACGAGGCGAAAAATCGGCGAAAGCCGCTTTCGGCGGCGTTCTGACCAAAGCGCTTTCGGTGGCGTCGGCGGTGTTTTTCCTCTTTTCCGTCTTTTGCGGAGTGAACTATTACCGGGAAAGCTTTGCCGAAAAGGCCGGTTTTTCCGTGGAAAAGACGGAAATTTCGGAGCTTTATGACCTTTGCGCCGAACTCATCGACGAAGCCAACGAATTGAGCATGGCGCTCCCCCACGACGAAAACGGTCTCACCGTCTATCCGGAAAGCGATTTCAGAATGGCGAAAAAAGCCCGGGAGGAATACCAAAATCTTTATAAAACCTATCCGTTCATGGCGATCGGCGGAAATTCTTTCGGCACGCCGAAGCCGGTGACGGCCTCCTTCGTGATGTCCGATCTTCTCATTTCCGGCGTTTTTTCGCCCTATACCCTCGAAGCCAACGTCTGCCGGGAGGGACCGGATTTTCTTCGAGGCGCCACCATGATGCACGAACAGAGCCATCTGCGGGGCTTTATGAACGAGGCGGAGGCCAATTTTATCGCCTACCTTGCCTGCGAAAAAAGCGCCGACCCCTATTTCCGCTACAGCGGCACCATGCTTTCGCTGCTCCATTCGATGAACGCCCTTTACGCCGTGTCACCGGAGAAAGCCCTGGAACTGGCTTTTCGCTATAACGAGCGGCTCCACGCCGATTTTGCGGCGCAGAACGCCTACGTCGCCGAAAACAAAACGGTGGTCTCCGACGTTTCCGACAAGGTCAACGACACCTATCTGAAACTGAACGCCGTCAAAGACGGCGTTCAGAGTTACGGAAAAATGGTCGATCTTCTGATCGCCTACCGGAAAACAAAAACATAAAAAAACCGCCGAAAGGCGGTTTTTTTATGTTCAATAAAAGTTCAGAAGCTCCGTAATGCAATCAATCGTGTGGTCGGGGGTGTCGGCTTCGGTGGACGGGGTCTGACAGCGGCCAAAACCCTGCCGGATCCACACCGTTTCCATGCCGAGGGCCTTGGCCGGTTCGATGTCGTTATCGAGCCGGTCGCCGATCATCACGGCGTCCGCCGGTTCGCAGCGTACAAGGTCCAAAGCGTACTCGAAGATCCGGGGATCCGGTTTTTGCAGTCCTACCGCCGCCGAAGCGACGATTTCGGTAAAAAGGGGAAAAATTCCGAAAGCGTGAAGCCGGTCAAAAAGCCGCACCGACTGGTTGGCGATGACGACAAGGGAATACTTTTCGGAAAGGGTCTGAAGCGTTTCCAAAACGCCGTCATAAAGGAATTCCGTCTCCGGACGGTAGGGGACCACTTCCTGAAACTGAAATTTTTCGGCGACGGCACGGTATTGGGGGAGTTTCGCGGCGGAGGCTTTTTCGATCTCGTGAAAAATATCCTCAGCGGAAAGACCGAGCCGCCTTGCCTCCTCAGTTTTTGCCTGTTCCTCACAGCGCTGACGCCAGGCGATATCCTCGTTGACGAGCGTATAACCGACGTCAAAACAAAGTACTTTTTTCATAGCTACCGTTTCTCTCAGTTGGCGGATTTCTGGCTGACGCCACGGATCTCGGAGACGACCCAGTCGAATTTCGCGCTTTCAAGGACGGAACCGCAGTACTCACAGACGGTGGACTGGTTGAGGTTGATGGGAGCGCCGCAGTTCGGGCAATGGGTGTCGTCGGTGCCGGAAACGGTCTCGGTCTTCATGCCGAGGGAGCGAAGGAAGGTCCACTGATAGGTCATGAAGAGCTCCTTATTCTGATCGCCCCGGATCACTTCGCCGGAATAATCGTCGGTGACGTAATCGACGATGCGGCTCGTGAGGCGCACCGTAATGATGTCGTTCTGGCTGTCCTTGGTGCAGCCGACGATCCGTTTGTCGATGACGTTGACCCGCTCGACGTGGTTGGTCTGGTGCCGCTGTTTATAGGCTTCGAGCTGCCGTTCGGACTGGGCGTAAAGCGCCGCCGAAAGACGGGGACGAAGGGCGGTCAGGTTCCGGGCTGTCCAGGCGTTCTGCATCTGGATATAAAGGTTGGAGGCGTCGGAGAGGAATTTTTCCTCGCTGAAGCCGGGGTCTCTCGCCTTGAGGTCGGCAAGATCGTTGACCATCGGCTGCGGCCGGTTCTGGGTCGGGATATGGACGGAGGTCGAAGGATTTTTCGCTCCTTTGCGGTTCGCCAAGAAGCAGACCACGGCGATCACGGCGAGAATGAGAAGGATATCCGAGAGCGAAAGACCGCCGCCGGAGGTACTTCCGCCGGAACCGCCGCCGAAGAAGAACGGCAGAACGGAGAAGGAGCTTCCGGAAGAGGAGCCCCAATCGTCATCGTCGGAACCCCAGTTCCAATCGTCATCGTCGGAACCCCAGTTCCAGTCGTCATCGTCGGAACCCCAGCTCCAGTTGTCACCGGAGTCCCAATCGGAACCCCAGTCCGAGCCCCAATCGGAGCTCCAGTCGGAGTCGCCGGCAAAATCGCCGAAATCGGCGATGGAAACGACGGAAAGAGAGAAAATCAGCAAAAGCGCCACCAAGAGCGCCCCAATTTTTTTCACGGGAACACCACCTTTATTCAAAGTTTCTGTTTTTATTGTAGCAGAAGCCGGCGCAAGTTGCAAGAAAAACCTATCTTTGACATGGTGAAGAAAACTTTGGAAATTTGAAAGCCTTCCCCCGGAGGGCTATAATCCGAGCGCGTCCCATATTCCATGTCATTGCGAGAAGCGCCGCAGGCGCGACGTAGCAATCTTAAAAGCCTTCCCCCTGGGGGAAGGTGGATTTTTGCCGAAGGCAAAAAGACGGATGAGGGGCTTTACAAGTTTGATTTCGGGAAATCGGGAGCGTTCTTAGCCCCCTTGTCAAAGGGGGCTGTCCGAGTGAAACGAGGACTGGGGGATTCTTTTCTACGGTTCGATTTCTGTAAAGGAATCCCCTCGCCACTTCGTGGCCCTCGTCTCGCCTGCGGGCTCGGTCACGGCGCGGCTCTGACCGTCCACCGGACGGTCATTCACTACCGCGCCGAGCGCTTCGCGCTTCCTTTAACAAGGGGCGCAAGGCGCTCACTGTGGCAATCTTTAAGGCCTTCCCCCTCGGGGGAAGGTGTCTGCGAAGCAGACGGATGAGGGGCTATGTAAACTTGATTTTGGGAAACTGGAAGCGTTCTTGGCCCCCTTGTCAAAGGGGGCTTTTCTATAGACAAATTCCGCATTTTTGTTCCAAAAAATAGCGGTACTCCGGCTTTCCATCGCTTTGTTCATATTCCCGGCGCAGCATGGCGAAAACCTTTTTCCTCTCTTCCCGGGAAAAGTCGTCATAGCGTTTCAAAACGATCTTGCCTTCCCGCTCGGCTTCCAAAATCGCCTCATAGGCGTCGGGAACGAATTCCGCACCGGTGACCGGCACCGGTTTTTCCGATGTCATCGTAAAAGGAATTCCTGTCGAAAAGCCGCTTTTTTTCACCGCTTCCACCGTGTAGATCCACCCGGAAACGCCCTGATAGGTCTCCCGAAGAGCGTCGGGATAATATTCCTCCAGTCGCAGGCGTCCATTGTGCTCAAACCCGTAGGGGCCCCATTTTTCATAAGCTCCCTCGTGCTCGAAGCCACTTTCCCGGCAGAACTTTTCGACGGCGTTGGAAAGATAGACGAGAACGTTCTCCCGCTTTTCCGAAAACCAGACTACGGGAGCACCGTTTCCGGTGCTTTTCGGTTCCAAAACCGTAAGCCCCGCCACCGGTGAAGCGTGATAAACCAAAGCCTTCTCCCTCTTTCTTAAAAAACCGTGCTCAGCCGAGCTTCGCCACCGCTTCGATCTCCACTTTGGCGTTTTTGGGCAGCTTCGCCACCTCAACGGCGGACCGTGCCGGCGGGTTTTCCTTGAAAAACGTTTTATAGACCTCGTTCATGGCGGCAAAATCGTTCATATCCGAAAGGAAGACCGTCGTTTTGACAACGTTTTTTGCCGTACAGCCCGCTTCCTCCAACACCGCCGAAAGGTTTTTGAGCACCCGTTCGGTCTGCGCCTTAATATCCCCGTCCACCAGAACGCCGGTCTCGGGATCGAGGGCGATCTGGCCGGACGTGAACAGAAATCCGCCGATGGCGACGGCCTGGCTGTAAGGGCCGATGGCGGCCGGTGCCTTTTCCGTATGAATGATCTTCTTTTCTTCCATATAAAACCCCTCCTTATTTGTCCGGCAGATCCATAAAAAGCCGGATGGTTCGATATATTTCGCCGCAGACCGGACAGACCCAATCGTTGTCGCTTTTCTTGGCCTTTTTGTGAAGGCGCTGAAGCGTCCCGTCGCCGCATTTCGGGCAAAGGGTCGCTTCGCCGCTCCAAAGCCGCTTCAAAAACCGCAGTTCTTCGTCGCGCGTGGTAAAAATCAACGGGAACCCCTCCTTTTCTCCGGTCTTTGCTTCATTATAGCGGTTTTTTTGCCGATTGACAAGAGAGCGCGCCTCTTTGCCCTTGAAAAACGGCGGTTTTGTGCTATGATAGGAACATAAAAAAGGAGGGATCGCCATGCCGGGACTGGGAACACTGGTCAACGCCGCCGCCATTGTGGCCGGAGGCATCCTCGGCCTTTTCGCCAAAGGCCTCATCAAAGAAAATATGCAGAAGATCCTCAACGTGGCGCTGTCCCTTTCGGTGATCGCACTGGCTCTCTCGGGTCTTCTTTCCAAAATGCTTGTCCTTTCGGACGGCGCGATCACGACCCGGGGCACCTATATGCTCATTTTTTCGCTGGTACTGGGCGGCATTTTGGGCGAAGTGATCGACGTGGACGGCAACATGACCCGCTTCGGGGAATATCTCAAGAAAAAGACCGGCAACGCCAAGGACGCCGCCTTCGTGGACGGCTTTGTCAGCGCGTCGCTGACGGTCTGCATCGGCGCCATGGCGGTGATGGGTTCGGTGATGGACGGCATTGAGCACGACCCGTCGATCCTGTTCACCAAAGCGATCCTCGACTTCATCATCGTGATGGTGATGGCGGCCTCCAAAGGCAAGGGCTGTCTTTTTTCGGCGGTGCCGGTGGCGATCTTCCAGGGTTCGATCACCCTTCTGGCGGCGCTCATCGCGCCGATCCTGAGCGATCTCGCCATGGCGAATCTCTCCCTCGTCGGTTCGGTGCTCATCCTCTGCATCGGTGTCAACCTCATGGCGGACGGCGCTTTCCGGATCAAGGTGGCGAACCTTCTGCCCTCCATCGTCTTCGCGGTTTTGGCCGCCTATATCCCGTTTTTTGACTGATCCAACCAAAATCCTTTTCTATCCTATCTTAATTGGAGGTATTTTTATGCGGAAGATCATCAATCGGTTTTCCGCCGTCTTTGCCCGGGAACGCTTTCTTGCCGGAACGGTGACGGCAACGGTGGCGCTCTATACCCTCAATCTCGTCGGCAAATATCTTTGCGGGCTCTATTCCCTGCTTCTGCTCGACACCGTTTTCGTTCTTTGCATCCTTTTCCTCTATGCTGCCTACCGTCGGCACAACAAAAACGTGCAAAAAGGACTGCTTGGGGCGATCCTTATGTGGTACCTCTATGACGAAGTCAACTATGCCGTTGACAACATCCTTTTTAATCGCGAGGTCTTCACCCGCTATGACAATTTTTACGGGCACGGTTATCTCATGATGAGCCTTGTGACCGTGGTGCTGTTCGCCGCCCTTTTCGTCAACCACTTTATCATCAACAGCGACCACCACAGCCGTCCGGTCAACGTCTTTTTGAACCAGCTTCTCGTCCTTGTCATCGCGACGTTGAGTCTTCTTTCGGCTGTTTTCCAATGCGTCGTAGTGACCGGCGATTTCCCATCCGTTTTTGAGGCCATCACCTGGCATGTCGGTCTCGCGGCTTTCGTTCTGATGCTCGCGGCCTATGAATCCCGCTTCGACGCCTACAAATTGCGCCGGGAACAAAAAGCGCCATAATCGAGGATAATAAAAGAAGCGCCGCTTTAGCAACAGCCCGGAAAGGAAGTTTTTTCGGGATATGGATTTTGTACGGCGAAATCCGATGCTCGTTCAAGCTGCGGACAAATCGAAATTTGCGGAGGTGATTAGTATGGAACTATGGGACACATATAATGCAAACAGAGAAAAAATCGGCAAAATGGTTCGCGGCGCGGCCTTTGAAAAAGGTACATTTCACCTGGTCATTCATATCTGTATATTTGATTCGGCTGGCAGAATGCTGATTCAGCAACGGCAAAAAGATAAGCAGGGCTGGCCAAATCTTTGGGATATCACCGTTGGCGGCAGCGCCGTCGCCGGTGAAGATGCGCAAACCGCGGCATCACGGGAGTTGAACGAAGAACTTGGAATTTGCGTTGATTTGACAGGTATCCGTCCAAATCTGACCGTAAATTTTGATTGCGGCTTCGACGATATTTTTCTTGTTGAAAAGGATGTTGAATTAGGTGAAATGGTTCTCCAGTCTGAAGAAGTTCAAAATGTGATGTGGGCAACAAAGGACGAAATAAAGCAGATGATTGCCGATAATGTCTTTATTCCATATTATCCATCGTTTATTGATTTAATCTTTGATTCCAGAATGCATTACGGTCTACATAAGAATTGAACAAATGTCCGTTTGCCGGACAAAAAAATACCCGCCGAAGAGAAACCGAATTCCCTTTTGGCGGGTTTTGCTTTGCGAAAATGCTTCCTTATGGGGCAGCGCCGCTTTTGCGGCGCTTCTTTTATTTTTCTTTGGCTTTTACCGGCATCCAGATCTCACAGTAATAGTTTTCGTCCCCGTTTCCCTTCGGAAAATCCGCCGGATCCGTATAATATTCCACGCTGCACCGGCCATTGATCTCATAGTCGGTGTTCTGAGGCAGCCATTCGGAAAAAATCCTCGTGTTGACCTCCTGTAATGCCTGCGGCAGCGGTCCCCGACTGGGAAAAACCGCCCAGGTACTTTCCGGAATGACTTCCGTCTCCCATTCGCCCGACAGTTTCCGAGAAGGAACGTAGTCATCGGCGATCATATAGCGGAACTCCTCTCCCGTCGGGCTGTCAAAACAGAGCCCATAGGTGCCGCCGATGGCCCGGTCGTCACCCTGTTCCAAAAGTTCGTCCCAGAATTTGGGGCATTGTTCGTACCCTTCCTCGTTTTTAAAAACACGGGAACAGCCGATGACCGTGAACGAGGGTTTTTTTACGATTTTACATTCCATTTCAAAACCGCCTTTCATCGATAGATGGATCCGGAGAGGAAGATAGTTTTTTAGTTTCCCTTCGCCGTTTTTCGCCTGGGAAGGGGAAATGCCGTGGAAGCGGGTGAACGCTTTCGCGAAGCTGTCCGGCGAATCGTAGCCGTACCGAAGGGCAACGTCCAGCACCTTCTCCCCGTTCATCCGAAGATCCCTTCCGGCGAGGGAAAGCCGCCGGTTCCGCAGATATTCCGATACGGTGATCCCGCAAAGAAGGGAAAATCCCCTTTGGAAATAAAACGGGGAAAGATGCACATTCCGGGCGATCTCCTCCACCGTCACCTCGTCGGTGAGGTGATCCTCGATATATCGGATCGCCTGCGCGATGTCATCCGACCAACTCATGGTTTCACCTTCTCTCTGCCTCTATTCTATCAGACAAAGCACGCCTTTTCCCGACGTTCCGTGCTCCCTTTTGTCTTTTTTCGTTTTAGGTGTTTTTTCTTTGATTATACCACTTTTCGCCTCCGAAAAAGCGAAAAATCGTGGTGCTCAAAAAAAGATTTTCCGGTGCTCAACGAGGAATACGCCGTGCTCGTCGGTGACTTAACGGATTTATCAAATAAAAAATCACCGGTTCTGTTCAAAAAACAGAACCGGTAATTTATTCTGGCAGGGGCAGAAGGACTCGAACCCTCAACAACGGTTTTGGAGACCGGGATGTTACCATTACACTATGCCCCTATATGAAATTCTAAAGAACCTGGTGGGCCTTTAGGGACTCGAACCCCAAGCCAACCGGTTATGAGCCGGTTGCTCTAACCAATTGAGCTAAAGGCCCATTTGAGAGATGGGGCGTCCTCATGGAAAGAACGCCCCTATCAACTGGCTCCCCCTGTCGGGCTCGAACCAACGACCCTGCGGTTAACAGCCGCATGCTCTGCCAACTGAGCTAAGGAGGAATAGAAAAGCAGCGCAGTTATGTATAACTGCGCTGTGCCGGCATCGACCTATTTTCCCGGGAGGCTGCCCTCCAAGTATCGTTGGCACGAATGAGCTTAACTACTGTGTTCGGAATGGGAACAGGTGGGTCCTCATCGTAATCAACACCGACTATCAGGTAAAACCCTGAAAACTGAAAAAGACGCGAATGGAAAGAATAAAATCGAAAAGAGAAGAACTGTGCAAAAGGACAAGTCCTCGACCAATTAGTACTCGCAAGCTAAACGCATCACTGCGCTTACACATTGAGCCTATCAACCTTGTAGTCTACAAGGGGTCTTACTTGCTTAAAGCAATGGGATATCTTATCTTGGGAACGGCTTCACGCTTAGATGCCTTCAGCGTTTATCCGATCCGCACATAGCTGCCCAGCTGTGCCCTTGGCAGAACAACTGGTGCACCAGAGGTGCGTCCATCCCGGTCCTCTCGTACTAAGGACAGCTTCCCTCAAATATCCAACGCCCACGACAGATAGGGACCGAACTGTCTCACGACGTTCTGAACCCAGCTCGC
>CALCUE010000021.1 GCA_937906945.1 uncultured Clostridia bacterium | reverse complement strand
TTTGACCGTGGGAATCTTTTTATTCCCATCGTCGGGGATACGATTGCCACGTCGCGTTCTTGCTTCGTCAATAACGGCTCCTCGCAATGACAACTATTTTTGAACGAAATCAGACTTACAAAGCCCCTCATCCGTCACGGCAAAGCCGTGACACCTTCCCCCGAGGGGGAAGGCTATCGGGGGTCGTTTGAAGGCTTTTTATTCAGCCCACTCGCCGTTTACGAAAATCGGGGTGGCTTTGCCGTCTTTGTAACCGGTGACGCAGAGGTCCGGCGCGCCGACCATGAAATCGACGTGAATGAGGCTTTCGTTGATGCCGAGGGCCTGGCACTCCTCCAAGGTCATATTTTCGTGGCCTTCGATGCAGTCCGGGAATCCGGCGCCGAGAGCGACGTGGCAGCTGGCGTTTTCGTCAAAGAGCGTTTCATAGAAGAGGATGCCGGTGTTGTTGATGGGGCTGTCGCAGGGGATGAGGGCCAGTTCGCCGAGCTTGCCGGCGTTTTCGTCCATGCCGATCATGCGGGTGAGAAGGTCCTTGCCCTCTTCGGCGTCCCATTCGACGGCTTTGCCGTCCTCAAAGCGGATCCAGAAGTTTTTGATGAGCTGTCCCTGATAGGAAAGGGGTTTCGTGGCGACCAGTTTGCCTTCGGCTTTGCCGGCTTTCGGGCTGGTGAAGACCTCTTCGCTGGGCATGTTGGGGTTAAAAGCGACGCCTTTGTCGGTCAGTTCCTCACCGCCGGCCCATTTGCCCTGCGGAATGAGGTCGGCACGGAAATCGGTGCCGTTGGCGCTTTTATAGGTGAGATAGTCGAAATGCTGGGCGTTGAGCCAGTCGCAGCGGGCGCGAAGGTTGGCGTTGTGCTTGGTCCATTCGGCGATAGGGTCGTTGGCCGGATCGTCGGAGACACGGACAGAGGTCAGAATGGCGTCCCAGAGTTTTTTGACGGCCTGATTTTTCGGAAGATCCGGGAAGACCTGTTTGGCCCAGGCGGGAGACGGTACGGAGGCAATGGTCCACTGGTGTTTGCCTTCGATGGCGTCACGGTAGGGCTTGGTCTTTTTGCCGAGAGCCATGCCGGCCTTCTGGAGCTTTTCAACGTTGACGCCACGCAGACCGTTGGGGTCGTCGCTGGCGATATAAATGCGGCAGGGCAGTTCGTCCACCATCAGCTGAAGCCGTTCCTCCTGCCATTTGGGCATGGTGGAAAGGGTCTTGAGGCTCTGGTGACGGTAGGCCAGCTTGGTGATGGGCTGATAGCTCCAGTCGGTGCGGACGTATTTGGCGCCGGCACGGTAGCATTCCTCGGCGACCATGGCGGCGAACTCGTACTGATCGGCGGAAACGTTGAGCAGTACGGGCTGGTTTTTCTGGACGTTGACACCCATCCGGGCGATGAGGCGGGCGTATTTACGCATGGTGGACTTTTTCATGGCTTTGGCCTCCTATAAATAATTAAAGAATTTCACGAAAAAAGGCTCCCTTTTGGGAAAAAGGGAGCCGCAAACCTCCCGAGGAGGGAAAAAGCAAAGGGACGAAAATCAGCCGAGGCGGCGTTCGCTGTCGGAGACGACTTCTTTCAGAAGGTCGATGTTATCAAGGACCATACCGGCGCCGACGGCGACGCAGTCGAGGGCGTTTTCGGCGATGAAGACCGGCATACCGGTCTCCCGGGAAACGAGCTTGTCGATGTTGTGGAGAAGGCTTCCGCCGCCGGTCAGGGTGATGCCGTGGTCGATGATATCGGCGGAAAGCTCCGGCGGGGTGCGCTCCAACGTGGATTTGATGGCTTCCATGATGGCGGAAAGCGGATCGGCCAGCGCGTCACGGATCTCCTCACTGGTGATGAACATATTTTTCGGAAGACCGTCGGTGAGGTTGCGGCCTTTGATCTCCATTTCCAGTTCCTCGTCGAAGGGGAAAGCGGAACCGATGGTCATTTTGATGGCTTCGGCGGAACGCTCGCCGATGAGGAGGTTATATTTTCTCTTGATGTAGGAGATGATGGCGGCGTCGAATTCGTCACCGCCGACACGGACGGATTTGGAGGCGACAATGCCGCCGAGGGAGATGACAGCCACTTCGCTCGTGCCGCCGCCGATATCGACGACCATGCTGCCGCAGGCTTCGGCGACCGGAAGACCGGCGCCGATGGCGGCGGCCATCGGTTCCTCGATGATGGAGACGTGGCGGGCGCCGGCTTTCATCGAAGCCTCGCGCACGGCACGGCGTTCCACTTCGGTGACGCCGGAGGGAATGCAGATGACGATCCGCGGTCTCGCGAAGAGGGAGTTGTTGAAGACCTTTTTGATGAAGATCTGGAGCATGCTGGAGGCGATATCGAAGTCGGCGATGACGCCGTCCTTCAGCGGACGAACGGCGACGATGGAACCGGGGGTACGGCCGATGACGTCCTTGGCCTCCTGGCCGACGTAACGGACGGTGTCGGTACGGGTATCGACGGCGACAACGGACGGTTCCCGCATGATGATGCCTTTGCCTTTGGCGAAAATAAGCGTATTGGCGGTACCGAGGTCGATACCGATATCCTGATTAAACATCGAGAATGACATAGAAAAAAGCTCCTCCTTCGAGCGTTAATTTCACACTAAAATCATTATAAACAATGAAGGGCAGAAACACAAGAAAACAAATATGAAGAATTTATTAAATATTCGGTCAATCCGCCGAAAAACCGGCGTCGGAGAGCATATCGGTGATGGTGGTGCTGTCCACGACGGAATCGACGGCTTCCTGGATCCGCCGATAGAGCCCGAAGGTGAGGCAGCCGTCGGCGTGGTCACAGCCGATCTCGCAGCATTCCACCGGAGCCAGACTTCCCTCGGCGGCGCGAAGCACGTCACCGGCGGTGATCTCGTCCGGGGATTTGGTCAGAACGTAACCGCCCTGGGCGCCGCGGACGCTTTTCACAAGTCCCGCTTTGGAAAGCGGCATGATGATCTGTTCCAGATATTTATCGCTGATGTTCTGCCGGGCGGCGATATCCCGCACCGGAACCGGTTTGCCGTGACTTTCCCGGGCAATGTCCAGAATGAGCCGCAGGCCATAGCGGCCTTTTGTTGAAATCATCATAGTGGTTTTTGTTTCCTGTTCTGCATTATTTGATAGAGGTATAGAGACAATTATTTATAATATCATAGCATATTTCGAAAGGGAACGCAAGATTTTTTCAAAGGAAAAGGGTCTTTTAAAAACAAAAGTGCGGAAGAAGATCTTCCGCACTTCGTACAATGAAAAAGAAAGGAGTAATGAAGAATTCTTAAGAAAGCAGGCTCTTGTCGTCGGCGAATTCCTCACCGGCGGCGGCGCTGAATTTTTTGAGGAGGTCCTCTACGCTCAGCTTCGCCTTTTCCTCGCCGGAAACGTCAAGGACGATCCGCCCATTGTTCATCATGATGAGGCGGTTTCCGTGGCGGATGGCGTCGTTCATGTTGTGGGTGACCATCAAAGCCGTCAGGTGGTTTTCCGAAACGATCTTGTCGGTGATCTCCAATACCTTGGCCGCCGTTTTGGGGTCAAGGGCGGCGGTGTGTTCGTCCAAAAGCAGCAATTTCGGTTTGACAATGGCCGACATCAGAAGGGTCAGCGCCTGGCGCTGACCGCCGGAAAGAAGGCCGACCTTGGCGGTGAGCCTGTCTTCCAGACCGAGGTCCAGGGATTTCAGCGCCTCGCGGAACTGTTCCTCTTCCTCTTTGGTGATCTCCCATTTAAGACCACGCTTTTTTCCGCGGCGAGCAGCCAACGCGAGGTTTTCGTCGATCTGCATATTGGCGGCGGTACCGGTCATCGGGTCCTGGAAAACACGGCCCAGATAAGCCGCCCGTTTGTATTCCGGCAGGGCGGTGACATCGACGCCGTCGATTTTGATGCGGCCCGAATCCACCGGCCACACACCGGCGATGGCGTTGAGCATGGTCGATTTACCGGCGCCGTTGCCGCCGATGATGGTGACGAAGTCGCCTTCGTTGAGGTGAAGCTCCACGCCGTTGAGGGCGTGTTTTTCGTTGATGGAACCGGGGTTAAAAGTCTTGAACACGTTTTCAATGTCAAGCATCGGTCTTCGCCTCCTTCTTTTTGCCGAACGACGCTTTGTTCCGAAGGTTCGGCACGGCAAGGAACACCGCGACGATGATGGCGGTGAAAAGCTTCATGTCGTTGGTCGGAAGCTTGAGCCAGAGGACGATGCCCATGGCGATGTAATAGAGGATACCGCCGAGGACCGCCGACGAAAGGGCCAGAACAAAGTGGCTGACTTTCGGGAACACGAGGTCAATGAGCACCTGTCCGATGATGATGGAGGCAAGGCCGATGACGATGGCGCCGCGTCCCATCTGGACGTCGGCAAAGCCCTGATACTGGGCCAGAAGGCCGCCGGCCAACGCTACGATGCCGTTGGAAAGGGAGAGGGCGAGCACCTTCATGGTGTTGATGTTGATGCCCTGCGCTTTGGCCATGCTCGGGTTGCAGCCGGTGGCACGGATGGCGGAGCCAAGCTCCGTTCCGAAGAACCAGTAGAAAATGGCGATGAGCACGGCGGCGAGCGCCAGCGCCACAAGAATGGCGGAATTGACGGTACGAAGGGAAAGAAGAAGGTCGTATTTATCGACGCTGACGGCCTGGTTCGCCTTGTTGCCGAGGATGTGCAGGTTGATGGAATAAAGGGCGATCTGCGTAAGGATTCCGGCCAAAATCGGCGCGATGCCGAGCACGGTATGAAGAACACCGGTGATCAGTCCGGCGATCATGCCGGCCACGATCGCCGCCAGCATGGCACCCCAGGCCGGCCATCCGGCGATGATGAGCATGACCGTCACGGCGGCGCCGGTGGCGAAGGAACCGTCCACCGTCAGATCGGAAAAGTCCAGAAGTTTATAGGAAATGTAAAGACCGAGGGCCATGATGCCCCAGATGGCGCCCTGCGCGATATAGCCCGGGCAGGCCCGGAACAGCGTTGTGATATCCAGGCCGCCGAAGAGTGCTAAAAGCTGCATAAAATGTCAAAGCCTCCTGTGGATCTTATTCCATAGCGGTGTAATCCGCCGGGATGGTCACGCCGAGAGCGTCAACGATGGGCGGGTTGAACATTTTCTCGAATTTCGGAGCGAACTGGATCTCCATGGAAGCGGGATCGGCGCCTTCGGTCAGGATCTTGGCGGCCATCTCACCGGCGGTGAAACCGATGTCATAGTAGCTGATGGAGAGGGAAGCGACGCCGCATCCGGCGCAGAGTCCGGCTTCGCCGCAGACGATCGGGACACCGGCAGGCTGCGCGACGTTGTTGATGGTCTCGGAGCAGGTGGCGGCGGTGTTGTCCGTCGGGATATAGAGCACGTCACAGGCGCCGCAGGCGGTGGTGGTGACGGAGGCAACGTCGTTGGTATCGGCGAAGGTGAAGACCTCGAAGTCGATGCCGAGTTTTTTCAGTTCCTCAGCGATGACGTCGGCCTGATAGACGGAGTTGGGTTCGGCGGAGCAATAGACGATACCGACTTTCTTGACGTCGGGGAAAAGCTCTTTGACCATGGCGGCCTGCTGATCGAGCGGAGCCAGGTCGGAGGTACCGGTGATGTTCATGCCGGTGGTGCCGTTCCAATCGGCGATCTCAAGGGCGGTGCCGTAGTGGCTGATGGAGGTGCCGACGATCGGGATATCCTTTGTCGCGGCGGAAGCGGCCAGAAGGGCCGGGGTGGCGTTGGCCATGATCAGATCGACGCCGTCGGCGACGAACTGGTTGCAGATGGTGATGCAGGTGGCGGATTCGCCGGAAGCGTTCTGCTCGACGAATTTCACTTTATCGCCGAGTTTTTCGGTAAGACCGGCTTTGAAGCCTTCGGTGGCGGCGTCCAAAGCGACGTGCTGCGCCAGCTGGCAGATGCCGACGGTGTAAACGTCATCGCCGGACGCGGTGTTGCCGCAGGCAGCCAGAGAAAGAACAAGAACAAAGGCCAGAACAAAACTGAGTAATTTTTTCATGGGTTTTCCTCCTGATAAAAATAAAAAAAGCGGTTTCACGAAAGCTGTCTCCGCAAAACCGCCGGTTATTGGGGTTTTATCAAACGGTCAGCGATTATCGAAAGCGAACAAAACGATAGGAAAAGGCGAGGCCGAAAAGATCGGTCTTTTCAGAAGCGGTCATAAAATATCGTCTGTTTTCGGTTCTTTTTGCCATCGCCGGTGTCCTCCTTTTCCCTTGTTTTCGATGTTTAAAAATATAACACTTTAAAAGATGAAAGTCAACACTTTTTTCAAAAAATTTTTCGGGAATTTTTGCCGAAGCGAGGTCGGATGAAAGACTGTGCGGAGCGATTTTGGTAAACTGCAAGCGATTTATTGCCTCCCTCCGGGAGGGAGGTGGCATTTTCGGCTTTGCCGAAAATGCCGGAAGGAGCCCGGCGACCAACGATAAAACCGGATGAAACTTTGAATGAACGGAACATAGAAAAACTGCCTCTGTCTTTCCGTTTCTGCGAACTATTTCCCGGGTCGCCAATCTCCCTCAGTCTCGCTGTCGCTCGACAGCTCCCTCTCGGAGGGAGCCTTCACACGGTAGGAAGCCTCGCGATGACGAATATTCTATGAAAGATACTGCCCTTTCGTCAGGAGAACTGAAAAAAGCGCGGAAGAAACTTCCGCGCTTTTTATTGACAGGCTTATTGAAGGACGGCGTAGCCTTCCGGAACGGTGACGCCGAGAGCGGCGCAGATGTCGGGGTTATACATTTTCTCGAACTTCGGGGCAAACTGAATTTCCATGGTGGCGGGGTCAGCGCCTTTGGTCAGAATGTCATAGGCCATTTCGCCGGCGGTGTAGCCGATGTCATAGTAGCTGATGGAGAGGGTGGCAACGCCGCATCCGGCGCAGATGCCGGAATCGCCGCCGATGATCGGAACGCCGACGGGAAGGGCGACGTTATTGATGGTTTCGGCGCAGGTGGCGGCGGTGTTGTCCGTCGGGATATAAAGCACGTCGCATTCGCCGCAGGCGGTGGTGACGACGGAGGCGATGTCGTTGGTGTCGGCGAAAGTGAAGATCTCATATTCAAGGCCGAGCTTCGTCATTTCGGCGGTGATGACGTCAGCCTGATAGACGGAGTTGGGTTCGGCGGAGCAATAGATGACGCCGACTTTTTTGGCGTCCGGGAAGATCTCTTTGATGATGGCGGCCTGCTGATCAAGCGGAGCGAGGTCGGAGGTGCCGGTGATGTTCATGCCGGTGGTGCCGTTCCAGTCGGCGATCTCAAGGGCGGTGCCGTAGTGGCTGATGGAGGTGCCGACGATCGGAATGTCACCGGTGGAAGCGGCGGCAGCCAGAAGAGCCGGGGTGGCGTTGGCCATGATGAGATCGACGCCGTCGGCGACGAACTGGTTGCAGATGGTGATGCAGGTGGCGGATTCACCGGAGGCGTTCTGCTCGGTGAAGACGACTTTGTCGCCGAGAAGGTCGGTCAAAGCGGCCTTAAAGCCCTCGGTGGCGGCATCCAAAGCGGCGTGCTGCGCCAGCTGGCAGATGCCGACGGAATAGGCGTCATCGGACACCGGTTGGGAACCGCAGCCGGTACAGGCAAGAACGAGAACGGCCGCTAACAAAAGACTGACAAGTTTTTTCATGATGGAACCTCCTGACAATAAAAAAACGGTTTTACGAACGCTGTGCCTCGTAAAACCGCCGGTTTCGGATGTTTTGGATTCTCATTCGGGAAGCACAGTTTTCGATTTTTCCTGGGTAAAGCAAAAGAAGCCTGCAAACTGGCAAGCGGTAAAGTTTCTAAACATGCCGTTAAGAACCGCGTTTGTCATTGCCGGTTTCCTCCTGTCCTTCCTAATGATGTTTCAACTATATTCCTTTACCGTGCAAAAGTCAAGAATTTTTTTCGGAAATCGGACGGAAATTTTCACCAAACCGTATAAAAATACAATTTTATTATCCTATATAAAATATTTCCGTCAAAATGACAGAAAATTCCCGGGACTTTTCGGCAGAACGGCGACTTGTCAAAGCGGTCGGTTTTTTGATAAAATAAAAACAGAAAACCCGAAGGAGGCTGAACCATGAACGTACTGTTTGCCACCGGAGAAGCGCGGCCCTTTGCCGTTTCCGGAAGTCTTGCCGAATTTGCCGGTGCGCTTCCCAAGGCGCTTTGCGCCGCCGGCGTCGATTGCCGGGTCATTCTTCCCCTTTACGCCGATATTCCCCAGTATCTGCGGGACATGATGCGGTTTGTCCACGACATTCCCGTGGAGCTTTCGGGGAAGAAGCAATTCTGCGGTCTTTATACCACCGAATATTCCGGCGTCACCTTCTATTTTATCGACAATGAATATTATTACCGCCGGAGCGGTATTTACGGTCACTATGACGACGGCGAGCGGTTCGCTTTCTTCTCCCGGGCGGTTCTGGAGGCCATGCCCTATATGGAGGATTTCTGGCCGGACGTCATCCATTGCAACGACTGGGCCACCGGTCTTATTCCGGTCTATCTGACGGCGTTTTATCATAAAGAGCGGGCCTATGCCCGCATCCGCACGATCTTTACCATCCACAACATCCAGTTCCAGGGCAGTTTTGAGACCTTTGCCGCCGTGGACGTGGCCGGTCTTCCGGAAAGCAAACGGACACTGGTGGAATACGACGGGCGGTGCAACTTTATGAAAGCCGGCATCGACCAGTGCGACGCCATCAGCACCATCAGCCCCACCTACGCCAAGGAGATTTTGAGTCCGTGGAACGCCTGCGGGCTGGACCGCTTCTTAATGGAGCGGAAATATAAGCTGGCCGGGATCCTCAACGGCATCGACACCGAGTCCTTCGACCCGATGAACGACCCTAACATCGAAAAGACCTTCTCGGAAGAGGACCTTTCCGGCAAGACCGCCGACAAGATCGCTTTGCAAAAGGAGATCGGGTTGGAGCAGAACCAAAACGTCCTGCTCGTCGGGATCGTGAGCCGCCTTTTAGACCGCAAGGGCATGGATCTTGTGACCGCCATCGGCGAGCGGCTTCTGGACAACATGGATATCCAGCTTGTCGTTCTCGGTCGGGGCGAAGCGAAATATGAGGACTATTTCCATAGGCTCCAGGAAAAATATCCGGGCCGGGTCTGCGCCGTGACGAGCTATCTGCCGCCTTTGGGACGGAGGATCTATGCCGGCGCCGACGTGCTTTTGATGCCCAGTAAAAACGAGCCCTGCGGCATCGCTCAGATGAACGCCCTGCGCTACGGCACGGTGCCCGTCGTCCGGGAAGTGGGCGGTCTTAAGGATTCGGTCCACGACATGAAGGAACCGGGCGGCAACGGCTTTACCTTCCAAAGCTATGACGCGGAGGAACTGTATCACGCCGTCGAGCGGGCTTATGAGGTATTCCCCACCGCCGATTGGGAAAAACTGGTGAGCCGGGCCATCCGTTATGACTTCAGCTGGCACCAGACCGCCGCCGCCTATAAACAGCTTTATCAGGTCGTTTCCCGCTGACAGAAAGCCGCCCAAAAGGGCGGCTTTTTTGAGAGCGCGATCACCGATTTTGTCAAGGACTTTTTCGGGAAAATCGTGCAGAAAATTTCCGGGGAAATTCGGTAAAAACGACCATAGATTTTTTTTGCCCGGTGTGGTACAATAAACCTACACTGCTTCGAAAGGAAAAAGGGACTATGAATATGGACGCACCAACTCCGGAAGAACTCCGTGAGATCGAAGAGATCGAGGAGTTCAACCGCCAGATGTTACAGCTTCACCCTAACGAAGAGTAAAAAAGAACCGCCGTCGGCGGTTCTTTTTTGTTTTCATTTCAGACGGAGGGTCTTTTCGTAAGCGGCGACGACGGCGTTCATCGCGGCGCCCCGAAAACCGGATTCCTCCAACACGCGGACCCCTTCGATGGTGGTGCCGCCGGGAGAACAGACGGCGTCCTTGAGTTCGCCGGGGTGTTTTCCGGTTTCCCGAAGAAGCCGGGCGGCGCCTTCCAGCATGCCGGCGGCGTAAAGAAGGGATTTATCCCGCGGAAGGCCGCAGGCCACGCCGCCGTCGGAAAGAGCTTCGGCAAAAAGATAGGCGAAAGCCGGTCCGCAGCCGGAAACGGAGGAAGCGGCGTCCATCAGCTTTTCGTCCAGCGGATCGACAACGCCGGATTTCGCCATCAGCGCCCGGAAGTCGGCAAGTTCCTCCTCGGTGACGCCGAGGGAACAGTATTCGGTGACACCGGCGCCGACGGCCACCGGGGTGTTGGGCATGATGCGGATGACCGGCGCGCCGGCGATACCGCAGAGGTCCTCGCAGGAGACGGCGGCGGCCATGGAACAAAGGACAAAACGGTCGCGCCGGGCATAGAGAAGCGGTCGGAGCGAAGTAAGCACGTCCATGACGGCGTAGGGCTTGACGCCGAGGAAAAGTAAGTCGCAGGTGGAAGCGATCTCCTCGTTGGTGGTAACAATGGCGCCGGGAAGCTCGGCGGCAAGCGCCTCGGCCTTGGAAACGGTGCGGTTCGAAAGCAGAAGCTTTTCAAAAGCGCCGCTTTGATAAACGGCTTTGGCGACGGCGGAGCCCATATTGCCGGTGCCGATGAAACCGACGGAACGGAACATAAAAAATCTCCTTTCGGGATGGGATAAACCTATTATAATATCCTTTTTAAGAAAAGCAAGGCTGATTCCATGAAAAAAGCGCCGACAGTCTGTCGGCGCTTTTTTGGTGCGGGTAACAGGGCTTGAACCTGCACGGTCACCCACCAGATCCTAAGTCTGGCGCGTCTGCCAATTCCGCCATACCCGCTTATAAGGAAAGGCTTTGCCTTTCCTGTTTATTATACCGAAAATAAAGCCGCTTGTCAAACGGAATCAAAGCGGAAGAACGCCACAGTCCAGCATGGACTGCGCCGCTAAAAGGACGCCCGCTTTGGCTGTCGGGAAGGTGAGGCCGCCCTGCATCCAGACGGCGTAGGGTTCCCGAAGCGGCGCGTCGGCGGAAAGCTCGACGGAAGCGCCGAGGTTGAAAGCGCCGGCGGCCATGATGACGTCGCTGTCGTAACCGGGCATGGCCCAGGGTTCCGGCGTCACGAAGGAATCAATGGGCGAGCCGCTTTGGATTCCCCGGCAGAAGGCGCAGAGCGCCTCCGGGGTTTTGAGGGCGATGGTCTCGATGATGTCGGTGCGGGGGTCGGTGTAATAAGGGTCCGCCTCGAAGCCGCAAAGCTCGAAAAAGCGGCTCGCGAAAACGGCGGTTTTAACGGCGGCGGCGGTCACCGTCGGGGAGAAGAAAAGACCCTGGTACATGGGGCGCAGTTCGCCGAGGGTACAGCCCACTTCCCGACCGACGCCGGGCGCGGAAAGCCGATGGGCGCAAAGCTCCACGAATTCGTGTTTGCCGGTGATATAGCCGCCGGTGTGGGCGATGCCCGCGCCGGGGTTTTTAATAAGAGAGCCGATGATGAGGTCGGCGCCGACCTCGGTGGGCTCCAGTTTATCCACAAATTCGCCGTAGCAGTTGTCGGCGACGCAGACGGCAGAGGGGTTCGCCTCGTGAACGATGGAAAAGATCTTTTTGATCACGTCGATGGAAAGGCTCGCCCGGGTGGAATAGCCCCGGGAACGCTGGATATAGGCCATTTTCGCGCCCTGTACGGCGGCGGGGATGCCGTCGTAATCGACACTGCCGTCGGGCAGGAGCGGGAGCTCCCTATAGATGACGCCGAATTCCTCCAACGAGCCGACGCCTTTTCCGTGGATGACGCCGTGGAGGGTGTCATAGGGTTCGCCGGTCAAAGAGACCATCACGTCGCCGGGACGAAGAACGCCGAAAAGGGCGGTGGAAATGGCGTGGGTGCCGCTCATAAAGTTGTGGCGGACGAGGGAATCCTCGGTGCCGAACACCTGGCTCCAGACGCTGTCCAACACTTCCCGCCCCCGGTCGTCGTAGCCGTAACCGCTGCTTCCGGCGAAAAGGCTTTCGCTGACCCGGTTGTCGATGAAGGCGCGGAGCACCTTTTCGGCGTTATAGCGCTCGATGTCCTCGATCCGGGCAAAGGGCTTCTGGCAGTCGGCCTCGGCTTTTTCGGCGAGGTCGAGAAGACGGTTGTCGATTTGGAAAAATTCGCTCATTTTGTTGTTTCCCTTTCCACAAAAAGATTGTAATAGGTCGATCGGGCGGTAAAGCCCAGTTTTTCGTAAAGTTTCTGCGCCGTTTCCCCGGCGGGAATGAGCCATGGGGTCTTTCCCTCGGAAAGAAGACGCTGGGCGCAGAGGGCGGTAAGATAGGAGGCACAGCCTCTTTTCCGGTAATTCTCCCTTGTCATGACGGAGGCGATGGCGCCGGAATTTTCGGTCCGTCCCCGGATCATCGCCGTGGAAACGACCTTTTCACCGTCATAAAGAGTGAAAACAGTGGTCTGGCCATGGGCCATGCCCCGGCGGAGTTTCAGCTCTAAAAATTCCTTTTCCGGATGATCCTCGTCGCCGAGCACGGCGACGAAAAGGTCAAAAAGTTCGTCGATGGAGGCGTTTTCCCGCAGGATCAGACCCTCGGGAAAAGAGGGCTCCAAAGCGCTTGAGCACGCCATGAGCACCCGTTTTTCCTCCCGAAGCGGAAAGAGATTTTTGAGCACGGCGGCGGCGACGGGGTTGGTGTGGATCCGGCGGACAAGACCGTCCTCCAGAAGTTTTCCGATAAAAAAGAGCATTTCCGCCGAAGGCGGCGCGTCCTTTGTCAGAAGCACAAGGCTTTCGGCGTCGCATTTGAGGGCGGCAACGGGCTTTTCGCCCTCTTTTTCCACCCAGATGTTCATCAGTTCCGGGTTGGGCAGAAAGGCAAAGCCATCGGCGGCGACCGCCGATGCCCAGTAGGGCTCCGTTTCGGCGAAGGCGAAAAGGTCCTCGGCCCGGTCAAGAAGTTTCAGCATAAAATGGGTTCCTTTCGATCAGAGCTCGGAAACGGGAATGCCGTCCAGTTCACCCAGACGGGAAACCAGCTCTTTGTAATGCTTGCCCCGCAGTTCAAAATTGCGGTAGCGGTCGAAGCTGGCCGAAGCGGGCGAAAGGGTGACGATGTCGCCTTCCTCGGCGTTGGCGTAGGCGGTGGCGACGGCCTCCTCCATATCGTCCACGAACAGGATCTCCGGTTCGCCGGCGTAGTGGGGGTCGTTTTGCAGGGCTTCGGCGATCTTGGGGCCGGTGGGGCCGCTTAAAATCAGCAATTTGACTTTTTCAATAAGGTGGGGCGCCAGCGGCTCGTAAGGAATGTGTTTGTCATAACCGCCGCCGATGAGAATGACTTTCTGGTCGAAGCAGGAAAGACCGGCGATGGTGCGGGTGGGACTGGTGGCGATGCTGTCGTTGTACCATTTGACGCCGTCCAGTTCCCGGACCAGCTCGATCCGGTGTTCCACGCCGCCGAAGGTCCGGGCGACGTTTTGGATGACGGAAAGCGGGATCTCGCCCCAGGTGGCGGCGATGGCGGTGAGGTAATTTTCCACGTTGTGCATCCCGGGAATTTTGATCTCGTCTTTTTGGAGGATCTCGGTGACGGTCCCGTGGTCGGAGTAGCAGAGCATGCCGTCGCTCCGAAGGAACGCGCCGTTTTCGACGGGCTTTAGGTGAGAGAACCAGCGCAGTTCGCCGCGAACCAGTTCCGCCATGCTGCAGGTGATGGCGTTGTCGGCGTTGAGAACGGCGACGGAAAAGGCGTTCTGGTGCCGCAGAACGTTGCGCTTCGCCTCGATGTATTCCTCCATGTCCTTATGGACGTCCAGATGGTTCGGCGCCACGTTGGTGACGACGGCGACGTCCGGCGACTGGCGCATGGAGATGAGCTGGAAGCTCGAAAGCTCCACGACGGCGCAGTCGTCGTCCTTGATTTCTTCAACAATGGGCAGAAGGGCCCTTCCGATGTTGCCGCCTTTGTGGACGGTCTTTCCGGCGGCGGCTAAAAATTCGGCGATGAGGGTCGTTGTGGTGGTTTTGCCGTCGGAACCGGTGACGGCGTATTTTTTGCAGGGACAGAGGTCAAAAAAGACCTCCATCTCGCTGGTGACGGCTTTGCCCTCTTTTCGGAGAGCCGAAAGAGCGGGGTTCCACCAGTTCATGCCCGGCGTGCGGAAAACAACGTCGGCGTCGATGTTGTCGAGATAGGTTTCACCGAGTTTCAGCGTGACGCCGAGGCTTTCCAGTTCGTCGGCGACAGGACCGAGTTTTTCCCGGTCCGCTTTATCCCGCACTTCGGTTTTTATGCCCTTTTGGGCGAAAAGGCGGACAAGATCGGTGTGGCTGACGCCGAGACCGATAAAGGCGACCTTTTTTTCTTTCATGGATTCAAAGAATTTTCTGATTTCCATCACAAATGTACCTCCTTTGAGGAAAGGAACTTTTTCACAACGCTTTATTATAGCACGGTTCGGGGAGAAAAGAAACGGGTTTCGGGGAATTTTGAAAGAAAAAGAAAGGCTGTCCGAAAAAATCGACCGGTCGCCGAAAAAAATTGTAAAAGAACTGGTTTTTTGAAAAAAACGTGCTATAATATAAAATTACCATAGGTATCTATACATAATTTTATGAGAATCAACACTTAAAGGAGTGCTTTCGATATGGAGAAAAACATTGAAGGAAGAGCCAGAGTTCTGACCGAGGGAAAACAGAAAAAGAAGGTCTGGCAGAGGGTATTGCTCTGGCTTTCGGCCATCACGGTCTTCTGCACCACGTACGCCCTCATTTTGCCTGCTCTGACCATGGTGGACGACGACGTCGTCGTCTGCGGAATGGTGAACCATAAGCATGATGAGAATTGCTACGTCGAGGAGACCGCCTACGCTTTTTCCTGCATGGAGGAGCTTCATCAGCACGACGAAAGCTGTTTTGATGAAGACGGTCGCTGTGTCTGCGGCGTGGCCGATTACCGGATCCACACCCACGGGGACGAGTGCTATGACGAAAACGGCTCGCTGATCTGTCCGCTTCCGGAAATCAGCGAGCATTTCCATACCGAAGATTGCTATGAGACAGAAAGCGCCGCCGTCTGCGGTTTAGAAGAACACAGCCATGGAGACGAGTGCTATGACGAAAACGGCGAGCTTACCTGCGAAATAGAGGAACACGTCCACACGGAGGACTGCTTCCTTACAAAAACGGTTCTTGTTTGTTCTTTGGAACAGCCGGTCTATTACGGGAATACCGAAGTGACCGAGGCGGCGTTCCATCAGCACGAAAGCGCCTGCTATGATGAAAACGGCGAGCTTATCTGCGGCCATATTGAGATTCTGCGCCATGAGCACGTCGGCTGCGTCACCGAGAGCACCGTTGAAACGCTGGTCTGCGAACTGCCGGAGCACGAGCACGACATGGGCTGCTTCTCTGAGAAAAAAGACGAGACCCAATATTTCTGCGGCTTTGATTATGAACATACTCATAACGAAGACTGCTATATGGGTCATAAGCTGATCTGCACCCTTTCGGAACACACCCACACCGAGGACTGCTTGGTCGAAAAGACCGAGGAAGCCAAGGTCGTGACCATTGAGTCCGAACCGGCGGAAGACGGCGCCATCGCCGTCATCACCGGCGTTCTTCCGGAAGGCGCCGCCGCCAAAGTGGAAGCGGTCCCGCTTTCCACCATGGAGCTGGTGGATCTTTTCGGCGAGGAAAAGGCCGGTTCGATGACCGGTTACGTCGCCTATGATATCCATGTCACGGTGGATGGGGAGGAATGGGAGCCCGCCGAGGGCGAAAGCCTTTCCGTTGTCATGAAGAACCTGCCGGTGGCCGGTGAGACCGTCGGCGTTCTCCACGTGGAGGAGGAAGCGACGGAGACCGAAAACGCCGTGACCGAGGAAGTCGAAGCCGTTGTCACCCCGGAGGGCGACGTCGAGTTCGAGACGGACGGCTTCTCCCTTTATGTTTTCTACACGGTGGATTTCCACTATAACGATACCTGCTTCTCCGTCTATGTCGGCACCGACGTCACCCTTTCGGAGATCTTCGCTCAGCTCGACATCGAGAAAAACGCCGCTGACGCCATTTCCGTCGTCTTCTCGTCGCCGGAACTCATCGCCGTCGAATCCATCGAAAACGACTGGATCCTCCATACGCTGGAGCCCTTCAATACCGAAGAGACGCTGACCATTGTCTTCAGCGACGGCGAGACGCTGGTCCTTGACGTTACCGACGCCTCCATCATCGGCGGCAGCTGGCAGAAGGTCGTCACCATGAGCGATCCTTCCGCCACTTATATTATCGTCAACGCCGGCGGCAACAACGCCTTGACCAGAAACGGCACCGGCTACAGCCGGACGGAGCTGACGATCAAGGATATCAATGGCCGGAGCGGTCATTATTCCATCAAACATTTCTACGGCATGGAGCTTCGGGACGAGATGCAGTTCCATTTCGGCTCCACCATCGGCGGCGGCGGTTCGACCACGGTCCAGACCGGAAGCCAGCCTTATTACCTGGTCCTTACGGACGGAACCAACGGATTCAACACGACGGGCGCCAACCTGAACGTTTCCTATACCTCCAACAAGGGCTGGCTGTTCCGTACCGGCAACAACAGCCGGAACTACCGGTATCTCCAGTACAGCAACGGCTCCTTCGGCAAGACCTCGGGCACCGATACGGACTACGCCTACATGGATATCTATAAATATGTGCCCGGCACCATCCGGAGCACGGTGGACAATTCCTATTCCGTCTGCGTCTATAGCGTCCCGGTGGACGAAAACGGCGTCGAGGCCGGTGTTCCGCTTTATCACGGCACCATTCTGGTGAACTCCACCGGCGCGACGAACATGGAGACCCTGTTCGATGGCTATGAGATCGAGGGCATGTACCAGTCCGCCTACTACGGCGCGGAAAGCACCCACAGCATTCCGAACGTCGTTTCCGTTTCCCGTACCGGCGGCAACACCCTTTCGATCAATACCGAAAGCGGCAGCACCCTCATTACGCAGGACGACGGACGGGCCATCTTCCTGCTCTATGAACCCGGTTCTCCTTACGATCCTACGCCGGTGAACCCGGGCGAGGATATCGACCCCGATAAGGCTCCGGACCACTATAAACGGATCGACTGGCTCGGTGACGGCGTGGAGAACCCGGAGACCGACGTGGACAACAAGGCGAACCTCGATAAAACGGACCTTTATAGGCTTTATCTGGACGTCGGCCCGGAGGTCGCCTATCAGCCGCTGGACGTTCTCTTCATTCTGGACCGTTCCAGCAGTATGACGACGACCTACGGACAGCAGAGCGCCTATGACGCCACCGATATTCTGGGACGGAGCGGCGTGCTTCGCCGTCTCGCTCTGGATGGAACGCTGAACGGTCTTCCGGAAGGCGCGACGACCACCACCGAACCGACGCAGCTTTACAGCAACGGAATCATCCAGACCATCATGGATCTGAACAGCTCCAACCAGGTCGCCGTCGGCTGGTTCCGTAACGGCAACGGTTATACTTACGGTTGGGGACCCGGTCGTCCCGTTCTTGACGGTCCTACGGTCAGCGGTACCGGTACGAACTATATGGCCGGTCTTAACCAGGCGAGAACGATGCTGACGGACAGCATCATCCAGAACGACGGCAGACAGAAGATCCTTTTCTTCATCAGTGACGGTCAGCCGACGGAATACATCACCGCCGAGGGCGAGACGATCCGTACCACCGATAACTGGAGAGAGGGATATCCGCAGTACGACCGGACCATGAAGGCCATCGCCGATTTCCGCAAGGACTTTATTGATGACGGCTGCACCTATGACCAGGTCCAGTGCTACTGCATCGGTATCGGTACCTTTGAGTACGATTATCTGGAGGCCATTTCTTCCGACGGAACGGTCTTCGGAACCACGAACTTCCAGCAGATCCGCCGGGTTCTGGACGACAAGGTCACCCAGGGCGTCGGCCATTACAGCAACCTCACCGTTGTCGATGAGCTCAGCGAGGATGTCGATTTCTATACCACGGACCTTGACATGATGGTCCAGCTTGTTCCGACCAACGGCGTCGGCAAGACGAAGATCCTTTATCAGAACGGCTCTGTCACCCAGGAAGGCACCGGTATCATCAAGAGCGTTTCCTATAGCACAAGCCCCAAAAAGACCGTCACCGCGGTCTTCGAGCCGAGCTATCAGGAAGTCGGCGGCTACCGGTACTGCCTCTCCTTCAACGTCAAGGTCAACCAGAACGCCTATGATAAATACGCCGGCAACCTTGAGGAGCACGGCGTCGGTTATTACAGCAGCGCCGCGGAGTTTGAGGAAAACACCATCGACGGCGACCAGGGCACCGACTACGGCGCCAACATTTCGAGCTCCGTCAAGCCGGGCTTCTTCTCCAACAAAGAGGCGACCCTCACCTATACGCAGAGCCATATCGGTGAGACGGGCGTTACCAGGACGGTGCCTTTTGACCGGCCCGTTGTTCAGGTCTCGGTCACTTCGCTGAACGTCGAAAAAGTCTGGGCTGACGGCAACGCGAACCATGACAGCGATTCCGTCACCGTGGTGCTTCACGCCGTGGACGATCAGAAAAACGACAAAGAGGTCGGAACGATCGTCCTGAATAAACAAAATCAGTGGAAATACACCTTCACCGATATCCCGAAGGGCTATAACTATTACGTCGAGGAGACCAGCGTCAAGGACGGCTACGCGCCGACGATCACCTGGTCGGAGGAAACCTCCACCTTCCGTGTCGAAAACGTCCCGTCCGACATTTCCGTCAAATTCCGGAAAGTGGATGAGGCGGAACGCGCCATTGAGGAAGCGGGCGTCGGGTTCGCGATCTATGAGGATGAACTGGCGCAGAAACAGGTCGGCACCTTTGCGACGGACGGAAACGGCGAGTTTACCGTAGAGGGAGTCCGGCTCGGCAAGACGTACTGGATCAAGGAACAGAGCGCGCCGAAGGGCTTCAAGCCGATGACGGAAATCCATTCCTTCACCGTGACGGCGGACGGCGCGACCTTCGCTTTTGGCGACGTCTATCTCCTGGAGGACAATGACGGCACGATTTTGATCAAGAACTTCGGCGACGACCGGCTTCCGATGACCGGCGGTCATGGCCGAGAGAAGCTTTACGCCTTTGGCGGCGCGATTTTGGCTACCGTCGTTTTTGTCGGCGCGGTCAAGCTGATCGGAAACCGCCGGAAGAAAAAAGCGGAATAATAAAAAATAAAAGCCCGAAGGCATGAGCCTTCGGGCTTTTTTGTAACGAAAATCATTTGGTGATAAGTCCCACCGGGCAGTGGTCGCTGCCCTCGAACTGGGGATAAATTTCCGCGTCGGCGAGGTTTTCGCAGAAGCGGTCGGAACAGAGGAAATAGTCGATGCGCCATCCGGCGTTCTTTTCCCTCGCGTGGAACATATAGCTCCACCAGGAATAGGCGCCCTCTTTGTCCGGATAGAAATGGCGGAAGGTGTCGGTGAAGCCGGCGGAAAGAAGCTCGGTCATCTTGCCCCGTTCCTCATCGGTGAAGCCGGCGTTGCCCCGGTTCGTTTTATAGTTTTTGAGGTCGATCTCCTCGTGGGCGACGTTCATGTCGCCGCAGACGATGACCGGCTTCGTTCTGTCAAGGGAGACAAGGTATTCCCGGAAAGAGTCCTCCCAGTCCATCCGGTAGGGAAGCCGTTCCAATTCCCGCCGGGCGTTGGGAACATAGACGTCCACGAGGTAGAAATCAGGGTATTCCAGCGTGATGACACGGCCCTCGTGGTCGTGGCGCTCGATATCAAGGCCGTAAAAGACGGAAAGAGGCTCGTGTTTGGTGAAAATGGCGGTGCCGGAATAGCCTTTCTTTTCGGCGCTGTTCCAGTACTGGTAATAGCCGGGCAGGTCGAGAGCGATCTGGTCCGGTTGGAGCTTCGTTTCCTGAAGACAGAAAAAGTCGGCGTCCATGGCGGAAAAGCTGTCCAGAAATCCTTTGCCCATGCAGGCCCGAAGACCGTTGACATTCCAGGATACAAATTTCATAAAAGGTCCTCCTTGGGTATTGAGAAAGCCTTCCCCCTTGGGGGAAGGTGCCGAGCGTCAGCGAGACGGAGAGGTAGTATCCCCCGACCGGTTATAAGAAGCCTGTCATTGCGAGGAGCACCGCAGGCGAGACGCGGCAATCTTTATCCCCGACGATGGGAATAAAAAGATTCCCACGGTCGAATATTCTCCCCTCTTGCGGTGCCCAAAATCGGCGGACACGGCATTCGCCGTTGCCGATTTTGACCGCGGCGCCAAGCCTTGCTCGCTGGTTCGTCCACAGGACGCGCTCGCAAGCCTTGCCCGGAATGACAGAGGTCGGTGATTTGTTTTTCTCTCCCTCCGGCTTTTTGCCTTCGGCAAAAAGCCACCTCCCTCGTCAGAGGGAGGTTCTTGGAAGCGAAAAGGCTTTTTATTACGAATGATAGAGCTTTTTGGTGCGGTACTGCGGCTCGCAGGTGAAGTTGACGCCGAGCTTTTTGAAGGTCTGGCCTTCGCCCTGGGAAAGAATGACGGAGGAATGGGCTTCGCAGCCGCGCAGTTCCGGAAGCACCGAAAGGGCTTTGGCGGCGTACTCGTTGTTCGGAGCGGAGACCGCTAACGCCAGAAGGGTCTCGTCGAGGTGCAGCCGGGCGTTGTTGTGGCCGAGATAGGTCTTTTTGAGGGTTTCCACCGGGCCGATGACCACCGGGTCGATGATGTTGATGGAATCGTCGATGCCGGCGATGGTCTTGAGCGCGTTCAGAAGAGCGGCGGCGGAAGGACCGAGCAGGGAACTGGTCTTGCCGGTGACGATGGTGCCGTCGGAAAGCTCGATGGCGGTGGCGGGCATCTGGGTGGCTTCCGCTTTCTGCAAAGCGGCGGCGACGGTTTTCCGGTCGGAGGGATCGACGCCGGACTGCTCCATCAGGAGCTTACATTTGAGCATCGGTTCCTCGCCGCATTTGCCCTGGCGAAGGTCGCAGGCGGCCTCGAAATAGCGGCGGATGATCTCCTCTTTGGCGGCGGCACAGACGACTTCGTCGTCGCTGATGCAGTAGCCCGCCATGTTGATGCCCATATCCGTCGGGGATTTATAGGGGCTTTCGCCGAGGATGGTCTCAAAAATGCGGTTCAGGACCGGGAACACCTCGATGTCCCGGTTATAGTTGACCGTCTGGACGCCGTAGGCGGCCAGATGGTAGTGGTCGATCATGTTGACGTCATCGAGGTCGGCGGTGGCGGCCTCGTAAGCGAGGTTCACCGGATGGGTCAGCGGCAGGTTCCAGATGGGGAAAGTCTCGAACTTGGCGTAGCCGGCCTTGATCCCCCGTTTGTTCTCGTGGAACAGCTGGGAAAGACAGGTGGCCATTTTGCCGCTTCCGGGACCGGGCGCGGTGACAACGACCAGTGGACGGGTGGTTTCGATGTATTCGTTGCGGCCAAAGCCCTCGTCGCTGACGATGTGGTTGACGTCAATGGGGTAGCCTTCGATGGGGTAATGGAGATAGGTTTTGATGTTGAGAGCGGTGAGCTTGTTGCGGAAAGCGTCAACGACCCGCTGTCCGGCGTACTGGGCGATAATGACGCTGCCGACATAAAGTCCCATGGAATGGAAAGCGTCGATGAGACGGATGACCTCGAGGTCATAGGTGATGCCAAGGTCGCCGCGGACCTTATTCTTTTCAATGTCGCCGGCGTTGATGACGATGATGATCTCCGCCTGGTCTTTGAGCTGAGCCAGAAGTTTTACTTTGGCGTCCGGCAGAAAGCCCGGAAGAACACGGGAAGCGTGGAAGTCGTCAAAGAGCTTGCCGCCGAACTCCAGATAGAGTTTGCCGCCGAAATGGGAGATCCGTTCCCGGATCTTTTCGGACTGCATTTTGAAATATTTGTCGCAATCAAAACCGATCTTTTTCATAATTCCCCCGAAAATCATAAAAAAATTTAAAAGACTATGAACTTTGCGAAAAAAGAGTGACAAAAAACGAAAAATCGGATATAATAAAAGCCGAAGTTTTCTGCACACAACTATGTATTAGTATAATTCGATTTATAGGTTCCGTCAACCGGAAATTCTTTTTTAGAAAAAACTTTTTCAGGGAGGTTCAACATGAAAAAGCGATTTTTGACTGTTTTACTGGCGCTTCTTCTGGCGCTTTCCCTTACCGCCTGTTCTCCGGCGGAAGTGGTCGGCGGCTGGCTCGATAAACTCACCGAAAATATGGACGGTCTCATCCCCAACGACGTGGAATTGATGATCGCCCAACTGACCGGCCAGGCCATCGAGGAAGAGGAACACGAGATCCTGTTTTCCGAGGGCTGTGTCAACGTTCTGAAAAGCGGCGTTTTCCATATCACCTATCATCTGGAGGACGGCACCGAGGTGGAACTGGGCAGCAACGGCATCCGGGTCGGTTCCTCCTATCCGGAACCGTCCGAAGGTTCCGGTGAAGTGACCTACGATGAAGAGGGCAACGAGATCCCGCCGGTCGTTCCGACGGAACACCTTGTTTTGAAGGACAGCGTCTATTATTACGTCGATGACGCCCAGTCGAAGCTCTTTACGGTCAACCCGGCGAACTATAAGGCGGTGCCTTTTTCGATCGCCACCGGAAACATCGCCCTTGCCGCCACCGGAACGGAATCCTTTGACGGCAGATCCTGCCGGTTCGAGCGCTATTCCACCGACAGCGGCAACCTGACCTTCTATTATGAGAACGGCACCCTGAGCGGCCTTGTGGTCGAGCAGAGCGGCACCCATACCCTTTATAACGTCACCGCTTTTGACAAATACCTCAACCCGGCTTTGGTCTCCATGCCGTCGGGCTACACCGTTGTCCAATATTGGACCGGCGAGGAATAATTCTTAAATCGAGTAAAAAAGCCCGGCTGAGTTTTCAGCCGGGCTTTTTTTACGTTTTTGGGAAATTTTACGCTTTCCTTTTCCACAAAAGATAGTTCTGATAATTTTGCAGTTCGCTGCGTTCTTCGGCGGTCAGCTTGACAGAGTAGGTTTCCACAGGGGAAAACTCATCCGAAAGCCCTAAAAGATAATCCGAGGACACCTGGTACAGGCGGCAAAGAGAAATCAGCATCTCGTGAGAAGGAGAGCTTTTTCCCTGTTCCCAAGCCCGGACCGTATGCAAAGACACGTTCAGAAGGAGGGAAAGATCGTTTTGCGTGTGGTTATGGTCTTTCCTTATTTCCGCAAGTCTCTCTCCAATCATAACAATCACCTCTTTGGATTATTATAATTTTCCATGAATATTTTTTAAAAAAGTAATAAGAAATATACCACTTATCTCCAAAAGATGATATAATAGATACTACTAACGTGAAAAGTATCGTAAGATTTATATTAGCTTATTGGAGTTATATCATGGAAACGGAGAAAAGAGAGATCGGTGTCGGCGTTCGGGTCGGAGATCTTACGGTGATCGAACCCACCGAACAGCGCAAAAACGGCTATATGGTCTGGCGCTGTCGCTGTGACTGCGGGGGAACGATCCTTTTGGATACCCGTTGCCTTCAAAGAGGGACGGTGACGGATTGCGGATGCCGGAAAAAAGTGAAACCGGGGACGGTGGATCTGACGGGACAGCGTTTTGGCAGGCTGATCTGTCTGGAGGCGACGGATCAGCGCTGCGCCTCCGGAAGCGTCATCTGGCGCTGTCGCTGTGACTGCGGCGCCATCTGTCTGGTGCCGCTCCATCAACTGCGGCAGGGCTATACCAAAAGCTGTGGCTGTCTGGGACATCCGCCTCGCAAGGACCTGGTGGGACAGCGGTTCGGAAAACTGGTCGTGACGGAATACGCCGGCAAGGAAAAAGGGGTCCACCGGTGGCGGTGCCGCTGTGACTGCGGAAACGAGACCGTTGTCGGGCAGACGCTTCTGCAAAGCGGAAAAACGCAGAGCTGCGGCTGTTTAAGAGAGGAAACGATCCGACAGAACCTGAAACTGGTGGACGGCACCTCCGTCGCCATTCTTATGGCGAGGAAAAACCGGCCACCGCTGAAAAACAACACCAGCGGGTTCAACGGAGTCTATCAGAACAAAAAAACAGGAAAATGGGTCGCGCAGATCACGTTCCAGAAAAAGAACTATTATCTGGGCAGTTTTTCCCGGTGGGAAGACGCGGTGGAAGCCAGGAAAAAGGGAGAAAAAATCTACGAAAAGGCGATCGAAAAGTATCAAGAGGAATCCCAAAGCCTTTCCCCAAAGGAAAAACCGGGGGAATAAAAAGAAAAAGCCTCCCAAATGGCGACGTGCCGTAAGGATCTTTTTTGAAGAATTGGTGTAATCCCGAAAAATCGGGACTACACCTTTCTTCTTTTTACGCCACATATCTGTATTTCTGTGGATTCTTTTTAACTTCTTCCATCATTGCCCGAATTTCCTTTTCATCGGGGATATCCATCATGCCGATAACGGAGAAATAAATATCGACCTTCACGTGGCAATGACCGTCGTATTTATCATTATTGTGTACTTCAATACGTTCTATGAGCGAATGAATAAGTCCGGAGGTCAGTTCCTGAACTTCCGTGATTTCTCGGACAGTTTTCAAAAGTAGACGAAGATCAACCGTTTTTTGATCGGCGGACTGTAATTCGACTTTTGCGTTCTCAACCTCTGTCGTCAGTTCTCGCTGCTCTTTTTCGTATTTCTGCATCATACGCTGATAGCGGGTATCTTCCACATTTCTCAAAACCCGATCCTCATAAAGAGATTCAATCAGACGGTCGATTTCATCAATACGCTTTTCACCGTTACGCACAAACTGCTGAAGCCGCTGATATTCTGCCTGCCGAACGGAATCATTCTTTTTTGCCAACATATACAGAAATACCGGTTCGTAGCAGCGAACAAAATCCACGAAATCGCTGATTGCCTCCAAAACGATCTTTTCAAGGACAACATTTCGGATATAATGGATTTTGCAAGTCCCACGACCATCCTTATAGTTTGCGCAACGATAAAATTCTTTCTCCGGCGGCAAGCTCTTTGCCGCACAATAATGGAGCTTTGCACCGCAATCGGCACAGTATAAAAGCCCTGCGAATTTGCTTGTCTTTCCGGTAGCAGTCGGACGGATACGATGCTCTCGGATTTCCTGCACTTTCAACCATACCTCCTCTGAAATAATCGCTTCCTGCGTGTTTGGAATAATCTGCTGATTTTCGGTAGGGTTATAAATTTTCTTATGAACCTTGTAACTGACCGTAGTGGATTTGAAGTTTACTGTACATCCTGTATACTGACGATTTTCCAGTATATTCACGATAGTGGTTGAATCCCATCCGTAGGGATTTTTAACATTCTTTGTAGAATGCTTTTTGCCGATGCTGTCATAATAACCGGCGGGTGAAAGGATCTTTTCGTCCTCTAACTGCCGGGCGATTTGTGAAGGACCTCTGCCGTTCAGACACAAAGCATAGATCCTTTTCACGATTGCAGCCGCAGGTTCATCAATAACCCACTGTTTCTTGTCTGTTTCGGATTTTTTGTACCCATAAGGAACAGTTGGCGAAACACGTTCGCCGTGCTCGGATTTCGTTTTCCAAACCTGCCGTATCTTTTGACTGGTCTGTGCCGCATACCATTCATTGAAAATGTTATAGAACGGCATCATTTCCATACCAGCACCTGTTTTGCTGTTTACGTTTTCCGATAATGAAATAAAGGTAACACCGAGCGTGGGATAAACCACCTGCGTCAGCCGCCCCATTTCGACCTGCTCTCGACCGAAACGGGAGAGGTCTTTGACTACGATTCTGCCGATAAGTCCGGCTTCCACCATTTCTTCCATCCGCTTAAAGTCCGGGCGGTTAAAAGTAGTGCCCGAAATACCGTCGTCTACGAAAAACTGATAGTTCGTTATACCGTTTTTCTTGCAGTAGTCCTCCAAGATAATTTTTTGATTTTTGATGGAGTTCGACTCGTTTTCTTCGGCATTCTCTTTGATATCATCTACCGAAAGACGACAATATAAAGCCGTCAGTAATTCGTCTTGCTCTTGTAATTTAGCTGCTGTTGCCATTTTATAATCTCCTTTCTGACAACCAAGAGCGCAGCAAGGGTAATAATACCTTACTGCGCTCCGTGTATTTTTTCAAATGTGCTGATTACAGATACTGATTTGCCAGCAATAACGCTTTGAACTGATTCAGCACGGTACGCTTGCCTTCGGTTTTCAGATGAGTTGTAACATCATAAACCGTACCGCCGATCTTCATAGAAAAGGTACTTTTTCTATTTTCGTCGGTATCCGGCACACGTTCTTCAAACAAATATTTTTCTTTTTCATTCATACCCTTGTCCTCCTTTATCTTGAATCTCGATCTCGCTGGCGCTGTAAAAATCTCTTGTAGTAATCCACCGCTTTCAAGATGAAAGCCTCCTGCTGAGAAACAGACAGATTCTGCGGCAGACGGTCACGGAGCTTATCCATAGGAATTTTCAGCGTTTCCCGCTGATTTGGCTTCTCCTGCGAAAGCATTTTGGAAATCTCGTAACGGGACAGATTGCCGGCGTTATACAGATTTTTCATACGAAAAGCCTGCGAATAGGACGGCGTGCAGTCGTAAAGCTCGCATTCTTCCCAAACGCCGTACTGCGCTTCGTCGCTGAGGAAGGACAGTTCGACACCTACGGACAGCGCCATTTTGCCTTCGTCCATCCAGTCGAGCAGTTCGGGAATGAGATAGGTCAGGCGAATATACCGCTGAATTTGTCTTGCGCTGTCGTCAGCATTTTCCGCCATCTGCTCATCGGTGCGTAACTTCGTGCCAACTTGGCACGAAGTTTTTCCTTGATGGCTCATAGCGTCAAATTTCATCTTGTACGCAAATGCTTTTTCAGACGGCAAAATATGCTCCCGATGCAGGTTGCTGTCCACCACCGCTATGGCGGCGGCATCCCGGTCGAGGGCATAAATAAAGGCAGGAACTGTTTCCAGCCCTGCCTTCATAGCGGCGTATAAGCGGCGATGTCCGCTTACTACCTCATATTCATCTGTGGTGTTTTCCATCGGTCGCACGATCAGCGGAGAAAGAATACCCTGCGTCTGAATGCTTTCGATCAGCGTATTCATTTCTTCATTGTCGAGTACCTTGTATGGGTGTCCCTCAAAGGGGTGTAATTTCGATACCGGAATGGTTACCGGCGTATTCATCGTGTTTTTCATCGTTCATAATTCCTTTCTTTCTTTTTGGGTGTAATATTGGTTTCTTCATAGGTGATCTGCTGCGGAACATCCCGCCCGGCGGCACGGCGCTCGTTTGCGGTGATCATATCCAGCGTGTCCTGAATATGCACCGAGCGTTCCTCTATTGCCCGGTTACATTTCAGATTCTTGCGTACCGCCGTGATCTCTTCGGTCAGCTTGGATTTCTCACGGCGGAGAGATATTTTTTCTTCGGGTGTTGCCCGCCGTATCTTGTTTTGCAGCTTCGTTCGCTGTGCCGTCAGATCACCGAGCTTGTCCTCTAAATAGGCACGGTCATCGTAGAGATCATCCAGCGTCTGAATACGGCGGAAAAACATATAATCCACCTGCGCCGTAAATTCGTCGAGCTTTCTCAAATCCTCACGCAGATACGGGCTTACCGGCTCGTGATAATGATTCTTCGGGAAAATACCGAGTTCAAAGCAGTAATACACATACAGCTTGTAGATATGGCTTGTTCTCTTGAACGGCGTATAATAATGGCGGTATTCGTAGGGCATATACGGAGTAAACTCCACTCTTGCTCTGCGGCTCCCGTAGGGAGCGTTCCTTCCCATATTCTTGCGCAGATATTCCGGCGTCCACCGTTCCTCCAAAGTGTCGAGGCGGGTAAAGTGCTCATACTGCGGCAGGCGTATCTTCCAGTGGACTCCGGTGAAATCCGTGATATATCCGAGCCGCTGTAAATACTTCTCTGCGTTCTGAACGGTGGTGCTCTCCGAGAAGGCAGCAGTAACGTCTTTGCGGTAGACATTGTAGCGGGTGGGCTTTCCGCTTTTCTCATCCAGCCACACCGGTCGTGACGGTGCCTTATGAGGATGGGAGATTACGGAAAGCTCATATTCCCGGCAGAGTCGGTCGGAAGTATCCCGCAGGCGCTGCT